>CAZRSF010000023.1:0-74580 GCA_964602655.1 uncultured Candidatus Moduliflexus sp.
CTGACGCTCCTCGCAATGACAGTTTCTCGCAAGAACCTAACAGCCCTCCTGGGAGGGGAGTTTACCGTCATAAATCGTATCTGCTGCGTAACATGAGTCAATAAATATGAAAGAAGGAGCGCAAACGCTTGCTTTTGCGCTCCTTCTCAGATTTACGACGAAACGCCGCGACAGATGCCGCGCTCGGAATGGGCGATAAAATCCAGCAGATGCTCGATCTCCGGGCAGGACGGCACTTCGGCGCGAACCCGCTCGACCGCGTGTTTCAGATTGATTTTGCCGCGAAATAAAATCCGATGGGCTTTTTCCAGCGCTTTGACGCTCGCTTCCGGGAAATTACGGCGTCTCAGTCCGACGGAATTCAACCCGAACACTTCCGCGCGTTGTCCCGACACCATCACATACGGCGGCACATCCTGCGACACGCCGGTACAGGCTGCGACAATGCAATGCGCCCCGATTCTGGCGAATTGATGCGCACCGCTCAAGCCGCCGAAAATCGCAAAATCTTCGATGGTCACATGCCCCGACAGACCGACGGAATTCGCTAAAATCACGTGATCGCCGATATGACAGTCATGCCCGACATGCGAATACGCCATGAGCAGGCTATTATTGCCGAGCGTGGTCACGCCGCCGCCTTGCATCGTGCCGATGTTCACGGTGACATATTCCCGAAACACATTCTGTTTACCGATGATTAACCGGGTCGCTTCCCCGTTATACTTCAAATCTTGCGGCGGCGTACCGATGACCGCGCCGGGAAAGAATTTGCAGCCTTCGCCGATTTCCGTATGCCCGTCCAGCACGACATGCGCGCCGACTTCGCAATGATCGCCAAGCGTCACATGCTCTCCGATAACCGCAAACGGCCCAATGGTCACGTGTTCGCCGATATTGGCGTGTTCATGCACTATTGCTGATTGATGAATTTTCATATTTTTTACCACGAAACAGATGAATGATCGTTATCACGATTATGAAGGCACTATTTCTGCGACGAGAAGCAGGTCGGCTTCGGCCACAATGTCATCATTGACGTAAGCGACTCCGTGCATTTTATAGGACGTTTTGCGCATACGGATGGTATGTAATTCGAGGCGGAGCTGATCGCCAGGAACGACCTGCCTACGAAATTTGGCGTTATCAATTCCGGCAAAATAGACTAACCGTTTTTTCTCGTCCTGAAATTTACTGGAAAAGAGAATGCCGCTGACCTGCGCCATCGCCTCGATAATCAACACGCCCGGCATGATCGGGAGTCCCGGAAAATGGCCGACAAAAAACGGCTCATTGATCGTGACGTTTTTAATGGCGATAATATGATCGTCCTCGCATTGCAGCACTCGATCAACCAACAAAAACGGATACCGCTGGGGAATAAAATTTTGAATATCCTGAATCGTATAATTCATACGTGAATGTTTCTCCTCGAATCGCTCTTGTCATGAGATTGAAATATCTATCGTCTTTCGTCTGACAGAAGCGTGTTTTCCTGCTGTTTGCATTTTGTCAAGCATTTTTTCTCTGCGCGTTTTTCACGCCGAGGAAATCAGCGCTGCTCGATTTTCGTTCGTCTTTCCGTCGAATATGCTCATCTTTCAAAATTATTGTTGACAGCCTGCGCGGTTCTTCGTATAATTGAAGTCGAATTCGAAACGTAGGTTGATCTCTCTGATGTCAAGGCGTTGGGCGACAAGTACATACCTTATGGGGTGTTAGCGCCTGTAAGGTTTGAGAATAATCATTTTGCGCGCGAATAACGCGCATTTCAGCAGGTGGCGTATGCGGAAGATTGGGATGGTGTTGTGTGTGTGGATGTTCCTGGTTTCGCCAGCGATGGCTGCGATTGACCAGAAATGGATTGATGATTTGAATCGGCGGTTTCCGGGCATTGGCGAAGAATTCGAACAGGCGGTTCAGCAGAAATTGGAGCAATACGGCAAATCGGTCAAAGTGGAAGAAGTGGTAAAAACGCTGCTTGGCAGTTCTGATTATGTCTCTGACGAGATTACGACGGCGCGTGGCTTTACGATTCACAGCGAGTTGATGTTGTTTTTTCCGGCCATCGGAAAGTATCAGGAATCGCTGCAAGAAGCGAAGTTGCTGCGGGATTTTACACTGAAACATTCGCCGGATGACCCGCGCGTGGTGCAAACGTTTCGCGGCGTATATGCCGAATTGCTGATCATCAACGAACAATATGAGCAAGCGTTGCGGGAAGTGGAAGAGACCATCGCGATTAATCCCGACGAAGAAGGGAATTACCTCAGCCGGGGCGTCGTGAACGTAAAACTCGGTCAATTGGAAAAGGCGCTGGACGATTTGCAAGCGCTGATTCGAAAACCGGAGGCGACGAAGTATGCCGAGCAGCTTTTTGTCTTTATCATGCAGCATCGCGACCTGTTCGAAGAGAGCGACGTGCAAAAACATACGATGATTGATAAGATGGTGCGCGACCTCGAACCCCAATCGTCGGGACGCATTCGGATTCCAGCAGGGCTTGAAAAAGGCGAGGACGCGACAGAAACGCCCACGCCGACAGCGACCCCTGAACCGGTGGCAACGGCAGCGCCTGCGCAGGATACGCCGCCTGCGTCACAAGAAGAAACCGCCGGGACAGACCCGTTGTTAGCGTTGACCGGACTCAATGCCGACAAGCTCTCTCAATTCCTCGGCCAGCCGCTTTCAGAAACCAAAGAAGAGGATACGCTCGACCGGGAATATAACTATCAGGGCAATACGCTGACGATCAGTTTCGACAAGAAAAAGAAGAAAATCATGTCATTTCAGATGTTTTTCGTGCCGCCGGTGGATGAGTCCATGGCCTTATCGAACATCGGCATTGTCCCGCGCAAGATTGAGCCGACGATTACGTCTGACCTCTTGAAAGTCTGGACGCCATACGACAAATTTTCGAAAGTCCGCTTATCCCTGAATGAGGGGAAAGTGATTGCGATTATTGTCGAACCCTGACAGGGACAGCCCGAGAACTCCCCTCCTGGGAGCCGGGCTGTTACGTTCTCATAAACACCTGTCATTGCGAGCGTTTTTCAGCGAAGCAATCCCGTGATTTCGGCGAGATTGCTTCGCTGAAAAACGCTCGCAATGACAGAACGTAACAGCCCAGCCGTCCCAGTAGGGGAATCGCAGAGATGCTGCGTATATCATACGCCAGAATCACGCAGAAACCCTAATAACACATAAAAAAGGAGATGATTTATGATCGGCGCGCTTGCAGGCGATATTATCGGGTCGGTGTACGAGCGTTTTCCGCTCAAAACCACGACGTTTCCCTTATTTCACTCCCACTGCCGGTTTACCGATGATTCGGTGATGACCGTTGCCGTCGCCGACGCGATTCTGAACGGCGCGGATTACGCCGCCTCGATGAAAAAGTGGGGTCGAAAATATCCTGATGCCGGGTATGGCGGCTCATTTTTCAGATGGATTTTTCAAGACGACACGCGCCCGTATCATAGCTGGGGCAACGGATCGGCCATGCGCGTCAGCCCTGTCGGATGGGCGTTCGACGATGTTGAGCGCGTCCTGCGCGAGGCGGAAAAAACGGCGGCGGTGTCGCACGATCATCCCGAAGGCATCAAAGGGGCGCAAGCGGTGGCATTGGCGGTATTCCTTGCGCGGACAGGCCAGACGAAAGACGCCATCCGGCATGACATCAGCCGCCGGTTCGGCTACGGACTCGATGACACGGTAGAAGCGATCAGGCCAACGTATGCGTTCGATGTGTCCTGTCAGGGAAGCGTGCCGGAAGCGATCATCGCTTTTTTGGATTCGATTGATTATGAAGACGCCGTCAGAAAAGCGGTCTCGCTCGGCGGCGACAGCGACACGCTTGCCTGCATGGCCGGCAGCATCGCCGAAGCCTTTTACAAAGAGATTTCCGACGACCTCCGCCGGACGGCGCGGACGTTTTTACCAGAAGAGATGCTTGACATATTGGACGCTTTCGAACAACGGTTTTAAGGTGAATTGGCACAAACACCTCACAGGTTTCGAAAACCTGTGAGGTGTGAATCTTGTCAACAATATGAACATTCTTGAGCTTGAACGCCCGGTCTTGTCGGTTGATGTGATTATTTTTGCCATCAAACATGGATGTTTGCAGGTATTGCTTTCCCGACGGCAGGATGATCCGTTTCAGGGAGCGCCTGCCTTGCCCGGCGTGGCGGTGCGCGTGGATGAAACGCTGGAAAGCGCAGCCAAACGCGCCTTGCGCCAAAAATCAGGCTGGCCTGAAAGCGTGGACGCCTTGACGCATCTTGAACAGCTTGCCACATTTGACGGTCTCTACCGCGATCCACGCGGACGCACCGTCAGCGTCGGCTATATCGGCATTGTCCGCGACATGCCCGAAGCCGCCCCTGATACGATATGGAAACCAGTCAACGACATCGCGCCCGCTTCGCTACCGTTCGATCACTGCCACATCATTGAAACCGCCATAGCCCGATTGCAAGGCAAATTGCGCTACACGAACATCGCCAGAAGTTTTCTACCCGACATCTTTTCGATTGACAAACTTCAGACCGTCTATGAAGCGATCTTGGGACGCGCGTTGAATCGCTCGAATTTTCGGGTCAAACTATTGAAAATCAAGCTTATCGAGCAGGTTGGCATTCATCCCGACGCTGTCAGCAAACAGGGAGGACGACCGCCGCATCTCTATCGTTTTCCCCAGACTGCTCTTGAAATCGTAGATCGGGAATTTTTATAAGGAGCAATTCATGTAGATCGAAACTCCAGTTTCGACCTACGCCATAACGCATGAAAATCGTATGTTCAAGGGAGGTTGCATGATGCGCATATTGTTTGAAACGCCTTTCAGAATGCTATTTGTCATATTCGCGCTCTGCGCCGGAATAACGGGCTGCGACGATCCCGTTTCCGACGATCCTGACACCGCCTGCGTCCGCGCCGGCCTGTACGAATATACGCTGACGATGAACGCGAAAGGCGAATATCGTTATCAGGAAGGCAAAAGCGTACTGCAAGCCACCAACGACGGATTTTTCTTCAAGGGGGGCGAAGAAGACCGCCGCGAGTTGACCGTAACATGCGTTGACGAAACCTATGCGATGGTAGATGTGATGCTGCGCAACCGTTGTGCGAACGAGTTTGTCACGCGCGCCACGACCACGCTGGAAATTTTCGATGACGGTTCGATGTTGGTTGCGCCATATCTGATTGAATGGACATGCGGAACGGGCACATCAACGACTGCGCGGGAATCCTGGACATTAGCGCGTCCATGAAAAGTCCTGCCAGGGTTTAAAACCCTGGCAGGGCTGGATTCCGTTTCGCGCCGGTCATATACAGGCCGATATCTTCTTTCGTCACCTGACGCGGATCGCATTCCCCGACGATTTCCCCTTCGTACATCACCAAAATTCGGTCGCTCAATTTGTAGAGTTCGTCCAATTCGGCGGAGACCAGCAGAATCGCCTTACTGGAAGCAGCCTGCGCCAAAATCATCTGATGGATCGCCTCGATTGCGCCGACATCCACGCCGCGCGTCGGCTGCGAGACAATCAGGCAATGCGCCTCCATGCTGAATTCGCGCCCAACGACGACTTTTTGCATATTTCCGCCGGATAATGTGGAAACCGTCGTATCAACCGAAGCGGCGCGAATATCGAATTGCTGCATCAGTTGATTGGCGTAAGCGCGAATCTGGCCGGTATCGCGCCGCATCCAGCGGCGTTGATAGGGCGGCTGCCGGTGTTTTCCGGCGATCAGATTTTCAGAGGCAGAGCCTTTCAGATTCAAGCCGACGGCTAAACGATCTTCGGGAATATGCGCCATCCCCATCCGGCGGCGCTCGATGACGGAACGCGCCTGAATCGGCTGACCGTTCAGCGAGATTTTCCCATTAGCGGCGTCATGCAAGCCGGTGATCGTCTCAATCAATTCGCTCTGCCCGTTCCCCTCGACGCCCGCAATGCCGAGGATTTCGCCGCGCCGCACACTGAATGAGACGCCTTTGACCGCAAACAAGCCGCGTTTATCTCGCGCCCGCAACTCTTGAATTTCCAGCACCGGTTCGCCAATAACCGTCGCCGACTTTTCCACTTCGAACAGCACATTCCGCCCCACCATCAGGCTGGCAAGCTGCGCTTCGGTCGCCTCCGCCGCTCGCGTCTCGCCCACGACCTTTCCGCGCCGCATCACCGTGATGTCATCGGCGATTTCCAGCACTTCCTGAAGCTTGTGGCTGATAAACAGAATCGTTTTGCCGGACGTGGTCAAAAAGCGCACGGTGGCGAAAAACTCATGCACTTCCTGCGGCGTGAGAATGGCGGTCGGTTCGTCGAGAATCAAAATCTCCGCCCCGCGATAAAGCGTTTTCAGGATTTCAACTCGCTGCTGAATGCCGACGGTCGTGTCTTGCACTTTGACGGTCGGATCAACGCGCAAGCCGTACTGTTCCGAAAGTTCTCGCGTGGTGGCAATCGCGCGTTTCCGGTCGAACGAGACGCCGCGCTGCGGTTCTAAGCCGAGGACGATGTTTTCGGCAATCGTGAAGGACGGCACGAGCATGAAATGCTGATGCACCATGCCGATGCCGAGCCGCATGGCATGACGCGGACTGTCAATCGAAACTGGCTGTTCGTTGACCAGCATTTCGCCGCTGTCCGGGCGATGCAGTCCGTACAGCAAGTTCATCAGCGTGGTTTTGCCCGCACCGTTTTCGCCGATAATCGCGTGAATGCTGCCGCGCCTGACGCTCAAATCAACGCAATCATTTGCCAACACGCCCGGAAATTGCTTACTGATACGCTTCATTTCGACGGCGTTCATGGACTCTCCTGAGTTTTGGCGGCTTTTCTTCGTCGAATTCGACTTTATCATACACGTCGGATAGCGCAAGCTTGCATTCGATGGATGCGATGTCAATCGTGTCGTCTATGCCCCGGCTTTCCGACAACGCCCATTGTCCATCGTCCTGACGATGAAAATGCTCGATTTTGGCTTTGTTCTGCGCTACAAGCAGATAATCCGTCAGCGATTCCAACGCGCGATAATGCTCGAACTTCTCGCCGCGATCATACGCCTCAGTCGAAGGGGAAAGAACTTCGAGAATCACGACCGGATTGAGCAGCGTGTTTTGCTGTTTCTTTTCCATCTCAGCCTTTCCGCAGACGATCACCACATCGGGGTAGGTGTAAAGCCCCGTCGGAGCAACCTTGACGCGCACGTCAGAGGAATACACTCGGCATGACGATTTTCGCAATTGACCGTGAATATCGCTAACTAGGTTCGTCACGACCTGAGCATGGCGCAAAGTTGCGCCAGACATGGCGAAGATTTCGCCGCGAAAATATTCGCTTTTGTACTCGGCCTGGCTGTCTATCGCGAGATATTCGTCAGGCTCGATAGAGGGTTTTGCTTGCGCTCGCATAGAGTTGAGAACGCCGACATCCTGTCGGCATTAAAACCGGCAGGATGTCGGCAAATCGGTCAATTCCGTTCCGGCACGGGAATTGTTTTTTCGACAAGCCCTTTTTCGATTTCAGCCAGTTTATTCATGACTTCGTCGCCGACGATCTTTTTCATATCGTCGTCTTTACTCATGCCGACGCCGTTCTGTGCGATGCCGTAGGTGATGATCGCGCCGTTTCGATAGCTGCCGTCGAGAATTTTCTGAATCGTTTCGAACACCGACAGGCCGACGCGCTTCATCATGCTGCCCATGATAAAACCTGGCGCAATATAGCCCTGATCCGAATCCACGCCGATGGCGTAAAATCCGGCGTCTTTTGCGGCTTCAATCACGCCGTTGCCCGTATTTCCGGCGATCTGGAAGATAATATCCGCGCCTTTGTTGAAAATCGTCAACGCCATTTCTTTCCCTTTGGCCGGGTCTTCGAAACTGCCAACAAAGCCGGTTTCGACCTTGATTTCCGGGTCAATGTATTTCGCACCCGCTTCGTAGCCTGCGATAAAATTGCGAATGACCGGAATATCCATGCCGCCGACCGCGCCGATGACTTTTTTGTCATTCAGTTTCGGATCGCCGGTTTTGCTCGTCATCAGCGCCGCCATCGCGCCTGCGACAAACGAGCCTTCGTTTTCGAGATAATCAATCGAACTGACATTCGGCACGCCTTCGATTGCTGCGTCAATATGAACAAACTTCACATCCGGGAAATCCTGCGCGATTTCCAGCAACGGATCAACAAGCTCCCAGCCGACGGTAAACACGACTTCATAGCTTTGCGCGGCGGCGATAATCTGCTCCGAAAACGCCGACGGCACGCTGCGGCATTCGAACACTTTCGTTTCGACCGTCAGTTCGTTTGCGGCTCGCGTCAAGCCTTCATTGCCGGAATCATAAAACGACCGGTCGCCTAAAGTTCCCGCCACGACCATCGCCACTTTCAACGCCTCTGCCTGACCGGCAGCCAGAAAACAGGCCGCAAACGCCAGGATGACCGCTAACACGCTTACTCCGATTTTTCTCATACGAAACGCTCCTTTCGAAAGTTGTTCTTCCATGTACATGTAGGACGAATTTGTTTTTCGTCCGCTCGTCCGCCTGTTCATACGGCGCGTGTGTCGAAATACAATTTCGACATACAAGACTCTTCACTCACTGCGAAATCACGACAGGCCGATTGCGCCACAGGCAGAGACATCTGTCAATAAAAAATCTTGCAGGATTAGTTCGATATTCGGGCATCGGATTTTTTCTTCACACGTTGTGCGCCATAAATGAAAATCCCTGTCAGTGTTCGAAACCCTGACAGGGATGCCTGTTCTATTTCCCCTGAAGCGCTTGCCGCGCAAAACGGAGTTTTTCGCGCTGATGGAACGACTCGCCGCCTTCATGCTGGTTGTACGGATAAATGCAAATTTCCTTCGGCCCGGCGTGATGATTATACGCCGCAAACACCGTGCGCGGCGGGCAGATGTCATCCATTAAGCCGACCGAATAGAGTGCGGGGCATTTTGTTCGCGCCGCGAAATTCACGCCGTCAAAATACGAGAGCGTCCGAAAAACCGTGTCAATCTTGTCGCGATGGGTTTTGCAAAAGCGCGTGATTTCCGCATACGGATACGCATCCGTGATTTCCGTCGCCATGCGATACATGCATAAAAACGGCACATCCGGCATCATTGCAAACACATCGGGCACAAGCGCCGCTGCCGCAAGCGTCATGCCGCCGCCCTGACTTCCGCCGGTCACGATAATTTTGGACGCGTCCACCGCCGCATGGCTGCGAGCCGTTTCGATGGCGCGCACCGTATCAGTAAACACGCGCCGGTAGTAGTAGGTGTTCGGATCAAGAATGCCGCGCGTCATATAGCCCGGATAACTCGGGCTTGAGCCGTCCGGCTCAGGATCTGGCGTGTCGCCCGTTCGCCACGTGCTCCCCTGTCCGCGCGTATCCATCACGAGATGCGCATATCCGGCAGCGTTCCAGCCGAGCCATTCGAACGGAAAGCCGCGCCCGCCGCCGTAACCGATAAACTCGACGATGCAGGGCAACGCGCCGTTGCCCTGTTTCGGCAGATTGAGCCAACCCTTGATGCGCTGTCCGCCGTAGCCGCTGAACGTGACATCATACGTGTCAATCAGTGTCAAACCAGCATCTATCGGCTCGAACACGGCATTCAGCGGATGTTGGCGCGTTTCGGCCAGCGTGGTTTGCCAAAAAGCGTCAAAATCTTCTGGCTCGGTTCTTTGTGGGCGAAATTCACGTAGTTGCTCTAATGGCAGATCGAAAAGCATAGATTCCATCCTTTTTTTTGTAAATGTTTTTGGGTTCGCGCAGAGATGCAAAGTTTTCTCATCTGAAATTCTCTGCGCCTCAGCCTCCCTGCTGGAGACCAATACATGTTATTGAACGATTTTCCGAAACACCTCATTAAATCGCTCGCTGTCGAGGTGATGCGGATTGGGCGGCAGGCTCGTTTTCGCGGCTTGCAATTCCGCGTGAAGATACTGCTCAAGCCGCGCAGAACGCGAAATGCCGGTTTTCTCATTTCCAGCCTTTTTTGCGACAAGCAAGCGGGCGATCTCCTGCCGCAATTCGTTCTTTGCATCCGGCAAGAATTCTGTCAACAAATCATCGAACAACATCGGCGGCTGGCTGTTGCGGCGCAAAATCCACTGGCAGCAGAACAGCGTGCGCAAGGCATAGAGATACGCTTTGCCGGTCGCTTCGCCCGTTTCCTCAATCAGCATCAAGCGTTTGGTGGTCATGCCGAGATAATGATGGCAGAGCGGCGCAGGCAAAAAGGCGTCGCGCATTAACTCGAAAACCGGCGACATCGCCTCGTCATTGCGGCGGTACACGACCGGCGAGGTCAGCCATTCCCGCAACGGCGCGTTTGCCTTATGCAGCAAGAGCAGCGCCTTTTTGATGTCCCATCCGCTCACGTCTAACACGCCGCCGTCGGAAAATTCGATCACGTCGCGGGGATCATGAATCGCTAAATACGCCTGTTTCGGATGCGCATACAAGAAGCGCACATCGTAATCGCTGTCGGGCGAGGCAAAGCCCCAGGCGCGGCTGCCGGATTCGCAGGCGTAGAGAATCGTCACGTCGTATTGCCGCTCAAGATCGGCTAATTTTTGTAAAATTGTTTCTTTCATAAAAAACACAACATGGTAGAGGCGCTCCGGCGAGGCATCTATTTGGGAGAAAGACGCCCAGCCGGGGCAGGGCTGTTAAGTTCTATTGAAGACCCTCCGCCCAGCCCAGCGATAAATCGCCGGTCTCAAGGCGGAAGGACGCTGAAGCGCCCTGTCCGGCTTTTCAGCGGGCTTCAGCCTGCTTCGGTTTTGAGCCCGGCCATTTATGGCTGGGCTGGACGGCATATTTTAGAACTTAACAGCCCAGCCGGGGCGTCTCTACAAGTGATTGAACAATTCTCTTTCTACAACATCGCAAAGAAACCGATCCCAATAGGCAGTATCAGCCTGTTCGGGCAAATCGCTGGCGGTAAGCAGCGTTTCGACTTCATCCATCAGCGCGTCGAGCGTCGGCGCGACTTGCGTGAGATAATCCAATTGCCCTTGTTTGACTTGCCGCAAAAACGCCGCGTCTTTCAGCGGAAATGTAATCGTCTGTTCGGTTAAAATCTGTTTGACTTGCAATGCCACGCGCAGCGCATGAGACACCGCTTTCCAATCAATCGCCTGATTCTGCGCCGCGAGTTTGGCGCGTTGCCCGTACTGGCTGGCGAATTGCTCCAAGACTGGCAGCATGTAGGCGATGGTGACGGATTCCTGAAAGCGTTTGCCGCAGACTTCGTACATTCTCATGCCGTTCGGATCGCGTCCCGCTTCGCCGCAATGCTCACGGCGCGGCAGTTCATCCCAGATTGCCTGAAGTTTCGAATCAGGATCGCGCGATTTCAATAGCGCCAACACCTCTTCCACTGCTTGCAGACGCGAGCCTTTGATGCCGTAAATGCTGGCCTGTTTTCGGGCGTAATTCACGAACGAATCGAGGCGTTTGGAATAAAAGCGGTGGCGCTCTTCGACAATCGCCTGCCAGACGGCGGAGGTTTCTATAATCATGTTATCGGGCGCGTGCAGCATGTCGAGCGCGATAGTTTGCCCTTCGCAGGCCAATTGCAGGAAATAATGAAGCGAATACGCTTCCATGTCAACGTCATCCGAGGTGTTACGCTCGCGATCAGGGCGGGTCGAAAAAGAATAACTCTTCGGAATTCGCCCTAATAAAATGGCGTCTTTCGATGGCAGAAACACGCCTTTGTAGTCGGTATCCGATTGCGGCGTCGCCGTGCCATAGAGATGCGAACCGACCTGAATTTTGACGAGATAACTCAGCGCAGGAAAATGTTTATTAACCGTCAATGATTTTTCAAACAGAAGTACAAAAGCAAGCTTTTGCGCTCCTGTTCTTTAATTATGAATCAACGAGTTCAGCGATTTCGGGTCGAACGCTTCCCGTACCGCTTCGCCGATGAACGTGACGAGCAAGAGCGTAAAAAACAACGCACCGATGGGCGACAACGAAAGCCAGTATGAATAAATGTTTGCCATCCCCTGCCCCATCAATTCGCCCCAACTCGGCGTCGGCGCGGGCAGACCGAAGCCAAGAAAATCGAGCGAAGTCAGCGCGAAAATGTCGCCGACCAACATAAACGGAATCAGCGTGATAATCGGAATCAGCGAATTGGGCAGAATGTGCCTGAAAATAATGCTGAGATCACTTGCACCCAGGGCTTTCGCGGCCTGCACGTAGTCTTTCGATTTTTCCCGTAGCACTTCGCCGCGCATGTAATACGTAATCCCCATCCAGCCGAATGTCGTCAAAATAATCACCAACCAGAAATAACTCGGCTCGAAAATCGAGGTAATGATAATCACCAAATAGAGTGTCGGAATCGTTGACCAGATTTCGATCAGCCGTTGCACCGTCAGGTCGAAGCGCCCGCCGTAATAGCCCTGCAACGCGCCGACAAATACGCCAAGAATCAAACTGAAAAACGACACTTTCAAGCCAAAACTCATCGAAATCCGAAAGCCGTACAACAGACGGACGAACACGTCGCGCCCGCGATCATCCGTGCCGAGCCAATGCTCCCAGCTTGGCGGATGCGGCGGCGAACCGGGCAGATCGCGCAGCGATTCGGTCGGACTGTATGGCAGCGGCGGCATTACGACGACATTGCCGCTTCCATCTGCTCGGAATTGCGCTTGCAAGGTGCGATAATCCGGCTCGGCGGAGTCTGTGCCGCCGAATGTCGTCGCAGGAAAATATTGAAATGTCGGGAAATAATATTCCCCCTGATAACGCACAAAGAGCGGCTTATTGTTGGCGAGAAACTCTAAGCCGAATGATATGAGATACAGCGCGAGGACAACAATCAGCGAATAATATCCGCGCCGAATGCTTTTGAATTTGCGAAAGCGTTTGTTCGAAAGTTCTGACATAGCGAAAGGCAACCCATCCCAACCCCTCCCAGGAGGGGAAATCATGTTTACCGAAAATCAATACGCGGATCGATCAGGATGTAACAGACATCCGACAAAATATTACCAAGCAGCGACAACAGGCTCGAAATGACGAGAATGCCGAGGACGACGGGATAGTCGCGATCCACAATCGCCGTATAACCTAATAAGCCCATGCCGTCAATATTGAAAACTTTTTCAATCAAAAACGATCCGGCTAAAATAATCGAAAGAAAATGGCCGAAGCCGGTGGCAAGCGGGATCAGGGAATTTCGCAGCGCATGTTTATACACAATCACGCGGCCTGTCAATCCTTTCGCAAACGCGGTCAACACGTAATCCTGCGTCAATTGCTCTAACAGCGAATTTTTCATCAGAATCGTCAGCGTGGCAAATGAGGAAATCATGTAGCAGATGACTGGCAAAATCGTGTGATGCAGCAAATCCCAAACTTTTCCCAAAAAAGACAATTCTGAAAAACTGTCCGAAACGAAACCGCCGAGGGGAAACAGATTCCAAAAGCTGCCGCCGCCAAACAGCACAAGCAACACGATGCCGAGGGCAAAGCCGGGCGTAGCGTACCCGACAAACACAAACACGCTGGTAGCGGTATCGAACAGACTTTTATGTTTGACGGCCTTCATCACGCCGAGCGGAATACAGACGAGATAACTCAGGAAAAACCCGATCAGGCCGAAATATAACGACACCGGCAAGCGCGATTCGATCACATCCCAGACGGGATCGCCGTAAATGTAGGATGTGCCGAGGTCTAAACGCAAGATATTCCAGAGCCAGAGGCCGTAACGCGCCAATATCGGCTTATCGAAGCCGTAATTCTCGCGCATCTGCTCAATCGCGTCGGCGGTCAGTTCGGAACTGACAACGCCGCCGCTTGTGCCGCCTTCGCCGAGCGCGCCGCCCATGCGAATCTGGCGAATCGCCTGCTCGATCGGGCCGCCGGGAACGATGTGCATGATGATGAAACTGACGAGCGTGATGCCAAGGAAGGTGGGGATAATCAATAACAATCGCCGGATGAAATATGCTCGCATAAGAAAGACAGACCTCACAGGTTTTCGAAACCTGTGAGGTCTTTGTTCGAAGTCCTATTTGTTATCCCAGTAATGCACGTCAGTTTCGCCGACAGGCAAGGCGGTTTTCGCCTTCATCGCCTCTGTTAATTGCTGTTCTTTCTCCGCATCATACCACCAGAGCGACACAATATCGTTATAATTGCCAAATTTACTCAGATACGACTCTGGCATCCCAAACTTATCCCAATACAGAATCCTCGTAAACGGCGCGAACCACCCAAGTATGTAAGGATGCTCGTTATACACCAGCCCGTCAAGCTCTTGCAGCGCGGCGATCCGTTCTTCCAGATCAAACATCAACGGATACTGATCGAGAATTTCATCCACACGCGGAATTTTCAAGCCGGTCACGTTATTCGTTTCATGAATATCTGCGTATTTCGAATGATAGTTGGCTTCAGGATTCGGGAAGATCATCCCTCCCCAGGCCAGACTTGCCAGATCAAAATTCCAATCATCTACCAGTTTATACATCGCCGCATAATCGAGTTGCTTCAATTTCAAATCAATGCCAGCTTTTCTCAAATCTTCCTGAAAAATCGTCAGATATCGCTCAAGCGTTTTCTCTCCGTATAAAACTGTCGTCGAAAACGGCATCCCATCTTTTGTCAAAATGCCTTCAGCATTTCTCTCCTTCCAGCCTGCTTCTGTCAGCAACTCTTGCGCTTTTTGCGGATTATACTCGATTTTTTCGTTCTTCGGGTTTTCATATAGAGAATTGGGGAAATACGAATAGGTGTTCTGATATTCATTGAAAAATAATTTTTCCATGAATACCTCTCGATTAAAAAGATACGCCAGTGCTTTTCTCACTCGCGCATCGTCAAACGGCGGGCGGCGCATATTCAAGGCCAGGCCGGATACGCCATTCGGCTCAAACGTAAACACCTTGCGTTTTTGAATCCAGCCCTGTCGAACTTTATCAATATCGGTTTCTTCGACCCATTGTTTCGCAATTCTCGCCAAATAAGCATCAAATTCACCCTTTTTGAACTTTTCGAAGATCATTGTTTCATCTCGGACAACGACAAATTTAATTTGATCAAAATTGTATAGCCCGAGGTTTTCACGCAAATCTTTGCCCCAGAAATCGTCACGACGAGAAAAAACAATATTGTTCCCTTTTTTGAATGACTCCAGTTTATACGGGCCGGAACCATTCGGCAGATCCCAATTCAACTCTTCTACATAATTTTTGCCGCGATAGGTATGCGCCGGGAAAATAGACAGATTCGCGCCGCAGAAAATGAAATTGCGCCAGTGCAGGGTTTTTGCGACGAATTTGATGGTGCGCTCATCCACGATTTCCGGTTTCTCGAACAATCGCCCGAACAAGTCGGCAGAATACGGATCTTGCGTGTTGGGATCGATCACCAATTCGAATGAAAACACCACATCTTCCGGCGTTACCGGCTGCCCATCCGCCCAGCGAGCATTCGGATTCAACCGGAAGAGAAAGGTTTTGTTATCTTCTTTGATTTCCCAGGCATCTGCTAAACTCGGCACGAATTCCAATGTATTCGGATGGACGGAAACCAACGTTTGATAGACTAATCCGCTCATCAAATTAGTCAACCACGTATTTGAATTGGGTCCATAAAACCGAAAAGTCGCAGGATAGCTGATCGTTGCATAACTCAGGCTACCGCCTTTTTTGGCGTTCGCATCGCCAATCAGGGGAAATGACTCATTGGTCGTCCATTCCGCGCTGCTGCTTGACGCCAGCGCACACGCCAGACTTATGAGAATCACACAATTCGTTACAAATCTCATACGCGCATACTCTCCTTTTCTCTGCTTATCATTGATAACCATATTTTCTGATCGTGTTTACGTCTGCTCTCCTATTCTGTCAATCTGCCGCGTCGAAAAGTTGGAATTTTCTCGAAAATTATTCCTTTCGCAGCGCGAATTCTTGTTCCTGGAACAGCCCGGAAATCCTGATAAAATCTTCGTACAGGAGATAGCCTTCTTTCTGTATGACGATTTTATATTCCCCGTTCGATAGGCTGCTGACCTTAAACGCGCCTAACGAATCCGTGACGAATTTGAGCGGCTGCGGCGTTCCGGTGTTTTTTTCTGTGTCAGGAACGACGGTGTCCGTATAAAGCAAGTCGCTCACCGGCGTCAGCGTGATCTGCGCGTCGCTGATCGGAATCGTCTGCACGTCTTTATCTACGACCTTTCCGTAGAGATAATTCATCGGAAAGAGCAGGGTCGTGTATGTAATGGTCTGGTTCGGCAGCGTGGGAATTTTAAAGGTAAACAGTTCCCGAAGTTCGTCTTTCTCCACGATAAAATGCCCTTTTTGCCGCTCTAAAAAACGCGCGTCATCAATCAGCAAGCGCTGCTCGAATTGACCGGTCGCAGAATCAGTCGTCGTGCGTAATTTCTGCTGTTCCGCGTCAAAAAACTCTTCGAAAACGACATTCGCGTCGCCGACAGGCTGCTGTAGAATATCCTTGACCGTCCCTTTGATCGTCACATAATGCGGCAGCGTAAAACGCAACGCAATGTGGTTGCCGTCGCGGATGCTGATTGCGCGGTGTTCTTCTTGATAGCCTGGCTTGCTTACGGTAATTCGAAACTGCCCGTTCGGAAGATCGTCGCTTTTGCAAAACCCGTTTTGATCGGTTTTGAAGCGTTGCGCCAGCCCGGACGGCACAGATTCGACTTTCACCGACACATCGGGCAGCGTACTGCCGGAGACGTCAGTGACGACGAACGACAGAAAGTTAATCGGCAGACGAATTTCGCCCAAATCATACGACTCCGGTTTTTCAGGCAGCTTAAACACGACCGGTACGCGATATTTATTGTTCCAACTGATCTGCACACGTTCATTACCGATGTCGTTCACTTCCAACCGCGCCTCGAACTTGCCGGTCAAATCAGAATGTTTTTCGCGTTCGATACTGCGTTCCTGGCCGAATTCGATGACCGGATCGTTGACGCCGCTGCCGTTGCCGTTGGTGGCAATTCCGGTAATCCAGACATAGTGCTGCAACCGAAAACTTTTAGTTTCGCTGACGACACCGCCCGCAACATTCACGCGCACCCGCTCGGACGACTTATAGCCATCTTCGGCGACGCTGATTTCATACCCGCCATCCAGTAGCAATTGACCTTCATACAGGCCGTTGCCAATCTCTTTCGCTTCAATGTTCAGGCCGCTTTCGATGTAGTTTAAGTTCACTGCCGCATCTGTAATCCCATCTCCCGACAAATTTTTGACTTCGATTGGAATAAAATTTACCGGCAGTGTGATACGTTGAAAATCAACGGTTTTGGGTATTTCTGGCAATAAAAACTCCACGCTGCGGGCATAATCGCCATGCTCGCCTTTCCAGGCGATGTTGAGTTGCTCTGTCCCCTGTTCGTTCACTAAGACGTCGGCTGAAAAATTACCGGATGCGTCAATCGTCACGCTGTCTGAAATCAGCCGACTATGCCCGCCAAGCAATGACAGAGAGATGTCTGAGGCCATTTGCTGCCCTTTTCCATCAACTGCTGTTCCCTGAATTTTGACATAATAGGGAAGTTCGAACGTCAATGGCGCATCGCTCTGTTCGATGTCGGAAGATACGACGATTTGCTCGCGCTGCGCAGCCTGATACCCATCTTTAGACACGCTCACCGAATACGTTCCATTCGGCAGGTTTTGGCCTTCATACAAACCGCTGTTCACTTCTTTCGCCAGAAATTCCCGCTTCTGTTCATCAATGAACGTCACCTTCACCCCCGAAAGCCCTCGTCCTGCAATATCATTGACGGTGACATCATAAAAATTAGCGGGCAGCGCGAGCATCCCCACGTTCATCATCTGCGGCAAATCCGGCAGCAGAAAATCGTATGTCAATTCGAACGGCGGGTTGTCTGATGACACAGAATCGCTCCATGACACGGTGATTTTTTCTTGCAGCGTATTGGCTGATGAGCCTGAGACCAGCGCATCAACGCGAAAACTTCCGTCCGCGCCGGTCGTAATCGCCTCATCCGGTCGCAATAACGCGCTATTCAGTCCGGCCAGCGCCACATTCGCGCCTGCGACGCCTTCGCCTTTTCGGTTAACAACCGAACCAAGCACCGTGACATAATGCGGCAGCGCAAAACGTTGTTCTGCTGTGGTTTCCCCCTCTTTGACAGCAAATGTGCCAGTCATCTCCCGATACCCATCTTTATGAATTGTGACTGCGTAGCTGCCATCCAGCAATTCCCGCGCTTCGTACAGGCCACTCCCGAATGCGCTGGCTAATAAGGCCGTTTCAGAGGCATCATTCTCTCGCCGCAACCGAATATCAACGCCAGACAATCCCTGGCCTAAAATGTTGGTAATCTTAAACGGCGCAAAATTAATCGGCAGACGAACGTCGTCCGAAAGAGACAAGTCCGAGTCCGGCGTATCTGGCAGTAAAAACGAAAAATCTTTGGCATAAACATTATTCCAGACCGCTTTCGCCTGCTGAAGTCCGGCGGTTTTTACCAGAATCTTGACCCGAAACATCCCGCGAATATCAGTCGTCACTGGCGTATTTTGCGGAGTGTCTTGCGCCGCCGTCAGTGAAAGAATCGTATTTTCTTTGGTGGTGAATTCCAATTGCGCGTTGGCGACGCCATCGCCTTTTCCTTCCGAAACGATGCCCGAAAGCGTGACGTAATGCGGCATCGTAAACTGGGTTTCAGCGACAACTTCACCGCCGTTGACAGTGATCTCCGTTTGCTGCGTTTGATACCCATCTTTTTTCACGATGACCTGATAGTCGCCGTCTTTCACGTATTGCCCTTCATATTTGCCCTCGCCAATATACGCGATGTCAATCGGCGCATGGCCGCCGTTCGCCGCGTTACTTTCCGCGTTCACAGGAACAATAGACACCTCCGCCTCTTCAATCGGTCGTCCGACGACATCCTGAATGCGCATCGGAATAAAATTTATCGGCAGTCGCATGTCACCAAAATCCTGTTCACCCGGTTGGTTCAGCGGGATGAATTTTTTGAACAGTTCGAACGGCGCTCGATTGGCTTCATTTCGGACACGATAGGCTAAATTCAGCGCGTCTTCGCCATTTCCGATGACTTGCACTCGTGTGGCAAAATTACCGGCGGCATCGGTTTCGATCATCTCGGCGCTTTGCAAGGTCGTTTTCTGATCAAGATGCACCACCGCATTCGACACACCGCGCCCTTTTCCATCTATAATGCGCCCCTTAATCGTGACAACATGCGGAAGCTCTATCGCCAAATTCGACATCATTTGCCCGTCTTTAACGGCAATCTCAGGATACTCCCGCTGATTATAGCCATCTTTCTGGACAATCACGATATACGACTGATTCGGCAATTCAGGGCTTTCATACGTTCCCGCGTCGATCTCCTGGCCTGTGTACATGGATTCGATAGACGCGCTGGCCGTCTGTTTCGGGGCAAACGACACCAATGTTCCGGAAAGCGGTTGATTATAAATATCCACAATACGCACACTGATGAAATTAATCGGGAGGCGAATCGCGTCAAGCGTGACTTGTTCAGGCGCGAACGGTAGCTTGAGCGGCAGCGAGGTCGTATAGATGTCATTCCATACGATATCCAGCGTTTCAGAGCCAACGTCTGTCACGAGCGCCTCCAGCGTGAAACTGCCGTCTTCTCTCGTGCGAAACGGCTGGCAATTCTGAAGTTTTTTGGGGTCTCTGATCGAAACCAGCGCATCGTGGACGCCGTTCGATTTCCCGTTGACCACCACTCCGCTGATGGTGATACGATGTAAAAATTTAGGCGCGACCACATCGCGTTTATGCTCTCCGCCAGACAGAAAAATATTCGACAATGTGATAGATTGATACTGATCTTTGGAAATCTCGATGTCATAGACGCCATCGAAGAGTTCTTCGCCTTCATAATTGCCGTTATCATTATCGCGGGCTTCGATGATGTTTCCGCTCGCGCGATGGTGTAATTTCACAAGCGCTCCCGGCACGCCGGTGGCGGCGACGCTTTTGATTTCAAGCGACAGGTAGTTGATCGGAAGCAGCGTCTGGTCGTCTGAAAGCGTCACTTCTTGCGGTTCTGCCGGCAAATCAATCCACAATGGCTTGCGGAATGCGCCATGTTTTCCTTGCCACGAAATTTCTCCCGTTTCTCTTCCGGTATCCCGAACTAACAGCCGCGCTTCGAATGCGCCGTCCGTCCCGGAAATCACTTTGTCTTCAATCAGCGTTTTCGAATTGGCAAAGGCAATGACAGCGGCGGACACCCCTTCCCGCTTGCCATCAAGCACGTGTCCTTTGACGATGATATAATGATTCAATTGACACGCCACGTCCTGTTGTTCTCCGAATTGCACGCCTAAGACCCGCGTCGTTGTTTGATAGGCATCCTTGCTGACGCTGACCGTATAATTGCCATCCGGAATGCCTGCGCTGTCATATCTGCCGGGGGAAGTCTCGTGAAGCGTAAACGCCTCTTCTTCCACATCATTTTCAAGCGTGACCAGGACGCCGGATAGCGGCTTTTTCGAAATATCGTTCACCTGCACGGTCACAAAATTAATCGGCAGCTTGAATGTGGCGCGCTGCTCTTCCGGGCCTCGCGCAAAATCCACATCAAACACCGTCGAGAACTGTTCATTCCAAGAAATCGCCAATTGCTCTTTTTCCGGGGCAGTCACCAGAAACCGTGCGGTGAACAATCCGTGCTCATCCGTGTAAATAATCGGCGGTTCAGGCACATCAGGAGTCGCAGAGGCTTCGGGAGTTTGCGCACCAGCCTCTGCTTTCGACGGCTCAATCGGTTCATCCTGCTGTGCGACAGGCGGCGGAAGCAGCAATCTGCTGGCCAATGCTTTCGATTGAACCGCCGCATGAGCCACCGGTTCCATTTTACCATTCAGCACTTGCCCGGTCACGGTGACGTAATACCCCAATCGCACAGGCTGCGCCGATGAATGCGCGCCTCCGTTGACGCTGACATCTAACGTCCGCTCAGTTTCGAACCCTTCTTTGGCAAACGAAAAGGTATAGTCACCATCAGGCAGATGCTGCGCTTGATAAATGCCAGGTTCGATCTCCTCGATTTTCAACGATTCAACGCTTTCCAGCGATTGCTGTTGAGCACGAATCCGCACATTCACGCCTTTCAGCAATTCGCCCCGAATATCGCTCACCGGGATCGTCACAAAATTGACCGGCAGACGGGCTTCGCCGATATTCGTTGTGCCTTCTGGCTCGGCAGGCAGGTCGAATGCGCCTTGCGTCACGAATTTCTCGCCTTGCCAGGCGGCTTTCCAGGTTTCACGGCCTGTGCCGTTCACCAATAAGACGGTTGAAAATCGCCCGGTCTGGTCTGTGCGGCATTGCTCCAACTGCTCGCTGCCGTTTCCCCCGAAAAAGAGTTCGACATTCGGCACGCCCTCATCTTTTCCGTTCAAAATCGTCCCGGTAATGGTGGCATAATGCGGCAACGTGACTTTCCCGGCATCGGCCTGGCGACGCTCTTTGCCCACTGAAATATCCGGCACAATAATATTCTCTTTATACCCCGCTTTATTGACCGTAATATTATAGGTATCGTCATACAAATCAAGACTTTCATACATCCCATTGCCTAATTCGACGCTTTTGGCGACAGCGCCTGAACGCGAGATGAACTGCACGTCCGCGCCCGGCAATCCGCGCCCGGATACATCGCTCACTTCGATGCGGATAAAATTCGCCGGAAGTTGGTACGCGCCGAGATCCATCGGCGAAAATTTATGAATCGGCTCTTTCGACAACTCAAAGCTTCCCGCAGCTTGATACTCATTGCCGCTTATTGGGCTTTTCCACACGATTGAAAAGGTTTCTTGCCCGACGCTGTCAGCTAACAGCGTCGCCTGAAATCGCCCATCTTTGCCGGTCGTCACCGGCAGTAACGTCGTCAGTTTGCCATGCGCCTGATGAAAGGTCACAAGCGCGTCGGGAATGCGGTTATTTTTGGCGTCAACCAGCGTCCCCCGCACCGTCACGTAATTTTGCAGCGTCATCGCCGCACCTTTTGTTTCCCCGCCTTGAAGCGCGATCTGCTGTTCAACGTCTTGATAACCGCGTTTCACGACACGCACCGTATAATCGCCATCCAACAGCGGATCGCTCTCATAACGTCCGTCTGTTTGCGATGTCATGCGGATGCCCGATTGTCCGGTCTGTTGATGCGTTAGAATAATCGAGTCGGCGCTGAGATTCTCTCCAAGAATATTCGTGACAGCAAGCGTGAAAAAATTCATGGGAATGACGAGCGTGCCGAGATTGATTTCTTGCGGCGCACCGGGCAGCGTCACGGTCAGGTCTTTGCGATAGGTTTGATTATAGGTATCGTTCCAGACAACGGAAAGCTGCTCTTCCCCCTGAGAAGAGACCGCTAACTTCGCGCGAATCAGCCCATCGGCATCGCCGTACACGTATTTTTCTCCCGGCAGCGGTTCGACGGCAGCATGCGTATTTTGCGACAACACCCGCACATCCGGCAGCGCGTCGCCGCGCGTATTCATCACATTTGCAACCACTGTCACGTAATACGGCACAGTAAACGCCACATCAACGACAAGGTTTTTTTTCTGATATGTCACGTCGAGCGACGCGGCTTGATGGTCGGGATGCTGAACAGACACCACGTATTCGCCGTCAGCGATCAGCGACGCATTACGATAGACGCTCCCAAAACGAATGATCGGAATTGATGTTCCTGTCGCTTTTTCCACCATTGCGACGGTCGCATCCTCCAGCAATTTGCCAGAGGAACTGGTCACGCGCGTTTCAATGCCCTGAAAAAGCTGCACGTCGCCGAGGTCATTGATTTTTCCGCCAACGAGCGTAAACGTCGGGCCTTGCCGTTTATAGCCTTTGGCAGATAATGTCAGGGCGTAGCTGCCGGTCGCGATATCCGGGAAAAAAAAGTTCCCCTGTTCATCTGCGGCGAGCGTTTGTGAAAAGACGTTTTGCCCTTCTTGCTCCGCCGCAGCCGTCAATGTCACGTCAACCTGGCCCACCGGCTCGCCTTGCATATCAACGACTTGTCCGGCGAGCGAGCCGACTGGCAGCGCAATCGTCACATTTTTATGATTGCCCTCGCGAATCGAGATGAAATCCTGCGATTCGACGGTCTGCGGCTTGCCGCCGACGGTGTATGTCACCTGAATTTTATACTGATCGCCGGGCAGGAGGTCAAATTCGGTTTTGGCGGCGCGGCTTGCCGACCGAATCGGTTTGTCTGCGTCGAACAACGTGATTTCCATGTCGCTCATCAGCGTATCCGCTAACGCGCCGCCGGAAAAATCGGTGACATCCACGAGCATCTTGCCAAGCCGAATGACCTCGACCACTTCCTCGCGATTGCCGATCACAATCTCTTTTTGCGCGCGAATATCATGACCGCCGTAGGACATATCAAGGAGATACGTTCCGGCGGCAAGGCCAACCGTCTCGATGCTTTCCCCTTTCATCTCGGCATTTTTGATTTTTTGCCGCACCATGACAGGCTTATTTTGACTACCGGCGAGGGACAGTTTCAGGAGGAGTTCTCCGCCCGGAGCGGGATCAAGCAATTGATCCTCCGCATTTTTAAACTGAATGGACAATCTGGTCAACAGCACATCCGGCAATTCGTCGCCTTCTTCGGCGGTCGTCACATTGACAATGTCCACACACTCCAACCGATCGACGCCGGCATCTTGCAACACTTGCAAATCGCGTTTCAACCCGACGCCGACCAGCGTGACATGCAGATTCGGCACTTGACAGGCTGATTGCAGAATGCCGACCACATCATCTTTACATTCCTGCAAATCCACGGCAAACAGCGTCACGTCTTTCGATTCAGGAAGATTCCGCATCATCTCGATGCCTTGCGACAGGGCAAGACCGACTGGCGCGCCGCCGCCTAATGGCGGATCCGATAACAGGTTCAATTGCGTGTCGAAATCTTCGCGATTGGTTTGCAGGTCGTCTATCGTCAGAATCGCTTCGGTATCCTCGCAGGCATCCGGCCCGTTTTCATCAAAACGATGACCAAACGCGTATAGTCCGGCGCGAGAATCAGGGGAGGCGTTGTTCAGGAGGCGGCGAATCACATCTTGCATCAGCGCGATGCGCTTCTTTTTTCGCATATTTTTCGAGGTGTCATGAATAAACAGATAATTCCGCATTGGCCGCTGAATCGTCGGAATATCGGAAGATTCCTGCTCACCGTCAACCGGCTCGGCGACCACAGACTCATCATCGGTTGCCGTCTCTGCGGCAGCGTCTGTTTGTTGCGCCGTCTCCTGCGTTTGCGCCGAAACAGGACGGGATGAGGCCAAAAAGGCCGCGATGCTTGCGATAAATATGCAGAAGACGATCACATTCTTCAGAAGTCGAACACGTTTCACGATGCAACACCTCATAATTTCCCCTTCTGAAAGGGACGGGGGATGGATGATTTTTCTATCGAAACACACATATTTCAGGCGCATCAGGCGTCTTCTCCGCATGATGCGCGTGTTATGATTTCCAATTTTCCGATTTCCGAACGCTGTCAAGATTATTCTCAGTAGAAAGCGTTGCAAGAAATTTCCCACCGTTCCGAACACTTTTTTCTTGCAAAACTTTTTCCCCTTGAAAAATGAGGGGATGTAATAAATATGGCTGATGATTTTCAGCAGCCCTGTCAAGGCTCGAAACCCTGACAGGGCTAAGAATGCCTTATCTGTGGCGATGACGCCTCTTTGGAGAATACACGCGCATGTTTGGAAAACGAGAAAACCGAGACCAGAAGTTTCTGCTGAAAGCGATCAACAAGACCCCCAACGATCCGAAATTGCACGTCGAACTCGGCTGGCTCTATGCCGAAGGACGGCAATATCACGACGCGCAGCAGCATTTTTCCCGCGCGATTGAACTCCGCGCCGACCAACACACCGCCGCCGACGCCGGATATGGGCTTGCCTTGATGCATATCGAACAAAACGCCTTCGAACAGGCCCGAGAAGATTTGCGAACCATTATCCGCGATTGCCCGACGTTTCGAAAACGCGCGGAAGCGCATTTTACGTTAGCGCAAGTCAACGAACATCTATGGCGGCAGACGGCATGGACAAATGAAAAAGAACGGCTGAACGCCGAATATTTGCAGCGGGCGATCGATCACTACGAACAGGCGATTGAACGGCGTTCGGAACAACACGCGACCGCCGAATTCTTGCTCGGCAATCTGCTCTGCGAGATTTCGCGTCAGGACGAGGCGCTGCCGCATCTGCGCCTCGCGAGCCAGCATATCCCGCTCGATCAGAAAGAGGCGTTCGAATTACATGTGTTGTTAGGGACATTATATCAGCAAAAACACGATCTCGCCAACGCCAAAACCGCCTTCGAAACCGCATTGAAAAAAGGCGCGAAACCGGCGTTTGTCGCCGATGTGCAGTATCGTCTCGGCCAGATTGCGCAGGCGCAAAACGATGACGATCAGGCGGTCGTTCACTATGAAAAAGCGCTGGCCGCGTATGGCGACACGCAGTCCGACGCCGCGCTCGACATCCTCGTGAATTTGAGCGAACTCCGCTACCGGCATCATTGGCAGAAAGACGCCATCGGTTACGCCGAACGCGCCATGCAGTTTCCGAAGCTGCCGGAATCGGCGCGCCAGCAATTGTTGAAAATTTTGGCGCAGGGCTACGCCGCGCTCAAAGCCTTCGATAAGGCGATTCCGTATGAAGATCAGTATTTCGACACCGTGCATGACCACGACGCGAAAGCGGAAAGCCTGCTGCGGCTCGGCAATTTGCATGAAGAGCAGCAGCAAGACAAAGAAGCCGTTGACGCCTACCGCAAAGGCTTGAAATTCAGCAAACGCAATCTGCTCGCCAGCAAACTGAACGCCGCCATCGGGCGTATCTATCTGCGCGAAGATCGCTTGAATCAAGCGATCAACAACATCAAAGACGCCTTAGAACATGCGGCGGAAGACCAGCATCACGCTGCGTTTGTTTATCGGCTGCTTGGCGAATGCCATGCGAAACGCAAGGAAATGGAACGCGCGATTGAGGCGTATGGTACGATTCTCGCGAAATACAAGGAATCACAGGAAGAGCAATTCGCCCGCCAGGAACTCAAGACCCTCCGTAAAAACTTCAAAAAGGAAATCCAGGAACTCGAACGCCAGCAAGCCGCCCAGCAGCAGGCCGCGCAAGACGACAAACGCCCGCCGAAGCCAATCAGCACCGAAGAACAGGAACGGCTCGTCGAATTGATTGACCAGATTCTCGATGAGAAGGGCTTTTTCGAACGACTGAAAGAAGGCTTGCTGAAAACTCATTTGGGGTTGGTATCGAAAATCGAGCAGTTGCTCGCCAGCCGGACGAACGTGGATGAGGAGTTGATCGAACATCTGGAAGAAATCCTGATTCTCTCCGATATGGGCGTGAAGACGACGCAGCGCATCATCGAAAGCCTGCGGGAGCGCGTCTCGAAAAAGGAGTTAAAAAACACGAATCAAGTCAAATATTACCTGAAACGCGAAGTGCAGGCGATTTTAGAAGGGCATGAAAAGCCGATTGACGTCAGCCGGACGAAACCGTTCGTCATTCTCGTCATCGGCGTCAACGGTACGGGCAAAACCACCACCATCGGCAAATTAGCCAGCAAATTCAAAGCGCAGGGCAAAGACGTGCTGATCGCCGCCGGCGACACGTTCCGCGCCGCTGCCATCGAGCAGTTGGAAATCTGGGGCGAACGAGCCGGATGTGACGTGATCAAACGCGCCTCCGGGACTGACCCGTCAGCAGTGTTGTTCGACGCCGTCAAAGCCGCCAAAGCCCGCAATGCGGACGTGCTGATCGCCGATACCGCCGGACGGCTGCACACCAAACATAATTTGATGGAAGAACTGCGCAAAATGGTGCGCATCATTTCCCGCGAAATGCCAGGCGCTCCGCATGAAATTTTGATGGTGATTGACGCCACTACCGGACAGAATGCGATTCAGCAGGCGCAGATTTTTAACGAAGGGATCGGCATCACCAGTTTCGCCCTCACCAAACTCGACGGCACGGCCAAAGGCGGCATTATCGTCGGCATTTCCAACGAAATGAATATCCCGATCAGCTACATCGGCATCGGCGAAAAGGTCGAAGACCTGCGGGAATTTAACGCCAAAGAATTTGTCGAGGCGCTGTTCGAGGAATAACAGGAGTGCAAAAGCTTGCTTTTGCCGCATCTAAGCAACGACAAGAATAACGATAAATAAGGATTTCAAGGAATATCTCGAATGCCAGATACCGTCACATCGTTAAAGCTCAAGCGGATTCATCACGAGATCGATCATTATAGCCAGCAATACGAGAGAATTTCCGAACAGATATTGCGAACGCTGAATGAGGCGGATAAAATCCCGCTAAGGGAGCATCTCGCTCAGATCGAACGGGACATTGCGCGTTTGGAAGAGGAACGAACGCAGCTCGAATCCGATGATCCGCCGCTAAAACAGCCTGAAGAGCGGAAACCGACAGCCTCGCCGAACAAGCGCGGCGTACCCTGGCTGAGGCTGTTGAGCGTGCTGACGCTTCTTGGCATCACGCTCGGCCTTGCGTGGCTACAGCCCTGGAAATATTTTCCATTTTCAGAGCCGACGCCGACAGTTACGCCAGCGGCAACGCCAACCCCGACCACAGCGCCTGAACCAACCGCAACGCCGACAGAGACGCCCGAACCGACGGCCACGCCGACACCGGCAGCGCCGCAAGCCGGAGAGGTGTGGAACGAACCGACGACCGGCATGGAATTCGTGTATGTGCTGGGCGGCTGTTTTCAAATGGGACAAACTGACATTGAAAAAGCGCAGTTGATCGCAGAAGACGGCGAAGAGAATTATAATAAATGGTTTGCTAATGAATTGCCGCGCCATGAAGTCTGTGTTCATCAAGATAGCGGATTCTGGATGGGAAAATACGAAGTAACGAACGCGCAATATCGCGGATTCAAGGCGGATCATGACAGCAGAGACTATGAAGGGAAATCGTTTAACGGCGATGATCAACCGGTGGTGCATGTCAGTTGGAATGAGACGATAGCGTTTACGGAATGGCTGACAAAAAACAGCGGCGGAACGGCAGCGTTTCGGCTGTCGGCTGAAGCGGAATGGGAATATGCTGCTCGCGCCGGAATGGAAACGATTCGTTATTGGGGCAATGATCTGAAACATACGCAGGCATGCCAATATGAGAATGTTTCTGATCAGACATTGAAAAAGGCATTTTCATATTCATATTTTACATGGCAAGAGCATGATTGCAACGATGGATATGCCGTGACTGCGCCGGTCGGCACATTTAAGCCCAATAAGTTCGGTCTGTACGATATGCTCGGCAATGTCTATGAATGGTGTCAAGATACGTATGCGAGTTACAGCGAGATGCCGACAGATGGCAGCACCTATGGAAGTTCAGGCGATGAAAGGAAGAATATTGTACGCGGCGGGTCGTGGGATGGTCGCCCGAACTACGTGCGCAGTTCGTTCCGCCACGGGGCAGTACCTGATGATCATTTCTACACTGTCGGGTTTCGCGTTGTTGTCGTGCGGTGAGGACTCTTGCCCTATTGCCCTTTTTGCGCTTTTGCGGGGTTTGGGCAGCGCCCGATGGAACTACAAGGATAGGTGTAAGAAGGGATACTGGTGAAATATCCTTTCTTACACCTATCCTTGTAGTTCCGTTGTAGTTTCGACCTACGGCAAAGGCAGCGGCAGCGGCAGGCGTTCCAATGTCTCGGATGCGCCGACGGCGGGCGGATGATACACTGTCGGCGGCTGGCCGGGTCGCCAGACGACGAAGACGAGCGAACGATCTTCCAGCGGCGCGACAAACCGGAAGCGCACCCGCGATGGCTGGCCGTTCGGAGTCATTTCAAGCACTTCCGCCGTCATGCGCTGTAATTGCACTTGTTCGCCGACACGCATCGGCGCGTCTGCGCCGAGAGAAATGCGGTCAAGCTCAATCTGCCACCATCCGCAGCGAATCGCCATATCGAACGTCCGTTCGTTCACCTATATGCGTCGAAATGCAATTTCGACATACAAACTCTTGACAATTTTGCAGGGTTTCAGGCGTTTCTTTCGAAACAACGTCATTATCTACCACGAAACACACGAAAGAAACATTGAATTCGTGTGAACGGCCTACCCATATTTTTGTGTGTTTCGCGTGTTTCGTGGTAATATTTCATGTATGCTCGAATGGCTCAGTGTCAATAAAATAGCGTTTACAATCTTGAATTATCCGATGAGTTACATCGAATTCGTCGGAACGATTCTCTATTTGTGGTCGGTCTGGCTGATTGCGCGGCGCAATATCCTGACGTGGCCGGTCGGCATCGTCAGCGTCTTGCTTTACATGGCGCTGTTCTATCAAATCCAGTTGTATTCCGATACCGTCGAGCAGGTGTATTACCTGATCGCCAGCGCGTATGGCTGGTGGCGCTGGCTGACGCCGAGCAAAGATACCGGCAAGGCGATTCCCACGCGGTGGAGTTCCTGGCGCGTCGCTCTTAGCTGGATGGCCGCGACCGCCGTTGTCTCCGCGTTAACCGGCCTGTTGATGAGCCGAATTCATCTCCTCGCGCCGACATGGTTTCCGCAGCCCGCGTCATTGCCCTATCTCGACGCGCTGACGACGATCATGAGTTTTTCGGCGATGTGGCTGATGGCGCAAAAACGGATCGAAAGCTGGATGTATTGGATCATTGTGGATGTGATTGGGATCGGCCTCTATTACGTGAAAGATGTGCGTTTCGTCGCGCTGCTGTATGTGATTCTGCTCGGCATGGCGATCAACGGCCTTTTCTCATGGATTCGCAGCAAACAGACATAACGACGAACCCTGCCAGGGTTTAAAACCCTGGCAGGGTTGTTTTTCCTTGCCTATCTTCCGCATCATTTGTAGAATGACACGCATGAATGATAACAACGACCTCGAAAAACAGATTGACGATGACGGCGAGATTCTGCTTGATCTGACGCAGCCGCTGCCCGCGCCGCCGAAAAAGCGCCATCCGCTCCTCTGGCTGACGTTATTGGCGTTGCTCGGCGCTGCCGGATTTATCGGCTACGTCGCCTACATGTTTTTGACTGTGCCGCCCGAAATGCCGGGCAACGAGCGGATCGTGCTGATTCCGTCCGGCTCATCAGGGCGCAAAATCGCCGAGATGCTGGAAACCGAATCGGTCATCCGCAATAAGCATCTGTTTATGATGCTCGCCCGATTTTATCGCAACGGTAAAACGATGAAAGCGGGCGAATATCGCTTCACGACGGCGATGCTGCCGACGGATGTGCTGAACATGCTGCAAAACGGCAAAATCTATGCGCGATTCATCACGATTCCCGAAGGTTACACGGCGCGGCAAATGGCCGACCTGCTGGCGGAACGCGGCTTCGATAACGCGGCATTTCTTGCGTTCGTCTTTGACAAACAAAACGCCGCCCGCTTCAATATCACGGCAGAGAGCCTGGAAGGCTATCTCTTCCCCAGCACCTATCACATTACGCGGGAAACAAATGCCGAAACATTCGCGCAGATGATGGTTGAAGAATTCTGGAAGGTGATAACGCCCGATTTGAAGCAGGAAATCGCGCAAAAAGGAATGACAGTGCATGAAATTGTCACGCTCGCGTCAATTGTCGAAGAAGAAGCGCAAGTACCGGAAGAGCGAGAATTGATCGCCGCCGTCTATCGCAATCGGCTGAGGATCGGCATGAAATTGGACAGCGATCCGACGGTCATTTATGGCATTCCGAATTTTAACGGCAACCTGACGAGAGCCGATTTGCAGACGGATACGCCGTATAATACCTATATGCGGAAAGGCTTGCCGCCGGGGCCGATTGCAAGTCCGGGCAAAGCCTCGATTCTCGCGGCGCTCCGTCCTGCGAACGTGAAATATCTTTATTTTGTCGCCAAAAACGACGGCAGCCACCAGTTTTCGACGAATTATCAGGATCACCTCCGCGCCGTGCGGCAATTTCAGCGGAATCGGCGGAAAACAACGACGAATTGAACGTTTTTCAGAAACGCCCCGTTCCCTGAGCGAAGTCGAAGGGAATATAGACGCTCGTTTCGACTTCGCTCAACGAGCGGAATATAGCCCGGAAGAAAGCTATGAAACAGACAGCAAAATTCATCACGTTCGAAGGGATCGAAGGCTGCGGCAAAACGACGCAGGCTAAATTATTGATTGACACGCTGCATCAGCGCAGCGTGTCTGCCATTCTCACGCGCGAACCGGGTGGGACGCGCATCGGCGATCAGATTCGCAAGATTCTGCTCCATTCCGAAAACACGGACATGACGCCGATGGCGGAATTACTGCTCTACGAGGCGAGCCGGGCGCAGCATGTGCAGGAACTGATTCTGCCGAATTTGCAGAATGGCATGAACGTTTTATGCGACCGTTATGGCGACGCTTCGATTGCGTATCAGGGCGCAGGCCGGAACATCGCGCCAGAAGTCGTGCGCGAGGCGAATCGGTTAGCGACAGGCGGTTTGCAGCCTGATTTGACGCTGCTGATTGATGTGACGCCGGAGCAAGGCCTGTCGCGGGCGCGGGCGCGGAATCTGACGTTTAACTTTGCCGTTGAAGAAGGCCGTTTCGAAGAAGAAGATATCCGCTTTCATCGCGCCGTGCGGGAAGGCTATCTCGCCCTCGCCCAATCCGAGCCGACGCGATTTCGCCTGATTGACGGCAGCGGCAGCGTCGAAGAGGTGCAGCGCCGGATTCAGGCGGTCGTGCTGCCGCTATTTTATTGAAAATAAAAAGGAGGCCGATATGAGTCGCCTTTCGAATTCATCACAAGTGACGATTCGTTTGCCAAAACAGGTGTATGACGATTTGTTATCGTTACAATCGGCATTGCTGACCACACCGATAGAGATTATTACCGAACTGGTCAAAGAGGCGCGCCAACATCATGATTGGCTTGAAGAACTGGCGCAACTTCGCGCTCAAATTCGAGAAGATGGCGGTTTGCCGATTGGGGCGAATGAAGACGAAGTGATTGAAACATTGCGCCGGACGCGGGAAACGGTCTTCAACGAGGAATATGCGCATTTGTATAGATAGCTGCGTCTTTATTTTTGGCGTACAGCAGGAAGATTCGGCTTCAGCGCGTTTGCTGAATGTGATCAGCCCGGAATTGCAGACCGTTGTGCCGCGCCTTATCGCGCATGAAGTCAGCCGCAATTTACAGACAGAGGCTCAACGTCGGAAATTTTATCGGCTGTTTTACAGACGGGATTTCGCGATGATTGTAGATATGCCCGTTCCCGTCGAATTAGTGGCGAGATACACGCATTTAGGATTGAACTCGAAAGGTGATGCGTTTATCGGCGCGTTTGCCGAATGGATGCGCGTTGATTATCTCATTTCCTGCAATCGCCATTTTCTCAGGGAAATTCAGCAGACAACGTTTACAGTCACCGATCCAGAGGCTTTTCTTGAGCATTGGAAGATGTGATCTGTTTGACACGTAACAACGAATTCGACGAACGTAGCTGTCAAACACTTTTAAAGTGTCTGACAGTTTTTGATCCACATGGCATTTTCAGACATTATCGGACAGGAAAACGCGATCAAAATTTTGCAACGTGCGTTGCGGCATCAGCGCGTGCCGCAGGCGTATCTGTTTGCGGGCGACGATGGCATCGGCAAAAAGCTGACGGCGTTGACATTAGCGAAGGCGTTGAATTGCAAGGAATTGCAGGATGACGCTTGCGAACGCTGCGGTTCCTGTCATAAAATCAATATCGCGAGTCACCCGGATGTGCGGCTGATCGAGCCGGACGGGCAATTCATCAAAATTGACCAGATTCGTGAATTGCAGAAAGACGCGGGCTTGAAACCGTTCGAGGGGCGGCGCAAAGTCTATATCATTGACCAGGCCGACACGATGCGAGCGGAAGCGGCGAACGCGCTGCTGAAAACGCTGGAAGAGCCGACGGCGGATTGCGTGATTATTCTCGTCACGGCGAACGTCTATGCGCTGCTCCCGACCGTGCTGTCGCGCTGCCAGTTCGTCCGTTTCACTGCGCTCGGCGTGGAGAAGCTCGCGGATTTATTACAAAAACGTCTGCGCTTGATGCCGGAACGCGCCCGCTTGATGGCGTCGCTGTCGGAAGGCTGTCCCGGACGCGCCCTCGGCATGGACGCCGAGAGCCTGCTGAAACAGCGCGACGAGATGGAACGGCTGCTTCAGGCGATTTCCGGAGGCTTGCAGGACGTGCGCGTCATCTTTACGCAGGTGGAGCGCCTGACTGACACGAAAGACGACAAAAAAGACGCCATTCACGATTTTCTTGATTTGCTGTTGGTCTGGTATCGCGATATTTTGCTGCTGCATGAAGGCGGCGATCCGCGCCTTGTCGCAAATTCCGACGCGCTCCCGCGCCTGAAATCGCTGGCCGGCGCGCTGACTGCGGCGCAACTGCGGCGGCTGTTCGAGACAGTGTATCAGACCAAACAGGATATTTTACGCAACGCCAATCTCCAGCTTGCCCTTGAGGTAATGCTGATTTCCCTGACAGAGGTGTATAATGATCGAAATCGTTGGCGTGAAGTTCCGGCCAACCGGCAAAGTATATAACTTTCTCTCGAACAATCTCGACCTGCACATCGGCGAATATTGCATTGTAGAGACCGAACGCGGCTTCGGCTTCGGCATGATTGATATTGGCCGGATGCGTATCGAAGATGAAAGTTACGCCGCCCGCCCACTGAAAAATGTGATTCGCAAGGCGACGCCGGAAGACATGGCGGTGGTGGACGAAAATAAAAAAATCGAGATTGACGCCAAAGAATTCTGCGAAAAGCGCGTCTTGGCGCGGGGCTTGGAAATGCAGTTGGTCGAGGCCGAGTGCACGTTCGACCGTAGCCGTCTGACCTTTTATTTTCTCGCCGAAGGCCGGATTGATTTCCGCGAACTCGTGAAAGACCTCGCGCAGCGTTTCCGCACCCGCATCGAAATGCGGCAAATTGGGGTGCGCGACGAAACCAAGCTGCTCGGCGGCTTCGGCGTTTGCGGCTGTCCGCTTTGCTGCACCACATTTTTGAAAAATTTCGAGACCGTCTCGATCAAAATGGCGAAAGTGCAGGGTTTGACGCTGAATCCCGCCAAATTGTCTGGCATCTGCGACCGCCTGAAATGCTGCATGACGTATGAATACGAGTGTTATAAACAGATCGCCAAGTACATGCCCAAAGTCGGCCAGATGGTCAAAGATGCGAACGGCGGCGGCCCGTACCGCGTCAGAGATGTGAATTTCCTCGACGGCACGGTGACGGTCGAAGAAGGCGGAGAAACTCCGGTGAAGAAGAAATTGTTTTATCGCGATTTGGAGAAGGTGAAATAATCGTGCATCTGATTATTAATGGCGATTCGCGCAGAATGCGAGAACTTGCTGACCAATCCGCGCAGCTTGTCGTTACGTCGCCGCCGTACTGGCAGTTGAAAGATTATGGCGTTGCCTCGCAAATCGGCTATCATGACACGTATGAGGAGTATATCAATCACCTCAATTTGGTCTGGCAAGAATGCTATCGCGTGTTAGAAAACGGCTGTCGTCTTTGCGTCAATATCGGCGATCAATACGCTCGTTCGGTCTATTATGGCCGCTATAAGGTCATCCCGATTCGCACGGAAATCATCAAATTTTGCGAAGTCATCGGCTTCGATTATATGGGCGCGATTATCTGGCAGAAAGTCGCGACCACCAACACCACCGGCGGCGCGACGATTATGGGGTCGTTTCCCTATCCGCGTAACGGGATTCTGAAATTGGATTATGAATTTATTCTGATTTTCAAAAAAATCGGAAAATCAAAAAGAACCATTTCGAAAGCGGTCAAAGAACAATCGAAAATGACCACCGAAGAATGGAATACCTATTTTGCCGGACATTGGAATTTCAGCGGAGTCCGGCAGGAAAAGCACCTTGCCATGTTTCCCGTCGAATTGCCGAGGCGCTTGATCAAGATGTTTACGTTTGTCGGCGATACCGTGCTCGATCCGTTTTTAGGCAGCGGCACGACTTCCGTCGCGGCGATGATGTTGCAGCGGCGGTCGGTCGGTTATGAAATCAATCCAGAATTTTTGCCGAACATCGAAACGCGATTGAACGTTGAAAACGAAAAATTCATGCGCTCTCAGCAGATTTCTTTTCAAAAGCAAGCTGACGAACCTATGGATTTCGCGAAGGCGATTGCCGAGTTGCCATATATTTTCAAGGATGCCGTAAAATTGGATAAAAAAAACGACCCGAAAAAATTGCAATTCGGCTCGAAAATCGGTCAAGAGAATCAGACGCGAGAAACGTATTATTCGGTCAAAGACGTTCTCTCGCCAATCATGTTGACGTTGAATAATGATCTGAAAATTCGCCTGCTTGGCATACAAGAAGACCATGCCATGAATGGAAAAGCGGTTCAGTTTTTACAGAACATGTTAAAAGGGCAAAAAGTCTTTTTGAAATTCGATGAAACCAAATATGACGAAGAGAATAACCTCTTATGTTATCTCTATTTGAAAAATAAAACATTCGTGAACGCGTATTTGGTGAAATACCGGTTAGCGCATGTGGATGAACGCATGGATTTCAAATATAAAATGAAATTTCTTGATTTGTGGGCAAAGGCAAATGAGGCGCGAATATGAAAAAGGTTGCGAAAGATTTCGGAAGCCATGAATTGCTGCTGAATTATGCCAATCGGCGTTGGGGTTTGACCAAAACGTCGCGAGTTGGCGAAGTCATGGCGCTTATCCGCGAATGCCAACCGTCAACATTCGAAGAATGGAAGAAATGGTATTTCGAACACGCTTATACGAAAGCGAAATACCCCGAAAAAGTCTCGCGAGAGTGTTTGCAAGAACTTGGGAATCGCCTGTATCAGAAATTGAAAGATACTGTCATTCCTCAGGTATTGGATTCTGTCAACCGTTTGACGGAAGCGGACTGCGTTGATTATATTCATGAATTGACGATTTGCCGCACGTATGACGGCTATTTGACTGAAAAATCAATCATTTACAACGAACTCGCGAAAAAGTTTCCAGAGGTGATATTCGAAGAAACTGACCCGGAATTAGATCATGCCGGGGATGTTGATTATCTTGGCAAAGTCGGCGAAAAAGCATTCGGCATTCAGATCAAACCGATTACCGCCAACGCCAGTCTTGGCAATTATTCTGTAACCGCCCGAATGCAAAGTAGTTTTCGCGAGTTCGAAGAGGATTTCGGCGGAAAGGTGTTTATCATTTTCAGCGTTGACGATCATATCAAAAATGTAGAAATTCTTGGCGACATACAGAATGAAATAAACAGGTTAAAATCGTTATAAAGAAAGGAACAACATGAGCAGAAAAATACTTGTCACCAGCGCGCTGCCGTATGCCAACGGACCGCTGCATTTAGGCCATTTGGCGGGCGCGTACCTTCCGGCGGACATTTACGTTCGCTATCAGCGTTTGCAGAAGCGCGACATCGTCTATGTCTGCGCCACCGACGAACATGGCGTGCCGATTACGATCAAGGCGGAAAAAGAGGGCAAAACGCCGTTAGAAGTCGTGGATTTTTACCATGAACAGATGAAAGAGAGTTTCGCGAAATTCGGTATGAGTTTCGACCATTTTTCCGCCACGCATCGCCAGATTCATCACGAAACGTCGCAGGATTTTTTCCTGAAACTCTACGAAAACGGCTACATCGAAAAGCAGGAAATTCAGCAGATGTTCTGCGACAACTGCAACCGCTTTTTGCCGGATCGCTACATCGAAGGCGTCTGCCCGAACTGCGGCAAGGACGGCGCGCGGGGCGATCAATGCGAGAAATGCGGGCGCTGGCTTTCGCCGGAAGAAATCGTGAACCCCAAATGCAAAATTTGCGGGAATACGCCGCATTTGCGCAATTCGACGCACTGGTTTTTGCAGTTGGAAAAATTTCAGGAACGCCTTGCCGCATGGCTCGACAGCAAGCCGAACTGGAAAGATAACGTCAAAAAATTCTGTCAGCAGTGGTTCGAATCCGGCTTGCAGCCGCGCTGCATCACCCGCGACATTGATTGGGGCATTCCCGTGCCGCTGGAAGACGCCAAAGGCAAGGTGCTATATGTCTGGTTCGACGCGCCCATCGGCTATATTTCCGCGACGAAAGAGTGGGCGCAGAACATCGGCCAGCCGGAGAAATGGAAAGACTATTGGCTGAATCCCGACTGCGAACTCGTCCATTTCATCGGCAAAGACAACATCGTGTTTCATGCGATGGTCTGGCCGTCGGTACTGATGGGTTACGGCCAATACACGCTGCCCACCGACATTCCGGCGAACGAATTTTTGAACATCGAAGGGGAAAAAATCTCGACAAGCCGCAATTATGCGATCTGGCTGCATGAATATTTGCAGGATTTTCCGGCGGATTATCTGCGCTTTTACCTAAACGCGATTGCGCCGGAAAAGGCGGACGCGAACTTCACATGGGAAGAATTTCAGACTCGCATCAACAGTGAATTCGCCGATATTTACGGCAATTTAGTCAATCGCTCGCTGACGTTTATCAAACGCTTTGCGGACGGGAAAATTCCGCCGCTCGGCACGTTGACCGCCGACGATCAGGCGACGCTGAACGAAATCGCCGCCACGAAAGCCGCCATGACCGACGCGCTGGAAACGTATCAATTCAAAAAAGCGCAGACCGATTGGATGAATTTGGCGCGTGTCGGCAATCAGTATTTTCAAAGAAGCGCGCCCTGGGATTTGCAGAAAAAAGACCCGGCGGCGTGCGGCACAGTGCTGCATGTCTGCGCCTTGCTGATCAAAAATCTGGCCGTGTTGGGCGCGCCGATGCTGCCGTTCACGATGCAGCAGGCGTGGGAATTGCTCGGCGAAACGGGGAACGTGCATGAACAAACGTGGGAACAAATCGGTGCGTTCGCGTTTCGTGAAGGCCAGCCGATTGCCGCGCAGATCGGCGTCTTAGTGCCGAAAGTCGAAGATAAACAGATTCAACCGCAAAAGGAGAAATTAGCGAAAATGTTAGCAGGAACAGAAACACCGCAAGCGCAGGCCGTCGCCGCGCCATTACTCGAATTACAGCCGCAAATCACGATTGACGACTTTGCCAAAATTGATCTCCGCGCCGGGAAAGTCTTGTCGGCGGAGCGCGTGCCGAAATCGGACAAATTGATCAAAATGCAGATTGACATCGGCCTCGAAACGCGCCAGATTCTGGCCGGAATCGGGAAATTCTACGAACCGGAACAGTTGGTCGGCAAAACCGTGATCGTCGTCGCAAACTTGAAACCAGCGAAATTGATGGGGCAGGAATCGCAAGGCATGGTGTTAGCGGGCGTCTATGGCGACAATCTCAGCGTCTCGGCGTTCGAAAAAGCTGACGTGCAGCCGGGCGCGAAAGTGCGGTAAACCGTAAGAACCCTGCCAGGGTTTAAAACCCTGGCAAGGTTGAATCCAGGAGGAAAATCGTATGATTATCGGCGTCCCCAAAGAAATCAAAACGCAGGAATACCGCGTCGGCATCGCGCCGTCGGGCGTGATGGAATTGGTAAAACGCGGTCATTCCGTGATTGTCGAAGAACATGCAGGTATTGCCAGCGGCATTACGGATGCGGAATACGAGCGCGTCGGCGCGAAAATCGCGGACGTGCGGACGGTCTATACGAACGCTGGCATGATTATCAAAGTGAAAGAACCTCAGCCTGCCGAATTCGAGTTGCTGCGGGAAGGCCAGATTCTTTATACGTACCTTCATCTTGCGCCAGACCCGGCGCAGACGAACGCGCTATTGGAACGAAAAATTATCGGCGTGGCCTACGAAACGATTCAGCTTGCGGACGGCTCGCTGCCGCTGCTGACGCCGATGAGCGAAGTCGCCGGACGCATGGCGGTGCAGGTCGGCGCAAAATATCTGGAAAAAGAACATGGCGGGTATGGTGTCTTATTAAGCGGCGTTCCCGGCGTGGAACGCGCTATCGTGACGATTATCGGCGGCGGTGTGGTGGGGATGAATGCCGCGAAAATCGCGGTCGGCATGGGAGCAAACGTGTGTCTGCTCGACATCAATCTTTCCCGTCTGGCCTACATTGACGATATTTTCGGCAATAAAATCACCACCTTGATGTCGAACTACATCAACATCGAAGAATGCGCCAGACGTTCCGATCTGCTGATCGGCGCGGTGCTGATTCCCGGCGCAAAAGCCCCGAAACTCGTGACCCGCGAGATGATTTCCAAAATGAAAGAAGGCGCGGTCGTCGTGGATGTCGCAGTGGATCAAGGCGGATGTATCGAAACAACCCATCCGACGACGCATGATGATCCGACCTTCGTCGTGGACGGCGTGCTGCATTACTGCGTGGCGAATATGCCGGGCGCAGTGCCGCGCACCTCGACCTTTGCGCTGACGAACGTTACGATGCCCTATGCCTATCTGCTGGCAGAAAAAGGCGTGTCTCGCGCTACTTTGCAGAATTCAGCATTAGCAAAAGGCGTGAATGTGTACAAAGGCAAAGTGACGTATAAGGCGGTGGCTGACGCCCTGGGTTATGATTTTCATCCGGTAGCGGATGTTGTGGAATCCTGAGAGGTTGGTTGATCCTGACAGAAAAACCGCAGATTTCACTGATTCGCAAAGATTTTGAGCAAATGAATTTTCAAATCTATGCGAATCAGTGAAATCTGCGGCTGAAAGAAGGTCATTCATCAGGCAAGGGAGATTCGAGAGTCTCGTTGTAAGCGGCGTAACGCCTGAACGTACATCACGGCTGAAATCAAGCTTCGCACAACATGAAAGAACACCGTTACTACGCTCAACGCCACGACTTTTCGGCACATCGTCAACAATTTCATGATCAATCTCTCCACGGTTAAGCCCCCCTTCAATTGACTTGTATTAATCACGTCACTTTTTTATGACCAACATACGATAATGCAACGCGAATGCCAACGAGAAAATGCCGCGATCTCAGGGGATTGAGCATCACAAGAGCCTTTCTTCTGAAGAAGCGCGAACGCAAAACAGAAATCTCATTTCCAGATGTACCGCGCATTCACCTCTGACTGAATGATTTTCCTATTTTCATCTCATGCCTGATAAAAAAAATTACTGTTCGGGAACTTTCCGTTTTCATAGCTCGTCATCATAGACAGAACACACGAATAACCCTGATGGAAACCGATTATGGCGAGACAATATTCTGAATTGACGGCAGAAAACGAACGCGAATTAGTGATGCAATGTCAGGCAGGCGACCGGCAGGCATTCAACCGGTTAGTCATGCGCTACCAGAATTTGGTGTACACGTTTCTGCGGCGGATGGCGCCGAAATGGAACGATCTTGACGATCTTGCGCAAGAGGTGTTCGTGAAGATGTTCCATTCGATTCATTCACTGAAAGATGCGTCTCAATTCAAAAGTTGGCTCTATCGAATTGCTGTGACCGTGTATCTCGATGAATATCGCCGCTGGAAAAAACGCCAGTCCCGGTTTGTCTCGGACGAAGAGGCGCTGCGGACGCATGTCGCCGAACATGGTCATCCGGGGCAGGCGATTGAGCAAAAAGAATTGCAGCAGAAAATTCAGGACGCGCTGGATAAATTGCCGGAAGAATACCGCATGACGATTGTGTTGCGGGAAATTCATGAATTGTCGTACGAAGAGATCGCGCAGACGCTGCGCATTTCGGAAGGCACCGTGCGGTCGCGCATTTTCAGAGGAAGAAAGTTGTTGCAAGACCTGCTTCAAAAAGAGGTCAGACAGAAAGGAGGATGGGTATGAACTGCGAAACAATGGAAGAATTGCTTTCAGCATATATTGACGGAGAAGTCTCTGAGGAAGAACGGCAGACCGTCGAACAGCATGTCGCGTTGTGTGCGTCATGCCGCGCAACAGTGCAGGATTTTTCGACCGCGCAGACATTTGTGCGGACGCTGCCGATATTCGATGCGCCGCAAGGCTTCCGCCAGCGCGTGACAGCGCGCGTCGAGCGGTCGTCGCGAATGTGGTTTCGAATCAGGCAATTCGTCCCGCGTTTCGCGTTCGGAACAGTCGCTCTTCTGATGATGAGCGCGGGTATCCTGTTCTGGCATTTACGACAAGCGCCCCTCAATCAAACCGAACAGTATGCCGCCTCGATTGAGGTGTACGCAGAAGACATCTTGTTCGAAGAGGTTTCTACCACAACCGATACGCTGTTTTCTACCGACACAGACAGCGTTGCGGAAGAAATCCTTGATACGTTGAGCATTGGGACAACAGAGACGCGGCAGCCGATGTTTCGGCATATCGGTGACAACCGAGGAATAGCATAGGATACAGTCAAACACCGTTGAAAATGAAAAGGGGATTTATTCGAATGGAATGAAGAGGAATGGCATCACCACTCTTCCTCATTCCATTCACAAACAAGGAGCTTTTTTTATGTTACGAAAATTATCTTCTACAATCGTTCTTGTGATGTGTGTCGCCAGTTTCATGTTGTTCGCTCATGGAGCTTCCGCCCAGGATGCCCCTGAACCGCCACAGCCGCCGAATGGAGAGATGATGTCGCCGCCGGATGCGCCGATGCCTCCGGATGGGCAGATGCAAGATAATCTGCGCATCAATTGGCGGGCATTAAATTTGACCGAAGAACAGCAGAACAAAATTCAACAATTGCGTCGTGATTTTCAGGTCAGTTCTGCCACTACGCGGGAAGAACTTCGGTTTGCCCAACAAGACCTGCGCAAAGAGATGAGTAATGATCCGATAGATCGTGCCCAAATTGATGCCCTGCTCACGCAAATTGCCGAAGCGAAACAAAAATTAAGCGAAGGCGCTGCCCAAAATCTCCTTGAAATTAAAGGAATTCTTACTGAAGAACAGCGTCAGCAAATCGCCGACATGCCAGGCCAAATGCCTGCGCAATGGCGCGGAATCACCATGACGAAGGAACAGCGTTCTCAGGTGAAGCAAATCTTGAAAACCTCGATGAAAGCCAATCAACAACTTATCGAAGAGGTCATGCAATTGCGTGAGGATTTGCGAGATGAACTGTTTGCCATGAATCCTGACACGGCAAAAATTCAACAGATTCAGGCAGGCATTGCTGAAAAAGACGCTGCGTTAGAGAAAGCTCGCACGGAGGCGATGATACAGGTGAATGAATTGCTCACGCCAGAACAGCGCGAACAACTCAAAAAGGTGAACGCCGAGAGAAAACAAGAGCGTCAGGAACGCGTCAAAGAGCGCCAGAACAAACAAGCGCCCAAAAAGTAAGCCGATACCTTCCGCGCAGACCTCACAGGTCTTGAAGACCTGTGAGGTTTTTTCATACTAACAAATTTGTCAAAAATATCTCCGATCTTTACGCTAAAAATCAATCCTCCTCGTATTTTTTTCTTGCCAAAAACATTGACCTTATACGAAGTATCCCTCCGTCGCAGATAGGGACTGTTCGAATATCCGTTAAAAGAATGGAATTCGGCAGTTGATGCTCAATGAACGGAGGGAGAGCGAAGGAGGAGTGTATGTTCGAATTAGTCAAATCGTGTCTCGTCGTATTGCTTGTACTGATGACCGCTGGGAGCGTGGTTGCCGGAACATTGGAAGACGTGAAAGCGCGCGGCGAATTGCTGGCCGGAGTGAATGGCGAGTTGTTCGGCTTTGGCAAACCTGATGAAAAAGGCGTGTGGCAAGGCCTGGATGTAGATACCGCCCGCGCGGTTGCGGCAGCCGTGTTCGGCGATGTCAACAAGATCAAATTCGTCCCGCTTAACACAAAAACCCGCTTTACCGCCCTGCAATCAGGCGAAGTTGATGTGTTGACCCGTAACTGCACCGTGACGCTATCGCGCGAAACCGCAATGGGCTTGAACTTCGCGCACGTCAATTACTACGATGGACAGGGTTTCATGGTGTCCAAACAACTCGGCGTGAGCAGCGCCAAAGAGCTTGACGGCGCAACGGTCTGCGTATTGCCCGGCACGACGACGGAATTGAATCTTGCCGATTATTTCCGCACGAACGGCATGAAAATGACGCCGGTCGTGATTGATAACAACGCGGAATTGTCGAAAGCGTTTTTTGCCGGACGCTGCGACGCCTTCACCTCAGACGCCTCTCAGTTAGCAGGCATTCGCGCCACTGCGCCGAATCCTGACGACTATATTCTTCTGCCGGAAATCATCTCCAAAGAGCCGCTTGCGCCTGCCGTTCGTCATGGCGACGATAAATGGTTCGACGTGGTGAATATGGCGACGATGGCAATGATCGCGGCTGAAGAATTCGGCATTACGTCTCAGAATGTGGATGAGATGCTGAAAAGCGAAAATCCTGACATTCAGCGTTTTCTCGGCGTGACGCCCGGCAACGGCGAAGCGCTTGGCCTGGATGAAAAATGGGCGTACAACATTATCAAACAGGTCGGCAACTACGGCGAAGTCTTCGAACGCAATGTCGGCGTCAATACGGCGTTAAAGTTGGAACGCGGCTTGAATGCGCTCTGGACGAACGGCGGCCTGATGTACACCCCACCAATGCGATAGTTTACTCGAACGCAAACCTCACAGGTGTTCGAAACCTGTGAGGTTTGTACCTGGTTACGTTGTTATGGATTCTACAAACACAGAGACCACGCAGCAAACGCAGACCGAAAAAATTCCGTTCTGGCATGACTCCGATAAACGCGCGATCGTCTATCAGGTGGTAGTATTCGCGATTGTCGTCCTGTTAGGCTATTTCCTTGTCTCGAACACCATGGCGAATTTGCGAACGCAAAAAATCGCCACCGGATTCGGTTTTCTGAAAAAAGAAGCGGCGTTCGAAATCGGCGAATCGCTCATTTCCTATTCCGCCTCAGACACCTATACCCGCGTGTTGATTGCCGGGGTACTGAATACGCTGTATGTGTCTGTGCTTGGTATGGGCTTGACCGTGCTGTTGGGCACATTTCTCGGCATCGCCCGTTTATCGTCGAACTGGCTGGTATCGCGGGCAGCTATCGTCTATATCGAAGCATTTCAAAATGTGCCAGTGCTATTGCAATTATTTTTCTGGTATTCGTTTTTTTATGAACTGCTGCCGCCGCCGCGTCAGGCGCTTTCGCCGATTCCAGGCTTCTTTCTCAGTAATCGCGGCCTCATGTTTCCCGTGCCGGAACGGCATCCGGCGTATCTCTACGCAGGCATCGCCTTCTTGTGCGCGTGCGCGGCGGCGTATGTGCTGCACATCGTCACCACCAGAAGGCAGGAACGAACAGGCCAGACGTTTCCGATGTTCTGGACAGCATCGGCGCTGCTGATCGGCGTTCCGCTGCTGGCATGGTGGTTTGGCGGCGCGCCCACGCAAATGAGCATTCCCGCGCTCAAAGGCTTCAATTTTCAGGGAGGGAAAAGCGTGTCGCCAGAGTTTACCGCCCTGCTGCTCGGTTTGGTTATGTACACGTCGGCGTTCGTCGCGGAAATTGTCCGCGCCGGGATTCAGTCGGTCAGCCGGGGACAGACCGAAGCGGCGATGTCGCTTGGATTGAGGCCGGGACAGATTCTCAGCCTCGTCATTCTGCCGCAGGCGTTGCGGGTGATTATTCCGCCGTTGACAAGCCAATTGCTGAACCTGACGAAAAATAGCTCGTTAGCGATTGCCATCGGCTTTCCCGATTTTGTTTCTGTCGCCGGAACAACGATCAATCAGACCGGGCAGGCCATCGAAGGCGTGTTATTGATTATGATTGTCTATCTCTGTTTCAGCCTGAGCACATCGGCATTCATGAACTGGTATAATAAAAAAATCGCGTTGGTCGAGCGGTAATGTAGGGCGAAACTACAGTTTCGCCCTACGACCACGAAAACGATAATGGCTTCTCATCATAAATTTTCATCTCCGCCGATAATTCGGGTGGGCATCATCGGCTGGATACGCGCGAATCTGTTCAACGGCGTCTGGAATTCGCTGCTGACCGTTTTGCTGCTCGTAGTGCTCTGGAAAATCGTGCCGCCTTTTGTCGAATGGGCGTTCACCAAAAGTCTCTGGACATCTGACAGCGACGCCTGCCGTCAGGCGGTTGACGGCGCGTGCTGGTCAATTATTTACCACAACCTCCGTTTTATCGTGTTCGGGTTTTATCCCTACGAAGAACAGTGGCGTCCGCTGACCGCCATGCTGCTCTTTGTCGCTTTGCTGTTTTACAGTCGCAATCGCGGTCGCTGGACGCGGTCGCTGCTATACGCATGGGGCATTGGAATTGTCGGTATTACTCTCATTATGCGCGGCGGCGTATTTGGTTTGACGCTCATAAAAACCGATCAATGGGGCGGATTGCCGCTTACCTTTCTGCTCGCGTTTTTCGGTCTGACCGCCGCCTATCCGCTTGGCGTGCTGTTAGCGTTGGGACGTCGCTCGAAAATGCCGATCATCAAGGCGTTGTCAGTGGTCTATATCGAATTGATTCGCGGCGTGCCGCTCATCAGTTTGCTGTTTATGTCTTCGATTGTCTTCCCGCTCTTTTTGCCCAAAGGAATTACGATTGATAAAATTTTGCGGGCGCAGGTCGCGATCATTTTGTTTACTGCCGCCTACATCGCGGAAGTCGTGCGCGGCGGCTTGCAGGCGATTCCGAAAGGACAATACGAAGCCGCTGAGTCCATCGGCTTGAATTATTATCAAACCATGCGGCTGATCGTGCTGCCGCAGGCATTAAAAATAGTGATTCCGCCGTCAATGGGCGTGTTGATTTCAGCCTTCAAAGACACGTCATTAGTCGTGATTATCGCCCTGTTCGACCTGCTCAAAACCACGCAAGTCGTCGTGGCTGACCCGAAATGGATGGGCTTTTCGGCAGAAGCGTATATGTTTATCGCCCTGATTTATTTTATCTGCTGCTTTTTTATGTCACAGTATAGCCGCCGTTTAGAGCGCGAATTAAAGACCGATTTTTCGTGAGGATGTCTCGTCTGTCGAAATTCCGTTTCGACAGTGCCCGATAAACAAGCGGTATTGCATGGACGAAAAGAATTTCGTCCTACAATTGAGGAAAAGAATGAAGACCAATCTTAACAAAACGTCATCCTCCCAGAACGACGCAATTATTCGGATGATCGGGGTGGACAAATGGTATGGCGAGTTTCATGTGCTTAAAAACATTTCGCTGTCTGTGCGCCGGCAGGAAAAAATCGTGATCTGCGGCCCATCCGGTTCGGGCAAATCCACGCTGATCCGCTGCATCAACCATATCGAAAAACACCAACGCGGCCAGATTATCGTGGACGGCATCGAAATGACGAACGACCTGAAAAATATCGAAAAAATTCGCGCCGAAGTCGGCATGGTCTTCCAGCAGTTCAACCTGTTTCCGCATCTGACGATTCTGGACAATCTGACGCTTGGGCCGCGCTGGGTGCGGAAAATGCCGAAAGCGGCGGCGGAAGAATTGGCAATGCACTATTTGCAAAAAGTCCATATTGCCGAACAAGCTCGCAAATTTCCCGGCCAGCTTTCCGGCGGACAGCAGCAGCGCGCCGCAATTGCCCGCAGTTTGTGCATGAAACCGAACATCATGCTGTTCGACGAGCCGACTTCCGCGCTTGACCCGGAAATGGTAAAAGAAGTATTGGATGTCATGGTGGATTTGGCCGAAGAAGGGATGACGATGCTCGTGGTGACGCATGAAATGGGCTTTGCCAAACGGGTCGCCGACCGCGTGATGTTCATGGATGTCGGCGAAGTCGTGGAAGAAAACACACCGCAGGAATTTTTCGCGCACCCCCAAAACGAGCGCACACGGCTCTTCCTCAGCCAGATTTTGCATTAAACGAAAAGGGCGTTCGATTGAACGCCCTTACAAGGTCTTTCTGCCGATACGATATTGAAAAGCCCGTTTTCCCGCTTCTTCTATTTTTCAGGCACGTTCAACACCTGCGCCTGATGTCCAGTGATCTCGAAAATCCGACGCAAATCATGTTGCGGAATGACGACCGTGCTGGTATTAATCAGCGGATGACAGCAGATCGCCGCCGCATTCCAGACGGCCTCGTCTATCACCACACTGACAGCATGTTCAGCGTCATTCACCACGCCGAGCAGCGTCACAGAACCCGGCGTCAGGCCGAGATAACGTTCCAAGCGGTCTGCCGAAGCAAAACTGAGGTTCGACACGCCTAATAATGGAGCAAGCGCCTTGATGTCCACAGATTTCTCATCACCGACCGTGACCAGAAAATGGCGGCGTCCCGGTTTATCCCGCAGAAATAGATTTTTGGTTTTGATCGCCTCCGCAGGCATCTCCGGGCAGAGCGCGTTGGCTTCTTCGCAGGTGAAGACCGGTGGGTGATCGTAGCGTTGATAGGTGATACGATGAGAATCAAAAAAGTGAAAAATTTCCATATCCGTTATTAGCCGATTACGCCCTCTCTTTTCTTTTGGCCTGTTTTTCAGGAATCTCTATGCCTGAATTCAACGCGACAATTTTCTTCCAATCTATCGCCCCATTAATACAGAATTCCTGAGTAAATTGCATTGTAAAAATGTTCAATGCTTGCGCATAGGCTTTCGAGAATTCTTCATTTTGTTCTTTTGCCCGATAGCCAAGAGGTTCGATAATCGCCGTATAGAGGTCTCTTTGTCCCGATATGAGTTCCCAAAACCGCTGGCCGCAGAGTTTCTGATAACCGGACTTTTGGGGTTTATTATCCCGTCCGTAACAACAGCCGTTCACGCAGACAATCTCAAGTTCGGGAGCGCGGGCGTTGACCGTTTCCGCCGCATGCGCAAAGTTCTGTTTCATTCGGTTGATCTGGTCGCTATTTCCCCAATTCGGGCCAGATTTGATTGAGACGATATAATAGGTCTGTTCTTTTTGAAATTCCAGATCAATCCCAATCGTCGTAGTTTTTCTGCCGCCATAAACTTTTCCGCAGATAAAGATCGCCAGACCTTCCAAAAAAAGGCCGAAAATCCCTTCCTCTTGCGAAGAAAGGTAGGCGTCGAGCAAGGTTTTGACAAAATCGTAGGCGGTCAGAACATTTTTGGCTTTGAACAGATACGGGTTTTTGCGGGTCAAGACCTCGGCAAACTTCAAACCTTTCAACTTCTGCAATCGGTTTTCATGAAACGTCCCGATATGCTGTTCGACATAGTGTTCGATACTTTTGGTTGTAATCGTTCCCATAGTTAGAAAAGCGTCGGTTCGTATTCGTCCATGCGTTTTTTTACGATGTCGTAATATTCTTGCTGAAGTTCGATGCCGATAGAATGTCGGGACAAATGCCGCGCAGCCAAAAGGGTCGTGCCTGAGCCGACGAATGGATCAAGAACGGTATCGCCTTCTTGCGTAAAGAGTTTGATAAACCACTCCGGCAGCGCTTGCGGAAATGTTGCGCTATGCTGCTTATTTCCGCACTCGGTCGCCAGATGCAAAACATTCGTCGGATAGGATAATTCTCGGTCGATCCAATGTGAAATATTTTTACCGAATCCGCTTCCATTTTTTGAGTCATCGCGGATTTTATCCGTTTCGCTGAGATTTCGAAGTCGTGTTTTAGCCCAATCGCCTGTCGGAACCATCACCGCTTCTTGATACATCTGAAACTGTTTCTGTTTGTTGAATTGAAGTACACGTTCCCAGGCGTCGCGAAACCGATTCGGCCATTTTCCGGGATAACAATTTTTTTTATGCCACATAAACTCTTCTGTCCACAGCCATCCTTGCTTTCTGAGCGCAAGAATGAGCTCGATCACGTAAGTATGCCGCTCACCGTTCACCGCTTTTTCTTTAATATTCAGAATGAATGTTCCAGTGGGCTTCAATACGCGTAAAAGTTCTTTCGAGATCGGAAGAAACCATGAGACATAATGATCCGGATGTATCCCCCCATACGTATTTTTTCGGCTATCGGCATACGGCGGGGACGTAAAAATCAAATCAACGGAGTCGCATTCCAATTCTGCCAGCTTCTCCTGACAATCGCCTAAGATGACATCTGTTTTTATCATAATGAAGTGACTGTGAAAAAGGCGAGGACATTCGCCCTCGCCCGTAAAGCCCGCAAGATGCCGAAAATCCTCTTCACGCCGCGTCTTGCGGCTTCTGCGCTTGCAGGCGCAACTTCTCGCTATGCAGGTGATACGCGAGGCATTGCAATTCTGCCACGACATCCACCGTCCGCACTTTCACCGTCGAAGGCACAATCAATTGAATCGGCACGAAATTCAAGATCGCCGTAATGTTCGCATTAATAAGGCGATACGTCATTTCTTGCGCCTCCTCTTCCGGCACGGCTAAGATGGCGATGTCTATCGAAATGCGCTGAAGCTCCTCTTCGAGTTGCGTAATCGCATAGACCGGCACGGGCAATTCGAACAGCCCGGCGCTACGCTGGCGGGCGTATTCCGAATCGTCGGGCGTTTTATCGAATGCGGCAACCAGTTCGAAACCAGCGGCCAGAAAATCGCGAGATTTCAGCAGCGCGGCGCCAAGTCTGCCTGCACCAATCACCGCCGCTTTCCAGGTCTTCAGACCGGTTGCGCTGTCGGTCAGCCCCAAAATCGCCATAATCTGCTCTTTGAGCGTGGCAATCGGATATCCCATGCCACGAATGCCGAATTCGCCGAAAAACGCCAAATCTTTCCGAACTTGCGCCGAATTCAAACCGAATCGGCTGGCGAATTCTTTGGATGAGACGGTTTTCATCCCCTCGCGTTCAAGGTGTTCGAGGCAGCGTTTGTAAATCGAAAGGCGGTAAATCGTAAATTCTGAAATATTATCAGCCGTTTTCATAGTGTCTTCGCGCTCCTGGTTAGAGAATATACCGACTCAAGTCTTGATCTTCTGAAATGTCCGCTAATTTATTGCGCACGTATGCCGCGTCAATCGTCACCGTTTGCGAGCCGATTTCCGAAGCGTCGAACGAGAGTTCGTCGAGCATCCGCTCCATCACAGTATGCAGCCGCCGCGCCCCGATATTCTCGGTACGCTCGTTCACTGTTGCCGCAATTGACGCGATTTCGCTGATGGCGTCATCGGTAAAGTTCAAATTAATGCCTTCGGTGTCGAGCAAGGCTCGATATTGCGTAATCAAGGCGTTTTGCGGTTCTTTGAGAATCCGAATAAAATCGTCGCGATTCAACGATTCCAATTCGACGCGAATCGGAAAACGCCCCTGAAGCTCGGGAATCAGATCCGACGGCTTGCTGATATGAAACGCGCCCGCGGCGATAAACAGGACGTGATCGGTTTTCACCATGCCATATTTGGTGTTCACGGTCGAGCCTTCGACAATCGGCAGCAAATCCCGCTGTACGCCTTCGCGCGAGACATCCGGCCCGCCTTTGCCTTCGCGCCCCGCGATTTTGTCCAATTCGTCCAAAAAGATAATGCCGGACTGTTCGACGCGCTGAATCGCCTGCGCTACGACTTCATCCATGTCAATCAGTTTTTGCGCCTCTTCCTGTTCGATCAGCCGCCGCGCTTCCGAAATTTTCATTTTGCGCTTTTTGGTTTTGGACGGAAACAGACCGCCGGGAAGCATGTCTTGAATATTGATGTTTTCCTGCATCCCGGAACTGGAAAAAATTTCAATCACCGGATTGCTGCGATCCGTGACTTCGACTTCGACGGAGCGTTCTTCAAGGCGGCCTTCACGCAAATAATTGCGCAGCTTTTCGCGTGTGCCGGACGTTTCCTGCGCGTCGTCTTTCTGAGCGCGAGACGGCGGCAGGAGCAAATCGAGCAGACGGTCTTCGGTCAAATCTTTGGCTTTTTCCGCGACTTCCGTCTTTTTCTCTTCTTTCACCATCTTGACGCCCAATTCCATCAAATCGCGCACCATAGATTCCACGTCGCGTCCAACATAGCCGACTTCCGTGAATTTCGACGCTTCGATCTTCAGGAACGGCGATTGCGCCAATTTCGCGATACGCCGGGCGATTTCCGTTTTACCGACGCCGGTCGGGCCAATCATGATGATGTTTTTCGGCGCGACCTCTTCCCGCAATTCCGGCGCTAATTGCTGCCGCCGCCAGCGGTTGCGCAGCGCAATCGCTACCGAGCGTTTCGCGTTCTTCTGCCCGATGATGTATTTGTCCAATTCAGCCACGATTTGTCTGGGCGTCAGCGCCGTATTTTCGCTGCGGTGCGGCTGCTCGCTTTCTATTCTCTGCAATTCGCCTGTTTTCACGATCATGATTCTTTTTCCAGTTCTTCGATGATAATATGGTCATTGGTGTAAATACAGATGGACGAGGCAATCTTCATCGCTTCTTCGGCGATCTGGCGGGCGGTCAGGGTGGAATGTTTCGTCAGCGCTTTCGCGGCGGCCAGCGCATACTGTCCGCCGGAACCAATCGCTAAAATCCCATCGTCCGGCTCGATCACGTCGCCATTCCCGGAAATGATAAAGGAATGCTTGCCGTCCACGACAACCAGCATCGCTTCCAGCCGACGCAACATGCGATCCGTGCGCCAATCTTTCGCCAATTCGACGGCAGCCCGCAGCAAATCGCCGTGAAATTCTTTCAATTTTGCTTCCAACCGTTCGAACAGCGCGAACGCATCGGCGGCGCCGCCCGCGAATCCGGCGATAATCTTGTCGTTATACATCCGGCGCACTTTTTTGGCGTTATGTTTCATGACGGTTTCGCCGAACGACACCTGCCCGTCTCCGGCCACCGCCACCTGTCCGTTATGTCTCACCGCGATCACAGTCGTTGATCGTATTCTCATCTGGCTCCTTTTCAAGTAAGGCTTTCGGATGCGCGTGATGATACACATCCAATAAATTATCCACGCTGACATGCGTATAACGCTGCGTCGTCGAAAGGCGCGCATGTCCTAAGAGTTCCTGAATCGTCCGCAAGTCCGCCCCGGCGATCAGCAAATGACTGGCAAACGAATGCCGGAAGGCGCGCGGGCTGAAACTGAGGTCGAGGTCGGCCTCGGCAAGGTACTTTTTCACGATGCGGCGCACACTGCGGCTGGTTAAGCACGTTCCGCGCGCATTCAAAAACAAGGCGTCATCCGACTGGCGGCGTTTCCGCGCTGACGACGCTTTTTCCGACTCTGCTGCCAGAAATTCCTCGCGCCGCGCTACATAGCGTTCCAACGCCTTGTCCGCCGGTTCTCCGAATACCACCATCCGTTCTTTATTGCCCTTGCCATGAATTTTGATGCGGCGGTCCGAAAAATTGATCTGCGCCAACCGCAGCTGCGCCAATTCTTCAACGCGAATGCCGGTCGCATACAGCAGTTCAAGGATGGCGGCGTCGCGCAGCGTGAGGAAATCAATCCCGACCACGCCGTCCAACAATCGTTCCATCTCATCTTCTTCGAATACTGCCGGAAGATGTTGCGGCAATTTCGGCAGCGGAATGCCTCGCGCCGGGCTTTGAGGAATATACGCTTTTTTCCACAAAAAGTTACAGAATGATTTGAGCGCCGACAGTTTTCTGGCAATCGAGGTTTTAGCGAGTTTTCGGCTGTATAAATGCCCTAAAAACGCCTGAATGACGGTACGATCTATGCTGCGAATATCAATCTTTGCGTTGTCGCCAGTCTCGTCAAGATATTTATGCAGATTGGTCAAAAATTCACGAAACTGGTCGAGATCGGTCTGATAATTTCGGATCGTCTGCTCGGAGAAATTCCGCTCGTGGGCGAGATAGGTGATAAATGCGTCAATATATTCTTGCATCAGTCAGGGTTTGATTTGCTGTTTGAAGAAGAGAGATTTACAGACAGGCTGTCGTTCACGCATACACCAGTTCCGTTGCGTGTTTGCGCGAAGCGCGGCGACAAGGACGCGGCGCAGGACAGCCATACAACATGCCCTCTGCGCTGATGTCTTCATCAATGTCCGGCCAGTGAATGCCATGCCCATCGCCAATCATCTCGAAATGATTGCGTTGTTCCGGTGTGGCCTCGGCCAATCGCCATGACCATTCGAGCGGAACGCTGATGATTCGACCATCCATCAGGGTGGCGGTGATCATCTCATCCGTCACGGTCATATCTTTAATCTTGACTGGGGTTCTGCCCGCAATGTTCATCCCACGCCTCCATGATGTTGTCGGCATACGTGTCGATGAGTTGGTGGATTTTCCGCAACTCGCGAGACGGAAAGCCGTTGTTGTCTGCCAGCATGATCGGATTGACCCAAAATTTACAGACCATTCGTTCGCGTTGCACATGCACGTGAACGGGTTCGGCGCAATCGAAACTGTAAAAATAGAACCGATAAGGGCCGGGAATCTGTTTGACCGTTGGCATGTGCTCTTCCTAAATAGAAAAATCGTTCACCTTATACACTCACAATCCTGCGAACATCAATTCTCGCATTGCCGCTCGTCTCGTCAAGATATTTATGTAAATTGGTTAAAATTCACGAAATCAATCAAAAAGGATGCGTTCAGCGAGCCTTCTTCACGCAGACCATCCGAACTTTGAGCGTTCCCCATGCTTTTTCGAACGTGTCGAGCGGTTCAAGAATCCGCACATCGTACTGCCGCCGATCAAGTTGATTGATCAGGCATTGACAGCCGGCTTCCGCCGCCTCTTTTTCGCTATTTTCATAATAGTCGTCGAAAATGACAACGGTGTTCTCCGTCATGATCGTCTGCAAATACCCCCAATCGGATCGAATGGTTTCGATGGAATGTCCGCCGTCAATAAAGATGAAATCGGCGTTGCGGATGGTGTCAAGCGATATGGGCAGCGTCTGTTTCGTATTGCCTTTGAATAATTGAATTTTTGCGCCGGATTGCTCTAATTTTTGCTGAATCGCGACATACGACAGCGGCTTTTTCGATTTTTCTTTTTCAAGCAATTCATCGCTCAATTCTTCGAACAGATCGAAACCATAGTACTCAATCTCCGAAGCGGCATGGTGTGCGCTGGCGGTTCGAATCATTTCAAGGGCATGCTTTCCGTCGAAAATGCCAATCTCGACCAACCGACGGCATTTATGGCGATAGATCGCGTCGAATAACGCCCGATACCGTCGTGGGCGCGTCTTATACATGAGCCAGACATGCTGGAGATATGCCGCAATATTCATCAAAAATTTCCTTAAACAATCACGCCGATATTTCGGCAATTATTCATCATCGTCACCGCCGAAAATTTTCATCCATTCATCCACTTCTTTCGGTGATAGGCGAATATGATCGCGACGTTCGTCATCGTCCGCGCCGTACATTCGAGGCGCGGGCGGCGATTTCTCCGGTTGCGCGTTTTTCGATGTCGCGGTGCGCGTCGCGCGTTCCCGTGTCGCTGGTTGACCTGATTTATCGGGCTGTTTCTCGGGTTTTTTCTGCTCGACCGGTTCAGGTCCGAACAATTTCAGCCATTCCAGCACCTCTTCGTCAGATACGCGAATGTTCACCCGATCAAGCTGTTGCTCTTGCGATAACGTTCGAAAAATCTGTTGTTCGAATTCTTCGGATTTGATAACGGGCGTTCCGTGCGTTCTGACATATTCGGCGACATCGCCGTCCGATGAGACGACTAACAGGGCTTTCCGTCGTCGCGGTTCCTGCGCGACGACCATTTTTTTAATCGCGTGATCCGCGCTGTAAATCGGCGAGGTGTAGATCACGGTCACGCGCCCGTACTGACGTTTGCGATCCACCTGCTGTCCGCCGAAACTCCCGTCGAACACCAGCGTCAGCGTTTTTTTCGCCCGCGCGCAGTATTGCCCGAACAGATAGATAATTTTTTCGCGCGCATGCGTGTCTTGCAGCGTCAATTCCGTCGAACGCCCGATATAATTGTAGCCGTCAACAATGATGGACATCGAAAAAATCCCTCGTTCGGCGCATTCTCGTCAAGCAGAGATTGTCTTGCTGTTTGCGGCGTCAGGCAGCATAAATGCCGTTTCTAAGTCTCGACACATAGCCACGAGATCATCTACGGAACATTCTTCCAATTCAGCATCGCTCGCAATCGGTCGGCGCAACAGTTGTTGCAAGACCTGAATCTTTCCGACAAATTTGCCTTTATTCATGCCGATTTGTTCGCCTTCTTTTCGCGCCGCCGCAATTTCGGCGAGTTCGGTTTTCAACGCTTTTTCTCGAAGTTCCGCTAACTGAAGGGTTTCTTCGTCTGCGCTCAAACGCTTCAGAATCGTAAATGCTTTCTGAATCGCAGGCGTATGATATTGCGTGTTGACCATGTCGTCATCCTCCTCATGCGCATGATTGAAAAAATGCAGCCATTCCTGCATTTTTTCGCCCGCATTGCCTGATTTCTCGACCTTCGGCAATTCGAAAAAATGTAACGCCATATCTTTTGAGAGGCAAAGTTCGGGATGCCGTCCATCTCGAAATTCGAATTGCCAATGCAGATCGGAATATTCTGGAAAGACCGTGTAATCGAGAAAATGAATGCCGATGACCGGCTTCAAACTGGCATACGATTCTCCCGTCTCCAGTTGGCTCGCGTACATGCGGCACAAATAATACAGCGAGCGTTCAGGGTAAAACGCATATTTGCGTACCTGCATCTCAATATCATACGATCTGTCATGTTCGTCAATCGCTTGCAGGTCAAGGATGATTAATTTTTCTGCTAATTCCCCTGGCAAGATGGTTGGGTTTTTGACCTGAATAGATTGAATATGTTGATGTTCAGGGAAATCGAGAACTGCGTTGACTAAATCGCACAAGACTTCTAAATCATTTGTAAATAACAGTTTGAAGACTAAATCGAGTTTTGGCGTTAATAATTTCATCATTTGCCCTCATATCACGGGAGCAGGAATGCAAACGCTTGCTTTTGCAACGCGATATCGCCGCTTCATAAGACGGCAAAAGCAAGCTTTTGCACTCCTTCTGCATCACGCTTCCGAGTAATCGCACGCCTTATTACCGCATGCGACAAAGGTTTGCTCGGTGTTTTTATCCCATTTTTCGACCAAAAACGGCGCGTGACATTTCGGACAGGGGCGCGGAATCGGCTTATCCTGCAACGTCGCCTTGCAATCGGGATAGCGAGTGCAGCTATAAAACGAGCGTCCGAATTTGCCTTTGCGCTGCGTGAATTCGCCGTCGCAACCGTCAGCCGTGCACTTGACGCCCGTGCCGGACGAGCCGCCGACCGGACGCGTGAATTTGCATTTCGGATAGTTGGAGCAAGCGAGAAACGCGCCGTTGCGTCCCTGCCGTTCTAAGAGATTCGCGCCGCATTTCTCGCATTTCTCTTCTGTCACGCGCGGCGCGGCTTTGACGACGGTTTCGCCGTTTTTGCCTTTGGCGATTTTCTGCGTGGTTTTGCAATCAGGGTAGCCGCTGCACGCCAAAAATGTCCCGAATCGCCCGCGTTTCAAGAGCATCGGCTTGCCGCAATTCGGGCACGTTTCTTCAATCGGCGGCGTCTCCGGCGGCGCGTCTTCGGATGCGGCTTCCGGCGCGCTGCTGCTCGGCGCGTCGTCTAACTGTTTCGTGTTTTTGCATTTCGGGAAACCCGAACAGGCCAGGAATTTACCGAAGCGGCCATACTTGATTTTCATCGGACTGCCGCATTTCTCGCACTTCTCGTCCGTGATTTCTTCGCGTTCTTCTTTCACGTTGCGCATCTCTTTCGCGGCGCGTTCAAGCTCCTGCTCGAAGGATTGATAAAAAGCGGACAGCGACGCGACCCAATTCAGTTCCCCTTCTTCGATTTTATCGAGTTGCTCTTCGAGGTTGGCCGTAAAACCGACATCCAGAATTTTCGGAAAATTTTCCACTAACAGGTCGGTAATCAGCATTCCCAATTCCGACGGCGTGATCTTCCGGGCGGCAATCGCGACATACTGCCGATCCACAATGGTGCTGATAATCGAAGCATACGTGCTGGGGCGGCCGATGCCTTGCTTTTCAAGCTCTTTCACGAGCGATGCTTCGGTGTAGCGCGGCGGCGGCTGCGTAAAATGCTGTTTGGGCAGCAGTTCTTTCAAATTCAGCACGTCCCCTTTTTCGACGGGCGGCAGCAGCAAATCCTGCTCTTTTGCCTGATCTTGCTCCTGTTCCTGATCGTTTTGCGGGTCAGCGCCTTCGATATAAAGTTTCATGAATCCTGGAAATTTCATGACCGAACCGGTGGCGCGAAACAGATACGTGCCCGCCAACACGTCAATCGTCGTGACATCCAGAATCGCGGCCTGCATCTGGCTGGCAAGCAGGCGTTTCCAGATCAATTCGTACAGGCGGAACTCTTCGTTCGTGAGAAAGGATTTGACGGATTCCGGTTCGCGGTACACAGAGGTCGGGCGAATCGCTTCATGCGCTTCCTGCGCCGATTTCTGGGTTTTATACACTTGCGGCTTGCCCGGAAGATAGTCGCCGCCGAATTTTTCGCCGATATACTTGCGGGCTTCGTTCACGGCTTCGTCGGACAGGCGCGTGGAGTCGGTTCGCATGTAGGTAATCAAGCCGACCGGCCCTTCTTTGCCGAGGTCGATCCCTTCATATAATTTCTGGGCGACGGACATCGTCTTTTTGGAAGAAAAGCGCAATTTTCTCGCGGCTTCCTGCTGTAAAGTACTCGTCGTAAACGGCGCGACCGGATTGCGTTTCGTCTCCTTTTTCGTGACGCTATCCACAACAAACTGGGCGTTTTTGACATCCGCGACAATCGCGAGCGCCTGTTCCTGATTGGCGATTTCCGCTTTTTTCTTGCCGATTTTCAGCAATTTCGCGTCGAACACCGGCGGTTTATTTGCCGCCAGTCGGGCGGTAAGCGACCAATATTCTTCCGTGACGAACGCCGCGATCTCTTTTTCCCGCTCGCAGATAATCCGCAGCGCGACAGATTGCACGCGCCCCGCGCTTAAGCCTTTTTGCACTTTTTTCCACAGCAGCGGGCTGATTTTGTAGCCCACCAGCCGATCCAAAATGCGCCGCGCCTGCTGCGCGTCAACCCGGTTGATGTCAATCTGGCCGGGGTGCGCCATCGCGTCTGTCACCCCTTTTTGGGTGATTTCATTGAACATGACGCGATAAATGTTCTTGGTCATGCCTCTGGTTTTCTTCAGTTCTTCGGCGATATGCCAGCTGATCGCTTCCCCCTCTCGATCCGGATCAGGCGCTAAATAGACGGAATCAGCCTGTTTGGCCGCGTCCTTCAACTCGTCGATCACTTTATTTTTGCCGCGAATAACCACATATTCCGGCGCGAAGTCATGCTCGATATCCACGCCCAATTTTTTTTCGGGCAGGTCTTTCACATGGCCGACCGACGCTTTGACTAAAAAATTCGCGCCGAGGTATTTGTTGATCGTTTTCGCTTTGGCCGGAGATTCTACTATCACTAATGATTTTGCCATCCTTGTCCTCGTTGCTTTAAATACACGTTCAATATGCCGATAAATACATCGAAACCGCGTTTCGACACGGACGAAACTTCAGTTTCGCCCTACAATCAATTTACGCGCATAATATGGCGTCCTGTTATTTTCGTCAAGGGTTTTTCTTGTGCGCTGTTTCACGACGCATCGTTCGAGGGTGTGATGTCAGACGTATTCAGGTTGTCAAGAAAAAACGCGGCGATTCTGCCTCAGACGCATGGAGACGGTTTCGTCAAAGAAAAAGATTATGCAGGGCTTGCATTTTCGAACAGCGGCGCTATTCATATTCATACGAGCATTGATTTCGAAAGCCCTGCCAGAGTTCGAAACCATGACAGGGCTGAAATTGAGCCATGAAGAAGGTGAATCGTATGCGAAAATTGCTTGGGCTCGATGTCGGCGACAGCAAAATCGGCGTGGCGTTGAGCGATGCGCTGGGCTACACCGCGCAAGGACTGACGACGTTCCAACGGAGTTCGCGTTGGAACGATCTGCGCTATCTCCAACGGCTGATCGCGGAACACGATGTCGAAGAAGTCGTCGTCGGGCTGCCGCTGAACATGAACGGCACGTTAAGCGCTCAGACAAAAAAAATCCTCGTATTTTGCGAATTTCTCTCGAAACATCTCCCCGTGCCGGTACGCACTTGGGACGAACGACTGACGACGGTTCAGGCCATCAAAATCCTGAAACGCGGCAATATTCGACGCAAACATCATGCGCCGTTAGTGGATAAAATCGCGGCGGTGATTATTCTGCAAGGGTATCTCGACCGAAAAAACTCCGAGAGCGACTTTGCCGCGCTCTCTTCCGCTGATGCGCTGGAATGAATGGCGCTTGTTTACCCCCCCCAATCCCCTCCTAAATCAGGAGGGGATGAATGCAGCATTCTTATTCCCACTCTTCGCCTGCATCCGCCGAAATTTCCAGGACAACCGGCACACGCGACACGACTTCTAATTTGACCCGGCAATCCGTACATTCGATAATATCGCACTCTTTCCGACCTTCCAAATGAATGTCGCTTCCGCACATCGGGCATTCAGTAAATTCCATATATACACCTCACGCAAAGATGTCTGCCTTGATAACACACGAGTTGATGATCCATGAATACATGACCAGACACGTTCGATGTGCCTGACAGCGTTTTTATGACTGCGCCCTCAGTATCGCATACCTTCGAAACGATTGTCAATAAAATCAAAATAATTTTTATGCTTCTGCCGAAATAACCGTGTCAATGCTGGTAGAGTTTTCTCTTGACAGAATTGCCGAGATGTTGTTTCTTTTTCTTTGCATTGTTGGCATTCGCGATGGGTTGTTCGAACATGTGATTCTTTACAGCGTGTGAGATTTATCATCATGGCATCTACGGCAAAAACGATTCATGCCCATAAAGTTGATCTTGTGACGATTGGCAAGATGATGTACGAACGCCGGTTTATTATCGCCGGCGACGGAAATTTGAGTGTGCGGTTAGACGACAATACGGTGCTGGCGACGCCGACCGCGTTATGCAAAGGGATGTTGACGCCGGATCAAATTGTCAAACTCGATCTGGATGGCAACGTGTTAGACGGCGAATATCAGCCGTCGTCAGAGATTAAAATGCATCTTGCCGCCTATCGGACGCGACCCGACGTGTGTGCGGTGATTCACGCGCATCCGCCCATCAGCACGGGCTTTGCGGTAGCCGGGATTCCGCTGGACCAGCAAATCCTCGCCGAGATGATTGTGAATTTCGGTTCGATACCGCTTGCGCCGTATCAATTGCCATCAACGGCAGAATTAGCCCAATCGGTCGCAGAGAAAGTCAAGTGCCACGATGCCGTGTTGATGGCCAATCATGGCGTCATGACCGTCGGACCTGATCTGTATAGCACATTTCACCGCTTAGAGATGGTGGAGCAATTTGCCACAGTCAGTTTAGTCGCGCATGCGCTCGGACGGACGCAGACCTTTACGCAAGACCAGGTTCGCGCACTGTATGCGATTCGCGAAAAATCCGGGACAGACGCGAACAATCCGCATCATGCGCAATGCCCGTTTCCAGGTCAGGAAAAACCCTGCGAACACGCGCAGCACTCGACCGCCGCGCCACCGCTTGATCCTGATGCGCTTGTGAAAATCATTACACAAGTTGTCACGCGAATGATGACATAACGATGACCGTGAATTCCCCTCCTGGGAGGGGTTGGGGGTGGGTTATTTTGAGGGTTCGCGCTCTTAATGCCAACCCACCCCTTGCCCCTCCCAGGAGGGGAAATCTGGTCGAAACAATCCACACCATGAACCGAAAAAAAGTCCTGATTGCCGACGATAGCCCCACTGTTGTGGATATGCTGACCTACATGCTCTCGCATCTTCCGTGCGACGTTATTCCAGCGACGGATGGCGTCGAGGCGATGAAATTGACCTATAGCGAACACCCCGATTTGATTCTGCTCGATATTCTGATGCCGAAAATGAACGGGTATCAAGTCTGCCGCCTGTTAAAAGACGATGACAGGACGAAACATATTCCGGTCGTGATGCTGACGGCCAAAGATCAGCAATCCGACCGCTTCTGGGGCAGGGCGACCGGCGCGGACGAATACATTATCAAAGATTTCGAAGATACGCTGCTGACGGAAACCGTCGAACGTTTTTTACAGCAAGAGACGCCGCATATCGAAGCCGCCGCGCTCAAGGCATTACAAGAAGTCAGTACGATTGATGTCCTTTCCCATGCCAACAACCTCTTGGATCGCCAGTTGTTTCAATCCACGATTGTCAATCACATCAATCAATTAGCCCGTTCGATTCAAGATTTCGAAGAAACCGTCATCTCCGTCTTCGAGCTTCTCAGTCGCATTTTGACCTTCCAGATCGGCGCGATTTCCGTGCTGGATACCAGAGGAGCGCAGTTGCGTCTCTATATTTACATCACGCATACCGCCAGCCTGCACATGGTCGAGCAGGCGAAAGAACTCGCCTTAAAAGACTTTTCGCGCACATTTTCGGCGAAGAATATCGAAACGTTCCTGCTGCACGGCTTCGTAGATGACGAGATGGAACTGGAATTATGCAGCGTCTGCGAAGGCAGCCTGATCGGTCGAAATACCAAGATCGGCACGATGATGCTGGGCGATGCCAGGAAGAGCCGGTTTTCCGATGACGACCGCGAAACCTTTCGGATCGCAGGCACCGAAGTAGCGGTGGTGCTGGATAATGCGCGCTTATACGATGATAACGCCCGCATTCATGCGGAGTTAGAACAAGAGTTGCGCCGGGCGCATGATATTCAGACCCTCATGCTGCCGCAGGAAAATCCGATGACCGGACTGCTGACGATTGAAGCGACCTCCATTCCCGCCAAAGAAGTCGGAGGCGATTATTATGATTTTTATCGGCTGAACGAAAATCAACTGCTCGTCGCGATTGGCGATGTGACCGGCAAGGGCGTCCCGGCGGCCTTATTGATGGCGATGATTAAAACCGCGCTCCAGGCCAGAATCGAATTGACACGGGATGTCCGGGAGATCATGGCCTCGTTGAATAAATTGGTCTGCGCCCAGGCATCGAAGCAGCACATGACCCTCTTTCTCGGCCTGATTGACGTGGCGCGCCAGACAATTACCTACTGCAACGCCGGCCATAACTTTCCGGTGATCGTTTCACGCCAGACCAAAGCGCTGTCCTATCTTGAAGAGACCACGCTTCCGCTCGGTTTTCAGCCTCAGGCGGTCTATAGCGATCATCTTGCGGAATTCGGCGCGGAGGATTTGTTCTTTCTCTATTCGGATGGCGTCGTGGAATCCAAGAACGAACATGACGAGTTATACGGGTATCCTCGCCTGGAACAATTGCTGCTTGCGCATTGCGCGGAAGATGTGTTGACGATTTATCTCCGACTGCTTGAACAACTCGATGCGTTCTGCCATGAAACGCCGCAGGATGACGATATGACGATGGTGTTCATTCGAAAGATCGCGGATCAGGTCGCTGAAAACGCCTCATCCTCGTCGTCGTCGTAATCAGCGGTGAAGAACGACAGCGTATGAATTCGATTCCAGAAGCGTCGCGCCATTTCTTCCGGCTGAGAGGCGGCGGTAATGGCCGAACCGACCACTAAAATCGCCGGATGGAACAGCATCAAATACGACACGTCATCCAATTGAATCCCGCCCGACACCGCAAACGGCACCGGCGAAATGCGCGAAATCGTTTCGACTTGTTCGAACAGATCATCCTTTCTGACGCGCTCATCCACGCCGGTATGCACCGCGAGATAATCGGGCTGAAACGCGCCTAAGCGTTTGACCTGACGATAGGCGTCCCCCATGCTGATCATGTCAATCATCACCTGTTTGTGATTGGCTCTGGCTTCTTGAATCGCTAATTCAATCGTTTGATCAGACGCCACGCCGCACACACTCATCATATCTGCGCCAGCGTCGAAGACCATCCGCGCTTCCATCTTCCCAAGATCAATCATTTTCGTATCCACAAACAGCGGTTTTTCCGAGAAGCGTTCTTTAAATATGGTGAGGCTGCGAACCCCTTCTTTTTTCAGCAACGCTGTCCCGATTTCGAAAATATCAACATAATCGAGCACCGCGTCCGCAATATCTAAGGCTTCGCGTACATCGGCGCAATCAAGCGCGATTTGCAAGAGAGGCTTTGATCTCATAGTGTGAGGTATCTCATTTTTTATATAGCAGTCCTACATCAGTTGTGGCCTCGTTCCCTTCGACAAGCTCAGGGAACGCCGCACGCGTGTCGAAGCGTACAAATCATTTAGGCTTGCTATCGCAACAGATGACAGCGCACAGGAGTAAAATTCGGAGCATTCTCGACAAGAAAGTTCGCTCCTGAAAATTATGTCAATATAATTTCTCCTCCGCGTTCACAATCGTTTTCTTACGAAAATTTCTTGACTAAATTTTGGCGTATCAGGAATGCTATGATGAAATCTGCGTTATTCTTTTTCATCATGTTGACGATGGATGTGCAGCACTCTTCAGGGGGGAGGAGACATCCTTATTAACCACGCGGCGCTATTCCTCAGCATTAATGTCATGAAATGCGTCATGACAACATGTTAATGCCTGTGAATACTGCTGTCATCGAAAGGGGAAACACCTTGCAACTCAATACGATAGCAATTATTGGCGGCGGACGAGTTGGGTCGGGGATTGCCATTGTCACGGCGAAAGCCGGGTTGACCACGATCTTGACTGAAAAAACCGACGAATTAGTCGAAATCTCAAAAGAAAATATTGGCCGGGAAATGGATACGCAAATTGCCAGGTGGGGCATGACGGAGTCGGAAAAGAAATTAGTCATGACCAACCTGAAGATGGGGAGCGATATCGAGCGATCCAAAGACGCGCAATTGGTGATCTGCGCGATTCACGATGATTTGGAAGAGCAAAAAGATGTGTTTCGCCGGTTGAATGCATTATGCCAGCCAGAGACGATTTTCAGCACGAATGCCTCCGTCCTCAGCGTCACGGAACTTGCCACTGTGCTTGAGCATCCTGAAAACATGTTAGGGCTTCACTTCCTCAACCCCGTGCTGAAAACCAAGTTGGTGGAAATCGTGCGCGGGTTCAAAACGTCCGACGCGACGTATGACATTGGGAAAAAATTCATTCAATCAATCGGAAAGCGCGGCATCGAAGTCTTCGAAAGTCCGGGATTTCTGACGACGCGGCTGATTCTGCCGTTGATTAATGAAGCCATGTATGCCCTGATGGAAGGAGTCGCCAGCGCTGAAGACATTGATACCGCGATGAAACTCGGGTATAACATGCAGATGGGGCCATTGGAAATTGCTGACCGCATGGGGCTGGATCGCGTCCTGATTTCAATGGATCACATGTTCAAAGAATCAGGAGACCAGAAATTCCGCGCTTGCCCGCTCATCAAAAAATTGGTGCGCGCCCAGCACGTCGGCGCAAAATCCGGCGAGGGATTCTTCAAATACGATCTGAACTCCGGCAAAAAGTTGCTGACGCCGTTTTCGTTATAACCCATCTATTTTTGTTTTGCAACAGCAGTTCTGAGGAGGAAATACTGTGAAAGTTTTGGTGCTGAATTGTGGCAGTTCATCGGTCAAATACCAACTGTTCGACATGCGCGACGAATCGGTGCTGGCAAAAGGCATGGTCGAACGCATCGGAATGTCGGATGCGATCTTAACGCATCGTCCGACCGATAAGGAAAAAGTTCGTACTGTTCAACCGATTCTTGAGCATACGACCGCGATCAAAGTCGTCGTGAACGCGCTCGTGCATCCTGAGCATGGCGTGATTGAAAGTATTATGGAAATTGACGCCGTCGGGCATCGCGTTGTGCATGGTGGCGAAAAGTTCAATGCGTCCGCAGTGGTAAATGATTCCGTGAAAGAGGCCATCGAAGAGTATTTCGATATCGCCCCGCTGCATAATCCCGCGGGTTTGAAGGGAATTCTGGCTGCCGAGGACGCCATGTCAGGCGTGCCGCAGGTGGTCGTCTTCGATACGTCATTCCATTCGACGATTCCGAAATATGCCTATCTCTACGGTTTGCCGTACACGCTCTATCAACGCTACCGCGTTCGCCGCTACGGATTTCACGGCACGTCGCATAAATACGTCTCGCATCGCGCGGCGGAATTATTAGGCCGCCCGTATGAGGAAGTGAAAATCATCACCTGCCATCTCGGCAATGGGGCGAGCATCGCGGCGATAGATCATGGCAAATGCGTGGATACCAGCATGGGCTTTACGCCGCTGGAAGGGTTGATTATGGGAACGCGCTGCGGCGACATAGACCCGGCGATTATCCCGTTTATCATGGCGAAAGAAGATATTTCAATCGTCGAATTGGATTCGATGCTCAACAAACACAGCGGAATTTTGGGCGTGACCGGCTTGAGCAGCGATATGCGCGACTTGGAAGACGCCGCCGCAGCAGGCGACGAACGCGCCATGCTGGCGATGGAGATGTACACCTACCGCATTCGGAAGTATATCGGCGCGTATGCGGCGGCGATGAATGGCGTGGATGCGATTGTGTTTACGGCAGGCATCGGCGAAAGAGGGCCAATGCAGCGTGAAATGATTTGCCCGCACCTGTCGTTCCTCGGTGCCGACTTCGATCTGGCCGCCAATGATTTCAAAGGCGAAGAACGCGAGATCAGTAAACCGACCTCCAAAGTCAAAATCTTCGTGATTCCGACCGATGAAGAATTGGTGATCGCTCGCGATACGATGGAATTGACGAAACGAGACTAAGTCAAGCCCTTTCCTCAAGCGTATTCTCGCCTGCCGCGACAGGCGAGAATGCCTACCGCCTGCCGATAGCGCGATTCAATGCACACCTTGTATGCTCCGCAGCATCTGTTCGAATTCTGGGCCGAACGTCTGAATTTTTTCGGTATAGACCGGCTGAACCGCCTGAAAAAACGCCTCGTATTCAACGAAATGCAACGTCATCCCGCGCGCCTCGACATCGAGCGCCATTTGCTGGCTTCGTTCCTTCAACGTCTCTCGCTGTAATTGAATCATTTTGGCGGCGCTGCGCCGAAGCTGTTGTTGTTGTTCCGGCGAAAGCCCCGCAAACCAACGTTGACTGACCACGAACACATCCGGGATCGCCGTATGCGCGTCAAGGATCATCTGTGTCGCCTCCGTCATTGCGGTCATCGTTTGCGATGCCAGAAATAACGGCAGTTCAAGCCCGTCAGCCGTCTCTTGTTTCAGAAACTCGGCAGCCGCGTCCGCTTCGATCACTTGCGGCATCGCATGTAATGCCAGCAGCGTGTCCCGCATCAGGTTCAGCGTCACGTCATGACATTCGGCAAGCGGACAAGCGCGAAACAGCCCGATTGTGCGTCCGTCGAAATCCTCAGGCCGAGTCAACGCGCCGGTTTTCATCAAAAAGTGCCTGGAATCCGCTGCAAGAAAGCCCAACCCAATCAGGTTGACCTGCGTCAGTTGCTGTAGCAATTCTTTGCCGATTGGGCCGTCTAAGACACGAAATTGATGCGTCGGATCGCGAAAAACGTAGGGCATGGCAATCGTTTGGAGCGCGGGCAGCGACGACGCAAACATCTCCGACGACAGCACGCCCATCTCGATGCTGCCGAATTGCAAGCCATTCAACAGGCGCGGCGCCGAGCCTAATTCGGTATCGGAAAAAACTTGAATCGTCATTTGCCCATTCGACGCCGCCGCAATATCTTTCTGAAAAAAACGCAATGCCTCAGCAGTCGGGTGATTGGCTGGAAATGTCGTCGCAACTTTGGCGAACAGCGGCTCGGCGCTGCTGCGGACTTCCGAACAAAGCGACAGCAACAGGCTGAGCAGCAAGATGACTGTTTTCTTCATGGTTTGTTGACACAACGTCCGACGCGCCGCGCGTCGGACGCCTTTCGCCTGTTATGATGGGTTTTCCGCCGACACGTCATAGCCCATCAGCGCTATCATGTTTTCATCCATCCCCATCGCGCTGAACCCGCCGTCATGAAACAGATTCTGCATGGTCACTTTCCGCGTCAAATCCGACAACATCGCCACCACATAGTCGGCGCACTCTTCCGCCGACGCGTTGCCCAATGGCGACGCCTTCTCGGAAAAGTCGTACAACGCCTGAAAATGGGCGATGCCTTTTCCGGCAGTCGTCATGGTCGGGCTTTGCGACACCGTATTCACGCGAATGCCGCGTTTGCCGAGCCGCGCGCCGAAACTGCGCGTAATGGATTCCAATAACGCTTTGGCATCGCCCATATCGCTATATTCGGAGAAGATGCGCTGCGCGCCGATGAAACTCAAGGCCAGGATGCTCGCGCCATCATTCAATACCGGCAGCGCGTGATGAATAATGCGGTGAAACGAGATGGCGGAGACATCGAGCGTTTTCAGGAACCAGTCATATTTCAGGTCTTCATACGGACGCTTTTTGCGGATATTTTCGGAACGGCCAATCGCATGAACGAGAAAATCCACGCCGCCGAATTGCGCGTTCGCCGCGGCAAATAATTTTTCCAAATCCTCATCGCAGGACGCATCGGCGGGAATCACCGGCGCGTCGCCGCACAATTTCGCTAACTCGTTGACACTGCCGAGCCGCATCGCCAACGGCGCATTGGAAATAATGAATTTTCCGCCTTCCGCGTGAATATTCAGCGCAATCTGCCAGGCGAGCGATTCGTCATTCAGCGGGCCGAAGATGACCCCGGTTTTTCCTTCCAATAAGCCATAATGTTTTATTGCCATACTGTTCTCCCATACATGAATAACTGATGTTACGCAGCGTCGCCGACAATTCCCCTCCTGGGAGGGGCAAGGGGTGGGTGTCGTCATGCTCGGCGTCTTCTCGTCCGCAACCCACCCCCAACCCCTCCCAAGAGGGGAGTTCACCGTCAGCAATTCGAACCTGCGGCGTAACATCAGTGAATAATTGAGCGCGCGTGTTATCCGCGACGCGATAAAATCGAAAGAAGCATTCGTTTCAAGCCAATAGTGCGCGATGCCATACGTCATCCGTATTGGAGAGGGCGCAGTTCCTTGTCAAGAGTTTCTTCCATCTATGTCCATTTCACCTGTCGAACTGAGAAAAATGCTTGACGAATTCCCGCCTGTGAGGGTATGGAACTATAAGAACACTAACCCCGGCAGACCTCACAGGTTTTAAAAACCTGTGAGGTCTTCTTAAAAAAGGAGACTTAACCATGTTCGGATTAGGATGGACGGAAATATTATTGATTCTCTTGGTGATCGTTGTAATTTTCGGCGCAAAGCGTCTGCCGGAAATCGGCAGCGGCCTCGGCGAAGCGATCACCAATTTCAAAAAGGCGATGAAAGACTCGAAAAGCCTTGACTCGAAATCGTCAGACGACCCGAAAAACGGCAGGTAACACGCCCAACCCTGTCAGGGGGCGAAACCCTGACAGGGTTTTAACAAAGGAGCATCTCGCATGGCAACGCAACTGATTCGATTGAAAGATGGCATCTGGGTGGAAACCGACATTAACGACATCGCGAAACCGATGCAAGTGGAATTTTCGAAAAGCCCCACAGTCGAGACGACTCGCGGCGGCGCGCTGATCGCGGAGCAAATCGCCGGGGGCAGCGAAGCCGCCAGCGCCTTGCACGAAACGTTTGACGACATGGTTCGACCGCTGTTGGAAAAAGTGTGCCAACCCTTCGAAAGCCTCTGGAAAAACGCGACGGAACACGTCCAGATCGAACAGGCGGACATCGAACTTGGCATCAGTGTCGGCGGCGAAGGCAAAGTCTTTTTTCTCGCCAAAGCCTCCGCCAACGCGAATTTGAAAGTCAAGCTCACGCTGAAACCGAAAAAACCCGCCGCGCCGAATAAATAAGATGGGATGAGGACAACCCTGCCAGGGTTCGAAACCCTGGCAGGGTTAAAACGGATAAACCACCATGATTCCAGACTTGACCAACGCGATTGTCAAAATCACAAGCAGCGCGGAAAAGAACGACCACTTCGGCACAGGCTTCGTCATCTATCGCGATGAGCGCGGCGACTATCTGCTGACCTGCCAGCATGTCATCAACGATGTCGGCGGCGAAACCATTGTCGCGGACGGCAGCGCGGCGCGACTCATTGCCAGCGGCAGCGCCGCCGACTTCGATCTCGCGATTGTGCGCGTCGAGCCGCCGCTATCGTCGCGCCAGCCGCTCAAATTGCGCCTCGCGCAGACGCCCTGCGACCAATTTATCACGCAAGGGCATTATCATCTGACAACGTCAGCGGGCGCGACGATTCGCCTGTCGGATCGCGTTTCCGGCCAGCTTGACGCCGCCTCGCGCACTGAATTGCGCGACGCTGAGGGGCGCAGCGTTCCGGCCTGGTGGCTCGAACTTCCGCCAGACGCAAAACATCTATTGCAACCAGGTTACAGCGGCGCTCCGGTCATCGAAACTGCCAGCGGCGCGGTGGTCGGCATCGTCAGCATCCGCTTCGACAACGGCGGGCGCGGTCTGGCGATTTCGACGCAGGCGATGAAATTGATCTGGCCGAATCATCCGGCAGACCTGTTCGACGCGCCGCAACGCCTGCAATGGAGCGAACCGATTATCAATCTCGACGCCGAACGCGCCGCCTTTACGCGCATCGTCAACGGCGAAGACCCGCAGACGCGGCTGATTCTCGTGCATGGCGAAAGCGGCATGGGCAAAAGCCATCTCGTCAAGATGTACGAACAGATTGCCGAGGCGTATCATCGCCAGACCATTCTTGTTGATTTGAAAGAGCAAGTCGCCGTAGATACCTGTCTGTCGCAGATTGTGAGGGCATTGGGCGGCGTCAAAGCGTTTCCGCAATTCAACACGATCAAAATGGAATTGACGAAAGCGGCGAATGCCTCTGCCGAAGACAAATGGGAACTGCTGACGGATCATTTTTTTGCCGAACTCGAACAGTGTCAGGCCGCGCAGATTATTCTTGTTTTTGACGCGCACGACCGCGAGAAGCCGGAAGAATCGTTCAAACAATGGCTCGCGAAAATCCTGCTGCCGCAATTGGCGCAGCAAACAAAATTAGTGGTTGTCGTGGCCGGACAGGAAGCGGTTGCGCCGCCCAAAGAATTGAAACAATGTCACCATAATTTCCCCTTATGCGGCGTATCAGTCGAGAAATTCGAGCAATATGTCAAAGCCTGTCAGTCTGAATTACCCAACGAACAGGTTGAATTGATTATCGCTCAGATTCAATTGATTCATGAACTGTTGCACGGTAAGCCTTCGGAATTTGCGTATTTCGTCAGAAGCCGGCGCGACAAAGCCCGGCAGCAGGAGGCGCAATATGCAAGATGATTTGTTGATGCAATTAATGAGCGCCTCCAGCGACGAGGAAAAGGCGTATCTGCTGGCAATGGCGCTGATTGAGACGCAGCCGCCGGAGATTCGCGAGGCCATCATCGCTGCCGCCGTGCCGCATTGGTTCGACGCCGAGATTTTGGCGGCGTTGTTGACGCCCGATCCCGCGTCGTCTCAATCAGGGGTTAAACCCCCCGCCTATACGCCGCCGCCCTTTCAGGGCGAAGGATCGTCGCGGAGCGACGACGGAATACAGACAGGGGTTTCAACCCCTGGAACCCCAACCCCTGGAACGAAACAAACGCCCTCCCCTTCGGGGAGGGTTGGGGTGGGGTTTTCCGACATCTATTGCGCAATCCGCAATCTCAATCTGCCGTTCGTTCAGCCGTTCGGCGAACTCGGCCTGACGCTGCACGACCTGACCCGCGCCGGAATTCGGGCGCATCTGTTCACGCACGAGCCGGAACGTTTCAAGGCATACAGCCGCCGCGCCGCCGCCTATTTTCTCAATATTCCCCTCCTGGGAGGGGACGGGGGTGGGTCGCATGAAACTCCCCTCCCAGGAGGGGTTGGGGGTGGGTTACGCGCACAAGACGACCCACAGCGCCGCGTCGAAGGCATTTATCATCAACTTGTCGAAAACGATTGGGAAAGCCGGACTGCGTTCTGGAAGCAAATGGAAACGTATTGCATGAAGCATGGCAGCCTGAACCTGAGCGCCGCCAACATGCTGCTCGCCAACCTGATCGAATTGACGACCGCCGGAATCGTCGGCGGCAATCGTATCGAACGGTTGTTAAGTTCAGGCTACACGATGTTAGGCGATTTGCAGCAAAACCGGGGCAGTATTTCAGCCGCCGAAGACAGCTACCGGAAATCATTGGCGATTGACGAACGGCTGGCGCAGGCCGATCCCGCCAATGCGCAGGCACAACAGGATTTAGCTGTCAGTTACGAGCGAATCGGAGATATGCATCGTCAATTCGGACAGATCGATCTTGCGTCAGAAGCGTATCAAAAATGTCAAACAATCTGCCAAAAGCTCATCGAAACTGATGCTTCTGATGTCTGGACGCAACGAGAACTCTCCATCAGTTACAACAAGCTCGGCGACCTCGCCGTCCAGCGCGGCGACCTGAACGCGGCGCAGCAGATGTTTCAGCAGATTTTGGAAATCTGCGAACGGTTGGCGCAGGCCGATCCCGCCAATGCCGAGGCGCAGCGCGACCTCTCAGTCAGTTACAACAAGCTCGGCGACCTCGCCGTGCAGCGCGGCGACCTGAACGGGGCGCAGCAGATGTTTCAGCGATATTTCGAGATGTGCGAAAGTTTGGCGCAGGCCGATCCCGCGAATGCGAATGGGCAGAGTGATTTATCAGTCAGTTATAATAAACTTGGCCGAATCGAGGAATTGTTGGGAAATACGACTGCCGCAATTCATTTGCAAGAACAGGCATATTCGATTCTTCAACCATTATTCGCGCAAGACTCGCAGAACGTCTGGGTGAAAAATGCCATTACCGAATATCAGGGTGTGCTTGAGCGGCTGCGGGGGGACGAGGCGTTCGCTCGCAGCGAGTATCAGGCCGCGCTCATGGCGTATCAACGCGCCTTCGGTTTGAGCAAGCAGGTGGCGGAAGAACAACTCGATAATCTCGACGCCGTGCGCGACACCTATTGGAATTCGTATAAAATCGGGACGGCGTTCGCTACGCTCGGTCAAACGGAGCAGGCTCGCGACGCCTTCCGCAACGCCCTCGCGCTCGCCGAACCGTTCGCGGCGCAGCCGGAAAATGCGCTCGCGCAACGGGATGTGGCGGCGATTCGGGGGGAATTACAGAAATATGCATAAACAGGGTAGGGGCGTTTAATTAAACGCCCCTACGAATCGGCGCATGTCATGATCTGTCAGACACCTTGCAGGTGTCTGACAGCTTCTCAAATGATCGGAGGATACGAGATGAAACAATTTATACTTACCGGCTACATCAAAAAAGCGCTGATTTCCGCTGAATATGATAAGTTGGAAGATGGCACGTTTGCCGGACGGATTCCGTCCTGTCCCGGCGTTGTCGCCTTCAGTCGGACACTGCGCGGCTGTGAAAAAGAATTGCGCTCGACGCTGGAAGATTGGGTGCTGCTCGGCTTGAAATCAGGCCATCCGCTGCCGATTATTGCTGAATATGATTTGAATAAGAAGGTGGCGCATGAGCCGATGGCAGCCATGTAAACGAAAACTGTTCATGAAACGCTTACGCGCGTTGGGTTTCACCGGCCCCTCTTCCGGGACGCGCCACCAATTCATGATCTACGGAGAACACCGGTTGACCATTCCATCGAATGATGAATACTCCGTTCCACAATTACGATTCATGTTGCATGAAATCGAACATATTCTTCAGCGGAATATCACGATTGATGAATGGAATACGTTATGATTGCGGCGGCGATTCGGGCGGAACTACAGGGATGCGTGTAAAAAGGGATATATGAAACTGTCAGACAGCTTGCAGGTGTCTGACAGCTTGCGCCGCAAGGCGGAATCCGTCCGGCAGGGACGCCCGCGAATAGCCCGCCGATTCATCGGCGGGAAATTTTCAATGATCACCTTGAGGAAAAAAATTATGCGCCCTATTCGAGTCTATGCAGATACTTCGGTATTCGGCGGAGTGTTCGACGCCGAATTCGATGACGATAGCAGAGAGTTTTTTCAACAGGTTCGGGCGGGTCGCTTTGCTCTGGTCGTCTCCGCAATCGTGCAGACAGAACTTGCCGCCGCGCCGCCGCATGTTCGCGAATTTTTCAATTCGATGCTGCCATTCGCTCGAATTGCCGATGTGACAGATGACGCCTTGAATTTGCAACGCGCCTATCTTCAATCGAATGTCGTCTCGCCGAAATATGCGGATGACGCCTTACATGTCGCCTTAGCGACCGTTTCCGATTGTGCGTTGATCGTGAGTTGGAATTTCAAACATATTGTGCATTTTCAAAAAATCCCGCTGTATAATGCGGTCAATATTATTCACGGTTATTCTCAACTGATGATCGTCTCCCCGATGGAGGTCATTCCAGATGAACACGAAAACATTTGATTGCGTGGCGATGAAAGAAGCGGGCGCAGCGCGCGTTCAAGATCAACTCGCGGGCTTGACGACCGCGCAAATTCTTGAATTCTGGCGAGAGCGCACGGATGCCTTGCGGGAAGAACAACGCCATTTGTCGGAATCTTCCGCGCAGCGGGATGTGGCCGCGATTCGGGCGGAACTACAAGGATGCGTGTAAGCAGGGACGCCCGCGCATAGCCAGCCCATTTATGGGCGGGAAACGGGGCGGCGCACATTCCCATTCCCGCCCATAAATGGGCGGGCTATCGGCGAACGTCCCTCCGGGACGACATGACGAGAACGCGCCGCCAAATTTTCTCTTGACAACATTATGGCCTCTCCACATTCGATTTAAAAAATCACAAGAGTCAATAGTTATGATCAACACATTATCGGAAACAATGCGTAACCAACCCCTTGCCCCTCTCAGGAGCAGGGCTGTGAAGTTCTGAAACGCGCCAACGGCGCGATTCATATTAGCCCAGGGCGAAACCCTGGGGAAAGAGGCTAACAGCGACGTTCGCTCTGAAAGAGCGTTTCATGAGACGCCCTTTCAGGGCGTGACCGTCGAAATACCCTTTCCCCAGGGCTTCGCCCTGGGCTAATATGACCTCGCCCTTTCAGGGCAAAAAATAGAACTTCACAGCCTTGCCTCTCAGGAGGGGAAGTTCGGAGGAGATAAACTATGCCGATTTACGAGTATAAGTGCGAACATTGCCAGAAAATATTCGAGGCGCTCCAAAAATTCAGCGACGACCCGTTGACGGAGTGCATGTTGTGCCATGAAGGGCCGGTGAAAAAATTGATTTCCGCGTCGGCGTTCGTACTGAAAGGGCCGGGCTTCTACGTGAACGATTACGGCAAGAAAGGCGGATCGAGTTCCAGTTCGACAAGCTCAAGCTCCAGTTCGAGCAGCGCATCGGAAAGCAAGTCCGACAGCAAATCGCCCGACAGTTCGGCCTCGAAAACCGAGACCAAAACCGACGCGAAACAAGCGTCGTAGCGCGAACCCTGCCAGGGTTTCGAACCCTGGCAGGGTTGGAAATGCCCTTTTTATGCGAGCGTTTTTAGCCAGACATGACGACGCGCCCCGCAAACAGCCCCGCCTGTACGTCGAAACTGCGTTTCGACGGCGACGAAACAGAGTTTCGTCCTACATATTTTACGCCGCGCTTTTTATCATTTTCGCCAAAACGACCGGAGTGCCAACGCTTGCTTTGGCGGCCAAAGCAAGCGTTGGCACTCCTGCCGTTTCG
>CAZRSF010000023.1:74590-75525 GCA_964602655.1 uncultured Candidatus Moduliflexus sp.
GACATGGGAAACGGCGTCGCTGCCGCATTTTTACGTGCATTATCAACCGATTGACGCGAAGATCGCTGAACAGGTGATCTCCCGCGCCGAGCCGATTTTTCAGACAATTACAGATGATATTGGATTTACACCCTCGCGCAAAATCGCGGTCTATCTCTGTCCCACTGCCGAATGTTTCCGCCAGCGCCAGCCGTCGCAAGACCGCGTCCCGGAATGGGCGGTCGGCGTGGCGTATCCAGACCTGAACCGCGTTATTCTCCGCTCTGCGCTCAGCCCGTCGGAAGGGCGTTATATCAAGCCGCTGGACGTGTTGACGCATGAAGTCGCGCATATCGTCTTAGAACAGGCATTGGCGCAGCGCGGCGGCGCTCCGCGCTGGCTGTCGGAAGGCTTTGCGATGTATCACGCCCGCGAATGGACGCTGGCAGGACAACGCACGATTGAAGAAACCACGCTGCGGAACACGTTTCTGCCGCTCAGCGTGCTGATGACCTCGTTCCCGGCGGACGAACAAGCTGCTCGCGTCGCCTACGCCCAGAGTTTCAGCCTTGTCGCCTTCATGTTGAACGAGTATGGACTGACGATTTTTCATAAATTCATCAAACAGCTTCAGGCGGGCGACGACGTGAACGCCGCGCTGATTCATTCGGCAGGCGTCAGTTTGGCGCGTTTCGAAATGGAATGGCGGCATTCATTAGAAAAGCGGTATTCGTGGTGGACGTATCTGCCGGAAATCGGGCTGTTCTGGTTTCTGATCAGCGTCGGATTTTTCATCGCGTATCTCGTAAAACGACACAAAGCCAACGTCATTCAAACGCAATGGGAAATCGAGGAACGGGAAAATCGCAAGGAACTTCTCGATGACGATGAATCCGAGTGACCACCATTTTGGGAATAGGAAGATGGAGACCTCACAGGTTTTTAAAACCTGTGAG
>CAZRSF010000024.1:0-71026 GCA_964602655.1 uncultured Candidatus Moduliflexus sp.
TCAATTTGCGACATCGCTAATATTCTCATCGTTATTTAGGAAAGATGTCTAATATATGAAAGAATCGGTTAAACTTTGTCAGGAGATTGGTCTTTCAGAACCATGGTCATTACATGGAATGGGGTGTGAATATGAACGTTATATAACTTTACAAAAAGAAGCGCAAGACACTTTTGAAAGCAGAATTCTTATATTACAAAAGGAACAGAGAAAATCTGAAAATGATTTGTTTGAACTCGGAAGAATTTTCATAAGACAAGGAAAGTGGAGGAGTGCTGAAGAATATATTTTAAAATCAATCCCAGGATATGCAGAAAATTTTCAATCAAGTAGAAGAGTTTATCTTGGCTATGTGAATTCGATAAAAGGATATTATGCTCAAGCTGAAACAGAATTTATTCATAGGCTTGAAGTGTTGCAAAAGTATAAGGATGTTCCAAGCATGATGGAGTTCACGCAAATTTCCAAGAATTACTTCCTATTAGGAAATATCAATAAATGTAAAAAATACATGGAGATTGCTCAAAATTCCTTAAAAAAAGAAACATGTCCGCTTTTTAAAGCAGTTGCCCTGTATTTAGTTGCTGAGATATTCAATCTTTTAGGAGAGTTTGATTTAGCTAAAACTCACTGTCAACAATCGTTAGACTGGTTTTTAGCAAACACCGAAGACCCCGAAGATTTGGTTGATGTTGCCGAAGCCCGCCTGATTATGGGAAAAATCCTCGTGGATATGGGCGAACATCAGGACGCCATCGAATATCTGGAAAAAGCGAGAACCGCCTTCGAAATCTGCCAGCATTACGCGCTCGGCGAAACGCTGCTCTATCTCGGCAAGGCGCATGTCGGCCTCGGTGGCGTCATTCTCCGGCGGCAGGGAAAAGAGTTCGTCACGCAGGCGTTCGCGGAATTCGAGCGGCTGGAATTGGCGCATAAAGCCAGCGAAGCGCGGGAAATATTGAAAGAATTATCGTAATTCGTTCGTCCCGTAAGGGACGCCCGCAAATAGCCTGCCGATTCATCGGCGGGGACTGTGGAATACCAAGGAGAGACTATGTTAGCGCAACAGGTCATGCGCATCGTCACGCAGCTTTCTGACGATCAATTAGAGCAAGTATATGACTATGTGATGATTATGCAGATGTCGAATACGCGCCCAGAGAGGAGCGCAGAGCGGACGGGCATCCTTCGAAAAGAACGTTTGCTGCAATTTCAGGGACTCTGGGCGTCAACATTTGCAGACACTTCGACGCATGTGGACGAATTGATTTATGGAAACGAACCTGCTATTTATTGATACGAGCGCATTTTATGCGTTTTTAGACCGAAGCGACGCCTATCATGACGCGATTGCACAGGTATTCCGAAAACATTCCGCGCAGTTTGTCACGTCGAATTATATTTTAGACGAATTGATTACGCTCTTCAGAGTGCGCGGCATCGGGCTGCATCAATTCGCGCCGTTCGTGACTGCATTATGGCGCGAAGAAATGTGTCGAATCATACGAATTACGTCGGAAATAGACGAACGCGCATGGACGATGATGCAGCAATTTCACGATCAGAAATTCAGTTTTACCGATTGCGCGTCGTTTGCGCTGATGCGCGAATATGGCATCCGCCAAGCCTGCACGTTGGACAAACATTTTCGCGTCGCCGGATTCGAAACAATAGGGGAAAATTAACGCATGTCGGCATTGGCGGAGTCATTCTCCGGCGGCAGGGGAAAGAGTACGTCACGCAGGCGTTAGCGGAATTCGAGCGGCTGGAATTGGCTCATAAAGCCAGCGAAGCGCGGGACATATTGAAAACGTTATAAAGGAGGATGTTATGCAAACAATGGTCAATACCGATGAATTATATGTCATGATCAAACGCGCGGTGCGTGAAGTGCTTCATGATGAATTGGAGGAATTTTGGCAAAGAACGATTCCTTTCGTCTCGCAAGCCGAAATGGATGATATCATCGAACACTACGGGACGCCATTGATCGTCAAAGACGCCGCCCATAGTGAAACGCTCTCTCTATGAATTGGCGCATAGATTATTCCAAAGATGCTCATAAGTTCATCGTCAAATATCGGATTCAAGAAATGATTACGCAAGAGTTGAAAAAGTTTCTACTCAAGCTTGAAGGGCAAAACAGTTCGATTGACGTCAAAAAATTGTGGGGCGAATGGGCGGGATATTATCGCATCCGTAAAGGGACATTACGCATTATTTTCATGATGGATGTTACGGAACACGTCATTTTTGTCGAGCGCGTTGATTTTAGAGGCAATGTGTATAAATAGATGAAATTCGGCGACAAGGGAAAGAGTACGTCACGCAAGCGTTAGCGGAATGCGAGCGGCTGGAATTGGCGCATAAAGCCAGCGAAGCGCGGGACATATTGAAAGCATTGCCGTGATCCGCTCGTCCCGTAGGGACACCCGCGCATAGCCCGCTGATTTATCGGCGGGAAACGAAAGGAGAGCATTGGTGAAAATTCTTGGAATCATCTGGCTTGAAGAGATTGTTGATAAATTGGTATGGAAACATCATGTTCAACAACATGAAGTGAGTGAAGTTTTGCGAAATGCGCCTCTCTTTCGATTGATTGAAAACGGACATCGTCAAGGCGAACATGTATATAGTGCATCCGGTCGAACTGATGCGGGACGGTATCTTATCGTATTTTTCGTGTATAAAACGAATAAAAAAGCATTGATTGTCTCTGCGAGAGACATGACCCATGCTGAAAGGAAATTATATGAGCAATCATAAATCAACCATCTCACGCGCCTCGTCATATCAGGAAATCGGCGAGTATTGGGATACGCATGATGTTGCAGAAATCTGGGAGCAGACGAAACCCGTCGAATTCGACGTTGATCTCCGTTCCGAAGAGATATATTATCGCATTGCGCCCGAACTCTCGACGCAGGTGATTCGGCTTGCAGAAATGCAAGGAGTCAGCGCGGAAACGCTCTTGAATTTGTGGGTGCAAAAAATCGTGCAGCATCCGAATGTCCTGTCGAACGCATAAACGCAACAGAGCGCAAATATTATGCGAAAAAACGATAACGCATTTCCACATTTTTCCTCAATTGACGAACTTGTCGCGTATGTTGATGCGCATGATGTCGGAGATGAACTCGACGCTATGCCGGAAGCGCACTTTGACGTCGAGCTTCGGACGCGAAAAATGGAGAAAACGAACGATGAAAGCGCAATATGATTTCTCGCATGGAGAACGTGGCAAGTTTTATCATCCTGACGCCGAATTTCATCTGCCGATCTATCTTGAGCCGGATATCGCCGAATTCCTTCAAGCGATTGCCGTGAAAAAACAGATCGCTGTTGACGAATTAGTGAATACATGGCTGCGCAAAGACATCGAGCTTGTTCGAACGACGGCCTGATGTCACGGATGGTATTTTTTATTGATTGATGGTGAAAATTATGACACAACAGACCGATTTGACAACCTATCTTGACGACAAACGGCAGCTTGTAGAGCAGGCGTTAGAAACGTGCCTTCCGCCCGCTGACACGCTGCCGCCGACGCTGCACGAGGCGATGCGATACAGTACGTTGGCGGGCGGCAAACGGCTGCGCCCGGTGATGCTGCTGATGACGGCGGAACTCTTCGAGCGCGACTGTCGCGACATGGCGTTTGCGGCGGCGGCGCTGGAAATCGTCCATACCTATTCGCTGATTCACGATGATCTTCCGGCGATGGATAACGATGATCTGCGGCGCGGACGCCCAACCAATCACAAAGTGTATGGCGAGGCGATGGCGATTTTAGCGGGAGACGCGCTGCTGACGCTCGCATTTCAGATCATGAGCGACCCGACGCATTTAGCGAAGTTCGACCCCGCCGCGATGATACACGCCACGCACGAATTGGCGCTTGCCGCAGGCTCGACCGGCATGGTAGGCGGGCAGGCGCTCGATATGCAGTCCGAGCAGCGGCAGATCAGCCTGACAGAGTTGGAGGCGATTCACCACTTGAAAACCGGCAAAATGATCGCCGCCGCTATGCGGATCGGCGCATTTCTCTCGGATGCGCGACCGGAAGACTTAGGCGCGGTCACGCACTATGGCGAGCTTGTCGGCTTGGCCTTTCAGATTATGGACGATATTCTCGACATCGAAGGCACGGCGGAGGAATTAGGCAAAAATCCGGCCAGCGATCTGCAACGTCAGAAAGCGACCTATCCTGCGCTGCATGGCCTGGCGCAATCGAAAATATTGGTAGAACAATTAATAAAAGATGCGATTCAAGCCTTGCATCTTTTTGGCGACCGCGCATATTATTTGATTCGACTCGCCGAATATATGCGTTCTCGAACCAACTGAATGTCAATGACGACACAATTTCTCTTGCATTTTTGCCCACCGCGTCGAATTGTGTCGCAAGACCACACGAAAAGGAGACGGCGGTATTTCACAACATTCTTGACCGCGAACCGGCGGCTGCGTGAACTTTATGAAATAAAGCCGATACATTTGTGGAATCATATTTAGAGCAGATTCGAACTCCTGATGATTTGAAAAAACTGACAGAAAATGATTTGAAAGGCGTGGCCGAAGAAATCCGCGCGCTGATTATTGGGACGCTGTCCAAAACCGGCGGGCATTTAGCGTCCAATCTCGGCGTCGTCGAATTGACGATTGCGTTGCATTACATTTTCGACACGCCGCGCGACAAAATCGTCTGGGATGTCGGGCATCAGGCGTACACGCACAAAATTTTGACCGGACGGCGCGAACAATTTCAGACCATTCGCCAACCGGGCGGCCTTTCCGGCTATTGCAAACGCGACGAAAGCCCGTATGACGCTTTTGGCGCAGGCCACAGCAGCACATCCATCTCGGCGGCGCTCGGCCTCGCCGAAGCTCGCGATTTGCGCGGCGAACAGTATAACGTGATCGCGGTCATCGGCGACGGTTCGCTCACCGCCGGACTCGCGCTGGAAGGGCTGAACAACGCGGGCGGCAAAAAACGCAAGTTCATCGTCGTGCTGAACGATAACGAAATGTCGATCTCCCCGAACGTCGGCGCGATGTCCGGGGCGCTCAACAATATCATCACCGGCAGCCGCTATAATCGGCTGAAAGCGGAGGTCGAACATGCCGTCAAAACGATTCCGGCCATCGGCGATCTGGTGTTCAAACTCGGCAAACGCTTCGACGAATTTTTAAAAGGGTTCATCACGCCCGGCATTTTATTCGAGGAATTAGGGTTCAAATATGTTGGCCCGATTAACGGCCATAACCTCCATCAGCTCACCGAAACGTTCCGCAACGTCCGCGATAATGTTGACCGCCCGACCCTGATTCATGTCGTCACCCGCAAAGGCAAAGGCTTTCAGCAGGCCGAACTCGATGCCACCACGTATCATGGCGCGTCGCCGTTTTGCCTGGAAACCGGGGAATTCGTCAAACAAGAAAATCACGCGCCGAGCTACACCGACGTCTTCGGCGAAACGATGACGCGCATCGGCAAGGACAATCCGAACGTCATCGCGATTACGGCCGCGATGTGTTCCGGGACAGGATTGGAAGAATTCGCCGCTGCGTTTCCGAAACGGTTTTACGATGTCGGCATTGCCGAACAACATGCCGTCACATTTGCTGCCGGGTTGGCCTCCGAAGGCTTCAGACCGGTGGCGGCGATTTATTCATCGTTTTTGCAGCGGGCATACGATCAGGTGTTTCACGATGTCTGCCTGCAAAAGCTGCCGGTGACGTTTGCGTTAGACCGCGCCGGATTGGTTGGCGCAGACGGTCCGACGCATCATGGCGTCTTCGATTTCGCCTTTCTGCGGCATCTTCCGAACATGGTCGTCATGGCGCCGAAAGATGAAAACGAGCTTCAGCACATGCTGGCAACCGCGTTGAATTACCCCGGTCCGGCTTCGATACGCTATCCGCGCGGAAACGGTCTCGGCGTCGAACGAGATGCGGAACTGCGCCTGTTAGAAATCGGTAAGGCGGAAACGCTGAGAAAAGGCGGCGATGTGGCGATTCTCGCGATTGGAAATATGGTCGAATCTGCCATGAACGCGGCCAAACATTTGGCGGAAGATCATCATATCGAAGCCACCGTCGTGAATGCGCGTTTCGTCAAACCGCTTGATGTGGAATTGCTCGTCACGCTGGCGCAAACGGTTGGAAAAATTGTGACAGTCGAAGAACATGCGCTGCAAGGCGGATTCGGCAGCGCGGTGTTGGAAGCGTTGAGTGCGCACGGTTTCTCGCATGTCGCCGCGCACTGCATCGGCCTGCCGGATCACTATATCGAACACGGTAGTCAGGGATCGTTACGCCATCGGTATGGGTTAGACGCCGAAGGAATTGAAAAAACCGTTGTGCAACTTTTGCGAAACGAGACGAAATGAAAGAGCCGCTGGCAAGTGCGCAAGGCTTGCGAATCTTTTGTTCTTATCGTTCTTGATCATGGGACAGGTTAAAAAAACGAAGCGAAAAAAACATCAACCCGCGTCGCCGAAAAAAAAGTACAGCACGCCGGAAAATATCGCCTATTATTTTATGGCGGCGGCAGGCGCATTTGTCCTGATTATGTTCATTATCGGGTTATTAGGTTACTTCGAAGTCTTTTGATAAACCCCATCCCTGTCAGGGTTTTGAACCCTGACAGGGATAACAATCAACGAAAATCATGAAACAGATTCTTGTCACAGGCGGATGCGGTTTTATCGGCAGCAACTTCGTGCGTTATATGCTCCGCCAGCATCCCGAATACACGATTGTCAACCTTGATAAACTCACCTACGCCGGAAATCCTGAAAACCTCCGGGATGTCGAACACCTGCCGACGTATAAATTCGTACATGGTGATATTGCCGACCGCAACCTTGTTGAAGGCTTGATGAAAGATGCTGACGCGGTGGTGCATTTTGCGGCGGAAACCCACGTAGATCGTTCGATCATGGACGCCGGAAGTTTTATCACAACCGACGTGCATGGCACGTTCGTCTTGCTGGAAGCCGCCCGAAAATACCCGGTTCAACGCTTCATCCACATCAGCACGGATGAAGTCTATGGTACGGCGATGTCGCCGGAAGGCATCAGCCGCCCGTCATTGGAAACCGACGCGCTGATGCCGCTGTCGCCTTACGCTGCCAGCAAAGCCGGCGCTGACCGCCTCGCCTTTTCTTTCTGGGCCACGCATAAGATTCCGGTTGTCATTTCGCGATGCAGCAACAATTATGGCCCGTATCAATACCCGGAAAAGCTGATTCCGCTTTTTGTGACAAATGCGCTTGACAATATCCCGCTTCCTGTCTATGGCGACGGGAAAAATACGCGGGATTGGATTTTTGTCGAAGACCATTGCCGCGCCATTGATTTGCTGCTGCACAGCAGCGGACATGACGGCGAAGTCTTTAATATCGGCGCAAGCCAGGAATTTTCGGTCTTGCAGATTACGGATTTGATCCTAAAGATTTTGGGCAAGCCCGCATCGCTCCTGCAATATGTGAAAGATCGCGCCGGTCATGTGCCGCGCCACGCCGTAGATTCGTCCAAATTCGCCCGATTGTTTGACTGGAATCCCGCGACAGATTTTGCGGCGATGCTGGAAAAAACGGTACGCTGGTATGTTGAGCATGAATCCTGGTGGCGGCGCATCAAAGAGCAGGATGCGAGCTATCGCAAGTATTACGAGCAGCAATATCGGGAACGCGAGGGTAAAGCATGAAAGTCGCGATTACAGGGTCGCGCGGCATGTTAGGCACTGACCTGATGCGCCTGTTCGAGCAAGAACATGAGGTGTTGGGGCTTGATTTGCATAACTGCAATATTCTTGATGCCGCTCAAGTTCATAGTGTTGTCGCGCCGTTTTGCCCCGATGTCATCATTCATACAGCGGCGTACACGAATGTGGATAAAGCCGAAAGCGACCGCGACGCTGCGTTCGCGTTAAATGAAACCGGCACGAAAAATGTGGCGGAAACAGCGAAAGCGTGTCAGGCGAAAATGGTCTATATTAGCACGGATTACGTTTTCGACGGCACAAAAGGATCGCCCTATACAGAAGAAGACCCGCCTTGTCCGCTTGGCGTGTATGGCTGGTCGAAATGGCGCGGCGAAGAACAGATTCGAACGGTCTTCGCTGGGAACGCCGCGTCGTTTTTGATCGTGCGGATCGCCTGGTTATACGGCAAACATGGCAAGAATTTCGTGGAAACGATCCTGAATCTCGCGCAGCAGCAAGACACGCTGCGCGTCGTCAATGATCAATTCGGCGCTCCGACCTATACGCAGGAGGTCGCCCTCGCGTTGCAGGCGTTGATTCGATGCGACGCCTGTGGGATCGTGCATGTCACCAACAGCGGGCAATGCACCTGGCATGAATTTGCCGAAACAATCCTGAATTTTGCAGGGAAAACAGGCGTGACCGTTTTGCCGATTTCGTCGGCGGAACTGAATCGCCCCGCGCCGCGCCCGGCGTATTCGGTGCTGCGGCTCGATAAATTCACGCAACTGACAGGCCAGCCGCCCCGTCATTGGAAAGACGGATTGCAGGCATATTTTGCAGAGAGACAGCAGCAAGATTAACTCGTGATGTGGCAGAGAACAGCAACCATGTTTTGCGTCGAGTTCCCTGTCCGCATGACGCCTTGAATACAAACCGAAACATGAGAGTGTTAATTACAGGAATTACAGGATTCGCAGGCAGCCATTTGGTAGATTTTTTGATGAAGGAACACCCGGAAGTAGAGATTTTCGGCATTCGCCGTTGGCGCAGCCGGACAGACACAATCAGCCATTTTCAATATGATGACCGCGTCAAAATCGTCGAATGCGAGATGCGGGATTTGACCTCGGTCTTCAGCGTGATTCAGCAGGTTCGCCCGGATCGCATTTTCCATTTAGCCGCGCAGAGCTTTGTACCAACGTCGTGGACATCTCCGGCAGATTCGCTCAATACGAACATTATCAGCCAATTGAATTTGTTCGAAGCGGTGCGCTCGGTCGGAATTGACCCCTGGATTCAGATCGCCTGCTCGTCGGAAGAATACGGCATGGTGTATGAAAATGAAGTGCCGATCAAAGAGACCAATCCGCTCCGTCCGCTCAGCCCGTATGCCGTCAGCAAAGTGGCGCAGGATTACATGGGCTATCAATACAACATGAGTTACGGTATGAAAATCATCCGTACACGCGGTTTCAATCATACCGGCCCGCGGCGCGGCGACGTGTTTGTCTGTTCCAATTTTGCCAAGCAGATTGTGGAAATCGAAAAGAAAAAACGCCCGCCGGTCGTCAAAGTCGGCAACTTAGAAGCCAAACGCGATTTTACCGACGTGCGCGACATGGTGCGCGGTTACTGGATGGCGCTCGACGGCAAATGCACGCCTGGCGACGTATATAATCTCGCTTCTGGCACGACGATTACGATTCAAACGTTGTTAGACCGCTATTTGAGCATGAGCGACGCCAAAATCACGGTCGAAGTTGACCCGGCGCGGCTGCGTCCGTCAGACGTGGAAATCCTGTGGGGCGATTATTCCAAATTCCATGCCGCGACAGGCTGGAAACCGGAAATCCCGCTGGAAAAGACCATGCGCGACATTTTGGAATACTGGCGCGAACGGATTTAAGTACGTTCAGAACGCCGAGGTCTTAGAGACCTCGGCGTTTTCTCATTAACCTATTCGAATCCGAACAACTCTGGAAGTTCGAATATATTCCGAATTTACAGCGTATTTCGAATCATTTCTTCCGTGAAGATTCTTATCACAGGCGCTACCGGATTTGTCGGAACCCATCTGTGCGAATATCTGCTTTCGCAAGGACACGACATTCACGGCACCTACATTTATCCTCAAGAAGTCGAGCGATTTCCCGAACATCTTCGCCGCAGTATCACGCTGCATTCTTGCGATATGTCCGAAATGGAGCAGGTTCAGCAGCTTTTCAGCAACGCGACGTATGATCGCGCATATAATTTGGCCGCGATCAGCAGCGTGCATCAATCGTGGAGCAAAGGCCAGGAACTTGTGCTGAAAGTCAATCTTTACGGCTGGCTCAACCTCCTGGAAGGCTTACGCGTGTCTTCACCGAATGCCAGGATTCTCATGGTCAGTTCGGGGGAAGTATATGGCATTGTGCCACCAGAAAAACAGCCGACGACAGAACAGGAACCGTTGAGGCCAATCAGCCCTTATGCTGACAGCAAAGCCGCGCAAGAGATGTTTTCCTATCAATACATCCACCGCTATCAATCGCAAATTGTGATTGTCCGCCCATTCAATCACACCGGCCCCCGGCAGTCGCCCGATTTCGTTTGTCCTGATTTTGCCCGGCAAATCGCAGAAATCGAAGCAGGTCGGCGCGAACCGGTCATGTCGGTCGGCAACTTAGACGCCCGGCGCGATTTTTCGGATGTGCGCGACATCGTCCGCGCTTATGCGCTTGCGCTGGAACATTGTCCGATTGGCACGCCGATCAACGTCGCGTCCGGTTCGGCCTATGCGGTGCAGCATGTGCTGGATACGTTGCTGTCGTTCAGCCGCGTACCGATTGACGTGCGGCGGGATCAGGCGCGAATGAGGCCGTCCGATACCGCGCTCATGCTTGGCGACGCCACGCTGCTGCGTCAATACACAGGATGGAAGCCTGAAATTCCGCTCGAAGAAACGCTCGCGAACGTGCTGGAATATTGGCGCGCGCAGGTCGGCGGGAAACAATAAAAAAACATACACATTTCAACTCAATACCACAATGGAGGCTATCTCATGAAAAAAGTAATTGCGTTGTTCTTGAGTATATTGATATTCGGTTGCGTCGCTTCGGCGCAAGACCTTTCGGTTGTTACCGCGATATGGGCGCCATACGATATGGAAGAAAATGGCAAATTAGTCGGGATTGGCACGGAAATTGTGCAAGCCACGCTTGAAAAGGCTGGCATCAACGCTGAAATCAAAGTCTATCCCTTTTCGCGCGCGCTGAAAATGGCAGAAAATGAACCGAATACGCTCTTGTTTACCGTTGTAAAAAGCCCCGAACGCGAGCCGCTGTTTACATGGATCGGGCCGATTGTTCCTCCGGTCAGAATCGTCATGCACAAGCTGAAAAAGCGGACAGATATCGTGGTGAATTCTTTAGAAGACGCCAAAAAATACACGATTGAAACGACTCGCGCCTCAGTGGGACATCAATATCTGCTGAAGGAAGGGTTTAAAGACGGCGTTGAACTTGATCCGGCCAATTCGAATCAGCAGAGCGTCAAAAATTTCTTTGGAGAACGCGTTGATTTGGAAGTCAGCGCCGAATTGAATTTCATGTATGAAGCCAAACAACAGGGATTTTCCGTTGATGACACCGAAATCGCCTACGTATTATTTGAAAATGAAGCCTATATGGTCTTCAGCAAACAGACGCCGGCGGACATCGTCGAAAAGGTGAAAACGGCCTTCGAACAAGTCAAGGCAGAAGGCGTTGTGGATGCGGTGGTTGCCAAATATTCGAAACTCTATCAATAGCAACCATGTTGAGAAATACGGCGAATGCGAGTTGGCGACAAACGGTGAAACCGGGTGAAATCTCCTTGACATTCAGGTCAAGTTACGCTATCGTAAATGGTGTTGAGGTGAACGCAACATCATGAACTTCAGGAGCGATGGCGATGAGACAACTCTCTGTTCTGACAGGTATGGCGGTGGTGATTTCCGTTTTATCCGGAACACATGCCGAAAAACAGGAATCGGAGACCAATATCGAACGCCCACAATCCCGCCTGAAAATACGGATTGGCTTGCGGAGATGGCTCTCCTATTCTCCGCATCCCAATCCTGGCCTGACGGATTCAGCCGTCGGCACGCTCGGCGAAGCCGAATTATTCTGCAAACAGGCGCACGTTAAAGGCATTATCCCGCATGATGACGCGAACGATTGCCTTGCGCAGAGCAACAATTCCTGCCCAAAAAGCGTTCGCGCGCTGCCATACCTCGTTGATGAACTTCCAGAATTTCACTGGCCGCAGCAGGCGTCATCCAGCGACTGCGGCGCCGATTCGCCAGAGTTCGCAGGAAATCAGCCGGGAAGCCCCAAACGCCAGGCTGCATCGGGGCGCAAACATGATTGTAGGCCGAATGCACCTGCAACAGTCGCATATTTTGGAAGGATTGGAAAATTTTGCGCGGCAGGGATAACAAATAACCGAAACCGCACTGACTTCAAGCGTTTCTTTCCAGGTTCAATCTGTAAATGGGGCGAATTGAGGCCGCTTGCGGGTGAATATAGATATGAAATTTACACAGATATTATGCAGATTCGTGTTGTGCGTCATCATTTTTCAACACCTGAGCGCCTGTTCTCTGCCTGAATTGCCGAATCTTTCCGAAGAAAAAACACCGGGCGTCGTCGATCAACAAGCCTTGAACGATGTGGCGGTATCATTATCGGAACAATTGATCGGCGAGGGGATCGATACGGTCGCCGTGGTGGATTTTACCACGCCGGATGGCGACGTCACGTCGTTCGAACAAGCGATTACCGAACGAATCTTCCTTTCGATGGCGGGGTTCAGCGGCAAAATTTGGGCAATGCGCGGCAGCGACATGGACGCTGTTTTGGAAAGCTCCGACTCAGCAGCCGAGGTCTGGCGCGTCATGGGGATCAAAGCGATTGTCTCCGGCACGGTCACGCCTGATGACGAATCCGTTGCGCTGTCACTTCGCGTCGTGAACGCCGAAACGTCCGCGCTGATTTCGGAACGAGAAGAACAATGTCGAATGGTGATCGCGGCGGCGGCGGAGTCGTCATTTAACGAGCAGAATGCGCAAAAGAAAGCGTCAGATTCGGAACCCCGCTCACGCGGCGCGGAGCTTGACGACGAACAATTTATGCCTGAATTTCCCTGGCCTCCGGCCTTAGCATCGGCTTCGACCAAAATTCCGTCGGTGTTTCTCGTGAACGAAGATGCGGCGGCGACGCTCGCGCAGGTCTCCGGAAGGCTGGAAAACGCCTTAGATAACGCCGGATATATCGAGCGAAGTTATTATGCCGTTCCAAAGGGTTTCGCCCTCGTCACGCGCCTTGAGCAGGTCAATCCCGACGGCACGTCGAAGCCGATTCCCGACCGCTGGGCAGTTCAGATGACCTCGCCGAAAGTGTTCTCGCTCGCATCATATCTTCAAGCCTTGTTTACTGCGCAAGAAGGGCATTTTCGTATTATTGCCTTCATCGTCACGTCTGCGCCGTTTGCTCAAAACCCTAACGTGGTTGTCGAACGCGAGGACGCAATGGAATGGCTTTCGACCGGCGCGCAAACCCTGCCCGCCTCAATCGGCGGCCTGCCATACAGCGAGCGACATCACTGCGTGGCGCTGATTTACGAATTCGAGCAACCGACCCGTAATCACGACGCATCCTTTAAAATGTTAAGCGCATTGTCCGGGATTGAGCATCTCAAAAAAGCGCAACTCTGGGAGATGTTAGAAAAATGAGCGTACGCGTCAATATGACCGTGTGTAAAAAACAGTTGGCAGTCGCCTGGGTTATCGGCGGAGGCGTGATTTTTTTCGTCTTGCTGGCACAGACATTATTGGGGCATTATGGCGATAAGGCCGAAGAAGCGTGGGCTTGGTTCATGCCCTCGATTGTTCCGGCACTTTCAGTGATTATCAGCGGCGTCGTGGTTTCAGGGACGCTCGGCAAGGAATTAAAAACGACCACTGTTGACCGTTTTGCCTTTCAACTGTCCTTTATCCTCTCTGTCTGTTATTTGATCGTCGTAAGTTTGACCATTTTTCTTAGTCCGTTTTCGACGCTGCCGCCGTTGGAATTGATGAAAATGTCGAATTTATGGTTAGCTCCGATGCAAGGGGGCGTCAGCGCGGCATTGGTAGTCTTTTTTGTTTCGACAAAGTAACGGCCTAACCCTGGCAGGGTTCGCAACCCTGCCAGGGTTAATCCGAAGGAGAGCATCATGTTTTCTACACGGGTTCTCAAACAGACGGCTGCTGTCGTTGCAGTAGCGTATATGTCGGTATTGAACGCAAGCTCGGCGCTGGCCGCCGATAGCAGGTATTCGATTCGTCCAGAATTATTCGCGCAAGCCGGAACGGGCGATGCTTCCGAAAACGGGGAAGAACGGCAACTCCGCAAGGCGTTGTATGAAGAAAAAATTCGTGATCTGGATCAAGAGATGAGCCGCGCCAAAGGCGTCAGAAAAAACTTATTTATGATCTCCATCGGCGCGCTTGCCGCAGGCGGAACGGTGAATTTAGCCGTGAATACCGTCAACGATGCCATTGACGATATTCCGACCTCAAACCCGGAAGCGCAGCCGTCATCCGCTCCGATAGATATCCGCATTGACGATTGTACGCGCTATCAATGCACCGCCAATGACGCGGACGATGCCAAAACCTCGATGGACGGCATCAAAGGGATCGGCGGATGGATATTTTTGGCAGGCGCGTCAGGATTAGCGGCGACGCTTCTGTATTCGCCGGTCATCAAGAGCAAACAGAAACAAGTGGATGCGTTACGCGCAGAACTCTACGGGCCGGGCGATTCCGGGAACGCGCTGACGCCGGAATTTCTGCAAACGAATGAAACGGCAGCGGCGATGTCTGACGAAATCAATGCTCTGAAACAACGCGCCGGAAAAAACCGGACAGTTAGCGATGTCTTCACGACGGCGGCTATTACCGGCATGTTGAGCGGATTTATTCTGGTCGGCGCCTCCAACGCTTCCAGCGACATTGTGGATGATATTACGGTTGATCAGAGCAAGGCCGATGAAGTCAACGCCAAACAAGACGCGCTCGATAAAGCTGACGGATTAGGCAATCTCGGCTGGGGATTGGTCGGCGCAGGCGCAGTGTCCGGCGCGGCTTCCTATCTGTTCTATCGCAGCGCGCGCGGCAAAGAAAAACAGGTGGATGACTTGGAAAATAGTTTGTTGCAGATTGCCGATCATCTGCGGATTTCCCCACGCGCCGACGGCGTGATGGTGATGTATTCCGCGCGATTTTAATTGTCATTCAACGAATGTTGCTTTCTTGTATAATAATTGTGTTTTGATTGGGGTCATTGACAGGTCGAATGGGTAGGGAACGATTTTTTAAAAGGAGTTTTTGTCATGGAACGTCAAACGTTTCGATTGGTGCTGGCTTCTCCGTTCACATGGTTGGCGATTGTGGTAATCGTCGGACTGGAAACGGCATTTTACCGTTGGTTTCAGCCGCCCTTCATGCTCGCTGCGGTGATGATCGGGCTGGGAGGCATCTTGCTGTTGATCTGGCCTGTGCTGCTTCTGCGCTCGCAGGCTTTCCGCGCTGTCTATAAGGAGATGCCGTACAAATCGGATGTCTCAGAATTGCAAAAAGGCTTAAAATCGTGTCATGCGTCGTTCCGAGCGCCTGCCGAAGAATGCATTGTGATGATTGAAAAGATTCAACAAGAATTTCAAGCGGATACATTTCAGGGAGATTTGGAACGGATTATCGAGAATCTCATGGAACTCACCCAAAATCATTTGCAATTGACATCGCGTTTGGAACGATTCGGCACGCCGCAGCAAAAGCAACTGATGCAAAGCATTCTGGATCAGCAAGTGCGTTCTGTCGAAAATTCGCTGACCACGCTGCGAGCTTTCAGCGGCAATCTCACCCTGTTAGAAGCGAACCCGGAAGATATTGAAAAAATCGGCAGCGACCTGCGCGCTGTCAATCAGGAATTGGAACATGTGATTCAAAAGGAGGTTTGACTATGAAAAAGGCGCTTACGTGGTTTATCGTATTCGACATCATTATCGCTGCTGGCGTGGTGTTTTACTTTGCTGGCGGCGCGAATCTGTTTCAGAGCGGCCCGTTGTCTTATGAAAACGCCGTGACTCGGCTAACAAAACTTGTCAAGAAAGTAGATTGGTCTGAAAACCTTGTCCAGCGCCGGGCGCAGATTCAACTCACCGCCGGGCAGGATATGGCGCAAATGCTGCCGGACATTTCCCGCTTTCCGTTGATGAATCAGCCGCAGACCGGCGGCAGCGACATCGTTGTAGAAATTTTCGCGTCCACCGAAAAATCAGGCTCAGGCACGGATGGCTGGATGGTGGAAGTGGCGGAAGCCTTCAATGCGCAGGACGTTCGCTTGAAAAGCGGCCAACGCGCGAAAGTCGTGATTCGGAAGATCGCGTCCGGCACGGCGTATGAATTTATCGCGTCCCGCAAATACTTGCCGGACGCCTTCTCCCCATCCTCCGAACTCTGGGTGCAGATGGCGGCGGCGCATTCGGTGACGATGACGCCGATTCGCACCAAACTCGCCGGCAATGTCGCGGGCGTGGTGATGAAAAAAGCGGTAGCGGATCAAATGCGGGCGAAATACGGAACGTTGGATGTCAAAAATCTGATTGACGCCGTCGTACAGGGCAATTTGGCGATGGGCTACACCGATCCGTTTGCCAGCAGCACGGGCTTGAATTTTCTGTTTACCGTCTTAGCCACATTTGCAGGCGGCAACGAACAGACGATGTTAGACCCGTCGGTCGTCAGCGCGTTCGAAAGTTTCCAGCGCGGCGTGCCGTTCGTCAGCCAGACGACGATGCAGATGCGGGATTCGGTCGAAAAAGGAGGGTCGCTCGATGCGTTCGTCATGGAATATCAGACGTTCGTCAAAACGCAGGTGCTGCAATCCGGTTATGAATTCCTGCCGTTCGGCGTCCGGCATGACAATCCGCTGTACGCCGTCGGCGCGCTCGGTCAGGAAAAGATGGAGGCATTAGAGCAATTCGCAAAATTTGCGGAGCAGCCTAAATATCAGAAATCGGCGACAGATTACGGTTTCAATCCGCCGATAGATTACACATCGCCGTTTGCGGTTCCGTCCGGGGCAGTGTTGATCCAGGCGCAGCAACTCTGGAAACAGAAAAAAGACGCGGGACGACCGATTTCGGCCATTTTCCTCTGCGATGTGAGCGGTTCGATGAACGGCAGCCGTCTCAATGCTCTGAAAAAATCGTTGCTCGGCGGCGGCGAGTTCATCGGTTCTGAAAATTCGATTGGGCTTGTCGTCTTCAACCATGCTGTCAGCGTCACGCTTCCGATCCAGCCATTCAATCTCTCGCATAAAGCGGCCTTTCACGCAGCGGTAGAAGATATGAGCGCAGGCGGTCAAACGGCGATGTACAGCGGCATTGCCGTGTCATTATCCATGCTGCTTCAGGAAAAGCAGAAGAATCCGAATGCGAAAACCACGCTGTTCGTGCTGACGGACGGGGAAACGAACAACGGCTTGAAATTCGACGACGTGCGCCCCGTGATTCAGGCGCTCGGCATTCCGATTTATACGATTGGTTACGAGGCGAATCTGCCCGTATTGCAAGAGCTTTCGTCCATCGTAGAAGCCGCCAGCATCAATGCGGATGAAGGCGAAGTGCAATATAAAATCGGCGCATTGTTGAACGCGCAAATGTAAGAGGAGCAGTAAACCTCACAGGTTTTGAAAACCTGTGAGGTTTCGCTGAAAAAATATTTCGCGTATGAAACCATTTATCGTCTGGCTCAGTATCACCGTCAGCCTTTTCGGAGTATGCGGCGGCGCGTATCATGTCTATCTTACGCAGAACCCGCGCAAAATTTTCGTCGCCGTAGATTCATCGTTTCAGATGAATGCCGTCTGGCAGCGCGTTCCCGCAGCATTAGCGACGATAGAACAGCAGCGTTACGCGCAATTCGCGCTGGCGACGGAGAAAATCAAAATTCACGGCTGGTCGTCAAGACTGCAATTAGGCACGCTTGTGCCGTATGCTCCGCGCAACTTCTCGAAATTAGAGAGCGGGACTGAATATCCCGAAATGGCTGAGGCCGCGCAAAAATACCTGATTACGACGATGTTGGACGCCGCGCAAACGGAGAAGCTTCGCAATTGGCGCATGATTCAACTCGTGCCATAATTCGAAAGGAGACACCGATGATCATTCGGAAAAAACAGATTGGCATACGCAGCGTGGTTTTGCTGCTGCTGTTTGTTATTTCAGGATGCAATAACGAACAGAATATCTTCTTCGACAGCCCGACCGAGCCTAACAGCATCACACCTCTTTACAACTTTTATGCCGGAGCGACAAAAGACCAGGGATTTGGCGTGTACAAAGGCCACGAACATTTTTTGATTCAAGTTCCGGCAGGCGAATATCTGTTGCAATACGTCACGCAAATCGGCCAATTTTACATCGTCTTCCGGGCGGAGAAAAATGCGCTGCTGACCATCGGTTTGACGACTGGGGGAGAAGTTCTGAGCGCCACAGTGTTTCCCGGCCGCATCACCGACACATCGAATCCCCGTCCGTTCGGCGTTGTCACCGTGTTTTCCGAATTCGGCGCGACAGGATCGGGAGAACATCTGTTTGCGAAAAGCGATAACAGCGGCATCCTGCTGATCGGCGGCGTCGGGATCGAATACACGCCCGGAGATTCGTATTTCAGATTACATATTCCCGTCGGCGGCACGTATCGCCTGACCTACATCACGCAGAAAGGACGCTTCGAAACCGAGTTCACGGTCGAAGATAACACGACAAAAGAGATCGGCCTGTCGGATGGCGATCTCGTCCGGGAAGCGTATATTGTCAAAAAATAGAGGGGAGGAAATATCTATGTTGATACGAAAGATATGGCGTTCTCGTCTGGTGATCCTCTGCTGCGGTTTCCTGCTTTTTACGACTGGATGCGGCCTGTCCGAAATGTTCGGCGGCAGCGGCGCGGAAAAAATTACCGAGCCGTGCATCGAACTGATTCCGTTGACAACGCCCACGCCAGCGCCGGTTATCACGGTGACGCCTGCACCGGAAAACACGCCTCAACCGGGCGACACTCCGACGCCGCCTGAAGCATGTGGGGACGCGCCGGGGATCGTGCTGATTTGCGATGGCGAGCCGGTGGATGATACGCCGATCACGGTGATTACGCCGCCGCCGACCCCGATTCCGATAATCTCACATCAATCCTATACCATTCAGGTTGCGTTAACTTACGATCCGTTCAATCCGGCTTGCCTCGGAACTACAATGACGCCGCCTGGCCCATTGCTCAACGTTTCTGCTGGTACGATTCAACAATTCATCGTCGCAACGAATTCGACATGTGACAATGTGGATGTTTTTCAATCTCCGCCCGGGTCATTATTATTCACTGCATTCGGTTTTCCTTCTGTTACGGTAAACGTCGGACCGGTGAATCAGAATTTATTTATTTCACTGTATGTTTACTGATAAAGCGATGGGCGAACCGCTCGGTTCGCCCTGTTTATGAAGGGAATATTAGAGGTATTTATCTAACAGCGTTTCGCCGAGGTAGGAGCGTTGAATTTTGATCAGGTCGTCAATGCCGCGTTTGGCGAGCGCTAACATGCTTTGCATCTGTTCCGGGGTGAACGGGTCTTCTTCCGCCGTGCCCTGAATTTCGACGAATTTGCCGCTGCCGGTCATGACGATATTCATATCCACTTCGGCCTTGGAATCCTCCGAGTAATTCAAATCCAACAAAATCTTGTTATTGACGATGCCGACGCTGGTGGCGGCGATAAAATCTTTCAGCGGCATCGTGTCTATGTCGTTGTTTTTGCGCATGTAGGTCAAGGCATCGAACAAGGCGATGCAGCCGCCGGTAATCGAAGCGGTGCGCGTGCCGCCGTCGGCTTGAATGACATCGCAGTCAACCCAGATCGTGCGCTCGCCGAGCTTCGTCAAATCCACGACAGAGCGCAGACAGCGTCCGATCAGGCGTTGAATCTCCTGCGTGCGTCCATTCGGCGTCCCTTTCGAGATTTCGCGCTGCGTCCGGGTATGCGTGGAACGCGGCAGCATCCCATATTCCGCCGTGACCCAGCCTTTATTCATATTCCGCAAAAACGGCGGGACTTTATTTTCCACGCTGGCGGTGCAAATCACCTTCGTATCGCCGACTTCGATCAACACCGATCCTTCGGCGTGTTTGATATATCGCCGGGTAATTTTGACCTGACGCAACTGATCCGACTGTCTTCCATCACTTCTCATGCGTTCTATCCTTTCTTGCTTGCGCGTTGACGAATCCTCCTCGCCCCTCTTGTATTGGGGTGGGGGAGGAATATTACGAATCCAGTAATAAGACGTTCGAAAAGGGCTTGCGGCAATCTATATGACCGGCTACGGTCTCGATTTCCGCCCCTTCCACCAGAATTTGCACATGTTTGATCGCCTGAAAATTCAACAGCACCGTATTGACTAACGCCGTCACAGTGGCTGCTTCCGCGTTCAATCCGCCCACATGCCGATCCTGGAGATTGCGATTCATGTTGAGATACAAAATCCCCCCGTTACTCAAAAAGACATTCAGCAGTGCCGTTCCTTCCGGCAACGCAGGGTTCCGCGCGTCCGCATCGGGCTGAATCAAGAGCGTGATCGCCTGCGTCACTTCTTCCAGGAGATCATCCCGTTTTTCAATTTCGCGAATCGCTCTGGTCAATGAACCTGTCGCATCGCTGACGAACAGCGTGACTTCTCGATTTCGCCCTTCCAGCATGTCCGACGTTGCAGGCGTCGCAACGGGAAAACCTGGCAGCCGCGGCAGCGCGTCGGCCATCCCTTGAGGAGAAGACGTGTACAAATACCACGTTCCGCCCACAAGTCCGGCGATGAGCAGAACCACCACAATCCACCATTTCGACATTACAATTCCTCTCCCTTTTTAAAGGCCGCGATGCCGTCTGCGATTGCGCCGATCAGCAGTTGTTGAAATGCGTCCTGCGTCATGTTCTGACGGCCACCCGCATTGGACGCATACCCGATTTCGATATGCACCGACGGCATCGTTGCGCCTTTCAAGGTGAAGAGCGGCGCGCGTTTGACGACCGCCCGCGCCCCGTTATTACGAGCGCGATAGGCCGCGACAATCTGTTCCGCCAGTCGCTTGCTCTGTTCGAGATATTTGGCCTGCGCGTAATCCAGCACTTGCGCTTTCGCGCCTTGCGGCATATCCAAACTGCCGTAATCCATGACATACACCTCGAATCCGCCCGGCTGATCCGAGGTGGAATTATTGACATGCAGGCTGATAAACACGTCGGCGCGGTTGCTGTTGGCGATGGTGGCGCGCATTTCGCCGGAAAGAAAATCGTCGCCTTCGCGCGTCAATGTCGCGGACACGCCCAAACGTTCGACAAGATAGGGGCTGAGCAGTTTGCCGAGATGCAACGTCAACTGCTTTTCCAAAAGCGCAGGCGTCGCATCGGCTGCTGGCACAACGACGACGCCTTGATCACTGCCGCCATGACCGGGATCGATCACAATCGTTTTCAACGAGAATGGCTGACTGACGGCGATCTCTCCCTCTTTTCCGGGCGTGGTCAAATCCTGCTCGACAATTGTTTCAGACGTCTCCGAGGCTTGCTCGTCTGTCGCGGTTTCTTCAGGTTCGGGCGTCGGCGTTTCTTCTTCTGCAATCGCCTCATCTGTCGTGAAGACGTCTATAATCAAGCGCGGCGGATTGTCTTTCGTCTTATGCGCATAGCGGACAAACTCCTCGCCTAAACGTACTATAATCTGCGTCGTGCCGAAGCTATCAATCACCTTGACGTGCTTTACCGCCGTATTATTGATTTGCAACGGATTATCCTGGATATTGAATGTGGCCTGCGGCAATTCGAAAATCAGCAGCGATGGAAGTTTTTCCGTAATTTTATAGGGGACACTCTGGCTCAATTGCACGGCAATACGAGTATAATCAGCGTAGGGACTGGCATACAAGCTGCGTAACTCCAAATTTTCGATTCCGACCGTGATGCGTCGCTGCTGGCTGTCCCACAGCAGGTCATATTCATAAATCAGCGGCAGCGTTTTGGTCAGAAATTCCAGCGGCACCATGACGACGCCTTCGATTTTTCGCGCCGGAAACGTTACCGGATACGAACGTTTCGCCGAAATCACATTCGGCTGATCCGGGAAAAATGAGAGACTCTTTTCGCCATACTGCAAAACGATGCGTCCATCAGGCTCAACCTCTGATTGCAATTGAAACATGTTGGCGAATTTTTCAAGCTGCACATATTCGGTCTGCCCTTCATTGATCGTAAACAAGGTGTAGCGCAGATTGTCGTTATTGAAAAAGACTTCCACCGTTCCGGCAGTAGCCGCCGACACGACGCCGCAAAGGAGAGACAGAATGAACGCGCTGATGCGCACAGAAGCGTTGACCATACGATGTTTCCGATTCGATAGCAAAAAAATAGACAGAAACCAACAGACGCAGTTTGTGTTCATGACAAAAATTTTAAAGCACGGCATACGGAGAATGGCATCTTGTCAAGGTAAAATTAGAAAACGGCGCGGATTTCGCCTTGTTATTCGCGCCATTTCGTCAGCAATCGTTCGAAACGCTGATTCATCTGTCGGATTTTCCGGATGACCGCCGGATCGCCGTTCCAATGTTCTTGAATTGCTTCGGCGTTCGCAGGATTGCCTACAAGCCGAACCAGCATCACGCCTGCCAGCAGCGCGTCTTCGATGATGCCGAACGGCCCGGCAAGCAGTTCTGGCACGAGATCAATCGGAAACACCACGTAAATCAGTACGCTGAGAATGAAGATTTTATCAAAAAAAGAAACGCGGGTATCCTCCAGAAGTTTGATCATCAGGCGCACCAAATCCGGCAGCAGCAACACGAAGCACATGGCACGCGCTCCTGGCTCGCGGAACCGCGCCGTTGCCCATGCTATCGCGCCGTCATGGATGCGATTGTACAGACTGAGATTTTTCTCGATCATCGTGTATTCGTCCCTGGTTCTTAATGCGGATAAATCATCAATAACGCCAACGAGGCCAACGCAATAAACACGTAATTCGTCCGGTTCAGCCGTTCTTTCCAAAAAAAGATACTGGTAATCGTGGAGACTAAAATGATGCCGATGCCGTTAATCGGATAGACGACAATGCCCGGAAACTCTTGCAGCGCCCGCATAAAAAAATAACTGGCGAACAAGTTAATGACGCCGAGCACGCTGCCGAGCCGCAAGATTTCACGGTAAATCGACAGCTTTTGCCGAAACACCATCGTCAGCGAGACAAGAAACGCCGTGGGAAAAACAATCACGAGAAAATGCGCGGGATTCGCGACCAAAAAGAATTCGCGCTGGATTTTGAACCCGAAATTCGTAATGCCGTACACGAGAAACAGCATTAACCCCCAGGCCAATCCATTATGGAAGATTTTCGACCAATTCGTCAGCAGCAGCCGTTCTTGCGTGGCAAACGACAGCGACACAAAAACGATAATGATTCCGGCGATTTGGAGCGGCTGTGGGATTTCAGCGAAAAAGAGGATCGACGCGAACGTCGGAATGACGGCGGACAGGCGCATCAGCGACACCGGAATGATCACGCCCAATTTTTTGATCGCCTGGACCATCAGCCCATAGCTGCACACGAACAACACGCCTTGCACCATGCCCAACAAGACAAGATTCGGCGACATCAATTCCCACACCCGCAACGTTTCGCATCCTGAAAATGCCACGACGGAGCCGATCCCATAATTTACGGCAAATAAGGCAAACATCGGGATATTTTTTTCAGCGGCGTATTTGAAAATATGCGCAATTGTGACAGAGCATGCAATCGAAAGTAATAAAAATATCATAACGTCACAGTACGGATGTCCTGTTCACCTCACCTCTTCCAGCATGATAAACGCTCCCGCGCATTGACAACAGACAGATTCTCCAGTCTCATGCACTGTCAAACCGATTTGTTCTTGTCAAGATTTTTGGGGTTTTTCTTGCATGTTTCCCGCAGGCCGGATGTCGAACATCCTGAAAAAACTGCTGAAAATCGGCCAAGCTGAGGGAGATATTGCGATGACGCCGCTGCAAGATATTCTGGAACCGGACGCCAGCGCCCGCATGAATACGCCGTCCACGACCGGAATCAATTGGAAATGGCGATTTACCTGGGACATGATTCCACAAGAATCAATGGAACGTTTACGTCTGTTTACCGGAGTTTACGGACGATAAAACACAATATTTTTCGTTCAATCCACATGCAAACCGCCGAATTCGTCTGAATTTCGGCGGTTTTTTTATGTCAAGAGTTCTTCTCCGAAATAGCAATAACGTCGTATTGCGGAGGGCGTATTCGCTCAATTTATCCGGTCTTCAATCGCTTGTATTGATGGGGATGTAACCCGTTTTTTCAACTAAATATTGGCCTTCGTTGGAGAGAATCCACTGAATGAATGCTTTTGTCGTTTCTGGTTCATTTCCACAGGTGATCGCATAAAAATTCGAGACATACGGATAGGAATTATTCTGAATGGTCTCTTTAGAGGGAACGATATGATCAATCGCTAACAATTTGATGGCGCCGTTATTCACCATTTGCGTCGAATAATATAAAAATGAATACCCTATGGCATTTTTAAAATTTCTATAATCAGCGGTTCGTTCGATGATGCCCCCCATCCCATCCACTACATCTGCTTTCAGCGGCTCAATTAACTGCTCATCCTTCATAATCTTCTCAAGGATCGTTTGGCTTCCGCTATTTTTCGGTCGTTGAAACACCTTTATCGAACTGTTTTTCCCGCCGAGTTCTTTCCAATTTGTCACTTTTCCCGAATAGATATCAGTAATATGTTTCGAAGAAATACTGTTGACGGGGTTCTTGGCATTGACGAAAAACACGAATGCCTCTTTGCCAATCGGGGTCAAATGAAATGCCATTCCTTTCTCTGCCACCATTCTCTCTTGCTCTTTCGAAGGTTCTGCGCAAAAAATAATATCAACAGTCTTATTCAAAAGGTTTTCGAACGCTTTCGGGGTCGTGCTGCACAACACAATACTATTCGTAGGATCATAATCATCTTTCGGATACGTCGCATTCACAAATGAAGCGTAAAGCGGGTAAAGAGCGGTTGCGCCATCAATTTTAGGCAAATCGGTTGTCAATGTATAACTTGAAGCGTTCTCTAATCGAGCGGCTTTGGAGTGCGGTGAAAACGGTTTATACTCATGAAGATTGACTTTTGACTCTTTTACAACGGGAATTGATTCGATATAGCGATCATAGCCAATTAGCGCAGCGCCGCATGTAATGCATACAAGGAGCAAAGAGGCTGGAATCACCAATAATTTCGGTTTCGCGAGATTCCAAAATAATAAAACTCCAAGAAAGCTGAGATACGCCAACACAATAATGAGAGAATAAAATTCGCTATAACCTACAAACGTAGAAGCAATCATCAATACAAAAGCCACTACACCGGCAACGATGCCAACAATAACGCTCGCGATAATTTTCAATCCGTTTATGATTTTTGTATTCATGATAAATTCCTATGTGTTTTCCTGCCCACGCTCATTCAAAAAGGAGCTTTTCATCCTTCCTTTTTGAAATATGCTTCATAGACGTTGGTGGCCGTGATCTTCGCGCCTTCGAAGCCGAACGCCCAGAGAATCAGCGAAAAATAATCGGGGAACGGCAGCGCCCCGAAATCGTGATTCGGCGCGTAAAGAATCTGAAAACCGAGCGTCGCCGCGACCACGAAATACGACGCCACCGCGCCATACGTCACAATCTGGGTTGCGAGCTTCGGCGAGCCAAGCTGCGCGAGCGCCTGCTCGATGTCGCGGTCATCGCGGGATTCTTCTATCAACGCGCTGGCGGCATCTGCAAGCACCTGCGCGCGATGATAGACGCCCCGGTCGCTCGTCGTTTCCGTCAAGAGCAGTTGCGCCGCTTGATCTGACAGGCGCTGCGCTGCCCGCATCCGTTTTTCTCCGGCTTGCGCTCGAATCGAAAGAATCTGCGCGTAGAGCGACAACTCGTCTTGAATATTATTCAAATAGACGTTCAAGTCGGCGAGTTCATCAAAGCGGATCAATTTTTGCGCGGCGGAACGCCATTGCTCGACTTTCGGCAGCAGGCGCGGATAACGCGCCGCCTCTTCCAACAGCGCATTGACGCGCTGTTCAAGGTCTTCGCGCCGAATCGGGCGGAGTGTTGTCGAAGTCCCATCTTCTGATTCTTCGGCATAATCAGGCTGCGCGGACGGCGTCGGTTCGTCTTCTGACAATTCGAATGGTTCGAACCGTTTCCGGCTGTCGTCTAACATGGCAAGAGCCTGCGTTACATCATGTTCGGCTTCCAGCACACCGTCTCGTGACAGGCGTTCCAATGCGGTTTTGCTGTCTCGCAGGATGCGGCGCAGATCGGACATGCGCTGGTCTTTGCCTTTCACGCGCTTTTCCGCGTCTTTGATGCGGTCAATGATGCTCAGCGCCTTCGCCATCAGCCGCAGGGTCTCTTCCATATCCTCGAAGCGGGCGTCTTTCATCTCGCTTTCGGCGCGTTCTACCCAACTCTGCGCGATGCGCTGCATTTGCGTCCCGGTGACGCGCTTCGCCTGTTCGCGGCATTTCTCAAGCGTTTTCTGCATTCGTTCGGCGCGAAAAATGTTCTGATTCACGGTTTCCGGCGACAATTCTACCGCGATATTGCGCAGCAGCGTGTTCGCCTCGTCGAGCGCGTTCATGGTTTCAGCGACATTGAGCAGGCGTTCGACATCCCGCAGCAGAAATTCGATTTTGGCGCGGTTGGCGTGGCGCACGACGTCGTTGTCGCCGTTCAATTTTTCTTTGGCGGCTTGCGCGTCGCGCCGCGCAAGGCGATAGGCATGAAGAAACATCTCGAATTGCCGCGTCACGGCGTCGGTTTCGTCGTAATCGGTTTCGACCGTCGGCAGCAGTTCGATCAATTCGCGGCTCAGGCGCGTCGCCTGCGAGTCAGTCGCGCCAAGTTCGCGCGTTTCATTCAGCAAGCTCTGAATTTTTTCCCGCAACGCGACGCTGCCGCGCTGCCGCTGTTCGTGGGTTTCGAGCTTCTGCTTTCCAGCTTCGATGGCGGCTTCAGCGAGCGCGAAGCGGTATTCCTGTGTATAAACGCGGGCTTTGTCGAACAATTGCCGCGCATCCGCGAGAAATGGCGCATCTTCCGAGCCGGTGAGTTTCAAGGTGTCTTGCAATTCGTTCAGGCGTTGTTCGAGACGGTTTTTGCGGCGTCCTTTTTTCGTCCAATAGTTCACGCCCGCCGCCGCGAGAATCGCGCCGAACAGCACAAGCGCCGGAAACGCCGGGCTGTCTTTGACATTGATGCGCACCGGGATTTCTTTGCGCTCGCCGCTGACGCCGTCATGCACAGTGATCGCGCCGAGATAGCTTCCTGCCTGCCGGAAGCCGCCGAAACTCAGTTCCACGCGCTGCAATCCGCCCGGTTCGAGCGCGGCTTGCTGCTGCGGCAGGTTGACCGTAATCACGCTGACATCCATCATGTCGCCGGAATTCGTCTCCCGGAACGGATGCGCCACGACATCCAATTTCGCGGGCTTCACGCCGCTAATTTCCCGGACGATCATCTGAATCGTCCGCTCGCTCGCGCCGACCGTGATCCCCTGCGTCAAGACGATTTCCTCCGGCTCGACCGCGATTTGCAGTTTCGACGGCATTGTCGGCATTTGCGCGAATGCCGACAGCGCAAGCACGACGTTCAGGCTCAACATGAATAAATATGAGATGAGTCGTTTGTTCATGATTGAAAAAATCTGTCAGACACCTTAAAGGTGTCTGACAGATGTCCTTTGGCTCAATGCAGTGGCGTAAGTCGAAACTATAGTTTCGACTTACATGAATGGCTTCTATCGCTTAAAATCCTCTTTCCGCAAATCGAATTTTTTCATTTTACCGTGAATGCTGCGGGTCGTCAGGCCGGTATGCTCGGCGGCGCGTTTGATGCTTCCCTGATATTTCGCGAGGACACGTTTCAGATACTCTTTTTCAATCACATCCACCATCTGCTCGCGCACCTGATCCAGCGGCAGTTCTTCGTTGAAATCGAGAACGCCTGCTTCGGCTTTGCGCTGTGTGCGGCTCGGCAGATCAATGCTCAGGAGCGTCTGCCCGCGTTCGAGGATGACAGAGCGTTCGATAATATTTTCCAATTCCCGGATATTGCCCGGCCAATCGTACGTCAGCAGTGTTTGAATCGCTTCGTCGGACACGTCTTTCACGCGTCCATGACTCAATTTCGCCACGAAATGCTTGGCTAAAAGCGGAATATCTTCGCGGCGGTGGCGCAACGGCGGCAATTGAATTGGAATGACGTTGATGCGATAGTACAAATCTTCGCGGAAGCGGTTTTCTTCGACGGCGATTTCAAGATTTTCATTCGTCGCGGCGATAATTCTGACATCGGTTTCGACCGTGCGATTGCCGCCGACGCGCTCGAATTGCATTTCCTGAAGCACGCGCAGGAGTTTCATCTGCATCGCTTGTGACACGTTGCCGATTTCGTCGAGAAAAAGCGTACCCTGATCTGCAAGCTCGAATTTGCCGATTTTCTGGCGGATGGCGCCGGTAAACGAACCTTTTTCGTGGCCGAACAGTTCGCTTTCCAGCAGGTTATCCGCCAACGCACCGCAGTTGATCGCCACGAATTTATTGTTTTTGCGGCGGCTGTTGTAATGAATCGAACGCGCCACGAGTTCTTTACCCGTGCCGGTCTCCCCCTGAATCAGGACAGTTGAGTCGGTCTGGGCGACATTCTCGATCATGGTGAAAATCCGCTGCATTTTGGGACTTTGGCTGATGATGACGTTTTCGGCGTTGTATTTGTCCAGCACTTCGCCGCGCAGATACGTGTTTTCTTCCTGCAAACGTTTCTGCTCGAAGACTTTTTTGATGACGAGCAGCACTTCATCGGAGTTGAACGGCTTGGTGATGTAGTCGCTCGCGCCGTTTTTCATCGCTTCGACCGCTGTTTCGACGCTGCCGTGCGCGGTCATGATGATGAACGCCAATTGCGCCCAGCGTTCGCCGCCCGTCTGCTGCGCCCGCTCCCGCACCGTGCGGAGCAGTTCCAGCCCGTCCATTTTCGGCATTTTAATATCCGACAGAATCAGGTCGAATTCAGCCTGTTCGCAAAGCGCAAGGGCGTCCACTCCGTTGCCCGCCACCTGCGATTCGTAGCCTTTGCGGGAAAGGATTTGATCCAAATAACTGGAAAAGACTTTTTCGTCGTCAACAATCAAGATACGTTTTTTCATAATGTATGCGAAACCTCATTGAAGGGTAAATTTTCAAAAACTCCCTATTCATTTATCGCCAAAAAATAGATCGGCTTTAATGGTAACAGGCTTTTATCTTCGTCAGTAAGTTTTTCATAAAATTCCTGCCATAAGCCAATAAAACGAGTCAAATCAATCAATTCGACATGAATATGAGAACTTCGCGCGGCGGTTTTGGCGTCTGAAGTAAAGCCGCCGGTTGAAACGAAGATGCCAACATTGCCTTCTTTTTGCAGCAATCCCATCAACTGTCGAACTTCTTGAACATTCGCAGTTGATTCTCGATGTTTGATCTGCACTTGAATTCGAGGAGATTGCGTTCCTAATGGGTCGCGATAGGCGATGACATCAACGCCGCCATCTTTGCCTTTTGGCGCGACAAATGGCGTGTAATAGCCCATGCCTCGAAGCAGCGCCGCGACCAAATCTTGAAATTCATACGGGTTTTTCGCATTGATATACTGTTCAAGACCATTCATCGCAATTTCTTCGATTTGTTCGAATCGAATGACATGGTCTTGAGGTGCTTGCTCAGCGTCAGAGTCAGGGAGAGACTCTGTTTCGATCTGATTAGCTTTCCACGCACGGTATGCTTTATGGGCTGTTTCAAATAACTCTTCGGGATTTAATTTAAGCGCCTCTTCTCCTTCGGGCGTAATATACCAGATGCCTTGCTTTTTTACCAAAAAACCGGCTTTCAAACAATCAATACTAAAAAAATGTAGGATGGATTCCCATCGCACATATCCTGATTTTTCATATCGAGCCTTATCCCATGCATCCAATTCGACCTGTTTCCCGACTTTTGCGATGAGTTCGCGCATCGGCATCTCTTTGCCATTGTCACGCAATATCGTAAGCATCTGATAAATCAATTTAGCAGCTAATGCGCGTGAACGTGAAAGTTTTTTATTGTTTACCATCTGATTTGCCCTTTTCCACATCTGTAATGCGTAAACCGCTACGGTACATTTATTCCTGAAATACCTTTGCGAAAAATTCATCTTTTTTTAACGACTCTTGCCACTTTTGATGACGCTTGACGGAATCAATGCGCTTGTGTTTTTGTCCCAACAATTCCCCCGCCGCGTCCGCCATCATTTCGACCGTCAGCGCAATCATACATTCATGCGTGACGCAGTCGGTTTTCTGGCATTCGAGACAGGCCACGTTGCCGCGCATCGCGCGATGCTGCGGCGACGGATACGTCCAGTTCGCGGCGCTGGTCGGCCCCATCACGGTCAACGACGGCGTACCGACGGCGACGGCGAGATGGCGCGGCGCGGAGCAATTGCCGATATGCAGATCGCTTTTGGCAATCAACGCCGCAAGCTGCATCAAGTCGGTCTGACAGGCGAGCAGATGCGGATGTTTCGCCTGTGTGACAAGCGATTCCACCATGTCGCGCTCGCCCGGCCCCCAGAGAAAAATACATCGCGCGCCATGCCGTTCGAACAGCGCGTCGGCAAGCTGCGCGTAGCGTTCGGGAATCCATTGTTTCGCCTGTCTCCGGCTCGTCGGGTCAATCGTCACAATCGGAGCATGGTTGACAGCGTCCGTTTTGTCAAGCTTCTGCTGTGTGAAAAATGCGTTAATATAGGCGTTCGCGTCGTCAGCAATATGCAGCACAGGCGGAATCAGCGTTCCGGGAATGCCGATAGCGCGGAGCAAGGCCAATTTATCTTCGGGCGCGTATCCGATTCCGGCCTGAATCGTTGGCGTGTCGGTGTACCAAAATGAGCGTCCGCGATGCGCCACCGCAATGCGATGCGGAGCGCCTGTGAGGCATGACATCCACGCGCTGCGTCCGTTGCAAAAAAAATCTATGACGAGATCAAAACGTTCGTTTCGCAATTGCCGAATCAGGGCAAAATCATCGCGCAAACGCGCCTTGCGCTGGCGCGTCACGATGTGGTCAATATGCGGATTGCCCTGTAAGATTTTCGCCGGGCCGGTTTCGGTGAAATACCATATCGCGCTGTCAGGGTAAGCGTCGCGCAAGGCTTTGACGGCGGGCGTCGTCAGCAGCACGTCGCCGATTTGACGGAATTGAACAATCAGAATTTTTTTCGCGGAAATGGGATACGTTGTCATTATGGAAGAGGGCGCGGCTTGTACCAATCATGCAGCGAACGAAGCAGCGCCTCATGCGGGTACGCAATCGGGCGACGCTGATGGATAAACGCCAACGCTTCGCCGAACGACATGCCGCACTCGTACAAATACGCGATGCAAATTGTACTGGAACGGCTGATTCCAGCGTAACAATGAACTAACACGCGATGCCTTTTCGCGATTTGCTCATGGATAAACTGCGTACATTGGCCGATAATCGTCAAATCGCTCAGATATTCGAAATCTGGAAACGGCAGATGCTTATAAATCCGCGCGGTCACATACTCGAACTCGCTGACATTCAAAATCGCGTCCACCGACGGGTCGGATTCGCCGTCCTGCAAATCGCCGATAGCGAGGCATTCCATGAGAAAATCCATCATTCGAACAAACCCTGCCAGGGTTTTAAACCCTGGCGGGGTTGAGTCTCCGAGTTCTATTTTGCCCGTTTGCGCCGACCGAGTTCGGCCAGCACGTCTTCCACGCTGACGCCGCGTTTGGCGAGCAATGCGGTCATGCCGTCGAACACGTCCGCCGCCGTTGTCAAAACGCTGTCCGGCGTCGCGGCGTTGCTGAATTCATGCCCGGCAACGCGCAGCAGTTCTTGAATCTGCGTTTCGGAACGCGCGGTATTGGCCTGAATCGCCGCCGATTCTTCGGCGTAGAATTGTTGCAGCGTCGGACGTTGATCGCCGAAACAGGTATAAGTGTCGTTATGACAGGCTGCACCAGCCTGTTTGACCGTCACAAGCAGCGCATCGCGGTCGCAATCGGCCCGCATCCGCACAAGCTTTTGCGTATGGCCGGAGGTTTCCCCTTTTGTCCATAAGTTCTGGCGTGAGCGCGAAAAATAGGTCATGTTGCCGGTTCTGAAAGCTTTTCGTAACGCCTCTTTGTTGCAATACGCCACCATCAACACCTGTCCCGCTTCGTCTTGCGTCACAGCAGTCAACAACTCAGTTTTCCAGTTCAGACATTCGACAAACGATTCTGCCAGATCCACTTTGCCGGTATATAAGGCCATGCCAAGCTGCACGTCCGCGCCGATGTCCGCAATCTGCGTGATTTCATCCAGCGTGGAGACGCCGCCCGCCGCCGTAATCAGGCGTTTCGTCGTGCGTTTCAATTCTCGAATTAAGTCAAAATTTGCGCCTTTCATCGTGCCTTCGCGCTCCACGCAGGTGAACAGAAATTCGGAGGCATACGGTTCTAACTGCTTGACCGCATCGAAGAGCGGCAGATCGGTCTGATGCTTCCAGCCGCGTGTCACGATTTTGCCTTCCAGCGCGTCAACAGCGACGATAATGCGAGGCCGCCCGATGGCGTTGACCAATTCCTGCAAAAACGTGTGGTTGATCTGATTGTTTTCAAACGCCTGCGAGCCGATAATGACTTTTCGCGCACCAAGCGCGATGAATTCTTTCGCTTTTTCGACGGTGCGAATTCCGCCGCCGACGCGACATTCCGCCCGCTTGACGAGTTCTTTCATCATCGCGACGTTCTCGCCTTTGCCCATCGCAGCATCAAGGTCAATCACGGCGATTTCGCCGTATCTATCGAAATCGGCGGCGAGCGCCAGCGCGTCGTCGCGTTCCAACACTTTTTCGCTGCCTTGCCGCAACTGCACGACTTTGCCCTGCATGATGTCTATCGAAGCAATTACCATCGCACTACCACTCCTTGTTCTTGCATGTAGGTTTTGATTTGCGGGATCGTGTATTCCCCGAAATGAACTAACGACGCCAACAGCACGGCGTCGGCCTTGCCGAGCGTAATCGCCTCGACCATGTGCTGCACGTTGCCCGCGCCGCCCGACGCGATGACCGGAATGCCGACCAATTCGGAGACCCGCGCATTCAATTCTAAATCATAGCCCTGCTTCATGCCGTCCATGTCAATCGAATTGAGCAGGATTTCCCCCGCGCCGAGTTCTTCGCCGCGTTTCGCCCATTCGATGGCATCAAGGCCGGAATCGTTGCGCCCGCCGTGCGTGAAGGCGTGCCAGGTATCGCCGACGCGCTTGGCGTCAATTGACAGGACGATGCACTGCGAGCCGAAAATTTCCGCGCCGTCCGACAATAAATTCGGATTTTTGATGGCCGACGTGCACATCGCCACTTTGTCCGCGCCCGCCAGCAGGATATTGCGCATATCTTCGACGCTGCGGATGCCGCCGCCGACGCTCAACGGAATAAAGACCTCCGACGACACCTGCCGCACGACTTCGATCAGCGTCTCGCGGCTTTTATACGATGCGCCGATGTCGAGAAACACGAGTTCGTCCGCGCTCTGTTCATTGTAAAACCGGGCGAGTTCCACCGGATCGCCCGCGTCCCGGATTTCTTCGAATTTGACGCCTTTGACGACTCTGCCGTCGTCCACGTCCAGACATGGAATAATGCGTTTCGCTAACATTGATATCTTCTTTTTACGTTTTTCGCCACGAATGAATACGAATTTTCACAAATGTTTTATAAAAAATCAATTCGTGAAAATTCGTGTTCACTCGTGGCGAAAAACGACTGATGATTTTCTCGTAATCGTTATTTGATACCATCGTCTTCGCCTGATTCTATCAAAATATTTCATTGACCTGTGTGGCCAATTTTTTGACTAAGTTCGTATTATAACGGATGCCAGCGTTCAACATTCCGCGCACACACCCGCTAAACGAAGGAATGACGCCCATCTGTTTCGCTTTGAGCAGAACGCCTAATGTGCCAGTCACAGCCAGCCCCAAATATTCGGCGATATTTCTTCCGAGTTTTTCGTCAATAATGACCAGATCTGCGTGTGTTTTCATTGCGGCATTCAATGTATGCTTCTCACCTGGATCAAGGCGCATCAACACAGAATCATGCTCGCACGGAAACGAATTGACGAGGTATATCCATTCGAAATGCGTGAAATCCGGAACAACAATTTTTCCACCGACAGCGCATTCGCCGGCAACGACATCAACCACTCGAATTTCATGGAAAATCGTTCGCAGCAACGGTAATTGACCGATACTTGACAGCGCAATTAACGGCGTCGTGTTCGAAAATACGATCATAACAATGCCGTTTCCCGCCTCAAATCATCTTCAGAGTCGTCAAGTTGTTCGATGCCGAGCGCCATCGCATTCAATAAAAATGTCATTCTCGGAATATTCAACCATTGCGCCGCCATGCCGGAAGAGATTTTGCCTTCCTTAAACAAGGCGACGGCGGCGTAGGTTTTTACCATCTCGCCGAATGCTTCTGCTGTTGTGTGCAGTTCTAACAGCAATTCGTCAGGGCATTGAATCCGAAGAATATTTTGCATACGTGTTGCCTATCTGCGTTGAAATCAGCCGATATTTACCCAGTTTTGCAACAGGCGCATCCCCAATTTGCCGCTTTTTTCGGGATGGAATTGGACGGCGTACACATTCCCTTTATGAATCGCAGAGGTATAGGTCAGGCCGTAGTCCGTCTCGCCGATAGCCATGTCGCGGTCTTCGGGGAGAATATAAAAACCGTGCAAAAAGTAGAAAAATGAATTATCATCCAGTCCGTTCCAGAGCGGCGACACTTTCGTCTGTTTGACTTGATTCCAGCCGATCTGCGGCACTTTGCCTTGCGTGAACTGCGGGACACGGCCTTGAAACACGCCTAATCCCGGAGAACTGCCGAATTCTTCGCTTTCTTCGAATAACATCTGCAAACCGAGGCAAATCCCTAAAAACGGACGATCCGCCGCGACCCATTCGCGAACCGGATCGAACAGGCGTTTCGCCTTCAGCGCGTCAATCGAAGCGCAGAACGCCCCTACGCCGGGAAGAACGAGCTTTTCCACGCCAGTCATCTCCTCTGGCGATTGAATGATGGTCGCCTTGATTTCCAAATAATCAAACGCTTTTTTGACTGACCGCAAATTACCAGCGCCGTAGTCAATTATGCCAATCATAATTCCTCCATATCACAAAAAACGACAGCCTGTCGGCTGCCAAAACGAATACGTTTTTGTCAAAAAGCACGCCTTACCATATACACACTATAAAAAGCGTCAAGTGAAAAGAGAGGCTCTTTTGTGAAAAGAAGAAATTCCGTTTCACAATCATGAGGACGATCATGATTTTTTTCGGTGCGCTGCCTCTCGAAGCAGGACATTTTCCAGCATATTACCTGAAATGCGGCAGGTATGCCTTTATTCAGCAACCTGTTTTGGTGATGCCGGATGAGGCGAATATTCTCTGGAAATCCCTTGTAAAAAGGCAAATCCACTTCGTTTCATTGTTCGTTCGAATGGTTGGCATACCTCTTGTATTATTAAAGAAACCGTCTGGCACAGAACGCGCCGGACAGCGTAGAAACGTACAAACATAAATATGACAAAAGATGCGAGGCATGAATCATGCGCATTTTCGCGGGCATGTCCGCAACACACATTTCAAGGAGTTTACATCATGAGAAAACTGTTATCGCTTGTGGCTATGGGATTGATGTTGATGAGTGCTTCTGCTTACGCTGCTGACGACGCTGCTGAAAAAGCTGCTGCTGCTCCGATTCAAGGCTATTTATCCGACGTGATGTGCGGAACGGCTGGCAAAGATGCTGCTGGCGTTGATTTGACTGCGACACCGGAAAAACACACCGTTGCATGCATGGTCTCTGCTGATTGCGAAAAGTCCGGTTACGGCGTGTTCGTCATGGATGAAGCCGCTCAGAAATACGTATTCAAAGCCTTCAATCCTGAAGCCACCGAATTGGTGAAAACCGAAGTGTTCGCAAAAACGCAGAAAACCGAAGGTATCTACGTCGAAGTCACGGGCGCTGAAAAAGACGGCGTAATCACAGTCGAAACGATTAAAGAAATCGAAAAAGACGCCGCCGCAAAAGACGCTGCTGTAACGGAAGAAGCACCGAAAGCAGAAGAAGCACCGAAAGCAGAAGACGCTGCCGCAGACACAAAAACAGAAGAAACAAAGTAAGCAGCATGATTCGAACGCCCCCGGAAAAACCTTTCCGGGGGTTTTTGTTTTTTTAGATAGCTCACAATCATCATCTCAGAACACTCGCATAACTCGTTCCTTCCCTGTTGCGAAAACTTGACAAAAATGCAAAGCCGCGCAAAGATAACTTTCGATCATGAATACACTCTCATTCCAAACATTCGAATTAGCGGTTGCGGTTGAAGGCGGCCTGCTGGCGGTGGCGCTCATCTGGGCGTATCTTCAGCAATTACCGCTGCGCGCTGCGTTGACGCTCACAAGTGTTGATGTGTTGGCCGGAATCGCTGCGGGTGTATGCCTGCTTGCCGCCAATTATGCTATCATCACGTATGGTTCGCGCTACAGCGCTTTTCTCGGCAAGATCAAAATGCTGCTTGAACGCGAAGTGATTCCGATGTTCCGTCATCTCGACGCGATGGCAATTCTCCTGATTGCCCTGCTTTCCGGCGTTGGCGAGGAATTGTTTTTTCGCGGCGTGTTACAGGCCAACCTCGGCCTCTGGCTCGCCAGTTTCATCTTTGGGGCAGCGCATATTTGGAAAAAAGAGGCGATTGTGTATGGCGTGTATGCCTCGCTGATTGGCATCGTGTTCGGATGGTGCTATCAATGGCGCGGCAATCTGTGGATACCGATTTTAGCGCATACCGTCAATAATTTCGGAGCGCTGCTGTATTATGCGCAATATCACGACAACCAATGAAAGGATAAAACGAATTTGTTGTACGAGGCATTCGTTTTTTCCTTTGATTCGATGTTGTTTTTCGTTATGAAAAAAAAAGCGTTCTGGTGTTTTGTCCTGCTACTTGCCTTTTTATCAGCACTTACCGGATGTAACTGGTTCAAAAAGAAAGTCCCGCCACATGAACTCTTTGCGACGGCAGAAACGGCGCGGCAAAATGACCAACTCCTCGAAGCAGCGCAGGCGTATGATCAATTGATTCAGGATTATCCAGATTCAGAAGTCGCAGCGGATGCACTCTATTATTCTGGCCTGTCGAAATATGCGTTATCGCTGCGAGCGCCTGGAAAAAAAGAATTTCAAAGCCAGAAAGAGAGTCTGTCGGAACTCAAAAAAACGCTCTATGCAACCTGGCTGGAGTATCTGGACAAGCAGAGCGACAGTTTCACCTATCTTGAGCCGATTGACAAATATTTTTACAAGGGGAGCGAATTCATCAACCTCATTCAACGCTTTCCATCAAATAATTTGGTGGATGATGCCGCATTTCAATTGACTCGTTTAGAGATTCGAACCAAACAAGCCACCAATAATTTGACGCTCGATACGGCCATCGGCATGTACGCGGATTTTTGCAAAACCTATCCGCAAAGCCCCTACCGTGAAAAAGGGGTAGAGCATTTACTGCAAATGGTGAAGGAGCATTCCGGCACATTGCTGAATAATGCGGAGATTGCGACAGCGTATCAGGCATTATCGCAATCCGCGCAAAATGTGCTGCTGCTTGGGGATTTTGGATATGAATTAGCGCTGAAGTGCATTGCGGCGGCTGATCTGAAAAGCGCGGCGACACTCCTCGGCGTGCCATCGGTCATCGGTATCGGCCTTGTGAACACCGAGCAGACCAGACTGAACATCCGCAGCGGACAGGGAACAGAGTTTCGGCTTATCGGCAAGGTGGATAAAGGCGCTCAAATTCTCTTGTTGAGCAAATCGGGGCAGTGGTATCAGGTTCGCCTGAAAGACGGCACGATCGGCTATGCGCTCAGCGATTTTATTCAAGAACAACAATAATATACCGGCCTCTATTTTTCGGAGAAACGATGGCATTTTTTACCTGGAATGACAGTTATAGCGTGAAGATCGCTCGGATGGACGAACAGCATAAAAAGTTATTCTCGCTCTTCGAGGAACTGGCAAATGCCATGTTAACCGGCACAGCCAGAGAGGCGCTCGGCGGCGTTCTGCGCGGATTGTCCGATTATACGAAAACGCATTTTTCGCAAGAAGAACAATTGATGAAACAACATGGTTACGCTGGTTACGAGGGGCATAAAAAACTGCACGAAGCATTCATCACGCAGGTGAGTGATTTGCAAAAAGATTTCAATGACGGCAAGGCGCTTCCAGTGAAAACCAGCCAATTTCTCCGGGATTGGTTGACCAATCATATTCTCAAAATAGATCGACAATACAGCGCGTTTTTGAATACCAAAGGCGTACGGTAGGGCAAAGACATGATGACGCGAAACCGGCTCGAATCAATAAAAGACGGATAACACGCGATGATACGGTTTTTCTCGCACAGCGTCGTCCTGCCCTAACGTCCAGAGCCACCAGTCCAGCTTAAACGCTGGAATCGAGCCGTGTCCGTTCGTCAATGATTGACGCATGAATTCCACGGCCTGAATCGTTGCGGCGCGGATTTCGACTTCTTCCGGGCTGCCGGGAGCGCAATGGATATAATTGTCCACGATGTTTGCGAGATAGTCATCATATTCCAGCACGCGATGATGGCGGAGCACCTGCGGCAACTTGTAATCGGCAAAAATCGTCAATTCGCTTAAATCGTCGAATGCGCCGTAGCCCTGCCCTTCGAATGCGCCATACAAGTCAGCGGCAAGCAATTGCGCCCGTTTATAAAAATACACGGTCTGCCCGTGATATTCGGCAATATCATTGAAACACGGGAAATGCGTCACGACATCGTTGACGAGTTTGACCGCACTGCGTTTTGCGTCCTGTAAGGCATTCACAAACGTGCCGTCGTAATGCTCCAACAGCGATTTGCCGATTTCGCGCAAATGATCAACGCGCTTTTGAAAAAGCGGGATTTGTTCCTGGCCTCGGAAAATTTTTTCGACGGTTTTTGAGGAAATGGTGGCCAAAAATTCGGCATTGGTGAGCGGAACGTCTTCTTCTATCGCGCGTTTCAAACTGGCTGCCAGCGCCCAGTAGCCGGAAAGATTTTCGCCGTTATACGCGACGCTCCATTTCGGCTTATCATGATCGGCCCAAAAACAAAAATTCAGCGCATCCAACACGAGAATCCAGTCTGCGTCGGCAATATGCAGGTCAGGATACCAGGCCGGTGGAGTCACAAACCCATTGAGCAGCATTCTGCGGGCAGCGTCTTTGTTCATCGCGACATGTTGGCTATGCTCTACGACAAAGCGGGTTGATTCCAATACAGGCAATCGTTCCGTCATATTTGTTCTCCCTTTGGTTAAAAGTTCCGATTAGTCGGGCACTCCTTTCGTATTCCCTTGTTCCGGTCAAGCAGAAAACACGATTGAAGTAATTTTCTTGTTTACGCGCCATTCATAGAAAGAAAACCATTGGGGAATTTTTTCCCCACCGTCATTCCGACAATCTCAGATTTCAGGGATGGCTCAGGTTGACCGCTTACGAGAAGGATATGCGTTCTCGTTGATCTGAAATTGTCTTTTATAGAGTCTGTTTGCTTGACAGGTGTTGAAACGGATGGATAATAATTTGTAAAAATGGTAATTAATTCTTTACGTGCGACATTAGAAAATAGAGTCAAAGGAGCAGGTTATGCCAAACTATGAAACGGTTCCACGCGATGTTGTGGACGCGCTCTGCATGCCGGGAGCGTATCAATCTGCCGTGCATTTCGGAAGACATAATACGCCGATGCCTTCGGCGGAAGCGCTTTCTGAAATCATGGAATTGCTGCGAGCAATTTTGTTCCCTGGCTATTTTATGGAATCCGATATTACGCCGGATAACATCACCTATTACACCGGCGCAAAGTTGGACAAAGTGCTGTTTTTGTTGACTGAACAACTGAAGCGCGGCTATTGTTTTTTTTGCGAAACCTCGTTAGAGCAGATGTGTCCGACATGCGCCTCCAAACCGCAGGAAAATGCCTATGAGTTGATCCGCGCCCTGCCAGAAATTCGACGGAGGCTCGCGCTCGATGCCCAGGCCGCGTATGAAGGCGATCCGGCGGCGACGCGCTACGGCGAAACGGTGTTTTGTTATCCCAGCATTCGCGTGATGCTCAACCAGCGTATCGCGCATCAGTTATATCAAACCGGCGTGCCGCTTATTCCGCGTATGATTTCGGAAATGGCGCATTCTGAGACGGGAATTGATATTCATCCCGGAGCGCAGATCGGCGAGAAATTTTTTATTGATCATGGCACGGGTGTGGTCATCGGAGAAACATGCGTGATCGGCAATAACGTTAAACTTTATCAGAACGTCACGCTCGGCGCGAAAAGTTTTCCGCTGGACGAACATGGCAACCCGATTAAAGGGATTCCGCGTCATCCGATTCTGGAAGATGGGGTCATCGTCTATGCGGGCGCCACGATTTTAGGGCGCGTCACGATTGGCGCAGGCTCGACAATCGGCGGGAATGTCTGGTTGACCAAAAGTGTGCCGCCGAACAGCAAAATCACGCGACCGGTGACGGAAATTTGAAACAAGCAGCCCTGCTGGTGTAAGGCATATCTGTTAAATTCTAAAAGCAAATCCCCCTACCCGGCGATCAATCGCCGGTCTCAAAACTGAAGGACGCTGAAGCGCCCTGTCAGCGGGCTTCAGCCTGCTTCTTCCGCTTTGAGACCGGCCATTTATGGCTGGGCGACCGGACGGCGTATTTTAGAACTTCACAGCCCTGCTGATGTAGGGAAGGAACCATGGGAAAATCTTTTATGACATCTGACTGGAATGTGGTGATCGTCGGCGGAGGTATTGCAGGATTTTCCGCCGCAAAAACGATTCGAGATGTCTCGCCTGACGCTTCCGTATTGCTGATCAATGGTGAAAACTGCGCGCCATACAAGCGCACAAAGCTTTCAAAACACCTCGCGTCCGGCTTTCGCCATGACGAATTTCAATTGCAGACGCCGGAATGGTATCACGAGCGTCAAATTCACCTGCTTGACGCGCAAACTGTGACACAGATTGAGCCTGAGGCCAAAACGTTGACATTCGATTCGGGAGAACGTCTGCGCTGGGAAAAGTTGATTCTTGCGACTGGCGCGACGCCATGTTATCCGCCTCGAATGTCGCCTGAAACGCCTCACCTGCATGTCGTACGGCAGATTGAGGATGCGGAACGCTTGATGCAGGTAGTAGGCGAATCGAACGTTCAACATGCGCTTGTGCTCGGTATGGGCGTGTTAGGTGTCGAAATTGCGGAACAACTTCGTTTTGCGGGAAAGCAGGTGACGCTGGTCGGACGCAGTTCTGCCATCATGCCCCGCCAATTGAACGCGCAGGCCGCCGCGCTGATGACGCAGGCGTGTGAAGATGCCGGCATTCATCTGTTGTTTGACGATGATATTGTGGATGTGACGCCTTGTGAGGGCGAACGCCTTACCGTGACGCTTCGAAGCAGCGTGCAAACGGTAGATGTCCTTATCTGCTGCACTGGCGCGACGCCCAACACGACCTTAGCGCGGCAGGCCGGGCTTGCTGTGAATGTCGGCATTTTGACAAACGACTATTTGCAAACCTCTTGCCCTGATATTTTCGCCGCCGGAGATGTGGCAGAACTGCCGGGCGGGGAGATCGGCGGTCTCTGGCATTCCGCCGAAGCGCTGGGGATTCATGCCGGAAAAAATGCCGTCGGCGTACTGACGCCATATCCGCGCCTGCCATTTCGCGTGAAATGCGAAGTGTTCGGGCAGTACTTTTTTTCGATGCTGCCTCAGGATGTAGAAAACTGCAAAACGGCGGAATATCGGAATGACAGGCTGTATCAATGCTTTTACTATCACGATGAGCGGTTGTGCGGCGTGATTATGGTCAATGACGGCGAGAGGGCGAAACAATACGAACGCGCTGTGCGAGAAGGTTGGACGATGATGATTGTTCCCAGCCCTGCCAGGGTTTGAAACCCTGGCAGGGCTATTGGTCTGTAATGGCGTGATAGACGTGTATCATCCAGATCACCGCGAGCAGCGGCGCGAACAGGTTGACGCCGGGGATGAGCGTCAGCAGCGTGATGACGAATCCGCCGCCCAGGACAGTCTTGCGATACTGCCGCCGTAAAGCTTTGGCCTGCGCTTTGCCAAGATGATAGCCTGCCACGCCTTCGAAAAATTCGCGACCGACTAAATAGCTGTTGAGCGCGACTGACATGACGAAACCGATGCCGATGAGGTAAAACGGCAACATCAGCAGATTCAACAATATTGACCATGCCGTAAAACGGAGATCGTGCAGAAGTTCCGGCCAAAACGGCAATGCTGCTTGCTGCCCGGCGTACGGATAATCTTTTCGTTCTACGTGTCGAATGACGGCTTCTTGAAAAAATCCCGCAATCACAACAATCAGCGACGGCAGCATAAACCAGCCGCCCACGCCTGTCAAAATGCCGACGCTTGCCGTGAATAGCGCGTCGAACCATTTATTGTCTATGGCAACGAGATCGGCGGTGAGCCATGTAAGCGCAACGGTCAGGATGACCACGATAATCAGCGCAAACGCGGCACAGGCAAGCATCAACCCGAATAAATTGGCGTTAAAAAGCGATTTGAATGTTTTCGTAAATGGATACATGTCAAATTAGCGGTCAGACGCGTTCGACGTGTCTGACCGCTTTGATTTATAGCAGATTCAGCAATTCTGTCGGATGAGCAATCAGCGCTTTTGCGCCATTGGCAAGCAATTCCTCGCGTTCGCGAAAGCCCCAAAGCGCCCCGACCGGAAACATTCCGGCAGCAACGGCAGTCTGCATATCCGTACCGCTATCGCCAACATAGAGTATTTCGGCAGGGCTGCGTCCGAACGTTCGGGCGATTTCCAGCGCTCCGGCGGGATCAGGCTTACGCGGCACGCCTTCGCGCTGACCGAACACAGCGGCAAATTGCCATGCCGGAAGGAGTTGCTCCACGCATTTGCGCGTAAAATCGTCCGGCTTATTCGACAGGACGGCGAAACGGATGGAACGAGCTTGTAATGCCGAAAGCATTTCTGGCACGCCGTCGTAAGGACGAGTGCTTTGATCCCACATTCGTTCATAATTTTCACGAAAACGCGCGAGACACAGGTGAATCATTTCCTCTGTGCGATGCGATGGCGGCAGCGCGTTTTTCATCAGGTTTTTTGCGCCTTCGCCGATAAAATAGCGGTAGGCGTCCGCCGGATGCGTCGGCAAACCATCGGCCTGCAATGCCTCGTTCGCAGCGTTTGCCAGGTCATTAAGCGTATTCAGCAGCGTACCGTCTAAATCAAAAAGAATTGCGTGGTATTTCATCTCTTATGTATTGTCAGCGTTCTATTTTCTAAAAAGTTCGTTTCGAACAGTTGATGCGTCTCATCCGAGATGAATGATTGTTGCAGTTTTGTCAAGTGAAAGATAGTGAAGACCACATTCATTGGATAATTTTTTCCGATTTCGGAAGATTCTTCTTGACAAATTTTCTCAGAATCATAAGAGATGTTCTATCCTGATTTTGCGGGGTTGTAGTTCAGTTGGTTAGAACGCCGGCCTGTCACGCCGGAGGTCGCGAGTTCGAGCCTCGTCGACCCCGCCATCATCACGGGAGAATGGTTCGAATGCCATTCTCCCGTTCGTGTTTTTGCCATCTCCTTACATCCATACCACACTTTTCCACATTTTCTATTGACAAAATTATTCCTGTTCATACAGAATAGATTTCATGCTATATGATGAGATGTTTTCTCAAACCTTCAATAGATGCAAACGACCGTGTTAGATTGCCATTTCAGCGTTCTAAGCAGTTCGTTTCGCGAGAATACGCATGGCGGCCAAAAAAACGATTATTACGTTAACGACTGATTTCGGGCAAAAAGATCATTTCGTTGGCGTCATAAAAGGCGTGATTTTGAGCATCAACCCCGAAGCCGATATTGTGGATATTTCTCATGAAATTCCGCCGCACGATATTTTGCAAGCTGCGTTTACCCTGAAACACGTCGCCCCGTATTTTCCGTCCGGCACAATTCATATTGTGGTCGTTGATCCTGGAGTCGGCACAAATCGCAGGGCGCTGGTCGCCTCATCGGAAAAAGGGTTTTTTCTCGCGCCGGATAATGGAGCGCTGAGTTTTCTGTACGCGGATAAGGTCATTAACGATGTGCGCGAAATTACGGCGACTCACTACTGGATGAAACCGCGCACCGGAACATTCGATGGGCGCGACATCTTCGCGCCAGTGGCCGCCTGGATGTCGAAAGGCGTCAATATCTCGTCGCTCGGAGAGCCGATTACCGACTATACCGCCATAGACATTCCTCAACCGACGCTCGTCCAACCAGATGTTTGGAAATGTCGAATTCTGTCTGTTGACCGATTCGGCAATCTTATCACCAATCTTACCCAAGAGCAATTTACTTCGATGTTGGAGACCGCCGAACAAAAACGCTTTGCGTTTCGCGTTGGCGAACATACCATCTCGAAAATTAGCAAGGCGTATGCTGAAGGGCAGGCGAATGAAGTGCTTGCGGTGTTCGGGAGTTCTGGCTTGATTGAATTTTGCGTGAATCAGGGAAATGCAGCGGCAGTCTCCACGCTTCAAGCCGGAAAAGATGTGCTGCTGAAAGTGATTTGACCAAAGAAAGGCGATCCATATTTTGAGCGTGTGAGTTTATGCCTGTGAATGTTGCCTATAACAAACAAAATACGGCTGCGCTATTCAGTTATTCGGCAAAGATTTTGACGCATTGATCATTTCCTTGACAAAGACTGGGCATTTTGATATTCCTTGCGAAAAGGCGTAGAATTTTTGACAGCAGATCAACCGTTTAGCAAAGGAGCGACGCAGAGTTCGCTATGAAACACAATTTCCTATGGTTTTGCATCGTTGGTGGTCTCCTTCTTTCAGGGTGCGCTTCGCCGTCTTCATCACAGCCGAAAACGGTGACATCCGTCCAATCTGACAGTAACCTCACCTCAGAGCAAGCTGCCACGATTGCTCGATTAGAACAATTTTTCGGTCAAGCTTCCGAACCAGACCCTCAAAATATCCCTCAGAGCAAGCAGGAATCTCCAACCGTCATCGAAACGGCATCTGCGCCTCTTCAGGGGGTGGCGTTTCAAGCGCAGGTGACTCAAAATAATCGCGAAACACCAGAGCTTCAGCAGCCCATACCTGATGAAGATGGCACGGTCGGCCTGAATTTCGATAATGCCGATATTTACGATGTCACCAAAGTCGTAAGCGAAGTCACGGGGAAAAGTTTTATCATTGATCAAAAAGTCCAGGGAACAGTCACGATTTTTACTCAAACAGGCATGACGCCGAACCAGATTTTCGATTTGTATAAAACGGTACTTGATTTGAATGGCATGGAAATCGTTCAAGTCGGAAATTTTTATAAAATACAGGAAAAAGCTGGCAAACCATCAGATAAGTTAGGCAACCTGAACAGTCTTTCCGCAGACGATGAAAGTCTGGTCACCCAGGTCGTGAAATTACGATATATTCGCGCGACCGACGCGCAAGAAGCCTTGAAGAAGTTAGTCCCTGAAGGCAAAGAAGTGCTCGTGCCTGATAAGGACAGAGATACATTGATTATCACCGACAGCGCCGCCAATGTGCGCAAGATGTTGGCGGTGATCGAACAGATTGATGTCAGCGAGTATTCCAGTCAATATTTCCGGATCTTTCCGATCAAACATGCTGATTTATCGGATTTGGTGTACGATCTGATTCAAATTTTATCCTTGCGGGAAAGCGCTGTGGGAACGACGACCCTGCCGCCGGCAACGCAAGACGAACAGGCGCAGCAAACGATTCAGCAGCCGACGGCTCAAGCTCCGGTGACGGCAACGTCGCGCCCTGTCAGCCAATTGATTCAACCCGGCACGAAAACCCGCATTTATCCTGTCCAACGCCTGAATGCGCTGGCTGTGTCCACCAATCAACCTGACGTGATTCAGTTAGTGGAGCAATGGATTTCGATTTTAGATCAACCAAGCTCCGGTTCTCTCACAGAGCAAGATCAGAATGAACCAACCACTTATTTTTATCCGGTACAATATTCCAAAGCATCAGACCTCGCGCCAATGCTGGCGCAGTTGTACGATGAAACCTATCAGCCTCAGCAACAGACCCAACAACAGAATCAGCAGCAAAATCAGAATCAACAAGCTCAGACAGAGCCAGCGACGCCTACCCAGCTATCGTCTCAGCGATTCGGTAACACGCCGATATTTATTGCGGATAATACCAATAATACCATTATTATCAAAGCCACTCCGCTCGAATATGCCGAAATTCAAGAACTCCTGAAAAAGTTGGATCAACGCCCGCTTCAGGTGTTGATTGACGTGATTATCGCCGAGGTGCAGTTAAACGATACGGATGTGTTCGGCGTCCAGGGCATGGTGCTCGGCGAAGGGCAACTGACGACAGTTGGAGAAACGAATGCCGTCGAGACCACATCATCTACAGTGTTTCAAAGCATCATGCCGACCGATGCGGAGGGATTTATGTTCGTCGCGTCTGCGCCCGGACGGTTTTTAATGCAACTCCGCGCCTTAGCGACAGAAAACCGGCTCAAAGTCCTCTCTGATCCGCATATTCTCGTGCGGCATAATGAAGAGGCGACGATCAATGTCGGCGATGAAATCCCGATTTCGGAAACCACCGGAACGGGAGACACCGCGCAGCAAAATATCAAATATCGGCAGACCGGCATCAGTCTGACCGTAAAACCGATGATTAATAGTCGTGGCGATGTGGTCATGAAAATCAAGCAAGAAGTCAGCGATGTCGGGCAGGAATCATTCGGCGATACCAAATCCGCCTCTTTTACGACCCGGAAAACAGATACTTCTGTGGTCACGCAGGATAATCACCCGTTAATTATGGGCGGACTCATTTCGGATCGCGGCGTACTCACGCGGCAAGGCGTGCCGTTTTTTAAGGATATTCCGTTGCTCGGACGGATTTTTCGATATAATGAACAACAGAATCGGCGCGTCGAACTCATTATTCTGGTCACGCCGCGCGTCGTCAGAGACCAGGATGAAGGGTGGGTTTTGACAGAAAACATCTTGACGGAGCGAATTCAAGACTTAGAAAAATTTTTTAATCGAGAAGAAACCGACGCTGATCGAGTGAAACGATATTTAAAAATGCCATTCGAAGAAGATAAGAAGACGAAACCATAGATGTTGCGAATTATGAAACAGACACTCATTCAATTGATATCTTTTGTCAATGTCACGCCCTCGAAGCGTATTGGTCTGCTTTTGCTGGCGTTCGGCACATTTGTGTTGACGAGCTGCGGCAAACCTGGCGGAGACGCCGGAAACAACTACACCCACTCCTTTCTCACCGTGACATCAGTCAATGACAACAAACCATTGCAAGCCGATGTTTTGACAAAAGGCGCCGGAGTTGACGATATCGTCGTGGTCAAATTCAAGAGCGCAAGCCGCCAACTCGGAAGCGACGATAAAAATCCGACCGATCCCGACGGAGTCTCGCCGTTCGACACCATCGTGCTCCATACCTATCACGTGACGCATCAACGCAGCGATGGCGGGGCGAATCCTCCTGATTTTGTCGCGGGCATGAATTTGACATTAACCCCGAACAGCGAAGGCGAGGCAAGTATTGTGGTCGCGCGGGCGTTAGATAAACATCGTTCTCCCTTGCAAGAGCTGCGGGACGTGGGACAGATTTTTACGACGTGCATCATTACATTTTATGGCGAAGATGGCTATGGCAACGATTTAGCCGTGACAGGATCATTAGCCGTGTTATTTGCAAACTATCCTGATAAATAGAGAGGATGCGCTATGGCAGGCCAAAAATCAACGCTGCGTTTTATGATATTATTGAGTGCCATTTCGATGCTGATTATTGGCGCGATGATCGGATGCAACGAAAAAAAAATCACGTCTCCGCTCACTGGCCCGGCTGCCGGAAGCGGGCCGATTGGCGGCGGCGATACGCAGAAAATGAAATTGACGGCCAGTCCGTCGGGAACGCTCGTCGTCACTGGCAACGAGACGCAAGCGACGACAAAAATTACGGCGCAGGTCAATAATTCGATCGGGCAGCCGATGCCGGACGGAACGGTCGTCCATTGGAGCGCAACCGTCGGGACGTTAGACGCCGCCACTCAAACGGCAAGCAACGGCGCGGCGACCGTTTCGTTGACGTTTCCGACCTCTTATTCGGGATGCAGCACTGTCTCCGCCGAATCCGGCGATGTCAGCAATTTGATTACGGTCTGCGTGTCGAGACGCGATCCCACGCCAACTCCTACTGTTACGCCAACGCCATCGAAGGAATTGATCCTCAGCGTTGGTCAGTCAGCAATTATAGCTAAAGGGACGACTGACGTTTTAGCTCTTGTGACAACAAATGGTACTCCTGAAGAAGGCGTACTGGTGACATTTTCTGCTTCTGGAGGTGGCGCACTGAATCCAAACGCAGCCCTTACGAATAGTAATGGCTTTGCGAAAGTGACGTTTACCGGAAATAATAGCAGTACAAGCGATATTACGGCGATGATTACAGCAAGGACAGGCGATGGTCGAACAGGAAATGTGACTGTTATCGTAAGTAAGCCATAAATAGTCGTATAAAAGCCAATGTTTTTATTGAGGTGATAGAAAATGATGCAAAAACAAGTTCGTGTCATCGTCCTGGCGACGATGACTCTTTTACTCGTGTTTCTGACGTTTCCGCAGCCGGGGAATCCGGCGTCCGAGCAGAAAATGCTTGAGGATGTGACCAAACTCCTGCTCGGCGAAATCAGCAAGCTCTCGTCCAGAATCACGTTTTTAGAGCAGCAGAATAAGACAATGTCCCGCACGTTAATCAAATTGCAGGAAGACCTCGACAATGGCGGACGTGTCTTGCCGGAGCAGGTACAGGATCACATGGCGAAAATGTACACCATGCCGAAAGTGGTGAGCCTCTGTAATGTGCGCGTTCCGTTAGATAAATGGGATGTGTGGCAGCGGTTGGACAGCGAGTTTTTTTCGTTTTTGGTGGATCAGCGACAGGTTATCTTATGGCTGAAACGCACCGGTCAATTTTTTCCGTATATTGAAGAAGAGCTTGAACGCGCTGGTTTACCGGACGACTTAAAATACGTCACGATTGTGGAAAGCGGATTGAGGGCAGGCGTCACCTCCACTGCTGGAGCGGCAGGATTCTGGCAATTCATCGAATCCACAGGGAACGATTACGGCTTGACGCAAAGTTCCTGGTTGGATAACCGCCGAGATTTGTACGCCTCGACACAGGCCGCGATCAAATATCTCGGCAACCTGTACGAAATGTTTCATGATTGGCCGTTAGCGTTTGCCGCTTACAATTGCGGCGAAGGCCGGGTGATGAACGCCATGAAAGCGCAAGGCGTCAATAACTATTATCAATTGGAACTGCCGCGTGAAACCGAGCGTTATGTCTTCAGGATTATTGCCGCCAAAATTATTCTCTCCGACCCAAAGCGCTATGGTTTTTATATTGACGATGAAAATCTGTTCCCTCCGTATAAATTCGAAACGGTGACGGTCACGTTGAAACAACAAACCAATTTGCGCGAGATCGCCCGCAAATACGGATCGTATTTCCGCGAAATCCGCCTGCTGAACCCAGAAATTCAAGGCGAAACGCTTCCAGCGGGAACACATACGATTAAGGTGCCCAAAGGCTGGCAACAACTTATCAAAAGCCTGCCGCAAGAAGAAACCGTCGAAATGATTGCCGAGGCCGAAGATAATGGCGATTCGCTGATTTATACCGTGAGGAAAGGGGACAGCATCGGGAAAATTGCAAACCAATTCAATGTATCAGTCAGGAAGATCAAGCTGCTCAAAAGCAAAGGTTCATCATTGTCAACGATTCATCCCGGCGATCAGTTATTGATCGAAAAATAGGTGACACCCTTGTGAATCGTAGGGCGAAACTGTTGTTTCGCCCTCGCCGAAACGAAGTTTCGGCGTACAGCATTATTCATTTCCATTGAACATCACGAAGGAGTCTCAACGCCCAGCTTTAACGGCAAAAGCTGCACTCCTTAAATATGGGAATAATGCTATACAATTTATGATCGTTTCAACCGCCGAACTGTTAGTCGGGAAAACGTTTGGAAATCGCTCGAATCGTATCGAGACAAACAAAAAAGGCGTCAATCATCTCCGGGTCGAAATGCGTTCCGGCCTCGACGCGCAGTTTTTTCAGGACATCCTCCTCTTTCCAGGCTTCTCGGAATACGCGGTGATTCGACAGCGCATCATAGACATCGGCAATGGCGACAATTCGGCCAAAGACAGGAATATCTTCCCCCTGTTTACCGCGCGGACGCCCCTGTTCATCGCGATAGTTCGGCAGCGGTTCGCCGGAGTGCGGGTCTATGTACCCCGGATAGCCTTTCCCGTCCCAACGCTCGTGATGGGTTAACGCGATTTCCGACGCGAGCGATTCGATTTCCGAATGCCCATGTTTCAGCAAAAGCTGGGCGCCTTTAAGCGTATGTTCCTTCATCGTATTGTATTCTTCTTCTGTCAATTTCCCCGGCTTTTTGCGAATAACCGATGGAATCGCTAATTTGCCCAAATCGTGCAACATGGCCGCCATTCTCAGTGCGTCTTTCTGCCCGGAGATTTCATTATCGGCAACTCCTTTTCGACGCGCCCAAACTTCATAAATTTCTGCGGCATACGCGCCAACACGATTGACATGAGCGAACGTCTCCTCGGTATCGCGCAGCGCGGTGAGAATTTGAATAATTCCTTGCACTCTGGAACGCGTCGCGAGTGCGCGTTCAAGCGCTGTTCCCGCGTTGTTCGCAAATAATTGCACCAAAGGAAGATCATCTTCCGGAAGGCTTGATATTTCTCCTTCAGGAGTACGCATATTAATTAGTTGGACGACGCCAAGCAGCTTATCATACGTATTTTTGAGTGGAAAGGCGCAGACGGAAAGAATCTCGACGTGAAGTTCCTGTTCATACGAACGATCCGGGCGATTTGCAGGCGCAATGTCTTCCGGAGTGCCAATGATATTGACGCTGCTTCCAGTTTGCGCGATGTATGCGGGAATAGTATCCTGCGGAATGCTTCCGGCAGACGCGCGATAGATATGAGGCAGGGAGCGCTCGGACTGCTGTTTGCCATTCTGAGTGTGATGCAGCCGCAACTCGTCGCCTTCCATCACATAAATGGAACCGACCTCAGCATGACTTAATTTCCTGGCCGTCGTCAGAATCTTTTCGACCAGAAAATCTACGTCTTTCGCTTGCGCAAACTCCAGATTGGCATCAAGAATTTGTTGAAAAATCTGCTGTTTATCTAACATACGCTCCCCCTTTTCGAGAATCCAACCGTCAAAGCATATTGAATGTCACAAGATTCGTTTCTATATATACAAGAGAGGAGATGCGCTGAGAAAGTTAAGAATTTTTGTAATTATTTACGTACCGGCGGACAGCCTTGTCCGCCGCGCTGAAATCAGCGAGGCGCCATCGAAGGCGATTTTTATTGGCCAAGACGGCGGACAAGGCTGTCCGCCGGTACGTAAACAGTTACGAATTTTTTAGAAAAACTTCATCAACAGCAATATGCCCCGATACCTCTGACTCGGAGGGCGATTGCCTCGCAAGCAGTTGTTCTTCCAATGCGCGAATTCGTTGTTCTAAAGAACGAATGGTTTTTAACGCGTCGGGAAGTTTATGCAACGCGATTTGCGACTTTTTCCACAGGGTTTGATCGACTGCGGGGCTTCCGGCGACAATAGATTTCTCTGGCACGGATTTCGGGACGCCGGATTGCGCGGCCACGATCACCTCATCGCCAATCTCAATATGCCCGACTACGCCAACCTGTCCGGCTAACGTGACGTGTCTGCCGAGCTTCGTACTGCCGGAAATGCCGACTTGCGCAACAATGACAGAATGTTCGCCAATGACGACATTATGTCCGATTTGCACTAAGTTATCAATTTTAACACCTTTTTTAATATGGGTTTGCCCTAATGCCGCACGATCAATCGTGACATTCGCGCCGATTTCGACATCATCCTCAATGACGACCGTGCCGATTTGCGGGATTTTCACATACTCGCCTTTCACTGGCGCAAAACCGAACCCGTCGCTTCCGATCACCACTCCGCTGTGCAGAATGACGCGGTCGCCGATGCGCGTTTCTTGAAGCACTGATGCGTTGGGATAGATCAACGTATCAGCGCCAATCATCACATAGTCGCCAAGCACGACGCCGGGGTGAATGATGGTTCGCGCGCCGATGGTCACATGATTGCCGAGAGAGACGTGCGCTCCGATGCGGCAGCCATCGCCGATTGTTACGTCATCCCCCATCACTGCTGTCGGATGAATGCCAAGCGGCGGATGGAACTTTTGTTCGAACAGCATCATGATTCTGGCAAACGCCAAATAGGGATTGGCGACTTTCAGGAGGTTCAAGCCGGGCGCGTCAATTTCTGGCGCGACAATGACTGCCGAGGCTTTCGTCAACGGAAGTTTTGCGCGATATTTCGGGTTGGAAAGAAAAGTGATTGCTCCAGATTCGGCTTCTTCGATTCCAGCCACAGAAGAAATGATGATGCGATCATCTCCGACAACGATACCCTGAACGTATTCAGCTAATTCTCGTAATTGTTTTTCCACTGAGATGCGCCGCATATCGCACTTGCGTCAAGAGGTCTTTTACAAGGGAATGCAGCAATGTCTGGCAGGGAGAGGTCATTGGAGAGACGCGATTGATCGCGTCTCTTATGAAAACGAAGCGCGTGACTCGAAAATCAGACTTATTTATTCCCCTGAGTGTTGTAGAGCTTGATAATGTCCTCTGTAATTTCGATCTGATCCGCGCCGTATAAAATATTTCCGGCTTCTAAAACCAGGGTAAAATTATTGGTTTTACCATATTCCACGACAATTTTGCCGACATCTTCCAGCAGTTGTTTCAGCGAACGCTGCTCAACCAGACGCAATTCATTGCGTGAATCCTGAACAAAGCGTGTATAGTCCCGTTCGAATTTGGCTAATTCATCGCGTTTTTGAGCTTTCGCTTCGAGAGTGAGCGCTTCTTGCTGGTTGTCGAAATCCGCTTTCATTTGATTGTACTCGTCTTCCATCTTTTTGGCTTGCTGCGCTAATTCTTCAGATTTCTTTTTAATTTCATCTTGCGCAGTTTTTCCTTGTTCCGACGAATCAATTACGCGCTGCAAATCTACAAATCCGATTTTCATTGGCTCTGTTTGCGCGAACACATTGCCAACCATTGCACACACCATCGCCATCATCATCATTACAGAAAGTACTGTTTTTTTCATTATCTGCGTTTCATCTATCATCATCGCTGCGCTGAACAACCGTCTCACAGTCATTCAAGCGACAGCGTCTGAGATGTTAGTTGACTCCATTGTTATTTGCTGTCCGTAAAAAAGCCGGGCGTTTAAAATAACGCGCCGATTCCAAAATGAAATTCATCAGCGTCCTCGCCTTCTTCGCGATCAAGTTTATACCCCCAATCTAAACGAATCAAGCCAAGCGGCGATTCGAAGCGTACCCCAATGCCCGTCCCTTTTCTAAAGGTCGAGATGTCAAAATCTTCATCAGAGGTATAGACATCGCCCATATCGAAAAACCCTAATACGCGAATTTTCTTATTGATCGGAATAATCACTTCCGCAGTGGCAACAGCAAACGTATTTCCACCGATTTCTTCGCCATTTTCATCTTTCGGGCCAACTGATCGTTCCTCATACCCGCGAATCGTCTCAGCCCCTCCAGCAAAAAACCGTTCGGAGATCGGCACTTCGTCACTGTCGCCAAATTCTGTGATATACCCGACTTCCCCTTTGAATCGCAAGGCAAAATCGCGATACAGCGGGAAATATATATTATGATTCAAACCGAGTTTATAGAAATTATTCTCAGCGCCTAACACACCGCCGGCATACTCTCCGCTCAGATTTGTCCGCATACCTTTTGTCGGCAGGAGCACGTTATTAATTGTTGACCGTCGTAAAAAGAGGGTCATACTGCTCGTTTTGCTCAAACCATTCGATTCTTTAATGATTGCCGAAGCGTCCTCTTCGACATTCTTCGTATCAACCTCCTTATATTCATATTTCACGGTTCCGAAAATATTTTTAAACAATTTTCGCCCGAAACGAATGCCTCCGCCGACGCTTGAAGAATCATAGGAGGTATATTCGCGCTCGGTTTTATACGCGTCAATTCCTACCAGATATTTCGAATCTAAAAAACGCGGCATGGTATAACCTAAATTGAAGACCTGAGACTTGCTGCCTAATGAGGCAGAAAACATAATCTGATGCGCCAATCCGAACAAATTCGCATACGCGATATCGCCGGAAAACACGAAACTATCCACCGAACTCCATCCGCCGCCAAAATTAAACGATCCCGTCTGACGTTCTTCGACCTCGATATCCCAATTCACCGTATTCGGCGACTCGCCTTCGCTGAAGGCGAGATTGACTTCTTCGAACAGCGCTAAGTTAAAAATATCTTGTTGACTTTTTTCCAAAAGAGAACGGTCAACCAAATCCCCTTCCTGCAATGTCAATTCTCGGCGGATCACTTTATCTCGCGTCACATCGTTGCCAGTAATCGATATCCGCGCTAATCGGTGCGGTTCTCCTTCGCGAATCGCATACGTCAAATCCACCTGCTTGGCTGCGCGATCAATCCGAATTTCAGGATCAATCAGCAGTTTTCCGTCCGTGTTGTCTGAAATAGGGGTGACATAACCTTTTTGCCCATAAAGCGCGGAAATGGCTAAAATGTCATTTCGAATATGCGTGCGACTGAACGGATCGTCCGGCGACATGGTCAGTATTTTCGTCAATTCTTCCGTAGGATAGACGAGATTGCCTTTCACTGCGACATGAGACATCTTGTATATGACGCCTTCTTCAATGACAATCGTAATAAAGAGGTTCGTGCCGTCACGATAATCAAGCGAATAATCTTTGACTGCGACATCAATATACCCATGATCGACGTAAAAGAATTTGACTCGTTCGATGTCTGTTTTTAACGTTGTTTCTTCATATTTCCCAGAACCATCAATGAACGAGAGAAACCCCTTTTTTCGAGTCGCCATCTGTTTTCGAAGTTCCTGATCGGAGAAGGCCGTATTCCCTTCGAAAATCACGTTCCGCACAGCGGCTTTTTCTCCTTCTTCAATGGTATATTCCAACACGACCTTTTCATCGGGGGCATCCGCATCCGGGCGAAGGCTCGACGTAATAACCGCGTTCTGATAGCCTTCTCCACGATACAGTTGACGGATATTTTCTTCATCCTCTTTGATTTTCTGGGGGACGAATTTTTGGTTAAAGATTTCTGCAAGGTCTGTTGTCGGCAGCGTCAAAATTTCTTCGATTTTCTCGGTTTTGATTTTTTTATTGCCTTTGAATTCAATCCGACTAATAACGGGGCGTTCCTTGACAATAAATGTGACTGAATATGCGCCATCCATCTCTTCTGTCTCAACATCAACCGAAGAAAAAAATCCAATATCATAAATATGCTGCAAGTCTTTCGCAATCAGATCGGTATTGTACAACGCTCCGACAGCGCTTTCAAGCGAGGAAAGAATCGTACTTTCAGGAATCAACGCATTCCCTTGAACGCGGATGGCGCTGATCGTTGGACTGGCGGCTTCAAGCGGAAATGTGACAAAGATCACTGCGGACAGCAGTAACAATAACAGAACATTGCGGCTTTTCATGGCTATGTAAACACAATAAAGTTGTCGGGACGATTATAGAACGCTCCACAAGTTTATTTCGTGAGATCAACGAAGGATTAAACAATCAATCATCAGATTCTTCTCTGTTATACACCCGGAATCTATTCGAAACAGGGCGTTTACGCATCAGGTAAAACATTACGTGAACGTTAAGCCACTTCTCATGAGATCGCGTCAAGTATTTCTTCATATTTTTTAGCTGACGCCAATTTGCGGCGTTCCATAAATGTTGGCAGATCATTTTCCAACAGCACATCAATGCGACCATCTTCAGTAAATCGGCCTTTCAGCATTTCTTCAGCCAGCGGGTCTTCGATATAGCGTTGCAGCGTCCTGCGAAGCGGCCTGGCGCCATACGCCGGGTCGAATCCCTTCTGAACCAGCCAGTCTTTCACCTCGGCAGAGAGCGTCAAATGAATATCTTGTCGCGCTAATTGGCGATTCAAATCTTCAAGCAGAATCTCTATAATCTCGCGAATATGCTCTTTCGTCAGCGAATGAAATGTGATCGTGGCATCAAGCCTGTTCAGGAATTCCGGGTTAAAGGCTCGTTTCAGTTCTGCATGAATCAAGGTCTCGACCTGATTGTTGGATTCGTCTTCGGAAGGCTGGTGAAATCCCAATGACGTGCGGCGTTCGATCAATCGCGCACCTAAATTCGAGGTCATGATGAGTACGGTGTTTTTAAAGTTGACCGTCCGCCCCATGCTGTCAGTCAATTGCCCATCGTCCAAGACTTGCAGCAGCATATTGAAAATATCGGGATGCGCTTTTTCGATTTCATCGAAGAGAATCACGGAATACGGTTTGCGCCGGACTTTTTCGGTCAGTTGCCCGCCTTCGTCATGTCCGATATACCCCGGAGGCGCTCCAACCAGTCGCGAGGAGGCAAATTGTTCCATGTATTCCGACATATCCAAACGAATCAATGCGGATTCATCGCCAAACAGCAATGTCGCGAGAGCTTTGGTCAGTTCTGTTTTGCCCACGCCGGTCGGACCAAGAAACATAAATGCGCCGACGGGGCGTTTGGGGTTGCGGAAGCCGGTTCGCGAGCGCCGAATGGCTTTGGCGACGGCGCGAATCGCCTCGTCCTGTCCGATAATCCGCTGATGAAGGTCATGCTCAAGATGCAACAACCGTTCCGACTCATCCGCTTCGATCCGGCTGAGTGGGACACCTGTCCAGACGGATGCGACATTGGCAATATCCTCTTCCGTCACAACGGGGCGCGCTTTATCCCGATGTTGCTGCCAGTCGAGTTTGAGTCGTTCGTATTTGGCGCGAAATTGGCGTTCGCGGTCGCGTAATTCAGCCGCCCGTTCGAAATGCTGTTCTTTCACGGCAATTTCTTTGACGCGATTGATTTCTTTGATTTTTCGGGCGAATTGCTTAAAGCTGTCAGGATAGATCGATCCGTCAATTTTCCGCCGCGAACAGGCCTCATCAATCAGATCGATCGCTTTATCGGGAAAAAACCGCTCGGTAATATATTGATCGGACAAGTGGACGGCTAATGTGATGCTGGTATCGGGCAGTTTGACCTTATGGTAATTTTCGTATTTTTCCCGCAGTCCTTGTAAAATATGGATCGTATCGCCAGAAGTCGGCGGCTGGACAAGAATGCTTTGAAAACGGCGCGCCAACGCGCCATCTTTCTCGATATACTTGCGATATTCATCAAGCGTGGTCGCGCCGATACATTGGACTTCGCCACGCGAAAGCGCGGGTTTCAGCATGTTCGAGGCGTCAAGCGAACCTTCGGCAGCGCCTGCGCCGATCAACGTGTGAATTTCATCCACAAACAACAGAATCTCTTTTGATTTGCGAATTTCAGCAACGACGGCTTTCAGGCGTTCTTCGAATTGTCCGCGATATTTCGTTCCGGCGACAAGCGCGCCCAAATCCAGGGAGATGATCCGTTTATTGCGAATCGCGTCAGGCACGTCTCCTCGCACAATTCGCTGCGCTAACCCTTCTACGATGGCCGTTTTGCCGACGCCGGGTTCGCCAAGAAGAATCGGATTATTTTTCGTGCGGCGGCTTAAAATTTGGATGATGCGTTCCATTTCATCTTCGCGCCCGATAATCGGGTCAAGCTTCTCCTGAATCGCGAGATCGGTCACGTCTGTGCTGAATTGTTTCAGCACCTTGAGTTCTTTTTCCTCTTTGGCTTTCTTTTGCGCAGCTTCCAGAAGCGTGAGGACTTGGCGCGTGAGCTTTTCTTCGGTGAGGCCGTATTCTCTGAGAATGCGCGACGCTAAATTGTATCGCTCTCGAAAAATGCCTAATAGCAAGTGTTCCGTGCCAATGTAGTTATGATGAAAATGCCGGGCGTATTCGAATGAATATTCTAACGCTTTTTTGGCGGCAAGCGTAAAAGGAATCTCGCCCAAATTCGGTTGAGATTTCCCCCGAATAATGCGGCGTTCAAGCACCTGCGTCATCTCTTCCGGCGGAACGCGTAATTCTTGCAAACACGCAATCGCCACACCGCTCCCTTCCTTGAGCAAGCCTAAAAACAGATGCTCGCAATCCAGGCTGTCGCTCTGTAGGCGACCCGCCTCATTCCTTGAAATCATCATCACTTTACGCGCGCGTTCTGTAAATCGTGTAAACATCTCAACTCCCTGCGTTACTCGTTATGCCGCACATAGCACTGATCGCATGAGCGCAGCCCGAACGACATCTTCACTGCAACTCTCCGAAGCATGCGCCATTTCCTGATTACTGTCTTTGCAATACTGACGAATATGTGCTGGCTGAATTCGTATCTGTAATGAATCCACTCTTTCTAACCAACGATGCTGTGCGTATTGAGCCGTCATGCTGGCGCAATGCGGAATGGGGATGCCTGCTGCCACAGCAAAACGACACCAACCGAGGACGGTCATGCCAAGTTCGCAATCAAGCGCGCACGCGGTATGCAGAAGATGTCCCGCCCATGCCAGTCGTTGTTGAACGAATTGCGGTCGCCGCGTCAGCAGAATGCGTCGAGCTTGCTGCTCCTGCGCCAACATATAGAGACTCAACAACGTCATCTCTCTGAGAATGCTGCGCTCGTCTTGTTCCTGCGGACGCTGGCACGACACCTGAAGCAAGAACCCCGCCGATGAACTGCCTTCGCCGTAAATGCCTCGCATGACATACCCTGCGCGTGTGCATGCCGTTATCAGAGGGGCAATACGTTTCAATACGATTAACGCTGGCACGAAAAGCATGACTGACGCTCGCAGCCCTGTTCCCGAATTTTCCGGGCTGGTTGTTAAGTAACGATATGTCTCGGAGCGCGCAAAGTCAAGCATTTCTTCGCAAGATTGCGTAAGAAATTTCGCGGTGTTCCAGGCGCGTTGAAAGTGCAAGCCGCGAGAAAACGCCTGGATTCTAAGATGGTCTTCTTCATTGACGAGAATGGAGGCGGACAGTCTGTCGAACAGGATTGCCGCGCAATGCATCCCTTGCATTGCCAGCATCGGACTGATCAAGTGCTGTTCGGCGAATAGTTTTCGTTCAAGCGGGGAACAGTCGTCCATCAGCACGACATGTGATCCCTGAAATGCGGAATGAACGGCTGCGACGGCTTGCATCTGCGCCAACACCGCGCGACGTTCTTCATCGGATGCTGTGCCGGGAAAACGATGGAGCGTCAGATTACGAGCGAGGCGTATGCGGCTGCTGACCACATACGGAAGCGTGGAGTTCGCTGGCGGGGGCGATGCGGATTGGTTATGCCACGGCTCCATTCCGAATTTGCCCATCACTCATTTGAATCATGGTATGCGCCATCAGCGCCAATTTTTCGTTATGGGTGACAAGCACGATCATCATGCCAAGCTCTTGATTCAGACGTAACAACAATTCGCTGACCGCTTCGCCGGTTTTCGTGTCCAAATTCCCGGTCGGTTCATCCGCAAAAATGACTGTCGGTCTATTCACTAACGCCCTGGCAATAGCGACGCGCTGCTGTTCGCCGCCGGATAATTCGCCGGGTTTATGGCGGACTCTCGCTTGCAAACCGACTTCTTGCAGCGCCGTCTCCGCTTTTTCGCGCGCCGCATCCGCTGGAAGGCGTTGGATCAATAACGGCATCATGACGTTCTCCAATGCGCTGAATTCCGGGAGCAGATGATGAAATTGAAAGACAAAGCCGATGTGCGTATTGCGAAAGCGGGCGAGATCGGCATCCGGCAATTGAAAAATATCAGTCTCGCCGTAATACACCGTGCCTTCGGATGGGCGATCCAATGCGCCTAACAGATGGAGCAAGGTGCTTTTGCCTGCGCCTGATGCGCCGACAATCGAAATCATTTCGCGAGGATGGATGGTCAGATCAACCTTTTTTAACACATGGAGCATTTCCGCTCCCATATAAAACGCTTTGCTGATGCCCTCAGCGCGGATGCACGCAGAATTATTCATAGCGAAACACGACCACCGGGTCTAACTTCGACGCCTGTCGAGCGGGATAGATAGTGGACAGAAAACAGATGACAATGGCTGAAAGAATGGTGATAATGACATCAGAGGCCATAATCGTAAATGGAAGATGATCCAGATAATACGAGCCGCCGTTTAACGGAATGAGTTTATAAGTATCTCCCGCCCATGAGACAAGCAGGCCGAGCGCCGCGCCGATTATCGTTCCGAGCACGCCGATAATCACCCCTTCGAGCATGAAAATTTTCATGATGCTCTGCGATGTCGCGCCCAGACACTTTAACGTGGCGATGTCGCCTTGTTTCTCAATGACCATCATGACTAACATGCTGATAATGTTAAAGGCGGCGACCAGCACAATCAAGGTCAGAATCAGAAACATCGCCAATTTCTCCAAATTGATCGCTGAGAAGAGGCTTTTATTCATCTCTGTCCAGTCTTGCACCGCAAACAGACTGCCGAACTGCTGTTTCAGAGTCTCGGCGACCGGAGTGGTCTGATAGACATCCTTTAAGCGGACTTCTACGCCGGAGATTTCCTCTCCCACGCCAAAGAATCGCTGCGCCGTTGTCAAGGAAATATACGCAAAACCAGCATCGTAGTCATAAAAATCAGTGCTGATGATTCCGATGACCTGCATTTTTTTGAGCTTCGGGACTGGCCCTGTCGGGAGAATGCGTCCCATCGGCAGCACGACCGTCACTTCATCCCCGGCGAAGACGCCTAATAGCCGGGCGACTTCGATCCCAAGCACGATGCCGTCGCGCGCAGGGTCTGATGGGTCTTCATAATTGCGATGGCGTTCGCCTAATCCTTCAATCGTTCCCTCTTTGATATGCGAGGCAAGATGCGCAATGCTTGCGGGATCGGATGTCTCAACCCCCATCATTTGAACGCCAGCCACATTTTCTTCCGAACTGAGCAACACCTGCCCATTCACATACGGAAGCAGTGTGTCAATCTGCGGCATTTGCCGAAGTCGGGGCATGAACGTTTGGGCTTCCGTGATGGTCATTCCTGGCTTCTGAATCAGGATATGCGCCATCGTCCCCAGGATTTTATCCCGCACATCATCTTTAAAGCCAGTCATGACAGACAACACGATAATCAGCGCAGCGACGCCAATAGCCACGCCGCCGATAGAAATAAAGCTGATCAGCGAAATAAACGCCTGTTTTCGTTTGGCTTGTAAATATCTGAGGCTGACAAAAAATTCGTATGGCATCTGTTATGAAGATTTCATGAAAGGGCTGCGCGAGAATTGCGGCATTTCCTCTGAAAAAAGAAAAAAGGGAGTTCGTTTTCCGAAACTCCCTTTCTTTGAAGAACGTCCCCAGGGGGATTCGAACCCCCGTCGCTGCCGTGAAAGGGCAGTGTCCTGGGCCCCTAGACGATGGGGACATCACTCAAGAATTTATTGATGTCCTTTTGCTGAGTACGAGATGTACGCTATAGAAACAGCGGTTTTTTTGTCAATAAAAAATTAGTGAAATTTCATTTTTTCTTTCATCGCATCGCAAGAAGAAACTGGTAAATTCCAGTAAGCTACGTTGAAAATCCGCGAGGTTGCAATGAGACACAATACGCCTGCTGATCTTGATTGGCAGGAGAATCGCCGAGTGAACGCATTGTTGCGAATTCCCGCAAACTTTCTTATTGACATAAGAGGAGTTCACGCATACAGCGTAACAGATGGTATTGTTATACGCGCCAGTGAGTTATCCATTCTGAGTTTTTTATTCTGTTTTCGAAACGGATCATCTTGAAAGAAACGAGACATCTCTCATCCAAGAAACGTGGTCGGGTCTTCTTTAAAAATATCATCATATCCGGATGATGAATTGAGAAACTTCAGGTAATGCTATGAAGAAATTATCGCAAGGAGTTGATACCATCAAACGAGTGTGGCGGCTGAAATCCCAAATAGAGGGTATCAGGGATAACATTAACTCTATGTCGAAAGAGCGAGCTGACAGCCCTTGTGCGGAAGAAAACAAACGGCTGTTGCTTGAAAAAATTCTTCGCGTCCTATCTCAAATGCGAGAATTTGTCGATCCGACAGGTCAGGCGCGCCAACTGCCAGACTATGAAACGTTTTCGCCGGAAGATGTCAATTTGTCTCTGCCCGAACTTCTGCTGCTGTTCCAACAGACCATGACCCAACTTCAGCAGATGCCATTGAAAGTGCAAGAGAATGCGTTTGCAATTTTATATTCCTATTTTATCGAACTGCAAGGATTGTATGATTTGATTTTTTTCAGCAGGTCGGAAAGCCCTCGTTCATTAACACCGCTCACCGCGTCGGCCATTGCAGAGCATCATAAACGCTATTTTCAATTGTCTGAAGAGATTGAACACGACCCGCTGATTCAAGAATATCGAAGCATCAAATACGACTTTTTGATGAAGGTGTCTGTGCTGCACCATCTTCATACGATTATTGTTGACCTCTTGCCGCATTACTGGCTGTTGAAAATCAAAGAGGCCATTCAGAGAACCCCGAAATGCCGCCGGGTATTAGACCCGAAACAGATCAACTCTGTGGACGAACTTCGCGCCGCCTTACGCAGCCATCCGCTCGCGAAAAGCGAAAAAGTCCGCGTCGCGATTCACCGACATACCATGCGCGTCATTGACATCGTCTTCACGCATACCGCATTGCGTGTCGGGCGTCCTGTGTTCGACGCGCTTGTCCTGGCGATATGGATTCAAACCGTCAAGGATCATATCGTGCCAGGTATTCATCGGAAGGATTGGCAGGCGGAGCCACTGTATGAGGAACAAGAACATGACGTGGTTGACGCGAAAAATGGTCCGGGGAAGATTAAAATGTCGAGTGCATTTTTTATGCAGCCTCGCGTCACCTTCCTGCTCGAACGCTTTCTGATCTTTAAAATTCGCACAATGACCGTCGGCGATGTGGTGCGCGTCACGGAATTGGGCAACTGGATGCGCCAGAACTCTCCCGACGAGTTTTTGCAATTTTTCAATATCGCGATGGGAGATATGGGCGGTCTGGGAATTCGCACCATGCCGGAACATGAAATCGTGCAGACCAAAGACACCGAGTGGCTGTATGGCGCGTTGATGAGCTTTATCCCCGGCGGGATGACCAGCCCGGGCAGCATCTCCATGCGGAAGACCAATTATGGCTTGACGAAAGCAGAACAACTGTTTCAGGAAATTTTATTTTACGATCCGCGCTTCAAAGGCTCATCCGGCTTTTTTTCTGATCTTGGCATTATGTTGAAAAGTCTTGGCGTCCTCAAGAAAGGACGCACCGGGCAGGCGCTCAAAAAGACGGAAAGTTATGTCGGCGATAAGCGTGGGTTTTGAACCGAACTCTGCTCGCTCTGTTCAGGCGACGGCGCAACATGCACCCAGAGAATCGAACGCTCCGTCGCCTCTTCTATCGTAAACACGATGCCGTGATAGTCAACGGATTCCCCGACGGCGGGAATATGACGGAATTCCGACAGTAAAAAGCCGCCGAGCGTGTCGAACGCGCCTTCCTCGAGTTTCAACGGCAACACAGCATTCATGTCTTCGATTTCGATCCGGGCGTTCATCCGAAATGCCCCGTCAGGCAATTCTTGATACATGGCGCTCTCCGGATCATCGAATTCGTCGTCAATCTCGCCGACAATCTGTTCTAACGAATCTTCGAGCGTCACGATTCCCAGCGCCCCGCCATATTCATTGACCACAATCGCGATTTGCGTATGATGGCGCTGCAAATCCTTGATAAAATCAGCCAACAGCATGGTGTCAGGCACGTAATACGCTTTGCGGATAAAGCGATCTATCGTCATCTCTTTTGACGAGGCGCGCAACAGATCAAACGCATGAATGACACCAATCAAATGATCCACACGCTCCTCATAAATCGGAATGCGCGAAAAACCATGTTCATGAATCTGCTTAATCGCTTGCTCGATGGTCGTCCCTTTTTCAAGCGCCTGCACGTCCACTAACGGCACCATAATTTCTTCGACGGTGGTATCGCCGAAATCGAAGACGCGCTGCATCATTTCCTTGCGCTGTTGGTCGGCAATCGCGCCCTGATCAGTGTGCAACAGGAATTTTAATTCTTCTCTGGTCAATGTTTGCTTGCGTTGTTTTTTCTCTATTCCTACAACGCGCATCATGCCGCCGGCAATCGCCGTGACCACGAAGACAATCGGATAAAACACCTTAAACGCAAGATGAAGAGGAGGCGCAATAATCGGCACAATCGTTTCCGCATGTTGCTGAAAAATACTTTTTGGCACGATTTCACCGAAAATCAAGGCGACCGGCGTCAAAAATACCGCCACATAAAATTCGACATTATGCGCGAATTCCGGGTGCATTGACAGAATCGTAGTCAGCGTGACAGACGAAATCACTAAGGAGAGATTCGTGCCAACAAGGGTAGTGCCTAAAAAACGTTCCGGCTGCTGAAGCATCTTTTGCGCTAAGACTGCGCCTTTCGAGCCTAACGAGGCTAAATGTCGCAGTTTGATTTTATCCGCTGAGATAATCGCAATCTCCGAGCCGGAAAAAAACCCTTCGAAAAAGACGCAGCACACAACAATGATGACCCCTATCCACAACAACATCTTCTGCTCCTGAACATCAATGCGACGTTCGTCCGAAACCGCCGAACCGCATCTCTTGTTACTTCGCGTTCTTTTCCCTCGTGACAAGCACTTCCAGAATGCGCATATTGCGTAATTTACTGACGGAAATCATCAGTCCCTCGAAGACGGCGACATCTCCCCGCTTCGGCACGCGCCCTAATTGCTCAAGCACTAACCCCGCGACCGTTCCGTAATATTCCGGGGAAAAATCCGTGCCGAATTCCTGATTGAATTCATGAATATGCATCATCGCATTCACGCGATACCGACGGCCTTCTTCGATGGGAAAGCATCGGAGCGTCTCATCCGTATCGAATTCATCCGAAATTTCGCCGACGATTTCTTCGAGAATATCCTCCAAACAGACTAATCCTGACGTGCCGCCGTATTCATCCACCACAATCGCAATATGGATATGCCGCTCTTGAAAATCTTTTAACAACTCCTGGACTTTTTTCGATTCCGGCACGAAATACGCGTCGCGCAGCGCATGGCGCAGATGGAAATCTTCGCGGCGTTGATAAATAAACGGCAGCAGGTCTTTGACATAGACCATGCCGATCACATTGTCAATCGTATCGTGATAGACGGGCACGCGGGCATATAATTCAGTCCGGCATTTTTCGACAATGGTCTCGAAACTGTCGTCTATGGAAAAACAAAACATATCCGTGCGCGGAATCATGATTTCTTTGACGCTGACACCGCTGAAATCAATCAAATTATTGATAATTTCGCGCTCGGTTGTTTCCACGACACCCTCGCGTTCGCTGACATCCAACAACGTGCGAAATTCCTGACCGGTGAGCATGCGCTCATGACTATTGCGCGTTCCGCCGACGAGGCGCAAGATTCCGTCAGCAATGGCCGTTAAGATGACGCGCGCCGGGAAAATAATGTAGGACAATAACAGCAGCGGACGACAAGCAACGAACGCGAAGCGCTCAGGAAATTGGACGGCTACGATCTTCGGCGTCACCTCGCCGAAAATCAAAAGCAAGAATGTCATCAGCGCAGTCGCGATGACGGGACCTAATTTCTCGCCGAAGATGCGTAATAACACATCTGAAGCCGTTGAAGACGCGAGAATATTGACAATCTGATTGCCCATCAGGATCGTCACCAACAAGCGGCTGGGATGCGCTAATAATGCGGAAATAATTTTGGCGGTCGCCGGGTCGCGTTTTTCCAGATGATGAAGCTTGATCGGATTCATCGAAAACAGCGATGTTTCCGAACCGGAAAAAAACGCCGAACAGCAAAATAAAAATGCGAGCAGAACAAGCGAACCGACCAGAAATTCCATAGCGTTAAAACACGTTCCCGCTTTCGGGCGTGGCGTGGTGCGTGTCCAGATTTTCGAACCGCGTGTATTGTTTGATGAACGCCAATTGCACGGTGCCGACCGGGCCGTTGCGCTGTTTGCCGATAATGATTTCCGCAATCCCTTCGGGCGCGTCGTCGAAATACACGTCCGGGCGGTAAATGAACATGACGATGTCGGCATCTTGTTCAATCGCTCCGGATTCGCGCAAATCCGACAACTGCGGGCGTTTGTCCGTCCGCGATTCGACGGCGCGGCTCAACTGCGACAACGCGATCACCGGGACGTGGATTTCTTTCGCCAATTGTTTCAGCGAGCGGGAAATTTCCGTGATTTCCTGCTGCCGGTTTTCCCGCGGCGAACGCGGCTGCATCAATTGCAAATAATCCACGATAATCGCGCCCAGCCCTTTCTCCATTTTCAGACGTTTGGCTTTGGCGCGCATTTCCAAAATCGAAATCGCCGCCGTATCATCAATATAAATCGGCGCTTTCGACAAAATTTCCGAGGCGTGCGTCAAACGCTCCCAGTCATCGGCTTCGAGGTCGCCGATGCGCACGCGCTGCGAATCCAAGCGCGATTCGCCGCAGAGCAGGCGAATGCCTAATTGCTCTTTCGACATTTCCAGGCTGAACACAGCGGTGGGAATTTGCGCTTTGACGCCCATGTGATGCGCGACATTCAAACAAAACGAGGTCTTCCCCATCGCAGGGCGAGCCGCGAGAATAATGAGATCGGACGGCTGAAACCCGGACGTCATGCGATCCAATTCGACGAAACCGGTCGGAACGCCCGTCACCATGCTCTTGGCCGCCGCTAATTCTTCGATCTTTTCGAAACTCTGCTGAACAATCTCGCTGAGCGGAGTAAATGCCTGTTTGATCTGGCCTTCCGAGATTTCGAAAATTTTTTGTTCGGCGTCTTCAAGGATTCTGGTAACTTCTTCCGAATCGTCATAGCAGCGGGTCGCAATTTCAATCGAGGTGTTCAATAGACGTCTGGCAATGGCCTTTTCATGGACGATTCTGACATGAAATTCAATATTCGCAGCGGTCGGCACGACATCCACTAACGACACCAAATACGCCGGGCCGCCGATATGTTCCAGATCGCCGCTCCGCTCCAATTCGTCGCGCAGCAGCAAGAGATCGATCACGTCGCCGCGTTCGTTCAGGCTCAACATGGCCTGAAAGATTTTCTGGTGGCTGGGGCGATAAAAATCGGACGGGTGAAAGATTTCCAACGCTTTGAAAATAGCGTTATTATCCAGCAGCACCGCGCCTAACACGGCCTGTTCGGCTTCCAGATTAAAAGGCGGCAGCTTTTCAAGCGATTTTTTCGTTAATTTTTCCGTAATTATTTACCACGAAACACGCGAAATGTACGAAAAATCCCTATTTACTTTCGTGCATTTCGTGGTTTCAGCGAACATGATGTGATGTGTCAAGCGAGGTTATTCGAACGGTAATTGGATTTCATAGACTTTGACGGCTTTTTCGAACCCTTTGACCTGAATGTCGCCCATATCTCTGACAGGAAGCGCCCCATTCAGATGAGCATAGGTTTTATGGCTGATCATGACCTGACCGGGCGTGGCCGACGCTTCAAGGCGCTGCGCTAAATTGACATCGCTCCCTAAGACGGTATATTCCATCCGTTCCGCCGATCCCATGTTCCCGACGATCACATAACCGGTATTGATCCCAATGCGAATCGAAATCGGGTCAAGGCCGAGCTTTTCCTGAATTTCCGGGCCTAATTCCCGCACGGCTTTCTGCATATCCATTGCCGCCATCACCGCTCGCATCGCATGATCGGGATGCGGCAGCGGATCGCCGAAAAAACACAACAATCCATCGCCGATAAATTTGTCAACAAAACCATCATATTCGAATGCGATTTTCGTCATGCGGATGAAATACATGTTCAATAGGCGGTGAATCACTTCCGGTTCGATTTTGTCCGACAAGGTGCTGAATTTGCGAACATCCGTAAACATAATGGTCAGTTCTTTGCGCGTGCCGCTTAATGCGAGCGCGCCGGGGTTCTGAAGGATTTTGTCCAGCATTTGTTTGGACACATACGTTTTGAAGGCCGACCGCAGATGCTTTCGTTCGCGTTCCTCGGTCGCATACCAATAGACGATGATCAGCGAATAGGCTAAGAAGAGCGACGTGAGGATCGGGTGAAAAATGCCGATAATCAGTCCGAACGCCTGAAACACCCAATTCGCGAACACAACATAGCCGATGATGGTGACGATCATCAGCAACGTAAAACGCAGCGGCGTCAATCTCGGAAACAACAGCGAAATCACGAGCAGCAGCGCAATGGTAATGCCGACATTGCCCCACCAGCCCACCTCGTACAAGAAATTTTGGGTCAGGATGGTATTCATCAGCGCGGGATGAATAAACGCTAAAAAATATTTCGTTTGCAGCGGGCTGGGGCCGATGTCGCCGGTGCCGGTCGAGAAATAGCCGATGCTACAGATGCGACCTTCGATCTCTTTTTTCCAGGAAGCGAAGGTCGCCGGTTCGTCTTCGCTTGCCAGCACGTCGGAATAGGAAAAGCCGGTTTGATTCGCCGGATAGTTGACACGGAGTTGCAAACGCTGATCCACCGGAATGCGGATGTCGGTCGGTTCTGCGCGCTCAGGATATTTGGCCTGACGCAGCAGAATGTATTTGCCCGGCACGATTTCTACATTTTCAGGAGCGACATTCAGATAGCGCAAAACAGAGGCAAACGCTAATGACGGCATCAATTGATCCTGCACGCGAATCACTAACGGAACGCGGCGAAACACGCCGTCGGAATCGGGCGAAGCGGAAATATGCCCCATGCCGACCGCTGCTTCCGAGAGTTCGACCATCGGCGCAACCGCCCGATTGGCATAGCCGATTTTTCCCGGCGACTTCAGCGTGAACGGATACTGAAACCGGCGCAACACGGTGGCGACGCGTTCCCGGTCTTCCTGCCCCGTATAGATAAAGGCGTCACGCTCGATTAGCACATTATACGGTTCATCCTCAATCAAATTCGCGCGTTCTTCGGGAAGCTCGTCCAGATCAACGCAAATACGCCCATCCTGTTGCGTCGTGACCGGTTCGAGAATGTGACCGACCTGCGGATATTTCTTCAGAAAACCCGCATGTTCGTCAGGAAGAAAACAGGGCTGTTCGGTCAATTGAAACGGGGTGGAAAGCACGACGTTGTTGGCCTGGCGCACGGCCTCGAAAAATTGCGCGTCGCCTTCAGGACTGGCCTTGCGCGGAAAGATCAGATCGAAATCAATTACGGCTGCGTTCATCTGACGGAGGAGATTGATCATTCTGGCGTGAATCGAGCGATCCCAGGGCCAGACGCCGATGGCGTCCAGGCTTTTATCGTCAATGCCGATATTGATAATCTTGGGATAGGTTGGAACATCTTTGCGCAGACGGAAACGATAATCAACGGTTTTTTCTTCCCATTCATGCAGTTGTTGCGGAAAGATCAGATTGACGAGCGATAACGTCAGCAGCGCACACAGACTAAGAAACAGCGACGTCGCATATTTGCTGTGAAATGGGAGTTTTATCTTCATGGAGCGAGGGAGATACCTGTCAGGCACGTCGAACGTGTCTGACAGGCGGGTTCGAGGTTGGGCGGATTGCGTTTACTCATTCGACTTCGGTTTGTCGTCTTCCGTATGTCCGGTACTGCCGGTCGCATCAACCGGCCAGAGCATTCTGCCCGTACTGCCGGTGGCGTCAATCGGCTTCAACATTCCGCGTTTAGCAATCATCCCCTTTTGGCCTCCGGCCACAGCAGATCTCCCGCGAATGAAGAATGAGGCGCTCGTGCCTGCCCAGTCTTGCTGTTTCAAGGATTCCAACGTTTTTAACAATGCATTCAGGCGTTCGTCATCATCGCGTGGAATCGTATAGACAGGTTCTTTCTGAAAATCGGCGTCAAAAAAGTTCACTTTTTCAGTTGTGCAAAAGAAGTTGAGGGTTTCATATCCGGCAGGAGGCGAGGTTTTCATTTTCAATTCGAAATCGTTCAGCGTAGAATAGACGCGTTGCGCCTCGATTTGGGTTTCGGGAATATACTGGCTCGGAGCGAGGAACGTAATATCGCCATTGGTCGAAATATCCATCAGGGTCAGATAACATGCTTTTTCGGATTGAAATCGAATTTCTAAAGGATCAAATATCTCATACGTGTCTTTCTCCGTTCCCATCACCACCTTAAACGATTGTGACGGGGTCAATTGCTCGATACTCTTCATGACCTTATTATACGTCTCGCTGAATTGTTGTTGTTCTGCTTCTGCAAACGCAAAAGACATCAACACAATTCCTACAACAATGCATACCATCTGTTTGTATCGCATAATGTTTCTCCTTGTTTTTCATCCAACGGCATGAGTTTTTCACGAAACCGTTGGGTTATGGGTTATTTTTTCACCGGAGCTTTCGCTGTCGCCGGACGTCGTCCGCCAGGCCCTTGTTGTGATTGAACTTCCTCCGGCGCTTTGAATGCAAATCCTTCCGAGACGTTTTCTTCTCCGGGAATCGGCAGCCCGGCTGTTTTGATTTTCAGCTTCAAGTTGTTCGCGCTGTCGGCATTGACCAACGCTTCCTGATAGCTGATAATCCCATCTTTATAAAATTTGAAAAGCGCTTGATCGAAGGTTTGCAGTCCATCATTCGTCAACTGCTCCATCGCCTCCTTGAGCAATCCGATCTCCCCCTTGAGAA
>CAZRSF010000025.1:0-70838 GCA_964602655.1 uncultured Candidatus Moduliflexus sp.
CCAGGCTTAACAGCCCTGCCCTGGCAGAGTGATATTCAATGCCATAAGATTCCTGCCGCTTGTCCCCTCCTTTCCTTTGGATGGTTCACAATTTCCGTTCAACTCTTTCCCTGAAACGTAGTCAAAGTAATAAACATCAGACCACAATTCAACCAAAAAGCTTATAAAAAGGGGGAAGGCGACGATGAACGGAGATGTGCTGCAACCGATACCGCTGTTCGAATCGTTAACGAAAGACGCCAGAGACTTTATCACCAGCCGCTTGCGTCCGGAGCATTTTGCGCCGGGAGAGGTCATTGTGCGGCAAGGGGATACCGGCGATTCGCTGTATATTATTGATAGCGGTCTTGTGAAAGTCACCAAACGCGAAAAAGATGGAACATCTCACGAATTAGCGCGCTTTCAGAATGGCGATTATTTCGGCGAAATGTCGCTGCTGGCGGGACAACCACGTTCAGCGGACATTACGGCGATTACCGAGACCACGACCATGAAACTGAGCAAGCCCGATTTGGACGGGATGCTCCAGGAATACCCTACCATTGCCGTGCATTTCAGCAAAGTGCTGAGCAAGCGCCTCCGGGATGTCTCGCAATTTACGATGGCGTCTCAGAAAGCGGTGGCGGTCGTATCCCTCTATTCGCGCCATGTCGAACCGCTGCTTCAGTCGCTCCTCTCTTTGAATCTGGCTGCCAGCTTTACGCGGGAATTGATGAAACAAGTGCTGCTGATCGAGATGAATAACGCCGATGAAGAAGTGGCGCGGATTCTCCAACTCGATAGCGAGCAGACGGCCTTGCGCAAAAACATCATTCGGTACGATATTCTCGGCGGCGACGACGTATCGCCCTGTATCATCAAACATAAAACCGGGTTTCACATTCTGCCGCTTTCAACGGCGACGAAAATGCAGCCGCGCCTCTTCGAAAAAGCGATTACGCCGCTGCTGAACAAACTGAGACATGAGTATGATTACATTTTGATCAACTGCGCCAAAGATATTAAAAAGTTGGTGCAAACCGCGTTGGAACAGTCCGATCTGATCCTCTACCTGACGCCGACATCGGATAATGCGATTCAACGGTGCAAAAAAGACGCGGACATGTTCGTGCAGGGCTATGGCGAGGCCAATCGCCTGATTATCGGCGTGTTGAAAGAGGAACATGAACAGAACATTTCTGCGCGTCATCTTGAGGAATTGCTTGCGCCGCATACGTTTGTGACGCTGCATAATAACAGTTATGTTATTGACCGATTTTTACGCACAGGCCGCCCATTTGTCTATGACCATCCGAAAACCGATATTGCTCGCAGCATTCAACATCTGACGCGGCGCATCGGGCGCGTGCGGGTTGGTTTAGCGCTTGGTTCAGGCTCGGCGCGGGGCTTTGCGCATGTCGGCGTCTTGAAAGTGCTGGAAGCGCATGACATCCCGCTCGATATGATTACCGGCGCAAGCATGGGGGCGTTTGTCGGCGGATTTTATGCGGCAGGCGTCAGCGCGTCGGAATTGGAAGACATGGTGTTAGGGTATCGCGATAAACGAAAGGTGCGGAAAACGATTTTCGATCTGACGATCCCGCGCTATGGCATTTCCAAAGGCAACCGGCTGGCGAAATTCATGCGTCACCGGCTCAAAGACATCACGTTCGACGATCTTTCGATTCCATTTGCGGCGACTGCGACCGACATCAGCAATGGCAGCGAGGTGACGCTGCGGCACGGCATTCTCTGGCAGGCGTTACGCGCCAGCGGCTCAGTGCCGGTGCTGTTCGAGCCGTATCATTTGGAAGGCCGCTATCTGATTGACGGCGGGATTACGAATCCGCTTCCGACCGATATTCTGATTGAAGACGATGTGGACATTATCCTGTCGTGCACGGTCAACACCTTGCGCAAACCGACGAAACAGGAACGCGGTGAGGCGCTTGAGAGCGAGATGCCGCCGATTGCCGTGCCGCTTGATCGCAAATATGGGATTATTGATGCGATTACGCGTTCGATGGGGATTATGTCTGCCGCGAATACGTTGCAAAAATCGCGGCTTGCCGATATTGACATTCGTCCGAATGTCTCACATATTGATTGGAATGACTTTCATCGCGGCGATGAACTCATAAAAGAAGGGGAACGCGCTGCCGAAGAGGCGATTCCCATGATTTTAGCGTTATTGAAAGAAAAAGTTGCGTAGGTCGAAATTGGGATTTCGACCGAGATGACGCTTGACGAAATATTCGGTGTCTGTTCAGCAGGATGACCATGAAAAAGATTATCGCTATTTTTCTTCCACATCAGGGCTGTCCGCATCGGTGCGTGTTTTGCAGCCAACGCAACATCACTGGCGTCAGCGATCAAACGCTGTTGGCGACGGCGGAAGTCTGCGAACAGATTGATCGCGCGCTGGCCGAGCCGAAAAGTCAGGAAAAAGGCGCGACATTCGATGTGGCCTTTTATGGCGGAACATTTACCGGACTTCCCCTGCCTGTTCAACAGGAACTCTTACGCGCGGCGCAAGCCTATGTTGATCGCGACGAGGTCGAGGGCATCCGCATTTCAACGCATCCGGCTATGATCAACGCTGAGGTCATCGCGCTCCTCTCGAAATTTTCAGTCACCGTTGTGGAAGTCGGCGTGCAATCATTCGACGATGATGTGCTGCGGCTTGCCCGTCGCGGTCATACGGCAGAACAAGCCGAGCGCGCGATTCGTGAACTTCAGGCAGCGGGAATGCAGGTGGGCGTTCATCTCATGATCGGCCTGCCGGGAGATTCTCCTGAAAAAAGCATCGCATCCGCCAAAAAGACCATCGAACTCCGCCCCGCGTCCGTCCGCTTGCATCCCACGCTGGTCATTCGCAGCACGGCGTTAGCGGATTGGTATCGCAAGGGGACGTATGCCGCGCTGTCGCTTGACGAAGCGATCAGCACATGCAAAACCATGCTGGCTTTGTTTTACGAACATCGCATTCCGGTCGTCCGCATCGGGCTGCAACCGACGGAAAGCCTGGAAGAAACGCTGCTGGCCGGGCCGTATCATCCGGCCATGAGGCAGATGGTCGAATCCGCGCTATTTTTCGATCAAATGACCGCATGGTGCGAGGCGCATCCGCCGGAATCCAATCGGATCGAATTCGCCGTATCGCCGCAAGACCTTTCGACCGCGCGCGGCCAGCGGAACGAAAACATTCGCAAGCTGCAACTCCGCTTTTCGCTTGAGCAGGTCAACATCGTCGCGAATGCCGAACTGCTGCGCGGCGAGATGCTCTGCCAGAATTCGGAATCTGTCCTGAAAGCCACGCTGCCGACCTTTTCCCCGCAGTTCGCATAATTTTTTCATCGTGTTCAGCATATCGAAGCTTCGTCCTTCGGGGCAACCACAGGCAGGGTAAAGCAGAAATGCGTTCCCTTGCCAGGCTCGCTGTCAACCCAGATTCTGCCGCTGTTTTTTTCGACAAGTTCTTTGCACAGCACCAGCCCTAAGCCTGTTCCGGTTTCGCCGCGCGTTCCGAGATGCGTATATTGCACGTCAATGCGAAACAGGTTTTTGAAGTCGGTTTGAGGAATGCCCACGCCGGTATCGGCGACCATGATTTCAAGACGCTGTTCGAGATGGCGGGCAGAGAGGCGAACGACGCCATCGCCTGGAGTAAATTTCAACGCGTTCGAGACTAAATTGCGCAATATGGTATGCACCATGCTATAATCAGCGTAAACGGTGGCGTCAGCGTTGATCGCATGTTCAAGAGTCACCTGTTTTTGCTCGGCATTCTGGCTGAAGAGCTCGATGATCTCCTCCGCGATTTCGGCCAGCGCGAACGCCTCCGGTTGATATTCCAGCGCGCCGCGTTGAATTCGCGCCCATGTCAGAAGGTTTTCGAGCAAGGTATGCAATCGTTTGGCCGAGGTGTACAGCTTTTCGACCCGCTGTTTGGCTTCTTCTTTGGTGTAATGTTCGATGTGCTCGACCAGCAGTTCGGCAACCCCAAGCAAGGTATTGAACGGGCTTCTCAGATCGTGGGAAATGATCGAAAAAAATTTGTCTTTGCTGGCATTCGCTTCGCGCAGTTCCGTCTCTGCGCGCGTGCGTTCCGCGATTTCCTGCTGGGCGGTGGCGTAGAGCCGGGCATTTTCAATGGCAATGGCGGCAGAGGCGGCAATCGGTTCGATAAATTGCAGGTCTTCTTGCGTAAAACGCCCTGCTCGCGGGTCAACCAGATTCAACACGCCGATCACCTGGCTTTTGACTTTCAACGGGACGCTCAACATCGAGCGGACAGGCGCGTCGTCCTGGGAACCGACCGTTTTATGATGGCGCGGGTCTTCCAGAATATTCGGGCTGACGACGCTCTCGCCATGTTCGGCGACCCAGCCGGTAATGCCGCTGCCGACCGGTAAACGAGCGTGAAGCAACTGCGCGCTGCCAGGGCCGAGAATCTCGCTGCATTCCAATTCCCGGCGGTCTGGCGTGAACAGCCAGATTGAAGCCGACACCGCCTGTAACAGCGCTTGCACTTCTTGCAACGCAATCAAGAGGACGTCATGCAATTCCAGCGATGATCCGAACATCTGCCCGATGTGATTGAGCAGGGCTAACTCGCGATTACGCTGTTGCAAAATGTCCTGGGCGTGTGTTCGCTCATGAATTTCTTGCTGAAGTCGAAGATTCTGCGTTTGCAACTGCCGTTGCGCGTCTCGGAGGGCTAATTGCGTTTTGACGCGCAGCACGACCTCTTCCTGTTGAAATGGTTTGGTGATATAATCCATTGCGCCGAGCGAAAACGCTTTGATTTTATCGGAGAGATTGTTTAAGGCCGAGAGAAAAATCACGGGAATGTCGCTGGTGCGCGCATCGGCTTTCAACTGACGGCAAATCTCGTATCCATCCATATCAGGCATCATGATGTCCAATAAAATCAGATCGGGCGGCAACCCAACGACGGCTGGCATCACCATGCGCCCTTCCGTCAAGAGCCGGAGACGATAGCCGTGCTTTTTCAAAATGGCTTCCAATAAATGCAAATTTTCGGGCTTGTCATCTACGATAAGAATATTGGGCGCAGATTCATTAGAGGGCGTTTCGTTCATGTTTGACGCTCCGTGATATAAATTGATTCGAATATCGTATCAAGCGTGCCTGACAACGCTGGGTATCCTGTTGTAAATGACACGCGATACACCGCCTTGATGTCAAGAGAATAAATCGAACGATTGATTGTTTCCATCTCATAAATCACACGTTGTCGAACACGTCGGAAGTGTCTGATACTTCTGTTTTGTCGTTCTTTTTGCTTGACACGTTTGCTCGAAGCAAGAAATTTTTTCGAGAACATAATTTTTATGGAGGGAATGATGCTATGCCAACGAACGTGCTGGAATTTGCGAGACGCCTCGAACGCGAGCCTGACTTGCAAGAGCATTGGGCGGCGTTGTTCGACGCTGCCGAAGAAAAGACGCCATCGCGCCGCCTGTCATACAACGAATTTCTGGAATGGGCGGATGAAGATACGCTCGCGGAATGGGAAAATGGGGCGATCACGATGAGTTCGCCAGCATCATTGCAACATCAAAAAATCGAACGGTTTTTGCTGTCCGTTATGAGTTGTTACGTTGAAACGCATGAACTCGGCGAGGTGATTCCCGCGCCGTTTCAAATGAAATTGCCGGAAACCGGGCGCGAACCCGATCTGTTGTTCGTTCGGCGTGAGCATCTGGATCGGCTGCGTCCGACCTATCTGGATGGCGCGGCGGATGTCGTCGTCGAAATTACCTCGCCCGAAAGCCAGATTCGAGATCGCGGCGCGAAATTCATCGAATACGAAAGGGCTGGCATTTCCGAATATTGGCTGATAGACCCGATCCGGCGCTGGACGGAATGCTATCAACTCGGCGACGAACGGCACTATGTGACTGCGTTCGCTGGTAGTTCCGGCCTGTATCGTTCGGCGCAGATTCGCGATTTCTGGTTGCGGATCGAATGGCTCTGGCAGACGCCGACCCTGCGCTTGACCGACGTGATGCGCGAATTAGAATTGATTTGAGGAGAAAAATCTCATGGACATCCATTTTACCGCAATTTTCAGAAGAGTTCAGGAAGGATATATCGCGTTTGTGGAGGAATTGCCGGGTGCGAACACGCAGGGGCGCACATTAGCGGAAGCGCGGTCAAATCTGAAAGAAGCGATTCGACTCGTCTTGGACGCCAATAAAATTCTTGCAGAAGAACAATTAGAAGAGCAGGATATTCGAGAACCGTTGTTATTGAGTGTCGCATGAAACATCGAGATTTTATTCGGCATTTGCTTGCGCATGGCTGCGAATTGCTGCGCGAAGGAAGCAATCATTCCGTCTATGTGAATCGAGCGAATCGCAAAGTGTCAACCGTTCCGCGACATCGCGAAATCAATGATTTCCTTGCGCGGAAAATTTGCAAAGACCTCGAAATTCCCGCGCCGTAGCCGAACATTTATAGCAGCAATAAAATATGGCATTATTAGAGTTGTCAGACACCTTGAAGGTGTCTGACAACTGTTATCCCATTTTTAAACGAGGAGATTATGGAGCAAAATTATTCGTTTTCCGAAATCGAAGCAAAATGGCAGAAACGCTGGAACGAGCAGCAATTATATAAAGTCGCGGTCAACCCCGACAAGCCGAAACTCTATATTTTAGAAATGTTTCCGTATCCATCCGGGAAAATTCACATGGGACACGTGCGGAACTATTCCATCGGCGACGTGGTCGCCCGGTTCAAGATGATGCAGGGCTATAACGTGCTGCATCCGATGGGCTGGGATTCCTTCGGACTTCCGGCGGAAAACGCCGCCATCAAACATAAACAGCATCCGGCGCAATGGACGCGCAACAACATCGCCTACATGAAAAACCAGTTGAAACAGCTTGGATTCAGCTATGACTGGGATCGCGAAGTGGCGACCTGCGACCGCCTCTATTACAAATGGCAGCAATGGCTCTTTTTGAAAATTTATGAAAAAGGGCTGTTGTATAAGAAAAAATCGGTGGTGAACTGGTGCGACGAGTGCAACACGTCACTGGCAAACGAACAGATCGAAGGGGATAAATGCTGGCGCGGGCATACCTCCATCGGGCAGCGCGAATTGGAGCAATGGCACATGCGCGTCACCGATTACGCCGACGAACTTTTGGCGTATTGTGATTCGCTGGAAAACGGCTGGCCGGAGCGCGTCTTGACGATGCAGCGCAACTGGATCGGCAAAAGCTACGGCACGTCGGTGCTGTTCCCATTGGCGGACGGCAGCGGCAATCTCGAAATTTTTACCACGCGGCCTGACACGCTCTTCGGCGCGACATTTATGGTCTTGGCGGCGGAACATCCGATGGCGCGCAGCCTCTGCGCCGGAACGCCGCAGGAATCAGCGGTGCTGGAATTCGTCAACAAAGTCGGTTTACAGGAAAAAGCGGTGCGCACGGACGACGCGACCGAAAAAGAAGGCGTCTTCACCGGCAAATACGCGATCAATCCGCTGACGAACGAACAGATTCCGATCTGGATCGCGAACTTCGTCTTGATGGAATACGGCACGGGCGCGATTATGTCCGTCCCGACGCATGATCAGCGGGATTTCGACTTTGCAAAAAAATACGGTCTGCCGCTGCGTGTCGTGATTCAGCCGCAAGGCGAAACGCTCTCGTCAGACGGCATGACCGCCGCGTTCGTCGAAGATGGCGTGTTGGTCAATTCCGGCGAATTCAACGGCCTGCCGAACCGCGACGCCATTCAGAAAATTACTGAATTTCTCGCGCAAAAAGGGATCGGCAAAGCGACCGTGAACTATCGCCTGCGGGATTGGGGCATTTCACGCCAACGCTACTGGGGCAACCCGATTCCGATGATTTATTGCGACGTTTGCGGCACGGTGCCTGTGCCGGAAAAAGATTTGCCGGTTATCCTGCCGGAAGATTTCGAGTTCTCATCGCAAGCGGGCAATCCGTTGACGAAAATGCCGGAATTCCTGAACGTCCCCTGCCCGAAATGCGGCAAACCGGCGCGGCGCGAAACCGACACGATGGATACATTCGTGGATTCGTCGTGGTACTACATGCGTTACACTTGCCCGGATTACGACGGCGGGCCGCTCGAACCGGAAGCCGTCAATTACTGGATGACGGTGGATCAGTATATCGGCGGCATCGAACACGCGATTCTGCATCTGCTCTATTCGCGCTTTTTTACGAAAGTTTTGCGGGATTTGGGACTCGTGAAATTCGACGAGCCGTTCAGTAATTTGTTGACGCAGGGGATGGTGGTCGCGCCGACGTTTTACCGCGAGCTGCCCGGCGGCAGAATGCATTGGGTGAATCAAGGCGAAATAGACATCGCCACCGACGAGCGCGGCGTTCCCATTAGCGCGACATTGAAGGCCGACGGCCTGCCAGTGCTGATCGGCGCGACGGAAAAAATGTCGAAATCGAAGAATAACGGCGTTGATCCGCAAAGCCAAATTGATAAATTCGGCGCAGACGCGACGCGCCTGTTTATCCTCTTTGCCGCGCCGCCGGAAAAAGATTTGAATTGGAACGATCAGGCGGCGGAAGGGAGTTTCCGCTTCGTGACGAGGATATGGCGGTTGGTATATACCGTGCTGCCGAATATTCAAGGCGTACAGGTCGGGCAGATCGATCACGCCGCGCTGCCGAAAGCCGCCCGCGATTTGCGCCGCAAAACGCACGCCACGATCAAAAAAGTGACGGAAGATTTGGACGGACGTTTCCATTTCAACACGGCGATCAGCGCCGTGATGGAACTGCTGAACGAAATCAACAGCTTCGCTCTGCCGGAATCCGGCGCTGAACGAGACCTTGCGGCGCGTGTGTTGCGGGAAGCGGTGGAAGCGATGGTCTTTCTGATGTCGCCGTTCACGCCGCATGTCTGCGAAGAATTGTGGGAAATTTTAGGGCATACGAAGAGCATTTTCACGGAAAAATGGATGTCGTTCGACGCCGACGCCGCGAAAGCTGAAGAAATGCTGATTGTGGTACAAATTAACGGCAAAGTCCGCAGCAAGCTGACAGTCGCAGCAGACGCCTCAGAAGAAGCAATTCGTCAGGGCGCGTTGACTGACGAGCGCGTGTTGGGTTTTATGGAAGGCAAAACGCCGCGCAAAGTCATTGTCGTGCCGGGCAAACTGGTCAATATTGTCATTTAACATGTGTAGAGACGCACGGCCGTGCGTCTTCTGAAAAAACAGACGCACGGCCGTGCGTCTCTACATCTTTTTAGGTTATCGAATGAAACGATTATTTTATGTGTTTATGCCGCTGCTGTTTTTGATGACGGGCTGCGGCTATACGTTAGTCGGACAGGGCAACCTTCCGGATCATATCAAGACGATTGCCATTCCGGTCTTCGAAAATACCACATTGGAAGAAGGCGTCGAGCAAACGCTGACCAGCGCGGTCGCGCAGGAATTCGCGCGTGGCGGCAAGGTGAAGCTCGTCGCGGAAGACAAAGCTGACGCCGTCGTGACAGGCAAAATCGTCTTGTACAAAAACAAAGAGGCCGTACAGTATCAAAATGTTGATGATAAGACCGAAGTCAAAACCTATAAACTGACGGTGACGATCAATGTCGAACTCAAAGACATGGTGAAGGACGTTGTGCTGTGGAAAACCGAAGGATTATCCGAAAATAAGGACTATGACGGCGGTCCGGAACTTGGCGCGACGCAAGAGAAAGACAACGAACGCGAAGCCCTGTCGGACATCTCCAAAAAATTAGCCGGCAAGATTCGGACGCTTTCGACTGAAGGATTTTAATCGCGTTTGTATGACGAAACTTCGTTTCGTCGTCGAAACGGAGTTTCGACGTACAAATTATGGCCGGAAAAAACGATAACATCAATTATAATGAATTTGTGCGGCAGGTCGAAAAAGGGCAGATTAAGCCGCTCTATGTCTTCCAGGGGCAGGAAACCTTTTTGATTGAAGAAGCGCTTGCTCTGCTGAAAAAGACGCTCATTGCCGATTCCGCCGCTGACTTCAATTTCAACAAATTCTCTGCCGCTGACGTCAATATCGGCGATCTGCTGGATCAGGCGCAGACGATGCCGTTTCTCAGCAAATGGCGGCTGATTATTCTGACCGACGCGCACGACCTTTCTGCCAATGCTCAAAAGTCAATGCTGCCGTATCTGACGAATCCGAATATTTCCACCTGCCTCGCGCTGACGGCGACAAAATTGGACAGCCGCACCAAATTCTCGCAGGCGCTCGCCGAGCATGGCGAAATCGTGCAATTCTGGAAACTGTTCGAGCGCGACCTGCCGGGCTGGATTATCAATCGGGCAAAGCGCTACGGCTATACGATGTCTCAGCAGACGGCGCTCTATCTGTTCGAGATTGTCGGCAATGAATTGCGGCAGTTGGACAACGAGATCAAAAAAGTGATCGCCTACACGACGACCAAAGAGATTACGACCGCCGTCGTGCAGCAGGTGGTCGGCGACGTGCGGGAACGCGATGTGTTCGAGTTGGTGGACGCCATCGGCGCGGGCAATGTGATCCACGCCTTGAAAATTCTGCGTCAACTCTTGATTGAAGGGGAAGAACCGCTGAAAATTTTGGCGATGATTACGCGCCAGATTCGGCTGCTCTGGAAAACGAAGGCGTGTGTGAATGAACAGAAATCGCTCTCCGCGCAGCAACTCGCCGGGAAAATCAGCGTCGCCCCACGTTCGGCGGAAACGTTGCTGCAACAAGCGCCGCGCTTTTCGCAGCAAAAGCTCAAATCCGCACTGAAACGCCTCGGAACGGTTGATCGCGCCCTGAAAACCAGTTCGAACGATCCGAATATTTTATTGGAAGATTTGTTTATCGATCTGTGTACATAGGGCGAGAACACAACAAGGTAACGCACTTAAAATATTCGAAGGATTACATTATGAGCAGATCATTGAAATACGCAGAAATTTTTATTCTGCTGCTGCTTATGTTGACGCTTGCAAATTGTGAAAATGAGGAGGAACCTGTTGGTAAGTGTGTTGAGTATTTTAATATTTCAGGTTCTGCGACCATCCTCAACGTCATGCAAACAGAAGAATCTATATTACGATCTTCTGGCTTGTGTTATATGGGATATGAGGTAGTCTTCGAACTTTCAGAAGATATTGCGGGGTTGTGTTCAGAAGAACGTTCGTATTATAATCACAATATATGGTCATTCTACTTAGGAAGTGGAACGCCGCCAGGTCCAAAATATCTTGAAAAATATCATATCGCGCCTGGAGTCGTATTTCCGGTCAGATTATCTGTCCAGAAATCAGGGATAGGCCCTTGCCCGCCGTGTATTATAGATTTGATAGGGATAAACGAGTTTGATTACTTCGAATGTCACGAAAAGATTGATATTTAAGAGGACGTTGAAAACGCAATAAAAAAGTGAAAAAATGGTGGACGGGACGAGGCTCGAACTCGCGGCCTTCGGAGTGCGATTCCGACGCTCTCCCAAACTGAGCTACCCGCCCACACGCGATGATGTTAGTGAAAAATCTGCGCCCACTTTTGTCAAGATATTTTTGATTTCATGCTGAAATTTCTGTCGTTTCATACACCCATTCCAAATTCAAATACCGCTGCAAACGGTCTAACAGCGTTTCGAACCGTAGCGGTTTTTCAAGAAAATCATTACTTCCGGCTTTCATGCTCTCGTCGCGTATCTGGCGCATCAGACTGGCAGACATGCCAATCACAATCGCGTGATCAAGCCCTGGAATCTGGCGGACATGCCGGATGACTTCGAATCCGTTCAGCACCGGCATACTGACATCAATCAGAATCAGTTCGGGGTGATGCTGCGCCGCTTTCGCCAATACGTCGAATCCGTCTTCCGCTTCGATAATGCCGAACCCCAATGGCAAGAGCATCTCTTTCAAGACGACCCGATTTTCATAGCGATCATCGGCAATCAGAATCTTGCGGAGATGGCCTTTGAATCCGATGATTTTCGGTTGCTCCGGGGTATCCACAATGTCGTCTTCGCTCGCAGCCTCCGGCAGCGTCAGATCGATCCAGAACAACGAGCCTCTGCCCGGTTGACTTGTGACCTTGATGTCGCTTCCCATGAGCTCGGCCAACTGTTGGCTGAACGCTAACGCCAACCCCGATCCTTCGAGATGGATCGCGGCTTTCTTGATTCGATGAAACGGATGAAAAATTTGCTTCAAATGCGCGGAGGGAATGCCGACGCCCGTATCTTCGATTTCGAAACGAATGCTCGGCGTGAGATGTGTGCGAGCGTCGTGAATATCATTACTGGCAGCCTGGGGCGAGGATGACGGCGCGACGCTCAGAAACGGCATGGCGCGGAACGTCACTTTGCCGCGTTCGCTGAATTTGACCGCATTATCGAGCAGGTTCAGCAGAATTTGACGGATGCGCTGTTCGTCGCCATGCACGCGTTTCGGGAGTTCTTCCGAAAACGCTGTTTCGAAAATGAGGTGCTTCTGTTCGGCTTGTAAGCGGATGACTTCCGCGATATTCCAGAGGCAGCGTCGTAAATTGAAGTCGGATTTTTCCAAGACAAGATGATGAGCTTCGATCTGAGAAAACACAACAATATCAGCCAGCGTTGTAAGCAATTGTTCGCTATGCCTGTGAATGACGTCAATCGCCTTGCGCTGCTTTTGCGATAGCCGGTCTTTCCCGATAATTTGGGTATAGCCGAGGATCACATTGAGATGGGTTCGGAGTTCCTGGCTCATGGCCGACAGAAAGTCGCTGCGCGTTTGGCGTTCGGTTTCCACGTCTTGCCTTACGCGCAAAAGCTCTGTTCTTTGGCGTTCTTCTTCCTGGCGGCAGATGTGTAATTGGGCGCGCAATTCTTGATTGCGAGCGTTGAGGTTGCGGTGATGCTGCCACAAAACATACGCGCACGCAAGCGCGCCGCCGCAGAGAAGGAGCAACCAAAGTATCATCATAACGACTCCCGATAAACTGTTATTGTTCGGATGATCGAATTCGAAACGGAAGCAAGGCGAGTTCTCGTTCCTCGGCAAGCCGTTCGATCAGGCGCAATTCCTCTTGCGCGCCGATAAGCTCCTCTGGCACGTTCGCGGCGATTTGCGTATTCATAAAGCGTTGCCACAATAAACGCCAGGGGTTTTCCAATTCAGGATATTCGACGAGTTGCACCCCATCCTCTCCTGGAATATTCAATTGCGTTTTCATCGCGGCGATCACTTCGTCGAATCCGCCCAGTTCGTCCACCAAGCCGTTTTCAAGCGCTTGTCGCCCTGTCCAGACGCGCCCCTGCGCGATTGTGTCGGCGGCTTCGACCGTGAGATGGCGACCTTTCGCCACGCCTTCGACAAAATAATCGTAGAACTGCCGGAGAAAATGCTCCATGCGTTGTGATTCTTCTGGGGTGCGAGGCCGCGAAGTTGAAAAAATGCCGGAATTTTTACCGCGTTCGAGGATTTCCACGTTGATGCCGAGCCATTCGTGCAGACGTTGAAAATGATAAAACGTGCTATAAATGCCGATAGAGCCGGTAATGGTCAGCGGATAGGCGAAAATTTTATCCGCAGGCGCGGAAATCATATACCCGCCGGACGCGGCGAGGTCGGACATCGAAATCATGACCGGCTTCTTTTCTTTGAGTTTTTCAATGGCATGGCGAATCTCGTCAGACGCCGATGCGCCGCCGCCGCCACTGTCAAGCCGGATGATGACGCCTTTGATCTCTTTGTCTTTTCTGACTTTTTCAAGAAGTTCGGTCAACGATTCCGCGCCGATCACCGGGGATTGTGCGCCAATCGGAGAACTTTTCCCGGAAAGAATGACGCCGCTGGCGTAAATAATGGCGATTTTTTCCCCAGTGTCATATAAATCGGACGCCTTCACCTTGACCCGCGCATACTGGGAATTATTGACTGTCGGAAGTTCCGGTTCTTCTTCCTCTTCGTTGTCTTCATCCTTTTCGGCTGACGCAGACTCCTCTGCCGAATCCGCTGTTTCGGGCTTGATTAAGCCTAATTCGATTTTCAGGGCGCGCTCGAAGTCTTTTCCGTATGCTAATTCATCCACCATGCCGAACTCAAGCGCGTCTTTGGCGGAAAAGAAGCCGTTGTCAACCCAGCCTTTGACGGTATCTGGCGAGACGTGGCGGTTAGCGGCAACCTGTTCGACAAAATATTCGTACCGTGCGTCAAGCAGGACGTTGGATACTTCGCGATGCGCTTCCGACATTTGCTCCAACATTTCGGGCTGAGGGCCGGTTTTGTATTTGCCGATATACATGTGTTCCGGCGTGATGCCGATTTTATCGAGCAATTTGCGATAAAACGGCATCTCCATGCGAAAGGCGGATAAGTACATATCGCCGGAAGGAGACATGTAAATTTTATCCCCCAGGCTGGCAAAGAGATAACTGCCGGGATACGCCGAATCCATGTACACGAAAATTTTCTTACCCGCCGCTTTGAATTTGACGAGTTCTTCGCGAATCTCGCTCGATGTGCCATAGCTCATGCCGTAGCCCTCCAACCGCAGCGCAATGCCGATGATACGCGGGTCGTTCGTGGCTTTGCGGAGATTGTTGAGCATCCCGCGCAAGGTTTGCACATCTTCGCCGAGGATATGCTGCGACGCGGCATTGAACGCCGGGCCTTCGAGAATCGCTCCTTTCAGCGTGATCGAAAGCAGCGAATCGGCTTTGACCTTTGGCGCGCGGTTCAATTCTCGATAAAACCATCCGGCGGCAAGAAGGGAACTGAGAAACAACGCCAGCCAGATGCCGAGGAAAATGTGACGACATACTTTGAATATCTGTTTGATCCATCTCCAAAACGACATGCGAAGCCGAGTTCTGCGGAATGACGACATGGTGTTCTCCTTTCTGATAGGTTGCTGATGGCATCTATTACTTTTCGGCAGATAACATGGCAGGAAATTTCTGTCAAATAGTTCCTGTCTCCGTTTATCAATTCGACCTGTTTCGTTGTAAAAAAGACGTATTCGACTGCTCGGAATTTTCTGCGAGTGACAAAATTAGGACAATATTCGAAATAGAGTGACGATTTACGTCAATTAGCTGTGACGTTTTCTGTTCGAATGATGAGGTAAATAAAGGTAAATTGTCAACCTTTTTTCCTCGCGCCGTTCATAATACCCGGAATCTCGGCAATAGGCCGTTTCACGCCATGATTGCGAGTGGAATGCTTTTATTCTGGCATAGATTTTGCTTAAAATGAGGTAGTATTTCCTCAAAAATAACAACATTCATTCGGAGCGTGCGGTATGAGAAACAGAGCATGTTATTACTGGCAACGGATCGGAATCTTTCTGATTGCTGGCATACTCTGCCCGTTCGCCGCTTTTGCTGCTGCCGAAGAATCGTTCCCGCTTCCTGAGCCTGAGCAAGTGATCTATGTGCCGGAGCCGTCGGGCGTCCTGCTGTTCGGCATGGGGCTGCTCGGCATTTTCTGCGTGCTGCTCAACGAACGCCGCAGATTGGGAAAGAAATAGGGCGTCTGTTCCGCGATTCCTCGCCAAAGAAAATTTATTTCTCCCTTGACACCGTTTCTTCCTCTGAAATACAGGCCGCTCATTATGAGCAAACCTCTATGGCGATTTCTTTATGCGCGGATCGCGTCCCCGCTGGCAAACGTCGTGTTGCCGTTTATTGCGCGAAAAAATCCGAATTTACAGGCTGGTTTGGAAGGCCGAAAAGCGCTCTGGCAGCGTTTTGAGGCGCAGGTCGCGCAACGCAATCCGGCGAAACCGCTGATCTGGTTTCATGTCGCCAGCGCGGGCGAATTCTTGCAGGCGCAGCCGGTCATGGAACGCTGTTGTCAGCGCGGCTATGAATGCGCGGTGACATTCACGTCGGTCAACGGCTACACATGGGGGCAACGCGCCAAATTCGCGCCGGGTTTCGAGCCAGTCGTCAAAGAATATCTGCCGCTCGATACCGCGCCGAACATGCGCCGCATCCTCGCCTTGCTGCGTCCGGCGGCGATTGTCTATGTGCAGTATGATTTGTGGCCGAATCTGATCTGGGAAGCCCGCGACGCCGGGATTCCGCAATTCCTGATTTCCGCGACGATTCAGCCGAAATCGCGGCGGTTTGCGTCCTATTTTTCGCGCTCGTTTTACCAGACGATTTATGCTTGTTTGGATGGGATTTTCACGGTCACGGAAGACGACCGCCGCCGCTTTCTCGCCACCAATCCCGAACATCCGAATATTCAGGTGGTCGGAAATACGCGCTTCGACAGCGTGTTGGATCGCAAAAAGCGCGTTGCGCCGCCGAAACTGCCGGAAAGCGTCAGCGGAAAATTCATCTTTATCGCCGGAAGTTCGTGGCCGCCGGATGAAGATTGTTTTTTCCCGGCATTGCGCGACGCCTTAGAACAATGGCCGAACTTGTTCGCTATCATCGCCCCGCACGAACCGACGCCGGAACATCTGCGCCACGCCGAAACCTTTTTTCATGACATGCCGCTTGCGCGATTTACCGCCTTGCAGCAAACGCCCGATCTGGCCTGCCGCATTCTGCTGGTAGATACGGTCGGCGTGCTGTCGTCGCTCTATTCGGTCGCCACGCTCGCCTATGTCGGCGGCGCGTTCACGACCGGCGTGCATAACGTCATGGAACCGGCAGTGATGGGCTTGCCGGTGATTTTCGGCCCGAAACATCAGAACGCCGCCGAAGCCGTTGACCTCGCGCAGCGCGGCGCAGCCTTCAGCGCCGCTACGCCCGACGAGTTTCGCGCCCTTCTCTTCGAATTCTTGGAACAGCCCGAAGAATGCCGACGCCTCGGCCAGATGGCGCAGCAAATCATCGAAGCCCAATCCGGTGCCGCCGAACGCTGTTTCGCCCTGATTTCCGGCGCGGTTCGGTGATATTCCCGTCGCCGAAAACGCAAGCTGTCAGACACCTTCAAGGGGTCTGACAGCTATGTCAAACAATACACCTGTGACTACGACGCCAATGATATTCGTATCACGCAATGCCGATCATCATTGTTTTCGGCTTACTCTGCCGGTTTGATTGATTGGATAATCGTGGTTAATTCGTCGTTATATTTGTTCAAGCCTTCTTCATTTGCAAACGCATACAGCAAACATGTCGTCTCGTCGCTGGGGAAAAAAATCGAAACGCGCAACTGCATCGGCTCGCCGTCTTCTTTCCATTTCGCGGTCGCGTATTCTGACCAGAATTCGATCCCGTTGATCGTCTCTTCTTCCGGCTCGCCAGTGTATTCGATATCCGTAAAACTTTCCTGAATCGGCTCGTCAACGAGGGCGTCCCACTTCTCCTGGTCTATGTTCTCCACATCTTCCGACGCAAGCGGCTGAATGATGAAGGCGATGCCGTCTTCTTTCGCGGCGACTAATTGGACGGTGTCGCCGGTCTCGTTTGTTTCGACTTTCCAGGAATCGGGAATGACAATCGAAAATTCCGCGTCTTTCTGGGTCGGATAAAAATATGTCGTGACCTCTTCTGCATACGCAACGCTTGCTGACAAGGCAACAAGCATAAAAACCAGCAATAATTTTTTCATATAAAAACTCCTGTTCATTGTTATTGTTCCCATAGGACATTGCGTGACGGTACGATGGAGATTTTGCGGGATGTGCGCGTCAAGAAAAAATTACGTAACTATTTGCGTTGCGCTCCGTACTGCGGAACGGCGGGAATCCTCGAATGTCAATGAACACTTCTATGCGTGAACGCATTCGGGAAGAGATGCCAACAAAAAAGGCCGTTTTCCCGAAGGAAAACGGCCTTTCGAAATGGTGGAGATAACGAGACTCGAACTCGTGACCCCCTGACTGCCAGTCAGGTGCGCTCCCAACTGCGCTATATCCCCACATCCGACTTGTATAAGTTCCCTTTATGAAGTCAGGGGAATTTTTGTCAAGCAAAAAAATCTGTGCGCGCAAATTAATTCGACCTCCGAATCGTTCAAAACGAGACGGCTTCAAGCTCGGAAGGTTCGTCGGACTGCTCTTCTTCGTCGCTGAGCGTGATTTTGGTTTTGAATTGCGCGGAATGCGGCGTGGCGATACCGGCGGTCATGCGCAGCACTTCTTCGACTGTTGTCTGACCTTCCAGCATTTTGGCAAGCGCCATATCCCTCAGTAGTTTGACGCCATTGCGCATCGCTGTTTCTCGCATCGCGGCGACGCCAGTGCTGCTGTGTACGAAGGTGCGTAATTCATCGGTCATTTCCAGGATTTCGAACACGCCGGTTTGTCCTAAATAGCCGGTGCCGCGACATTTCATGCAGCCTTTCCCTTTTTGCAGCAAGCCCACGTGTTCTTCGGAAAGTTGCAACATCTCAATTTCATGGGCTTCCGGGCGATACGATTGAGCGCAATGATGGCAGATGCGTCGGAGCAATTGCTGCGCAACGATGGCAATCACGGCCGATTCCACGAGAAACGGTTCCGCGCCCATCTTGATCAAGCGCACTAACGCGGACGCGGCGTCATACGTGTGCAGCGTGCTGAAGACCAAATGCCCCAATAACGCCGCCTGAATCGCATTCTCCGCCGTCTGTTTGTCGCGGATTTCGCCAATCATAATAACATCCGGCGACTGACGCACCAAATGTTTCACGGCGTGTTCGAATGTAAAGCCGACACTGGGTTGCAGCGCAATCTGATTGAAGCGATCATACGGCAGTTCCACCGGGTCTTCGAGCGTGGTAATGTTGATCCCGCGTTCGGCGAGAGTGTCGAGCGTGGAATACAGCGTCGTCGTTTTGCCGCTGCCGGTCGGTCCGGCGAGCAGCAAAATGCCGTTCGAGCGCGAAATCAATGCGCGATACTGCGCATATTGGTCTTCTGCAAATCCGAGGGTTTCGACATGCCTCAGCAGGAGAATCGGATCGAGCAGGCGGATCATCACCTTTTCGCCAAAGGTCATCGGCATGGTCGAAATGCGCAGCGTCATGTCGCGGCCATGAAAATTGAAATGCGTGCGTCCGTCCTGCGCTTTGCGTTTTTCGGAGATGTTCATGCCGCCTAACGCTTTGAAACGCACCAACATGCTGTTATGAATTTCTTGTGGAATCCGTTTGACGTCATACATCATGCCGTCAATCCGAAACCGAATCTGCGCCTGAAACTGGCGCGGTTCGAGATGAATCTCGCTCGCCCGCTGTTCGCAGGCGTATTGCAGCATGAGATTGACCGCCGTCACGATATTCGTATCGTTCGCTTCATCGGCGTTGACCGAGGTCATGCCCGCAGGCGCGGCCTGAGATGTTTCGCTTTGCGCGATATCCGCAGAAGCGGCTTTGACGGACGCCTCGAAGCCGTCTAAGTGCTTCTGCGAGGCTTTTTCAGCTTCCTGAACTTTGTAGCATTCGGCAATCGCATGCAGAATATCCGTTTTCATGCCGATCACCGGGCGTATCTCCATTTTGGTCACATTGCGGAGCGTATCGAGGGCTTCGACATTCAACGGATTGACGACCGCGACAAACAACATGTTCTTGGACATGGAGACCGGAAAGACGACATGTTTCCGCGCAAATGGAGCGGAAATCTTCGACGCAAGCTTGCACGATTCGACTTTATTCAGTTCGATACGCAAAAACGGCAATTTCCAGTGCGCCGCCAGCGCGCGCATAATCAATTCTTCGGATAACACGGTTTTTCCGTCTGCCGCGCTGACAAGCTGCGTCGCGCAGAGAATATCTACCGCAGTCAGACCGCCGGTGTCAGCGTCGCCGCGTTGTTTCAGGAACGCTCGCTGTTTGGCTTCCTGCCGGATCGCAGACTGCGCTTGCTGTTCATTCAAGAGTTTCTGCTGCTGCAAAACATTACAGACAAATTCAAGCGTTAATGAGGTCATTTCTGCGGCCTTTGAAATTCAGACCTCACAAGTGTCGAGAACCTGTGAGATTTCGAATGTCTGATAGTTATCGGATTTCCTCGTAAAGAATAGAACCTCAATCGGCATGAAAGGTTGAATGGAAATGCGTCAAGCCGTCTTCTTGGGGGGCGTCTATCGTATAGGATTTCGTTCGCCCTTCGACAGGCTCAGGACGAACGGGGATGCTTTTGACGCGAGCGTTCACTCCTTGCCAGGGCGAAAAACCCTGGCAAGGAGAGCAAATCAGCGGGATGCGCGCGTTGCGTTCCACGCTTCGACAAGTCGCCGGAGTTCTTCTGGCGTCGCGTCGGATTGACCGTCCGGCGCGATTTCGACGGAGTATGCGCCGAGATTGACCAGAATCCGCTCTTCCGCGTCGAAATAGACGGCTAACTGCGGCATGGCTCGCAACAGATCGCGATACGCGCCGCTATCCCGCCGAATGCGAATCAGCGCGGCCTGTTTCGTATGCGCAGCGTCAACCCAGACGCCATGTTGCAGGCGGAACGTTTTGCCGCCAATTGCCCGCTCTTCTGGCAAAGGTTCAGAACCGAACACCTTATTTAAGAATCCTTTTGCCAGATCGCCGAGCGATTTTTCATCGGTCGTTGCTTTCGTTGGCGACGGTATCGCCCTGGTTTTCGGTTTGGAAAGAGGTAATTCGCCCTCAAAGTCGAAATCTTGGGCGCTGCTAAAACCACCGTCAGATTCGAAGAGAATGTCCGCTTGCTCCTCGACGGCTATTCTGTCTCTCCTTAACAACAATGGGGGCGAGCCAAAAGACAAATCATCAGAGATCGCCGCCATCTGATGAAAGAGTCCTGGCGAAGGCGCAGCACAGGCAAAGGCGGCCTCTGAAACACCTTGCGGCAGCGGCACAGGCTGGTTGACGACGGTTGATTGGCCTTGTTGATTGCGCACTTCCGAATCTACCGCGATAAACGAGGTGTAATCGGTCAACAGCGAATATGTTAACCCCAATTCTGTGATCCGGTTCACCCGCTCTTCGTCATGTTGCAGTTTATTGTAATCGCCGAGCAGTTTGATGGTCTGACGCGCCCACAAATAGCGCAGCGCCGCATGTTCCTTGCGCGGCTCAACCGCGCTGACATCCGCCTCGAACCGATATTCCCGCTCGCCGATCCGCCCGGCCAGCGTGACAACGCCCTTCCGCTCGCCGCGCCATTTGCCGAAACAGAGCGTCGGACGCTCCGCGAACACGTCCGGCAGCGCGGGCGGTTCGATGTCGTAGGCATCGAAGCCGGTGCAGGTCAATTTCAGATTTGCCAGCACTGGCGATTGGAGGCAGCGGCGCAGCGTGGCGGCCTGCGCGAGGGCTTCGGTTTCGTTCGTGACGATGAACGGCTCACCGCCGCCGACATGCGCCATCCCTTCGATGATGTGCCGGTTGACCGATGAGCCGATGCCGAAGGCGAACAGATTCGCTTCGCCGAGGTGGTGACGAATCAGATCGAACACTTCCGGCTCAACGGTGACAAAACCGTCTGTGATAACGACAATCGAGCATGACATTCCTTCCGTGCGCGGCAGCGCCAATGCCTCTTTCAATGCGGGCAAAATCTCTGTGCCGCCTGAGCCATGCGCCGTGTTCAACAGTTTCAACGCCTCGTTCACATGCGTTTCCGTCACCGCCACTGAGCCGCTTTTCGACAGGACTTTCGCCCCGAATGAGAATTGCATCAGGTTAAAACGGTCATTTGCGCCGAGATGTTGAATCAAATCTTTCAGCAAGGTTCTGGCAATATCCATCGGAAAGCCGCCCATCGAGCCGGACACGTCCATAATGAATATATATTCCCTCGGAGGGAGTTCGTCTTCCCGCACTTTTTCCGGCGGCTGCGCCATCAACAGAAAGAAATTCTCCTTCCCTTCCTGGGAGGGGCTGGGGGTGGGTATCCCTTCGTAAAGCAGCAGCCCTGATTCGATTTGCCCACCTGCCAGACGATATTTTAAGATATAGTCGCGATTGCCGCCGTTGGTTTCCGATGGTTTCAGCGTAATCTTTGCCAGTGACGCGCCGTCATAGCTGATGTCGGTCTGATGCGACTCGCAGGCGATTTTTTGTACCGGCAGGCCAGTCGAAAGAGCCACGTGAATATCGAACGTCGAAACCGGCGCAGCATCTTCGCGAAGATACGGATTTTCCACCCACGATTCCGCCGCGACACCTTCTGCCTGCGAACCGGGATAACGCGGTCCGACCACTGTCGGATACACGAATTCGTACTGGCAATCCGTCGGGACTAATAATTCGGTATAGCGGAGTTCGACCTTGATCACGTCGCCGGGCAAGATGTTAGCGACATTCATCTGAAAGACGTTTGGCCGCTGCTGCTCTAACAACGACGCGCTTTTGCCTTCTCGTTTGGCCTGTTCATACTGTTGACGCGCCTCCTGCTTCTTTTCGATATTGGCGACAATGACGCGCTCGCCGATGGTCATCGTCATGCCATAAACAGCGGCGCGGGTCGAACCTGGAAAAACATAAATAGCTTCGAGCGGGTGCGTCCCCTCGTTGCAATAGGTCTGAGTGACGCGCACATCCGCAATCACGCCCGCGATGTTGACCTCTACATCGGTCGCTTTCAGCGGCAGCCGATCTACGGATGCATCGCCGCTCTGGACGAAAAAATATGGGGAACAGGTCTGCTCTTCATTCATATAGGCGCTTGCGGTTTTTGCCATTATCGTATCCTCCACTTTCTTTTTATGCGGCGAAACGGCGTTTCGTCGCACAAATGACGAGTTTTTTAGCGCAATTGATATTTATAAGGAATGAATATTCATTCTATTTTAGGCGAAAAATAGCGACTTTTTACGCACCGTACCGCGAACGTCCTCGTTCGTTGACCCGGTTATCGTCGAATCGCTTCCCAGCACATATTTTCCAGAATATCCTGCATGGCGAGAGCGTCGTCAGCCGATCTCCTTCCGAATTCTTTGATTGCGCCGGAAAACATCCCCTGCACGACAAGCAACATGACATCCTCAGCGATGTCTTTGGTAATCTGCTCCCGCCGGGTTTTCTGAAAAAATTCGCGTAGCGGAGCTTGCGCCTGCGCCTGCGCCTTCAAGCTTTCATCGTCAAGATAGGGCGCGTGGTTGTGAAATTCCAAGAACCGCATCACGTCCGGCGCGTCATTCAATACGGCGACCATGCGCCGCCAGAACTCATGAAAACGCTGCCGGGCTGGCGCTTCCGGCACATCCTGCGCCGCCGATGAAATTTTTTGCTGGCAATATCGGAACGCCGCGTTCACCAATTCGGTTTTATCCTGGAAATAGCGATAAATCGTGCCGACGCCGACGCCGGCGCGTTCGGCAATCAGCGGCACTTGCGTGCCATAGAATCCTTGTTCCGCAAACAGCGCCACCGACGCTAAAATAATCGTCTCGCCTTTGTCATTTTTATTCATTGCGCATCACCTCCCTGATGCCCAGGGGCTGTTAAGTTCTACATTTCAGAAGAGGGAGAAACTTTCTCGTTCCACGCTCCGGCGTGGAATGCGGCCTTTCGGACGCTCTGCGTCCCGTGTGCGCCGCAGAGCGGCGTGTAATCGGGGCATTCCACGCGGAGCGTGGAACGAGAACGTAACAGCCCTGCATCGTTTCAGTTGTTTGTAATATAGGAATGAATATTCATTCTGTCAAGAAAAAATTAAAAATAATGTCCGCGACAGTCGAACAATTCCTAAACAGAACATTCATCTCAATTTAACAGGCGGGCGCGATATTCTGAGAAACTTTTCCTGAAAACCTCTTAGAAACCCTTGACAAGAACGTTTTATTCATACAATGGAATGCTTATGAAAATGTTATGTATTCTGAATCCGGTCGCGGGCGGCGGGCGTGTCGCGCGGCAGGTGATGTCGTTGCTGGATTCGATGCGCCGGTGGGCTGATATGAGCGTCGAAATCGTGTTGACCGAAAAACAGGGCGATGGAACGCGCTTTGCCAGAAAAGCGGCACAAGAAGGCTATGGCATCGTGGCGGCGGCAGGCGGCGACGGAACGATTAACGAAGTTGCGTCCGGGCTGATTGGCCGCGACGCGATCTTAGCAATTATTCCGGTCGGTTCCGGCAATGGTCTGGCGCGGGCGCTCGGCATTCCGCTGAAGTATCAGGATGCCTGTCGCATACTGATGGAAGGCAAACCGCGGAAAATTGATGTCGGTCAGGTGGAAGGTCGCAATTTTTTTGCCACGTCCGGCGTCGGCTTCGATGCGTATGTCGGGAAAGTCTATAATGAAACGCCGGGACATTCCAGAGGCATCGCGCCCTACGTGCAAATCGCTGTCTCCGAATTTTTCAATTATACGCCTGAAAACGTGATTCTGCGCTGTAATGGCAAAACCTATTGCTACACGCCGCTCGTGTTGACGGTGGCGAATACCGAGCAATACGGCGGCGGCGCGATCATTGCGCCGGGCGCGCAGCCTGACGACGGCTTGTTCGATGTCGTTGTGATCCCGCGTTCTCATGTGCTGACGCTCGTCACGCAAATTCCGAAACTGTTTTCGGGCGAGATGAACACGTTTCCGCATAGCAAAACACATCGCGCGTCATCGTTGACGATTACCCGGAATTTTCCCGGACCGGCGCATGTGGACGGCGAATCGTTCATGGCCGGAGAAGTGCTGCAATATACGATGCTGCACGAAGCGCTCAACGTGCTTGTGCCGCCAAAATCAGCGAAATCATCGTGATTCCGGACCTCACAGGTTTTAAAAACCTGTGAGGTCTGAATCCGTATGATGTTTTTATGATCCATCTTGCGTCGTTTTCGTTATTCGCGGCCTTTGGTTGCGCCGTTTATGCCTTGATTGCGGGCTGCGCCGCGCTGCTTACCCGCAGTCCGCGCTGGCTGACCAGCGCGAGGCGCGCGCTTCAGGCGCTCGCCGGTTTGCTGACGCTCGCCATGCTGCTATTGCTCTTTTTGCTGTTGCTCCGTGATTTTCGCGTCGAGTATGTCGCCGCCTATTCCAGCCTGAACCTGCCGCCGATTTATGTGCTGTCCGCGCTCTGGGCAGGGCAAGAAGGGTCGCTATTGTTCTGGGCGTGGGGGATCGCGGCGTGCGGCGTCCTGTTTGCGCGTTCGGCGCAGCGCGAAACCATCGAAGAGCGTTTCGGCCTGCGTCGCGTTCCCCGCTTGCTGCGCAGTTTTCCCATCTATTCCGCTGACATCGCCGTTGCGCTCATCGTGCTGGCGGCCGTTTCAGCCGGATTTTTGCTGCTGCTGATCACGCACTCGCATCCGTTTCGCCTGCTGCCGTCCGCGCCGGGCGATGGCAACGGCCTGAATCCGTTGCTGCAAACGCCGTATATGGTCTTTCATCCGCCGATCTTATTTCTCGGATATGCCGGATTCGTCGTGCCGTTTGCGATGGCGTTCGGCGCGCTCTGGGCTGGGACAGTGCGGGCATCGTGGCTGAAAATCATGCGGCGCTGGGTCTTGTTTTCCTGGTATTGTTTGGGCATCGGCATTTTATTGGGAGCGCACTGGGCGTATCTGGAACTTGGCTGGGGCGGCTATTGGGGCTGGGACCCGGTGGAAAACAGTTCGCTGATTCCCTGGTTGACCGCGACGGCGCTCTTGCATACGCTGATTTTGCAGCAGCGCAACGGCAGCCTGCCGCGCTGGAATCTGTTTGTCGGCATGACGACGTTTCTGCTGTGCGTGTTTGCCACGTTTATCACCAGAAGCGGCGTCTTACAGTCGGTTCACGCCTACGCCGAATCGTCGGTCGGCGTCTATTTCTTGCTATTTCTCGCCGTCGCGAGCGCGGTCATGCTCGCGCTGTTTTTCGCGCGTTGGCGGCAATTTCAACGTCCGGCGGCGCACACGACGTTCGTGTCGAAAGAAAATAGCCTGTTGTTCACCAGCCAATTGCTGATGGGATTGGCGTTTGCCGTGCTGTACGGCACGATCTACCCGATGTTGGTCGAACTCATCAGCGGAAAAAGCATCGTGATCAGCGCCGATTTTTTCAACCGCGTCAGCGTGCCGTTAGGTCTGCTGATTTTGGCGGCGATTGGCGTGTGTCAACTGCTTCCCTGGAAACAGACCTCCTGGAAAATGCTGCAAGGGCGCGTCTGGCTGACATTCGCGGTTGCCGGGGCAGTTGCCGCTGTGCTGGCCTTGTCCGGCGTATCGGCATGGTCGGTGTCAGTCACCTCCGGGCTGGCCGCCATCGTGCTGACAACCATCATGCTGCAAGGAAACGCTCTTGTCCGCCCGTATGCGATCTTTCATCTCGGCACGGCGATCTTATTTGTCGGCATCGCCGCGTCATCTACTTACAAAATCGAACAGCAGGCCACGCTCAACATGGGCGAATCGGCGATGGTCGGCTCGTATCGGTTCGAGTTTGCCGAACTGTTGAATCAGCAAACACCGGAATATGGCGTGGTTTCGGCGCGGATCGTCGTGTATGAAGGCGAGAAGGTTGCGGCGACGCTCTGGCCGGAAAAACGATTTTACAGCGAATCGCAGATCACCACGGAAATAGGCCTGAAAACCTCCCTGTTGCGGGATATGTACGTGATTTTAGAGGGATGGGAAAACGAGCGGCAAGCCACGTTTACGTTCATCATCTATCCCGCGATTCTTTGGATATGGCTCGGCGGGTTTGCGATGTTTACCGCAGGCATCGTCTGGAAATGCGTGAAAGCGTAGCGTTCGCCTTTACACGATTCCCTCATTTTGCAGGGCGTCCCAGCGTTCATGCAATTCCCGCGTGGCGCGTTTGGCGAGCAGCCCGGAAATTTCTACGATAAACTCGTTTTCAAGAATTTCCCCGCGAACCGTCGTTCCCAATGCCGACGTTTCGAAGGTGAATTCCTTCCATTTGAGCGCCGGTTTCAGCCGATGCTGCTGACTTAATCGCAACAGCAACGCTTTCAATGCTTCTCTCGTTGTGCGATGTGTTTTTCGTATCCGTTCCATATCAATCAAAAAAAGTGACTATTTACGTTCCGACGAACAGCCGTGCTCGTCGAGAATACATCTATCGGAATCGCATATCGTTTCAAATATATCTGTTTGACGGCACATGGAGCTAAATAGTTACCCCAAAAATATTGTTGGATCTGCTTCAACAGCCAGTCACTTCGAACGCCTGCCGTTTTCTATATCCCATCACGCTGAAATGATGCGTGTCAATGGCGTTGCGCACGATGTCGAAATCCTTTGCGATGTCGGCGCAATTATGCGCGTCAGACCCTATCGTAACCTTTCTCCCGCCGCAATTGCGATACATCTCAAGGAGAACATTGCTTGGATGTATTTCAGAATAGCCTTTACGAATAGAGGCGCTGTTTAGCTCAAGCGCAATATCCTGCTTCACCAATTCATGCAGTATCTCTTTGAGCATGTCAACCGGTTCATGCGTATGCGACAGGTATCTTTTTGGAAAATCAATGTGCGCTAAGGCATCGAATCCGCCAAAGGCAATAGTTTTCATTGTTTCCGTGTAGTGCATTTCGAAAATACGTTCGACAGAATGTTGCTGCTGAAACGCCTTGTTCCCGACCCAGTTTTCGCCCAACCAATGAACGCTTCCAAGCACGAAATCATAGTCTCCATGCGTTATCATGGCGTCATATTCATGCGGATACAGATGCGGTTCGCTGAATTCGATGCCTTTGAGTATTCGAATGTTCGAACAATATGTTTCCTGTGCAGACGCGATTTCTTTGGCATAGCGTTCATGATGATAATAACCGAAACCGTCGTCGTTGGGGTTCAAGTCAACATGTTCGGTAAAACAAATAATGTCGAGCTTTTTCTCGATTGCGGCTTGACACATCTCTTCTATCGTATTTTTTCCATCGCATGAATGATTCGAATGGATGTGCATGTCTATGTTATAGTTCATTAGCGTTCCATTGGATTGGGTGCTTTCGTTATTTGCGTCATCGAGACGCCGCGCCAGGGCATCTCTACGATTCAGAACACGAGCGGGCGCAGCCGATAGTCGCGCATTTTTTCTTGAGCGGCGTCTAAGGACAACGCTCCGCCGGTCGCGGTCGGGGAAAACAGGTTGCAGGCGGCGAGTGTCGTGCCTAACTGCAAACACGTTTTAAGCGGCATCTCTTGCTCCAAACCATATAACACGCCGGAACAAAAGGCGTCTCCGGCGCCGACCGAGCCTTGAATCTCCTGTTCTGAAATTTGGTATGACGGGACTTTCACTTCCTGTCCGCTTCGACTCAGGGCATAGCCCCCTTCCGGCATGTGAATGACGACCAATTCCGATTTTCCGGCAGCCAGTAATTTTTCGGCGACGTCGCGCAGGCGTTCGCCGCATAATTTTCCGCTGTCATCGCGCAGCGCAATTCCGACCGTTTGCCCGGCTTCGAGTTCGTTCAGAATCAGATAATCCACATATTGCAGCGCCGGAATGACTAAACGGGCAAAGCGATCCGACATCTCGCTCACCACGTCCACCGTCGTTTTCAAACCCATTTGCTGAAAACGCGCAAACGCCCGCGCCATGACCGTGCCATACTCCGGGTCAACGGCATCCATGCCGTCTAACAGCAGAATATAACCGATCTGCGCGATTTTGTATCCGGCAAAATCATCGAACGGAATATGCGCGACCGTCCATTCCGCGTTCGCGCCAGCATTATGGAAAAATGTCCGCTGTCCGGAGCGTTTCGCCGTCATCACATCTGTGTACGACGTCGGTCTGTCAGCGGAAACAGTGACGGCATGAGTGTCCACGTCTTTGGCCTGTAATGTCTCAAGCACGTACCGCCCGTTTTCGTCGTCGCCGATACGCCCGACAACCGCGATCCTGACGGCGGGATCGAGCGTTTTCAAATTGATCGCGTTATTCGTGGGGCATCCGCCGACCCCTTTGCTTGAGGCGAGCACCCTGACCAGCGTTCCTTCGCGAGGATACGCGTCTATGATTTTCACCTCGTCCACAATCAATGTTCCGCCAATCACAAAACCTGTTCGCTGCATACGCCATCCCTCTTCTTTTTCCTGACGTTATTCGACAATCGATCCTTTCTTACTCGTACAGCGTTATTCAGTTGTATTGATACGATATGAGGAGTGTGAAAGCGCAGCTTTCGCGGTCAAAGCTGCGCTTTGAGACTCCTTCTTCACGTTCGATGGCAATGAATAATGCTATATCCATATAGTTTTTACCTATAAATCGTTTCGAAGAGTCAAGAGAAAAGTCGAAGCGATGATGGTTTGTTTGTTCTGCCTGTGAAAATCGTTGACAAAGGGATGTTGCGTTCGATATGGCGGTTGAAAATCGAAAGAGAACGCTTTCTGCGTAAATATCGTAAACTATGACGCTGCTCGACATGGGAGGACACGATGGAACTCAAACTCATCAGTATTGAAAAACCGGAAGAAATCAATTTTATTTTAGGGCAGACGCATTTTATCAAAACCGTCGAAGACGTGTACGAAGCGATGGTCAACGCCGTGCCGGGCGCAAAATTCGGCGTCGCCTTCTGCGAAGCCTCCGGCCCGTGCCTCGTGCGCTATACCGGCACGGATGACGAAATGATCGAACTCGCCAAAAAGAACGCTTTTATCTTGTCCGCCGGGCATTGCTTCATCGTCTTCATGAAAGGCATGTTTCCGGTGAATGTGTTAAACGCAATTAAAAACGTGCCGGAAGTCTGCCGGATTTTCTGCGCGTCCGCGAATCCGGTGCAGGTCATTCTGGCTGAAACCGACCAGGGACGCGGCATTCTCGGCGTCGTTGATGGATTTCTCACCAAAGGCATCGAATCGGATGACGATATTCGAGAGCGCAAAGAATTGCTGCGGCGTTTCGGATATAAACAATAGTAATCGCTTGCGCGCGGGGCAACCCTGCCAGGGTTTAAAACCCTGGCAGGGTTACTTCTTCGGCAAAAAATATGTTGCAAACTGTCATTATGGCTGCCGGGAAATCTACCCGCACGTATCCGTTGACGCTGACGAAGCCGAAACCGTTGCTGCGGATCGCGAACAAGCCGATTTTAGCGCATCAATTAGACCTGTTTGTCGGGCTGATTGACGAAGCGATTCTCATTGTCGGCTATAAACATGAGATGATTCGCGCGGAATTCGGCGAATCGTACCGGGGCATCGCGCTGCGCTATGTGGAACAGCGTGAGCAATTAGGCACAGGTCACGCCGCGATGCAGGTCGAGCCGTACATCCGCGACCGGTTCGTGCTGATGAATGGCGACGATTTGTACGCCAAAGAAGACCTGGACGCCTTATTGCCGCACCGCTACGCGCTGTTAGCGCAGGAAGTCGAAAATCCGCGCCTGTTCGGCGTCTTGACGGTCGAAAACGGTTTCGTCAAAGACCTGATCGAAAAACCGGAGCATCCGGCCAGCAATCTGACCAGCGTCGGCATGTATGTCGTTGATCGCGCCATTTTCGAGGCGCTCAAGCAGATTCCGAAAAGTCCGCGCGGCGAATATGAAGTGACCGACGCCATCAAACGTCTCGCTCAGACAGCGGAGATGCATTATCATGTCAGCCCCGGCTTATGGATGCCGATTGGCTTTCCCTGGAGCGTCCTGACCGCGAACGATTTTCTGTTGCAACGCAATCCGCCGCATGATGTGCTGGGAACGATTGAATCGCACGTAAAAATTGACGGTTATGTCTCGCTTGGCACAGGCTCGGTGATTCGATCCGGAACGCATATTCAGGGGAATCTGTGCGTGGGAAATCATACGGTCATCGGCCCGAATTGCGATATTCGCGGCAACACCTCCATCGGCGATCATTGCATGATTGCCGGTTCGAACAGCCTGATCAACTCTGTCATTGACGCGCATGTCCATCTCGCGCCATTTTGCCAGCTTTCTCACACGGTTGTCGGCGATCATGCGATTGTGTATTCGGGACTTGTCACCATGAGCGCGCCGATGGAGACGCCGACAGTTATGTCGGTGGTCAAAGGCGAGTCGGTGGATACTGGACGGGCGCAATTCGGCGCGGTTTTCGCATCGCGTGTGATGGCGCAGCCCCATGTCGTGACCTTTCCGGGCGTGAAAGTCGCGCCGGACACGGTGATTGCTGCCGGAATAGTCGTAAAAGAAGACCTATGAAAACACATATCAGTCGTTCCGTATTTTTTCTGCTGCTGTTGCTGTTTGCGCTGCCGCTGTCGGACGTGCTCCCCTCGACCTACGTCTTTGTCAAATACCCGTTCACGTTTCTGTTAGCGGTCGGTTTGGCGCTCTGGGCGACGCCGTTGACGCGGAATGCCGCGCTGCGCTATAACATCGTGGACAAGCCGGATGGCCGCTTGAAAGACCACGCCAATCCGACCCCGTATCTCGGCGGCATCGTGGTCTATATCGCCTTTCTGCTGACGCTTTCCTGCACATTCGGCTTTACGACGCGCGTGTTGGGCATTACGCTGGCCGGGTCGGTGCTGGTCATCGTCGGCTTGTTCGATGATATGCGCGCGGTCACGCCAGGCGTCAAATTTCTCGGCCAGTTGGTCGCGATTCTCGTCTTGATCAAATCCGGAATTCGGATCGAGTTGATTGCCCTGCCGGATTGGGTGTCGCTGCCGTTGACCGTGCTCTGGGTCGCGGGCGTCATCAACGCGCTCAATATTATTGATATTATGGACGGATTGGCGACAGGCGTGGCGTTTTGCGCTTCGCTTGTCCTGTTTATCGTGTCCGTGCTGAACGGCCAGACGATGATCGGCATTATGACGATTGCCCTTGCTGGCGGCCTGTTCGGTCTGCTGCGCTATAATTTCGAGCCGGCGCAGATTTATCTCGGCGACACCGGCAGCATGTTCATCGGCCTCATGCTGGGCGCGCTCTCAATGATCGGACAATATACCGAACAGAATTCGCTGGGCGTCGTCGCCCCGATTCTGATTCTCGGCGTGCCGATTTTCGACATGCTGTTCGTCATGGTCTTGCGCTATCGCAAGGGTATTTCGATGTTTCTCGGCAGCAAAGATCATTATGCGCTGCGCTGTCGCAAGGCGGGCTTTTCGGTGCGGCAGATCGCGCTGATGAGTTACGCGGCGACGTTCATGTTCGGCGGTTGCGCGCTGTTGATCATGCAAAGTTCGTTTGCCGTCTCGTTCGTCGCGCTCGCAGTCGTATTCGCAGTCGTGGGGTTTGTCGCCCACAAATTAGCCCGAATTGACATGCCAAGCAATACGCAGATTTTTCAAAGCGAGACGAAGGAATAAAAAATTGGGGAATGGTCGAATCATGTTGATTGTTCCTGTTCTCTGTAGGGGCGTTCAATTGAACGCCCCTACGATTTTCATGTTCTTCCAATGAATAAAACTGTCATTTTAGGCGCGGGACTCACCGGATTAAGCGCTGCGTACCATCTCGGCGACGGCTGCGAGGTGTTCGAGCGCGAGGCTGACGTTGGCGGCCTCTGCCGCACCATGCGGCGCGGCGATTTTTGCTTCGATTATACCGGCCACCTGCTCCATCTCCGCAGCGATTACGCCAAACAGCTTATCCGCGAACTGTTGCCGGACGCATTTGCGCAACACAACCGCAAAGCCAGCATCTACACGCAAGGCCGGACGATTCCCTACCCGTTTCAAGCCAATATCGCCGCGCTCCCGCCGGAAATCGTCAAGGAATGCTTGATCGGATTTATCGAAACGTTGAAATACGCCGTGCCGCCGCAAGATCGCGAACTCTCGTTTCAGGAATGGGCGCTGCGGACGTTCGGCGCGGGCGTTGCGAAATATTTCATGTTTCCGTATAATCAGAAACTCTGGAAAATTCCGCTCGACGAACTCGGCTCGGATTGGGTGTCGTGGTCAATCCCGAAGCCGACATTGGACGAATTTTTGAACGGCGCATTAGGCATCAAAAATCGCGATTTCGGCTATAACCCGACGTTTCTCTATCCGAAACGCGGCGGCATCGAACAACTGCCGCAGGCGTTCGCGCAACATCTCGATCCGGCGGCGATTCGCCTGAACGCCGCCGCCGTCCGCATTGACGAACAGACCCGCCGGGTTTCCTTCGAAGACGGTTCATCGGCATCGTATGAGGCGCTGATTTCGACGCTGCCGTTAAACACGCTGGTCGCCATGCTGGTTCATGCGCCAGACACCGTTCGCGACGCGGCGGCGCGGCTGCGTTCGGTGGTCGTGTATAACATCAATATCGGCGTGGATCGCGCTGATTCGAGCGATCAGCACTGGCTCTATTTTCCTGAGCCGGAGTATCGTTTTTATCGTGTCGGCTTTCCTACGAATTTTTCCAGCGCCGTCGCCCCGCCCGGCTGCGGTTCGATGTATGTCGAGGTCTCAGCCTTCCCGGATGAGCAGATTGATGAGCCGAACTTGCGCGAATCCGTGCTGGACGGCTTGCTGCACTGCAAAATTTTGCGTCCGACCGATACCATCCTTGTCTGGGATGTCGTCCGTATCGAGTGCGGCTACGTGTTGTATGATTTGTCGCGTTCTGCCGCGCTGGACACGATTGCTTCCTATCTTCGCGAATACGACATTTTCTCGACCGGGCGATATGGCGCATGGGAATATAATTCGATGGAAGGAGCGATTTTAGCGGGAAAAGATGCGGCGGAACTCGTAAAAAACAGATGAGATGGAAAATTTTCGCACTCTGCGCTTGACATATTTTCATGGTATTTGTACGAAGACTGCTTCAATACCCGGTAAAACAGTGGTAAACGTGTTTGACGTTGTTCATGCGACAAGGATTGGATGAGCGAACGAGGGCGGCAGCCGAATCGTTCCGACATTCAATCCTTGTCGTTCTTTTTAGCCCTGAGAACAATGAGTTCATTGTGATGACAAGAAGGGGTTTGAGTATGGAAACAAATTACATGACGCGAAAAGCCTGGGATGCTTTGAACAAAAAACTTCAGGAACACCTTGATGCCATCAAGCCGGGCGGAAAAATCGCCCAGGAAATCGGCAAAGCTGCCAGCTATGGCGATTTGAGCGAAAATGCGGAATGGGAAGCCGCCATTCAGAAAAAGGATATGATGGGCAATGAAGTGAACAACCTGCGTCAACGTCTTTCCAACGTGGTGATTATTGATGAGTTGAATATTGACACCTCGCGCATCTCGCTTGGAACAAAAGTCACATTGTATGATCTGGATGCTGATGAGGAAATATTTTATCAGATACTCAGCGGCGATGACGCGCAATTTTATCACAACGCCATTTCCGCCAAATCGCCGATTGCCAGAGGGCTGATCGGTAAAGAAGAAGGGGACGAAGTGAAAGTCAGCGTTCCAGCCGGCATCAAAAAATTCGAAGTGGTGAAAATCGAACAATTCTGCTGATGCGTGGCGAGCAACCCGATTTCAAATGGCGCTTCGTCGAAGCGCCACATCTCACACGTTTTTACATCACGGTTGCCAAAGGTCGTCCGGTCGAACTGAAAGGGCCATCGCTGCCACGTTCGGAACAGGAAGCGATTATCCGCCAAAAAGCCAGGTGGATTCGAAAAAAACTGACCGACGTCGCCCGCGTGAAAACGGAGAGCGCTGAGATTGTCACCGGCAGCCGGATCAGATTTCAAGGGCGCGATTACGAGGCTGAAGTCATCACGCGATCCGACATCAAACTCGCGCAAATCGAGTTGAGCGGCGAGCGGTTTCGGTTTTTCGCGCCAGACGTCAAAGAGCGGCAGGCATTGCTGCAAGATGGCCTCTTGCGTTTTTTTCGGCGGCAATGCCGCGACATTCTTTTTCCCCGCGTCGCGTATTGGGAAGAACGTACCGGACACAAAGCCGACGTGGTCAGCCTGTATCCGTTTCGGCGCAACTGGGCGAATTGTTCCGCCAAACGCCATCTGAAATTCCATCCGCGCTGCGTGCAATTAGCGCCCGATCTGCTGGATTACGTCATCGTCCACGAACTTGCGCACCTCGTCCATCTCAACCACTCCAACGCCTTCTGGCGTCTCGTCGCCGACATCCTGCCGGACTGGGAAGCGCGTCACCGACAGTTAAAAGCGCATGATAGAAGAATAGAACACTGATTAGCGCTTCATCTTGATGACAGACAGACGGTTCGCAACCTGCTTGAGGGCATGGAAGGCGGCTTTGGCGACTTCGTCTATATCCGTCAGACGCCACCATAAAAAATGCGCGGCATGTTTGAGGAGTTTCGGCTCGTCAATAATATGCGCCAATTCGCCGATCATTTCCGCGGCATAACGCCTGGCTTCCCGGTTGCGATCACCTAAAAGCTTGATCAGCGGGCGAATCACCTGGACGTTTCTGAGATGAACAATCTGTTCGGCAGCCACCGTCCGAACGAATTCCTGATCGCTCATAATCGCCTGGATGAGGTACGGAATCGAGCGGGTGTCCTCGATGCGTCGCAGCGCATTCGCCGCAACGCGCCGCACGAATTCATTGCGCTGACGCATCGCTTCCATCAACGCGGGGATCGTTTCGACCTGACAGACCTGCGTCAAGGCTCTGGCCGCCGTCTGACAAACTTCCCAATCGGTATCGGTCAACGCTTGAATCAGCGAACTTGCGGCGCGGCTGTCGCCGATATTTCCAAGCGCTTCGACCGCCGCCCAGCGCACTTTTTCGTGTGAGTCGTTGAACAGGGCGATCAACGGCAGCACGGCGAGTTGGTCTTTGATCTGCCCTAACGCATGCGCCGCCGCCCAACGCACAAACCAAAATTGATCCGAAAGGGCATGAATCAGCGTCACGGCAGACCGTGGATCGCAAATCTGCCCCAAGGCTTCGGCGCACGCCCGCCGCACATTTTCATCCTCTTCGTTTTGCAGCGATTCGATCAAGACGGATGCGGCGTGCGGATCGGCGATTCGGCCTAACGCATACGCCGCCGCCCACCGTTCGCGATAGGAGGTGTCTTGCAAAATCGTCATTAAGGCCGGAACGGCTTCAGGCGAACCGATTCGGCCTAATGATTCGATGGCCGCCTGACGAATGCCGATATTTTCATCTTGCACGAATTCGATGAGCGCGGGCACGGCGTCCGGCGTACCGATTCGCCCTAATCCTTTGACGGCGATTCGGCGCAATTTGGGATTCGGATCTCGCAGCAATTCCAATAACGCCGGGCTGGCGTGCGTATCCGCCATTTCGCCAAGCGCGGTGGCGACGGCTGTTCTGACATCGAGACTGGCGTCATGCAGCAGATTCAGCAGCGCGGCAACAGCCTCCTTGCCCCCGATGCGGCCTAACGCCTGCACGGCGATCTGCCGCACCCTGGCAGATTCTTCGCGCAATGCGTCGAAAAAATACGGCGCGGCTTCGCTGTCGCTGATCTGGTTGAGCGCGTTTTCCGTATCTTTCAGAATATTGGCGTCGTTTTCATATTTCAACGATTGCAGCAGGAATGGCACGATTTGCGCGTCACCGATCTGTTTTAACGCGTGTTTTGCGGCGGAGCGGATATACGGCTTTTCATCCTTCAACTCCTGAATCAAATATTCCGCCACTGCGGTATTGCCGATGCGTCCCAACGCCTCAATCGCGGCGCGGCAGACATAGCCATGCGAGTCTTTCAGACGCTGCGCGACAAACAGCACCGTATCGTTTTGCCCGATATAACCAAGCGCTTCAACCGCTGCCCATCGAACTTCCCACGCCTCATCGTCAAGCGCTTCAAGCAAGACAGGCACGCTTTCCGGTCTCCGAAAACGTCCAAGCGCTTCGGCAGCCTCGCGCCGTACGCACACTTCCTCGTCATGCAGCGCATTCGTCACAACGGCAAGCGTCTCCGGCTCGCCCTGCGTCGCGGAAGCGAGGTATTCCACCGTCAGGCGGCGGATACGCGCATCGGAATCATTCAGAAATTTGAGCGTTTGCGTCGAAGAAAGCTTGGGAAGGAGACGGAAGAGCGCATCCGAAAAGGCGCGATTGACAAAATCCCGATTTTTTCTGAGCGCCTGCGCCAAAAACGGCACGACCTCCGGATCGCCGATCTGACCGAGCGCATACGCCGCAGCCCAGCGGACTAATGGTTCTTCATCGTCCAGTATTTTCACTAAGCCGGAGACGATTCGCAAACGCGAATAGATATTGTCAACCGCGCCGATTCGCCCAAGCGCTTCAACGGCTGTCAAGCGCATCTCTTTGCTGCTATCCGCCAACGTGTGAAGCAACGACGGAATCACCTGTTCTCCGCCGATTTGCTGCAACGTGCGAATCACGATTTTGCGAACGTCAAGGCGTTCGTCGTCCAATCCATGCACTAATTCGGGAATCGCCTGTTCGTCGCCGACCAGACTCAACGCTTCTGCCGCCGCCTCTCTCACATCGTGCTGTTTATCATTCAAGGCGTCAATCAGCACGGCCACATTGCCAAGCCGCTTGAGGGCATACGCGGCGCTGCGGCGGACTTCCGACTGCGAATCGCGCAACGCTTCCAGCACATGCGGAAGCACCTGTTGGCTGCCGATTGCGCCGAGCGTCTCTACGGCTGCTCGTCGCACATCAACCTGTTTATCCTTCAACGCATCAACGACAGACGGTATGGCTTCCGGCATCTGGCAACGTTCAAGCAGTTGAATGATCGGCTGGCGATCCGGGTTATACGGCCAGAACCGTTCCGGCAGCGCAAACAGCGCCTGAAACCTCGGTGACGAGAACTCGCGAAACGCGGCATACCAGAGCGCGCCCCAGAACGTCAGGGCAAGCGCCAATCCCCACAAGGGAAAGAGCGGAATGGTTTTGAGCGCCATCGGAATGACCACGCCGCCGCCGATGAGGATCAAACGCGAAATCGCCTGGCGTTGTTTCCCTTGCGGAACGGTTAATGGCGCAATCTGTTCGATCAGCTTGCGCGCGAAGCGATGACGGCATTCCAGGCCGGTCTCGAAGATTCGGACGGCTAACAGCAAATCCCGATGCAGCAATTTTTCGAACCAACTGACGCCGCGAACCAGCCGACGCAGCACAGTAAGCAGATGCTCCTCGTCCAGGGTATGACCGCAGAGAATCAAAATTTCCTGCCAGGCGTAATGATGCAATCGGAGCGAACACCATGTCCAGCCTAACTGCGCGTTGTGGCGGAAGAGCCTGGCGATATGCCGGGCAGCGGCAAATTCTCTGAACATGGCATGACGAAACAGGAGATACTCTTTTCCGTCATGCATCCATGTCTGTAAGATGCCGGCAGCGCACCAGCAGCGCAGCGCGATTTCCGCCATATCGAGCCAATTCGCGTCACGGCGCGGCATGTTGTTCCGCAAATCGCGAGCCAGCGCATTAAGCAGGGTTTGCCGCAGAAATGCCGCGTCACTGCTCGTTTCGCAGGCGTTGGCATGAAGATGCCAGCCTAACGAGTCCAATCCTTGCTGGAGTATCTCGCGGCGCGCATCCATCGGCAGTTCCAGCCAGGCCGCTGATTGCGCGTCGGCACATGCGCCTCCCACGTCTAAGGCGGCCTCAAGGCAGCGAGCATACAGCGTTGCGCGCTCTTCGGGAATTTCCTGTAACGGCTGCGCTTCGGATAGGGCGCACAAATAGGTCAAAAACAGCGGGTTATGAATCTGCCCGCGCAACTGCGGTTTCTGCGTAAATTGATGTTTGAGCCATTCGGTGCGTTCTTCCGCCCAATCCCAGATCGTTTGACGCACGTCCGACAAGGCGGAAAAACAATCGTCTATAAATCCGTCCACCTCTTGCGCTGTCATCGGAATCAGTTCGAAATGCGCGAAACTTTCAAGCCCTGCGATCCGATAGCCTGTCGGGCGCGTGGTCAGCGCAACCATGCCGGGCAATTGCGCCAATTCGTTGATTGTGGCTTCGCGAAAGCTATACAGCGCCTCCACATCGTCGCATAGCCAGAGCAGAAAATCGTGTTCCGAGAGGGCGGCGTAGATCGCATCATCTCCGTTGGCCGCCAGCCTGAAGGCAAATTCTCGCAGCGAAAGATGAGGGTCGCTGCGCTTGGCGATGGCGTAATGCGCGAGAGAAACGATAATCGGAAGCGGAGCGTCAGGCTGCGCGGCGAGATCATGCGCAAGCCCTTGCAGCAGCGTGCTTTTCCCTGAACCGGGCGCGCCGAGAATCATCAGGCGGCGATAGGTTTGCGCGGCGGCCAGCGGCTCAATCGGCGCAGGCCGCACTAAATTTCGGTAAATTTTTCCGCGCCGGTAATGCTCTTCGCCCAACCAGGCGAGGGTGGACAGCATTTCTTTGAGCGACGATTCCGACGTGCGCGCGTCGTAAAAGATGTCCTCGTGATGCTGCTCGCCTGCGCGGGGCATTTCATGCTGAAACGCTTGCAGCTTCGCATAGAGCCGGTTGAACGGAATGCGCGTGTCGGCAGGACGCTCGGGCGAGGCTTGCGCGAGAGGAATGCCGGATAAGCTGACAGACCCCGTCTGTTCGTAGATTTGCTGGCGATAGGCTTGCAGCGCCTCTGCACTGTTCATGTTTCAATTCCTTACGATTCCCCTCCTGGGAGGGGAAAGGGGTGGGTTAGATTGTCATTTCGATTCCGCTCGATTTACCATTTGATTTTCAAGCCTACATGCTCGCGCATTTCCAGCAGCGCTTCGGCTTCGACGTTAACGACGGCAAACGCGATCATCGAATACTCGCCGGGAATCGGGCCGTCAGTTGCGTACCTCGCTTGATTGTACGTCGAAACTACAGTTTCGACGTACAATCAATAACCTTTTTCTTTCGGATCCCAATCGAAGACTTTGATCATCGTTTCGCGATCCAGCCATAACGCGCCCAATCGGAGTTGCATTTCGCGTTCGGAAATGTCGCCGTATTGCTTGCGAATTCGGGTCGCCGCCATACGCCGCGCCGCGTTGATCAAATCGGTCATGCATTTTCTGCTGCGGCGTCATCCGGCGGTAACCTTCGATCTGCATTTGCCTGATTTTCGGGTGTGTGTCGTTCGGAATTTTGGAAAAATCAGCCATTATTTATAAACGTCTCCTCGATTATCCGCCTTATATACAAAGATCAAAATCTGCTCCTCTATAATTTCATATAAAAAACGATAATCGCCGATACGCAAACGATAACTGTTCTCCAAACCTTTCATCTTTTTAATATCCAAATGATTTCTAAACGGATCGTTTTGCAATATTTCGAGCGCCATTGCAATTCGCTGGCGTTCTTTTGGCGTTCGCGAGTTGACGAATTTGACGACTTGCTTACTCGCCTGGAGATTATACATGCGCAATTTCTCCAGTTAACCATGCGCCTTTTATAAGATCAAAATTAACACTTTCACCGCGTTCGAATTCCTTTTTTGCTTCATAATAGACTTGAATATCATCTTCCGTCGCCTCATCGTCTGCAATCTCTTCAAGCACCTCTACGGGCTGGATTTCGAGCACTTTTTCGATTAACATGACAAATTCATCTTGAGAGATAATGATTTGCTTTCCGGTTCGCATCGTATGAATTGTCAACATAATGATTTTTCTCCTTTATAAACGTGAAAATACGCTGAGATAATCAAACAACGTGTTCAGCACGACATCCTGCCGGAACGCCGCCAATCGCGCCGTTTGCCGCGCAATGATTTCTTCGCGCAAGGCCGAGTTTTCGACAAGCATCTGCATCATTTCCGCGATCTCGGCGTAGCGTTTTTCGTTGATCAGAATGCCGGAGTCGCCGAGCGTGTAGGGGAGCACGGTGCAATTATACGCGAGAATCGGCAGCTTGAACACCATGCTTTCCACCGCCGGGACGCAAAAGCCTTCGTGTTCGCTCAAGCAAAGCAGCATGTCGGACAGCGTGTAAAAGGCGTTCAATTCCGCCTGCGTGACATGCCCGATCAGATGCACGTCGTCAATCCGCAATTCCGCGATCAGTTCCCGCAGCAGCTTGACATACGCCTCGTCGTCGCGATATTTGCCGACGAGCAGCAGCCGCGCATTCGGATTGACGAAGCGTTTGTAGCAGTAAAAAGCCTTGATCAGGTCTTCCTGCTTTTTGTTCGGCGTCACGCGCCCGACAAACAATATATTGACCTTGCCGTCCTGAAATTTGTCAAGAATTGTTTGCTCCGGCGGCGTTTCATATTTGGAAAAATCGAGCAGAATCGGCAGCACGCCGGTCGTTTTATAACCATACGCCTCAAGTTCCTGCCGATTGAATTCCGAATCCGCCAGCCCAAGATCGGTGGCCTCGGCCAGCAGTTTGATTTCATGCCTGCCGGTCGCGGTAATCGTGACGAGTTCTTCGCTGAACCGCTCGAAAAAATGCGGCGGCGTGATGTTGTGATAAATGATGACTTTCCGGCCTTTGGCCTTTTCGAAGGCGTAGGTAATCGGCGACGGCACGGCGAAATGATAGAGGTGAATCGCGTCGGGCGCGTCGAATTCGGCAAAGCGGCTGAAATCAACGGCGCGATCTTTGAGGTGGGGGTCAATATGCACGCCGAGAATGTGGCTTTCGACGCCTTTCGCTTGCAGGGCGCGATGAATCTCGTAGGCGCTGTCGCCGACGGCGTCGCCGGAGTGGACGGATGGAAGCAGTTGCGTGACTCGCATTGGGGCTAACGGTGAACTACATGGATAGGTTTAAGAAAGGATGTTGGGATTGATGAACATTCTAAATAAATTCGAGATAAAAACCTCACAGGTCTTGAAGACCTGTGAGGTTTCGTCGAGTTTACTTTTTAGAATCATCCTTTCTTAGACTCATCCTTGTAGTTCCTGAATGTATGATTTTAGAACTTGTTCCAAACGAGTGCGATCAAAATAATCGAGTCGCTTGCGCTGCGCGGCGATCACGCCTTCGCGCAATGGCTGATTCGTCACCAGCAGGTCTATCATTTCCGCGATGTCGTCGTAGCGTTTGTCGTTGATCAAGACGCCGGATTCGCCGAGTGTATAGGGAATGCTGGTGGAATTATACGCCAACACCGGCACGCCCGCATGCATCGCCTCGACCATCGGCACGTTGAAGCCTTCGTGTTCGCTCATGCAGAGCAGCAGATCGGCGATATGGTAATACGCGGCCAATTCGTCATCGCTCACTTTGCCGGTCAAATAGACATCCTTCACGCCGAGTTTTTTGATAAATTCCTGAAGCATGAAATCGTAGCGTTCGATGCCGCCTAATCCGATTAAAAAGAGCCGCGATTTCGGGTTGACGTACTGCTTGTACACGTAAAAAGCGTGAACGATGTCTTCCTGACGTTTGTTCGGCGCAAGCCGCCCGACGAAAATCAGATTCGCCCAGTCGTCGTCGAAACGTTGCAGCACAAGCGCATCAGGCGAGCGCGAATATTTGTCGAAATCGAGAATAATCGGCAGCACGCCGGTGCGCCGAAATCCGGCTTCTTCGAGTTCGATGCGGTTGTATTCCGAATCGCCGACCGCGAGATCGCAGGCGCTGACGAAATGATGCAGTTCCTCGCGCCCGTTATCCAGTACTTGCCGGATATAATCTTCGTAGCCTTTGAAAAAATGACCGGGCGTGATGTTGTGATAGATCAGCAGCTTTTTATTGGGAACGGATTTGACGAACTCCGACACCGGCGAGCCGACGGAAAAATGATAGATCAAGAGCGCATCGCGCAACGCCGCGCCCTTCAATTTCGTGTAGGATTTGGCATACACCCGCATGTCAGCATGAATATCGTCGGCGTAAATCTCGGAATCGTGCCCCCATTGCCGCAAAATGCGCTGAATTTCGAGCGTATGGTTGCCGATAGCGTCGCCATGCCGCAAGCAGGGCAGCAATTGATGTATTTTCATATTGGGAATTTCATTCAACGACGTAGGGGCGTTCAATCGAACGCCCCTACGATGTGCGTCAAAAAATCTACGTAGGTTTTTTCGACAACATCCCACGAATAGCGTTCGGCAACGTACTGTTTCCCTTGTCTGCCGAGTGTCTCGCGCAAAACGGGATTGGCGAGCAGCAGGTCGAGGCCGAGCGCGAATTCGTCGTAATTGGTGTAATAGAGGCCGCCGTTGCTGGTCAAACAGTGTTCCGCCAGCACGTCCGAGCGCCCGTTCGCGATGACCGGTACGCCCGCCTGCCACGCCTCAAGCAGCATGATCGAGAGGCTTTCGTATTCCGATGGATTGACGACGACCGCCGCGTGTTTGATCGCGTCGTCTTTTTGCGCCGAACTGACAAAACCGGGCGCGTGAATCTGCGGATGCGCCGGAATTTCCATCGCCTGTTTGCCGAGCAGCACGAGATGCGCGTCAGAACCGCGCTGTTTCACGTAACGCAAAAAATAGGTCAGCAGTTCGCGACAGCCTTTCATCACGTCCACGCGCCCGACATACAGCAGATACGGCGACGGGAACGCCTCAAGCGGTTCGGCCTGCGTCGTCTCGGATTCTTCGACGCCGACGCCCGCCACGCAGGACGGCACACGCTGATTATGGCGTTGCGCCTGCACAAACCGCCGCTCTTCGTGAGTGCAATAGATGATGCCTCGCGGCAGATGAAAAATCGGCTGAAATGCGGAAAAGGCGAAATGCGGCTCATCGTGCGCCGCCGGAATCAGGACGCTTTTCTGCGGGACAAGCTGTATGCCGAGGTATGTCGTCAGATAGCTGTATGTAACGAACACGAACAGATCGTAGCGGTGTTCGTTCTCTTTGATGTAGGTCAGCAACGGCGACGACAGCGGACCTTGCAGCTTCAGCCATTCCAATTCGTCCAGCAGCGTCCGCCGGTCGTTCGCAAAGAGTTTGCGGGCAAAGAGGTTGAATTTGTCCATGTCGCGGGGCGTGTCCACCGGAAACCGCCGCACGGTCACGCCGTTGACGACGTGTTCGCCAGCCGCAAAATGGTTCGTCCAGGTCAGATAATCCAACGCGCAGGTCGTCAGCACTTCGACGGAAAAATATGCGCGCATCCGCTCCGCAACCCACCGGCACAAGGCTTCCGCGCCGCCGTTGACCTCCTCGCCATATCGCTGCACGACAAACGCAATTCGCATATTTTCGGGGGCGTCAACCCTGCCAGGGTTCTAAACCCTGGCAGGGTTGGATATCAATCTGTGGTGAGTTGCGTTTGAAGAAATTCGACCTGTCGCACTAATTCCTGCTGAACGCGGCGTAGTTCTTTGTTTTCTTCGCTCAGGCGGTTCAATTCTTCCAGCACAGCAGTATTGAAGCGGACGCTGGTGGCGTTGAATTCGGTCTGCCTGGTAAAAAAGGCCGACCCGAAAAATTTCAGCACGCGAAAACCGAGACGTTTCACCGCGACAAGCGCCGCGCCGATGACCTTGCGATGGGAACTGATCACCGCGTTGCTCGCCGCCACATCCCAGTTGAGATGCAGCCGTCGCAAATGCAGCGTCATTTCGGCGTATTGCTCGTTTTTTTTCGGCGACAGGTCGCTTTTTAATTCCGCGATCCGTCGAAGTTCGTCGTCGGTATAAACGCCTTGCTGCTTTTTTTCCAGCACCCGGCGGTGAATCTCTTTCATGATCTCTTCGACGTTCACCTGTTCGGCATGAATCGTAAATGTATCCATAATATTGACGGCAAAAGCAAGCTTTTGCACTCCTTGTCTTTTTTATGTTCCGTAAATCAAGATCGCCGATACGATGCCCCAGAGCACGACATTGATCAGAATTGGCTTGTCTGAAATCAAAATACTGGTCGGGTTGCCCCCCTCTTCTTTTTGATGCACAAGATAGAGGTAGCGGAAAATACCGTAAATCACGAACGGCACAGTCAGAATCATGTACGACGTGCCGAATTTTTGAATCGTTTCGTCCGCCATTGTATAGAGCGCATACGCCATCAGCGTCGAGGCTGTCACCACGCCGATCATCTGATCCAGCAGGTACGGCGAATATTCTTCCAGAATTTTGCGATGCGATTGCGCGTTATCGCCCAATAAGACCAATTCGTGCCGCCGCTTGCTCAGGCCGAGAAAGAGCGCCAACAATATCGTGCAAAGCAGCAGCCAGGACGAAAATTCGACATCCACCGCCTCAGCTCCGCCGATTGCCCGCAGCACGAATCCCATCGCTAATGTCAGCACGTCGAGAATCACGATATGCTTCAGCCAGAAGGAGTAGGCAAACAACAAGGCAAAATAGATCAGCGACACGACGCCAAAGCCGGGGTCTAACAGAAACGCGCAGAGCACCGCGGCCACGCTGATCACCGCCGCCGCGATTGCCGCCGTATGAATCGAGAGGTCGCCCGCCGCAATCGGGCGATGGCATTTTGTCGGATGATTGCGGTCACGCTCCACGTCTTTGATGTCGTTAATGATATAAATTGCGCTGGAGAGCAGGCAGAAGATAAAAAACGCCGCAACTGCCGTCAAATCTGAAAACAGGTCGAACAGCCGTCCTGCAAAGAGCAATCCGGCAAACAGAATCAGGTTTTTCGTCCACTGATGCGGGCGCATGGAGCGAAACAGCGCCAACAGCATCCCCGATGATTTTCGAGTCGTGTGAGTGGTCATGGGTTGATAGAATCTCCTTGCATTCAAGTCCTCAAAACCTCTGTCATATCAGGACAATTGTTACAAAGACGCTATAAAATCGCGCCGATTCGTGTCAAGCAAATTGTCGAATGAGGACGCATCACAGAAGGGCGGCGGCTTGCATCGAAAAAAATATCCGCTCACGCCAACGAAATATGTATTGACGGGAAACGACGTTCGATAGACGTTGATGCAACGACATGAATCCGGTTCGATCCACTAAAAAAAGGAATACCACATGGTCAATAAACCATCATCATTCAGTTCGTATTATACCCCCGCGGAAGAGATCGCGAACGGCGTAACGCATGGCTTCGGCGCGTTATTGAGCCTGGCAGGCGCGATTGTGCTGATCCTCTTCGCGGTGTTCTATGGCAACGCCTGGCATATCATCAGCTTCTCGGTTTTCAGCGCGACGCTGCTGCTGCTGTATCTCGCCTCAACGTTATATCACAGCGTGTCCAACCTCAAAATCAAACGCGCGCTTCAGATTATGGATCACGCCGCGATCTACCTTCTGATCGCCGGGTCATACACGCCATTCATCTTAGTGAATCTGCGCAATGCGTTCGGGTTGTCGTTTTTGAGCGTCATCTGGGGGTGCGCGCTGCTCGGCGTCATCTTGAAACTCGTCTGTATCGAGAAATTCAAGGCGCTTTCTATGGGGCTGTATGTCGGCATGGGCTGGCTCTGCGTCGTGGTCTTCAAGGCGCTGCTGCCCCAACTCTCCCGCGCCAGCATTATCTTGTTAGTGTTGGGCGGCCTGTCATACACCTTCGGCCTGATTTTTTACGGCTGGGAAAAACTGCGCTACAGCCACGCCGTCTGGCACGTATTCGTGCTGATGGGCAGCATCTTTCACTACTTTTCCGTGTTAGGGATGGTGTAAGAAGAGGAAAATAGAGCAGTCCTCAATCAGATGTACACTGGGAGGGACACCCCTGTCAGGGTTTGGAGCCTTGACAGGGTTGGAAGGAAGGCGTATTAGCGCCCGTTCAACATGAGTTTCGTGGCATTTTCGCCACCGTTTTGGAGGTAGAGCAGCGGGATGCTGCGATCCACGCCTTCCACGAGCGCAGGCCGCGCCGTCCAGGGGGCGACGGAGAGCACGTTCGTGAAATCCATCCAATACTGCAAGCGCGACACCGGCAGATTCCAGACCATGTGATTGTGGTTCGCGGGGCCGTATTGCTTGAATTCATACATGGAGGCGTATTTCGTGGACACAAATGTATGCGGCCATTCGCGGTTAGTGGTGTTGCAGACCTTCACCGCGAGCGCATCCGGCAGATCAAGCGTGACGGCTTCGTCCCACATCAGCGAGAACATGCCACTGATGGCGTTAAAGCCGAGCCGTCCGACAATCCCTTCGATGCCGCCAGGCGTCAGGAACGTCACGCTGTTGCCGCCGCCGGGGAAATAGCCGAAATCTTGCAGCGGGAAGGTGACGCGGGACATAATTTCTTCGACCGACGCGCCCGGTTTGGCTGCCCAGTTGAACGCTGCGCTGCCGGAATTATTGCCGTCGAAGAATCCTTTTTTCTCCCAGACCGTCGCACCGGTTAATGGCAGGCCGAGTTGTTTGGCGACTTCCGTAATCTCTTTCGGTTCCCACACTTTGCGGAAGTCCATGAATAATGGCGGGTTGCCGCCGGTCAACGCGCTGAAAAAGAGCATCGTCAATAAGCCTTGCACATCGGCTTCGGTCGCAAACGGCATGACCGGTTTTGGGCCGTTATGGTCGAAGGTCGAATTAAAGAACGATTCCATCGCATCAGCGACGGGGAGCGGAACGCCGCGCCGGTCGGAGCCCCATTCCAATTGACTCATAAATCCGCCGCCGACGGCATTCAGGTCTTTCAGCAGATCGCGCACGATCAGGTACATCGCCAGGCTCGTGTTGAACCGCTCGCTATCCTCATCATTGCGCCGTTCGATCTGTTTGACGTGTTTGTCGCACCATGCCCGCAACGCTCTCAATTCTTCTTTGTTGTATGACTGTTTCGTGAGCATGTCCGCCAGAAGTTTCATATCCAATCGCGTAATTTCGAGGCCGAAAATATTTCTGGTGGGCAGAATGTGGGCTAACGCGGTTTCCATGCCCATCGAATCATGGCCGAACGCCACCACGCGGCGACCTTTCATGGCCTGATACGCCGTCGCGGCATACGCCCAATCAGCCAACGAATCCGCAGTTTCCTTCGTCATGACCGGATTCATGCCGGTATCCGGCCAACTGCCGATATTCAGATGTGATAAAATTCCCGATTGTGTGACCGCGCCATTGGTCGCATGGGCAAAGACGACACCCGGCTTCGGGCCGCTGTTGCCGCAGGTAAAATTGATCGGTGTGCGTTTCGGGAAATGCGCTAAAAGAGACATCACGCTGAGTTGCGGAAATGCCCAGGTATCCTGAGCGCAGACCAGACTGCTGACGCCCGCGTCTTTGAATTGTTGACCGACAATATCCGCCTGCCGCTCACCATCAACCAGCACCGTCGAATAGACGATTTCGGCGGTCGTGACGCGCTCGGCAAGCGTATCGGCCACCATTTTGATAATATTCCGGCAGCGTTCGCGAGATTGATCGTCAATTCTGGGGTCTCCTGCGGCAAAGACTCCGATCACGGGCTTCTTCTGTTGAATCGTCGTTTGCTCTGTTAACATTCTTGCTTGTTTCATAGGTGAAGCTCCTTTTGAAATTTTAGTAAATTTTACTTTAATACGTTTACATCGAAACCTTGTTTTATTTTTCTATTTTCTGTCAAGAATTTAGGGGTAAAAACTCTAAAATATCATATATGGTTTATATTTAGTAAAAATTAAGCAAGGAACCGCTGCTGAAAGAAAAAGAATTCATCGAATAAAATCTTTGACAAAAACGATGCAAGGCGGGATACGAAAACATATTGAAACGTCATGCGCAACTTGTATGACGAATGACTAACCCCAGGCTTCAGCCTGGGGAAAACCCTCCCACTTGCTCTCGTCCGCCGCCTTTCAGGCGGCGGACGAGAGTAGAAGGGCGTTATTCCTTGTCCCCAGGCTGAAGCCTATGGTTAGCCAGAGGATCTGGATGAACACGAAGTTGCACATGACGTATTGAATTCTTTTGTACGTTTTCAAGGGACGCTGGAGTGCGAAAGCTCTGCTTTCGCAGCCAAAGCAGAGCTTTGGCACTCCGAGACAAGGAGTTATCGTGATTGAAATTATCAATTTGACCAAGCGTTACGGCAATATTACGGCGGTGTCGAACATCAATCTTACTATTCCCGACGGCCAATTTTTCGGATTTTTAGGGCCGAATGGCGCAGGCAAAACCACGACGATCAAGACGTTAGTCGGTTTACTGAAACCAACATCGGGCATGGTCAAAGTCGAGGGATTCGATGTGCAAACACAGCCATTGCAAGCCAAACAGATCATCGGGTTCATTCCTGATAAGCCCTTTATCTATGAGAAATTGACCGGGCGCGAGTTTTTGCAATTCGCGGCAGGGTTGTATCAAGTGAATGGCAGCGAGGTCGAAACGCGCATCACGCAGTTGCTCGACATGTTCGAGTTATCAGAGTGGGGCAACGAATTGGTGGAGAGTTATTCGCACGGTATGCGGCAAAAGCTCGTCATGTCTGCCGCGTTGATTCATCAACCGAACGTGATTATTGTGGATGAGCCGATGGTCGGGCTTGATCCGAAAGGCGCGCGCCTCGTAAAAAAAATCTTTCAGAAGATTTGCGCCAACGGCACGACGATTTTTATGTCCACGCACACGTTAGAAATCGCAGAAGAGATGTGCGATTATATCGCGATTATCCAAAAGGGCGAGATTATCGCGAAAGGCACGGTCGAAGAACTGCGACAGCAGGCCAAAACGTCGCTGACGAAATTAGAAGACATCTTTCTCGAATTGACGGGCGGCTACGAGATGAAAGAACTCATCGAATTTCTCAAAAATTAACATGAACACGATTCTGTTAGCCGCCGGTTTTTCGACCAGGATGGGGCAAATCAAGCAAGTAATGACGCTTGACGGCGTTCCGATGGCGCAGCGTGTTGCAGAAGCATTCATACTGCCCGGTAACACGATTTATGTTGTCATTGGAGCGCATGGCGAGGCGGTAAAAGCCGTCTTTGAGGGAATGTCGTGTCAGTTTATTGCTAATCCGCGTCCTGACGAGGGGATGTTTTCTTCGACGCAAATCGGCTGCCGCGCCATTCCCGAAGGCGAGCCGACGTTGCTCTGTCCGTGCGATTGTCCGGGGATCGCATTAGAAACCGTCCGCGCTGTGGCAGCGCAACTTGAGCGTTCGCCGGAAAAGATTATTATTCCGTCATATAATGGACGGCGCGGGCATCCGGTCGGCTTGCCAGCATGGTTGGTCGAGCATATTCGGCAGTTGCCGCCGACCACGCCGGGGCTGCGGTCATTATGGTCGCTTTTTGCCGACCGAATTGTTAACTTAGACGTGCCTGACGCGGCTATTTTGCACGATTTCGATACGCCGGAGGATGTGCGCCGATTTTGCTCAACCGATTCTTAACGATCTTGTTATTGTGCGACTTGCGATGAAAACATCCCTGGGCGCCAGTAATGCGTACACGTTATTTCACACGGATAGCCGAATACAGTAGGATTTTGAGAAGATTCGATACGAATACCCCAACGATGAAAGCCTCCACCCCAATCAATAAGAATCATCTTTGCAGGGTGCTCACGCATCAAAACCGTTGCATCTAAGCAACTTACAAAACTTGGAAGAATGTCTTGAGAATATTCGATGATCTCTCCGGATTTTTGATTTTCTAATTGCGCCAACGCCCACTTCTGAAGCTGATCGACTCCCCCGCAAGCATTTACGCGCTGCTTAATGCCGAGATCGAGGAATGGATAGTATAGATGTGAAGGAGCTTTTACTATTTGAATACAAAGAATTGCGCTTAATACGACAGAAGTGAGAATTTGAGCGGTATGCCGACGTTCCCCATAAATGACGACCAAGATAATAGAAAGCAATAATGCTCCCCAAGCAACAAGTCCGGCAAAAAAGCCGAGAACCAACAATCCGCCGGAACCTATGACCCCAGTCCAATACATGGAGAACGCATCGAATAACATGCAGCACGTTCCGATTGCTCCGCTCAGAATTTCCGGCGTGATAAATTTGCGTTCAGGCGGAATTTCTTCAATGTTTTTCATCATGATCCCCAATTGCCATTGACTGGATCATATCTCGTAGGGCGAAACTGATGTTTCGCCATCGTCGAAACGCAGTTTCGACGTACAGAACCAATCAGAACACGCGTTTATTGCCGGATAAACATTTTTCCGGCAAGCTGACGAATCACATTTTTCATTTCCAACATCATCAGCGTCGCGGACACCAGCCCGCTTGCCAATTGAGATTGCATGGCAATGTCGTCAATATGAATCGGTTCGGCAGGGATAACGTTCAAGACGAGTTCTTCCTGAGGCGTTAACGCAAGAGGGGGCAAAGAGATTATTGGCGTTGGCTGCGCCGCATGGAACGGCAGTTCCGGTTGCGTGTCCTGGTGGAGTTCACGTCGAATTTCCGACGAAATGGCGTTTAACACATCATCCGCGTGTTCAATCAGGGCGGCGCCCTGTTTGATCAGACGGTTTGTGCCTTTACTGCTGCCAGAATTGATATTCCCCGGCACGGCAAAGACATCGCGTCCCTGTTCTAACGCCATATCCGCCGTAATCAGCGCGCCGCTCTGCTCACCGGCTTCCACAACGACGGTTGCCAGGCTGAGTCCGCTGATAATGCGATTCCGCGCCGGAAAATTCCGACGATCCGGTTTTGTCGTCATCGGCAGTTCTGAGAGAATCGTGCCTTTGGCGATGATTTCTTCGTATAAATCGGCGTGTTCGGGCGGATAGACCACATCAACGCCGCAGCCTAACACGGCAATCGTCTGCCCTCCGGCGTGAATCGTCCCGCGATGCGCTGCGCTGTCAATCCCGCGCGCCATTCCGCTGACGACGGTGACGCCTTTCAGCGCAAATTGTTTTGCCAACTGCTCGGCGACGGTTCTGCCGTATGTTGACGACTTCCGCGAACCGACAATCGCGACCATCACGTCATGCGCATGTAAGCGCTGCCCTTTGAGATAGAGAATGGGCGGCGGGTCGAAAATGTTTTTTAACGCATCGGGGTATTCGTCATCTTGCCAGGTGACGATATGCGCTTGACCGGAAAGAATCGCATCAAGCTCGCCCTGAACGGCGCGTTCGACATCGAATTGCAAAATATTCGCAATGGTTTTTTCAGGCAGGCCGGGAATCGAACGAAGGCTGGCTGAGGATGCGGTAAAGACCTCTTGCGGGTCATGAAAGACATTCAGCAATTTACGGTAGGTAACAGACCCGACTCCGGGTACCATGTTCAAGCCGATCCAATACTTCCTGGCGTCGAGTTCGCCCATAAGAAAAAAGACATAAGCCCGTTGCATGACACAGCGAGCTTATGTCTTCATACGCCAAACGAAGAGCATATCGTTTCCGGAGAAAAGACATGCTATCGTCGCAATACCGCCTTCTCACCAATATCAATCGTTTTCACGCTTTCTGACACCAATGCTGTTGACGTCTGCTCTTGAACGCTTAACACTGTTAAGCGCCCGATTCCCTGGCGCGGAAACCCTTCGCCGATCTCGCGATACACGATAAAATTATCGGCAGGCTGCACGCCCTGCGCCGCGCCGACATCAAGGTACACGATATCGCCATACGAGACGGCGTGACGACCGACACGTTCCCTCAAAATATGAGCGATCAACTGATTCCCGACCGGCACTCCATACGATTTGGAATTCCCGACCACCGGTTTTGCCAATGGCGCAGAAATTTCCGACGCTGGCATAATATGTTCGCCGATTTCGATATAGCTGTACGATTTGATCACTTCCGCCGCCGAGATATTTGCTTCCAGGTTTTTGATCCGCAACTGCCCGTCAATTTCGATCTGTGTGCCAATTAATTCTCCGGTCACTGGATGGAAAATTTCTTTGCTTGGGGTAAAGGCCACAAACACATCCCCTTCTTGTAATTTATCGGCGCTTCCGCGATTGATGTAAATCGAGTCGCCGAATACCAATCCTGGCTGTCCGTATTCGGAAAGAATCACTTTTGACGTTTCGCCCTCCAAAGAAGCAGAGCCAGTGATTTGCGCAAAGTCGTTCGACATCAACTCTTCAAGCGAATACGGAACAATATAGCCGCTCGCTTCGATAAAATCGGCGCTGGGCACAATGGCCGCGTCAGGACGCCGCGTTTTCGCAGCTTCAGGAGACGGTGCCGGTAATCCATACCACGGACGCGCAATAATCTTCCCGCTTTTTCGTCCAGCGCTCGTTCCGGTCGTTCCCTGCCCATCGGCTCCTGGAACCAGCCCCAACACATCGCCAGGATAAATCAGATGCGGATTCGTAATGTGAGGATTATTACGATGTAACTCCCGCCAGGCTCCGGGATCATTGAGTTGATCCGCCGCAATATCCCACAGCGTGTCCCCATACTGAACGATGTAATTCCCGTTTCCTGACGATTGGGCATAGATTTCAGCAGCCCCCCACAATGCTGCTGCTATTCCCACTCCTATCATCATTCGTTTGTTCATGTTCAGGCCTCTCATCATGCGACCGGACGTGGGATTTCGCCTGCGCGTCATCCCACTGTACGGTAAATCATGGATACTCTGCTTAATACGTCATCATCGGAAGTTGCTGTAATTTTTTGGCAGCCAAATCACGAATTCTTGCATCGTTACCAAACCGCATCGTCACATCGTTCAATATTGTGCGCGCCACATCATATTGCTGCATTTCTGCATACGCAAAGCCCATCTTGACCATCGCATCCGGCAGTTTGTTTCCATTCGGATACATCTGCATGACCGTCTGGAACGACCGAATCGCTTCAGCATAATTACGAGAGGCATAATAGATTTCTCCGATCCAATAGTAGGCATTATCCGCTAAATCGCTTTGCGGATACATGGTGGCGACTTCCTGAAATTTACTCATTGCCGTCCAGTAATCTCGCATCCGATATGCTTGCATCGCTTGATTATACGACATATCTGCCGAGCCGTACTGAGGCGCTTGAAATTGTTGTTGCGACGGCTGAAATTGCGGCTGAACGCCATAGGGCGAATACATATTGCTGTCCATGCCCGGCATTGTCGGAACCGGCATCATATAATTCGGCGCCGTGTTCTGCATGTATGACGGTTGTGACGGCATCATTTGAACCGGAGCAGACGAATACGGCGAAACAGCTTGCGTATTCATATTCGGCATCATCGGATAGGCCGGAGCAGTCATCATCTGAGCAGACTTCATCGCCGGATCGATATATTGAGGCACGATTGCGCGGCTATCGTCATTCATGCCCGGAATCGCTTCCAGATCGGATGGAACAGATGTCATCGGTTGGGCTGCCGTAAAAGTCGGATCAGCAGTCGGGTCTGTCATTTGACCGTTGGGTTCCGCGCCGATTCCGGCAAACGCGACGATTGAACACATCAAACAGAGGGCAACACCAACAAACACTCCCAATAATTTAACAACACGTTTCACAATCATGTCCTCCACAGAATAGAGACGCTAAATTTACATAATGAGCAATCAGCCAGCCTCATCGCAAATTCTGTCTCTTTCTTTCCACATAATAATTATGTTAACAAACGAAAAACTTCTGACTTTTTCAAGATGGATGTAGTATATGCCGAAAAAAATCGCACTGTCAAGCAAAAAATATCTCTCAGGTCTATTCTACATGAGGAAATTCCTGGCGGGCTTCTTCCAACAGCGCCGTATAGTCCTGATAGCGTCTGGAAAAATGAAAGAGCACCAGTTGTTTTGCCTGAGCGAGCCGGGCGATTTTTCCGGCATCTTTTGCAGTCAGATGGTGTGTGGTCTTCGCTTTCTCGCGTTCTTGTTCAGAGAACGACGCTTCGCAAAATAACCAGTCGGACTGCCATGCGAATTGCGCGATGTCTTCTATCCGATGCGTTTCCAGCAAAAAATCGGTGAGGTAGGTAATTTTCAGGCCGGGTTTATGCACAAGCAATTGCTGCGCAAGAAATTCGAGGGTATAGACGCGATCTTGAATATGCAGTTCGGTATGGCCTGCATCCCGATTGAGCGCCAATGACTTCAACTTCGCGACCCAGGGGCCAGGTAGAAGCCCTAATTTTTCCAGGGCGTCTTTGCGAACATTACAGCTTTCGTCTTCGACAAAAGAATAGGCAAACGACGGAATTTTATGATTCAGTTCAAGATAGTCAATCGAAAATTCGTCATCCTTCAAAATTCTTGACGATCTCGGACGTTCGACGACATCAGTCACGGCAAACCCTTTCCAGCTTGCCAATTCGGTCGCCACGATTTTTTCCGGGAAGATTTCCTGAACCAGGATAATCAGTTGAAGATTTTGACAGATATTCCAGGTATATCCTTGCAACTTCCCAATAACATTCTGCAAAATCCCCGGAGGGCCAAAGACCTGAAGCGTTTTTTCTTCGGTCAAATTGAGACGAAGCAGCGTGTCGAAGCCGATGAAATGGTCTATATGAGTATGAGAAACGCAGACGTCGGAAATTTTTCGCAGCAGCGCATGTTTGAAATAGTTCAGGCCGCAGTCGAACAGGATGCTGCGCTTACGATCGAGAAGTTCTATATAGAGCGACGGGTCTCCGGATTTTCCTGCTCCGAGGCGTGGTTTAATCTTCATAATAGGCTGTAATCACTGTTGTAACATCCTCTTGCGCAAGCCGCGATATATTCGTTGATTTTATGAGGAGTTACGATGGAATAACGGGAGGGGAAAAAGAAAATGCCGAAGGGGGGACTCGAACCCCCACGAGAGTAACCTCACAGGCACCTGAAGCCTGCGCGTCTGCCAGTTCCACCACTTCGGCAAGAATAATTTCTTCAAACAAGGCACATTTAAAATAAACGCCCATTTTTCTGTCAAGTTTTTTTCTACCATTCCGGATGAAAATTTACAGCGATCATTTTTTCGACAGAACGCACGGCAACTGTAAAATTTTTCGACACTTCTAATGACCTGAAACCAGCGTATTTGTTGGCTTCTTCAGAATTGTCCAATTGTAGTGTCGGAAAACTTTCCATTTAATTGATTTGGCGATTTTACCTGCACCAAAGAATGCAAGAGAAATAATACTCCATCTTCCTTGAAAGAGTAGGCAATGGCAGCATGAGCATTTCTTCCCAAACATCCGACTCAAAATTGGCATACTGTATGCATTACTATACTTAATTAAAGAGTTTCAGAAAAGACCAAATCCATCGTGAGGTGGAGACGGAAAACCACGGGTCTTATCCCACAGCATAAGATAGCCGGGTTGCCTGAAGAGAAGGCAACCCGGCTTTTTTTATGCCTCCGATAATGGAGGCAGCAGGGAAATGAAATACTTGAATAACCATTTTGAGTGTTGCGCGGTCAAGCGCAATATCACAAAATGCAGGGGGGAAACATCATGAAAAAATCAATCGTTCTTCTTATGGTGTTAAGCGCGTTCGTTTTTGGCGCAAATGCGGCGTTTGCATACCCCTATTCAGGGGAATTGATGTTTGTAATGGAAAAAAACGAACAAAACTATGCTCCTTTCTATTCTGAAATTGAAGCAAAGATTGAAGAGTGGTTTCAACAAGCTAAAGGCATTACTCGTGACATTGAGTTAGAACTCTATGCTAAAGTTGATCAACCAGGAGATACGAGTACGAATGGCTTTATGACGGTGACTTATGATCTGAGTAATTTATTTGGAACATGGAAGACTGAAAAACCGATTGAGTTTTATAGCGTAAAAGGTGGCACTGAATTCGCATTCTACTGGTTGGCAACCTCCTTAAACGAAGGCTTTTGGACGACAGAACATCTGAAAAATAACGGAGAACAGATTCCTACCATTTCGCATTTGTCTGCCTGGAACCCTGGAACAGATACCGTCGTTCCAGAACCGGCCACGCTGCTTCTGTTAGGCGCAGGCTTGATCGGGTTATTCGGATGCGGCAGGAAGGTGAAAAAGTAACCCAACCTCTTCGCGTGTTTAACGGCAGGAGCGCAATGCTTCTGCCGTTTTTATTTTTCCCTCATCGAAATACGTTCCCCTGCTTCTCTCTCATTTATGTAAAAAATGCGCATAACCGTCGTAAAATCAATCGGATGATTTTTTCATTGACAATGATCCCGCAAGAATGCGTGAGATGATGTTGAGTGTTGTTCAATCCCCCAACATCATCACAAACATACAGTGAACATGTTTCGACCTTATGACTTATGCTCATGGCATGTTACAACAGTATCTTGCACGTCTTCAGATCGGGCGGGAACGGATTGATGACATTGTGAGATGTTTTACCATCACGCCCTATCAGAAGCAAACGCATTTCTCGCGTATCGGCGACCATGATGACAAACTCGCATTCCTTATCAGCGGCATCTTTTGCATGTATCTTACCCAGGAGGATGGGACGCTCTTCGTGAAAGATTTTCTCCATCTGCCGCAATTTTTCACCGCCACATTCGCTCCTCGCCAGGCAAGTATGGTGAATCTTCAGGCGCTGAATGACGCCCTCGTCTTAGAAGCGAGCTATGCCGAAATTCAACAGATTTTTGCCAGAGACCGCGAACTCGAAACGTTGGCGAAACAAGGATTGGAGCAACGCCTGACATCGCTTTATAACCGGCTGGAAGCGTTTGCGACGATGGATGCTACGACACGCTACCTGCGCTTTAAGAAGGATTACGGCGAGGTCGAGGCTGATATTCCGCAACATCTGATCGCGGCGTATATCGGCATTACGCCGACACAACTGAGCCGGATTCGAAAAAAATACACCAATCTTAGGCTGTCTCAACAAATGTAAATGACAAGAGAGGTTCCTTCGCGACGATGTGTTGCCAGCAGTTCGAACAAATGAATCACAACAATTTCACGCAACCCATCGGAGGAATGGATCATGAATAATCAGCAAACAGGCGATCAAAACACGATGTTTCAGGCAATCAAAGCGGTGCATGTCATGTATGCCGCGCAGCAAATCGCCATTTTGAACGCCATGAAAGAACGCTTCGGCAGCGAGGTGAGCGAAGTGGCAGCGCAAGCGAATGCGAGACATCTCTGCCAGCCCTATTTGACGCAATTTGGCGAAAAGCGCACGCTTGACGAATTAATCCGCATTCTGTGGCAGCCATTACGTCAGCGCGGCTATACGTTCAGTATCGAACAATCGGCAACCGAGGTGCGCGTCACCTGCTCGGCGTGTCCGTTTGCCGCATTATATCGGCAATTAGGCGGCGCGGAATGGGGATTTCATCTCTATTGCGCCGCCGATGCCTATTTTGTCGAACAATTCAACCCTGCCATCATATTCACGCGAACTAAAACGCTGATGGAAGGGCATGAATGCTGTAATCATTGTTACGCGCTTCCAGGCTAAACGGCTTGAGAGGGCGGCCATTAAACTTGCGCCGCCCGCTCTTCTTATCGCTCATACCACCACAACGATAAATCAATTGACCACCTCATGCGCCATATCAGCCCCAGACCGCCTATGATGACGTGACGCTCGTGGCGCTGAAAGCCAAAGCACTGACTGACTCCTGGCAGCCTGATGTCGTCATCGTGACAGATGATAACGCGTCGCGCTATGTCGTCAAACCATATTATAAGGACGCGGCCACTCCTTTTGTGTTCTGCGGCATCAACTGGACGGTGGATGAATACGGTTATCCGTATGCGAATGCGACGGGGATGACGGAGCTTGCGCCGATCCGCCAGGCGTTCGAACAGATCAAACGGATTATCCCCGTCGTCAAAAAAGGGACGTGCATGTATCCCGGCCTGGAATCCGAAAAAACGGCCTGCGAACGATACGCGATGGTATTGAAACTGTTCGGCGTGGAATTTACGCTGACTCCGGTTGAAACCATGTACGCCTTTGAGGAACAATTCGAAGCCCTCAGCACTATGGATTTCATCTTTTTTTCGAATAACTCGAGCATCAAGGATTGGGATGTGGCACGCGCCAAACAGATTGTTCAGGAGCATGCGAAGGCGCTGACCCTGACTATGGATGAATGGATGACGCCGTTCGTGATGTTAGGGTTTACCCAGGTCGGCAGAGAACAGGGGGAATATGCCGCCAGTACTGCGCTAAAAATCTTAGAAGGCACGAAGCCTTCCGAGATTGCCATTGTGCCGAACCGAGAATGGAATTTATTTGTCGCAGAACGAGAAACTCCCATAATAATACCAATTGCCTTAGATCGGTGAGGCTCTTTTTTTTCGCTTGACAAATGTTGTGACATGCCTCAGTAAATTGTCTGCGATGACAAGAGTGTTGCCATCGTTTCATATGGAAAACCTATTATTACGAATGCTTCGAAAGAAGCTTTATTCCGGGAGTCACGTTATGAAAGCACATGAAGCGCAAGAGCAAAAAACGGCACAGCAGAGATGGCACAGGCTTGGAGTCATGGCAAGCGCGTTCGCAATGGCGGTTTGCTGTCTGGGAGGAATCGTTCACGCCGAAGAGCCTGTCACGACGGTCACGCTCTGGGAATTTACGGGACATGCCGCTGAATTGACGGAAGCCTTGATCACTCAATTCAATGACACCATCGGAAAAGAAAAAGGGATTCGCATCGAATTTTCGAATCAGGGGCGAAATTACGAACAAGCCTTCAGTATCGCCTTAGAATCGGGAAATCCGCCGGACATTTTCTTCGAATTGGGCGACCGCTTAGACACGCCGACGCTTGTCGAACGCCAACAAGTGCTTGCAATCGAGGACATCCCCGGCGGCAGCGAGTTTCTGGCGCAATACGCGCCGAAAGAATTGTATATCCCTGGCACGCACATTTATAACAGCAAAACCTACAGCGTGCCCTCCTATTTTTTCACCATCAAATTGATTTACAACAAAGACCTGTTTGTCAAAGCGGGCATCGTGGATGCCGACGGCAAGGCAAGACCGCCGGTCACATGGGCGGAAGCCCGCGAAGACGCGAAAAAAATCGCGCAGTTTCAGCCGGGTGAAACCTTCGGATTCGTGTTTCCGATGAAAGGGGCGCAAATCGGCACGGCGTTCATCTATTTTTGGGTCTGGAAATTCGTCCGCCCGTTCATCCCGTCTATCGGCCATGATTATTTCGATCAGCAGCACGGCAAATACGATTTCAGCGCGTTTCGCCCGGCACTGGAATTGCTCATGGAACTCAAGCAGGACGGGTCAGTCATGCCGAACGAGCTCACCGTCTCTGATGACGCGGCGCGGATTCAATTCGGTCAGGCAGGGAATATTGGCATGTATATCGGCGCGTCCTGGGATACCGGCGTCTTGAATCATCAATATCCGGCGACCATTGATTGGGGCGTAGCCGAATTGCCCGTGCTTGATCCGGCCAATGCCTTCAAAAATATTGCCGTGATGCGCGAAGGCGCGTTTATTTCCGCGCAAGCCGCGCAGAAAGACCTGGCGAAAGTATTCGAAGTCTATAAATATCTGCACAGCGATGCGTGGCAGACCCGCATGTATGAAGACGCGAAATTTATCCCGGCGCTGCCGCGCATTAAAGCCCTTTCGACGAAACCGTCGCAAGAAAAAGGCTGGCCGGAATTTGCAAATGTCGAACAGACCCTGCCTCTGCTGCCTGTGCCAGACAGTCTATTGACCATTGAAGGCGATATGTGGGAAAACGTGTTTCAGGCGATTTATGATGGGCGAGTCAATATTGACGACGGCCTGAAGGATTTGGATCAACGGTATAATGCCGCGTATCAGCAGGCGATTGCCGACGGCAAAGTGAATCCTGATGATTATTATTATCCGACGTATGATCTTCGTTTGACACGCTGATCTTCTCTGCTCGCGCCGCCAATGCTCCGGTTGTCGGAGTATCTCCGCCGATAAACTGGGCGTTCGCGGCATGCCGGTTTTCGCTATGAGGCCAATGAACACATTTATCAGCATTAAGACCAAAGCGAGTATTTTTGTCGCGCTAACGGTTGCCATCACGAGCATCGCAGCGATGATCGGCGCGTCGCGGCTGAATATGTATCAGACTCGACAAAGCAATAGAGACCGTTTGCAAAAAGCCCTGGAAAGCGTACAGCGTCAATTACACCAGCAGTTGGCGACGATGGACAGCGTGTATGACGCCTTCGTCACGCATCCGCAAAACAATTATTTCCTCTATAATTCTATCCGCGTCAAATATTTTCTCTGGCAAGACAACATCTCGCTGTTCGAATTGCGCGAGCGGCTGAACCTCGAACGATTGGCGTTCTATTATCCGTCCCCCGCAAACCCGGCAGCGGGAGATCGACTGCGTCTGTTTGCGCAGTCCGGCGGAAAATTCATTCAGATTCTCGAAAACGGCAAGCAAGCTTCTATTCACATCGATCAATTTGGTACACCTGTAACCAAGCCGTTGACCGAGCCGGTGGCGCCGTCGTTTCCCGACATGTATGCGCCCGCCCCCAAATTCGTTTTGCAGATGCGCAATCAGCAATTACTACTGATTGCGCATCTGGAAATCAAACGGTTGACGGGAGAACAGGCGACTGGTGCGCATATCGGGTATTTAGTGTTCGAGCAACCGCTTCAATTCGATCTGTCGTTGCTCAATCGAGAATTAGGCGTTACGACGGCGATATACGATCAGCAGGGGCAGCCCGGCGAGAGTAGCTGGTTAGCGCTTCGCCCGGACGCGCAGGCATTTTCCGCCACGCAGATGACGCCCATCGAGGACGCCGCGCAGCGACGGTATGACGCCCTTGTGGATGTCATTACGTATGATGGCCTGCAAGTCGGGTATCTGTCGGTCGGCATTGCGCAGGCCGAAACCGTCAGAAAAATTCGGCAGACCGTTTTCTGGCTGTCGCTGCTCGGTTGCGCGATTCTTTTGCCAACCCTCGTGATCGTTTCGGGCGTCGTGACACGATTTACGCGCCCGATTCTGTCGCTCACGCAGATGTCCATCGCGATGGCGCATGGCAACCTGCAACAGGACATCCCCATCGATCATCGCGATGAAGTCGGCGTCTTAGCGCAGAGCTTTTCCGCCATGCGCGACGAAATCCGCAAAAAAATCGCCGAATTACACCAACTCAATGATGAACTTGAACAGCGTGTCAACGATCGCACCGCAGAAATTACGCGGCAAACGTATATTCTTGAAACCTTCATGGCCAATGTGCCGGATTCCATCTATTTCAAGGATCGGAACTCGCAATTTTTACAAGCGAATCAGGCGATGACACGGCGGCTCGGATTCAGCGATCCGGCGGCCATCCTGGGCACAACCGATTTTGATTTTTTCCCGGAAGAATACGCGCGTTTGAAATATGCGCAAGAACAAGACATTCTTCAGACCGGGCAGCCATTATTAGCGCTCGAAGAGCCTGATACGGGCGGGCGCTGGGCGTTGACCACCAAAATGCCGCTGCGCGACGAACATGGCGAGATCATCGGCACGTTCGGCATCTCGCGCGATATTACGCCATTAAAGGTCGCTCAAAAGCAGGTCGAAGACGCGTATGCCGAAATTCAGATGCTCAACGAACAGTTGAAACATGACAATATCCGGATGAGCGCCGAACTCGATGTTGCCCGACGCTTGCAGCAGATGGTACTGCCGATGCCGCACGAATTGAACGCCATTCCGGGATTGGAGATTGTCGGCTACATGCAGCCCGCCGAGGAAGTCGGCGGCGATTATTATGATGTACTGAAGTGCCAGCAGGGGCGCGTCTGCATTGGCATCGGCGATGTCACCGGACATGGCCTGGAAAGCGGCGTCTTGATGCTGATGACGCAGACCGCGATTCGGACGTTGATTGACCGGGGCGAAACCGATCCGGTCATCTTTTTGAATACGCTCAACCGTGTCCTCTACCAGAATATTCAACGCATGGGCGTGGATCGCAGCCTGACGCTGGCGATGGTGAATTATCAAGACGGGCAATTGCGGCTGATCGGCCAGCATGAAGAAGCGCTGGTCGTACGTGCTGACGGACGGATCGAGCGCATGGATACGATTGATCTCGGCTTTCCGCTCGGCATGGTGGCCGATATTCGGGAGTGGATCGCCGAAGCCACGACGACGCTGGCCCCCGGCGATGGGCTGGTGTTGTACACGGATGGCATCACGGAAGCACAGAATGCCGAAAACACGCTGTATGGTCTTGATCGCCTCTGCGCCGTCATTACCGCCCATTGGAACGATTCCACCGCGGACAAGGTGAAAGAAGCCATTATTAACGACCTCCGCGTTTTTGTCGGTAATACGCAGGTCTATGATGACGTGACGCTGGTGGTGCTCAAACAGCAATAATTCTCAGTCCTCTTCGCACACCTTAGTAAGCTCACGTTTGCATTCTGTATAGCGGTTGCTTCTCTCAGTCTGAATGGGCTGGAGAAGCATTATTTTTTCGCTTGACAAAATGCTTCGCATTCCCTACCTATTCATTTATGACGAGAAATCGTCATGTTGTTGCGTGGAAACCATCTTTCTTTAAAAACACTTCGCAAGAAGTTCTTTTCCGGGAGTCACGTTATGAAAACACATGAAGCGCAAGCGCAAAAAACGGCACAGCAGAGATGGCGCAGATTTGGAGTCATGGCAAGCGCGTTCGCAATGGCGGTTTGCTGTCTGGGAGGAATCGTTCACGCCGAAGAGCCTGTCACGACGGTCACGTTCTGGGATTTTTCAAGACATTCCGCTGAATTAACAACCGCGCTGATCACGCAATTTAATGACACCGTAGGCAAAGAACAAGGCATTCAGATCGAATTTTCGAATCAGGAACTGAATTACCAACAGGCTTACAGCACCGCCGTCGAATCGGGCAATCCGCCGGATATTTTTTTCGGCAATAATGCAGGGATTCTGGATACGCCCGCGCTTGTCGAAAATAAGCATGTGTTGGCACTGGAAGATATTCCCGGCGGCAAAGAATTTCTCGCGGAATATGCGCCGCAGAACCTTTTTATTCCAGGGATAAACACCTATCAAGGCAAAACATACAGCGTGCCTGCCTATTTTTTCACCATCAAGTTGATTTACAACAAAGACCTGTTTGTCAAAGCGGGCATTGTTGACGCCGAGGGCAAGGCTAAACCGCCGACGACCTGGGCGGAAGCCCGCGACGCCGCGAAGAAAATCGCGCAGCTTCAGCCAGGGGAAACTTCCGGAATCGTGTTTCCCATGAAACAGTCGGCGTCTTTCTATTTTTGGATTTGGAAATTTATTTATCCATTTATTCCTTCCATTGGGCATTCATATTTTGACCATCAACAGGGCAAATATAATTTCAGCGCGTACCGCCCGGCGCTGGAAATGATCCTGGCGCTCAAAGAGGATGGATCGGTCACGCCTAACGAATTGACGATTTCGGACGATGCCGCGCGCATCCAATTCGGACAGGCGGGCAATATCGGCATGTATATCGGCGCGTCCTGGGATACCGGCGTGTTGAATCACCAATATCCGGCGACGATTGATTGGGGCGTGGCTGAACTGCCAGTGCTTGACCCGGCAAATGCCTTCAAAAATATCGCGGTCGCGCGCGAAGGCGTGTTTATTTCCGCGCAAGCCGCGCAAAAAGATATTGCGAAGGTGTTCACGGTCTATAAATACTTGCATAGCGACGTTTGGCAAGCCCGCATGTATGAAGACGCGAAGTTTATCCCCTCGCTGCCCCGCATAAAAACCTCCGCGAAACCATCGGAAGAAAAAGGCTGGCCGGAGTTCGCAAATGTCGAAAATACAGCGCCAGTGCTGCCCGTGCCAGATAGCGTGCTGACGATTGATGGACAAATCTGGCCGAATGTGTTTGAGCAGATTTATGCAGGCCAGCTCAACATTGAGGAAGCGTTGGCTGATTTGGATCAACGGTATAATGCCGCGTATCAACAAGCGATTACCGATGGAAAAGTGAATCCTGATGATTTTCATTATCCAACGTATGATCTGCGTTTAACGAAATAATTCTTGCCCTGGGTCGCTTTGCTTGAAATGCGCGTCTCGCTTTCTCGGATAGATTCGTGAGAGTCGAGACGCGCGCGAAGAGCCAATATTCCCGCCATGACCGAACGAATTGCAGGTATGAGTATTAAAACCAAGGCCAGCTTATTAGTGATGCTGGCGGTTGCCATCACGAGCGTCGCGGCGATGATCAGCGCTTCGCTGTTAAATATGTATCAGACGCGCCAGGCGAACCAGGATCGCTTGCAAAAAGCGCTGGAAAGCGTACAGCGCCAGGTACGCCAGCAACTGGCCTCTCTCGATAGCGCGTATCAGGAATTTGTGAGGCAGCCGCAAAATAACTATTTTCTCCATAATTCCATTCGCATGAAATACTTCCTCTGGCAGGAAAATGTGGCATTATTTGAATTACGCGCCCAACTGCACCTTGAGCGATTAGCCTTCTATTATCCCTCTACGACCGATCCGTCCGGGAAAGATCGCCTCTACATGTTTGCGCCATCCAGCAATTTGTTCATTCAAAACCTTGAAAACGGCAAGCAGTCATCTATTCATATCAACGAATTCGGCGCGGCTGTGACGAAGCCATTAACCGAGCCAGTGGCGTTATCCTTTCCAGAATATTATGTGCCCGGCCCCAAATTCGCGTTGCAGATGCGCGATCAGCAGTTGCTGCTCATCGCGCATCTGGAACTGAAGCGCCTGGTGGGAAAAGAGGCAACTGGCGCGCATATCGGCTATTTGGTGTTCGAACAACCGCTCCAATTTGACCTGGCGTTGCTCAATCGGGAACTTGGCGTCACGACAACGATTTATGATCAACAGGGGCAGCCCGGCGAGCGCGACTGGCCTGCAATTCAGCCCGACACGCAGGAATTTTCTGCCATGCGCATGAGCGTTATTCGCGATACGGAGCAACGCCATTATGATGCCCTTGTGGATGAGGTTACTTATGATGGCGCGCGGGTGGGATTTCTCTCGGTCGGCATCGCGCAAGCAGAAACCGTCCGAAAAATTCGGCAGACGATATTCTGGCTGTCGCTCCTCGGCTGCGTGGTTCTGCTCCCCACGCTGCTGATTTCTTCTGGCATGGTGACGCGGTTTACGCGCCCGATTCTGTCGCTGACGCGCATTGCCACAGCCATGGCGCAAGGCGATTTGCGGCAGGAAATTCCGATAGAGCAGCGCGATGAAGTTGGAATTTTAGCGCAAAGCTTTTCCGTGATGCGAGACGAAATCCGACGGAGGATCGAAGAATTGCAGCGTTTGAACGCCGAATTGGAGCAGCGCGTTATAGAGCGCACGGCAGAATTAGCCCGGAAAAATTATATTCTCGATGCGTTCCTGATAAATATTCCTGCCAGCATCTATTTCAAAGATCGCGATAGCCGCATTATCAGGGCAAACCCAGCATTTTCCCGTGCCTTATCAGGAGATCATCCTGTTGAAATTCTCGGCAAATCAGATTTTGATTTTTTTCCTGAAGAGTTGGCGCGAGTAAAATTTGAGCAGGAACAGCACATCATTCAAACTGGAGAAGCGCTTTTAAATTTTGAAGAATTCGATACGGGAGGACGATGGGCGCTGACCACGAAAATGCCCTTGCGTGATGAACATGGGGAGATCATTGGCACGTTTGGTTTTTCCAACGACATCACGCCGTTGAAAATTGCGCAGCAGCAAGTGGAAGAAGCCTATACGGAAATTCAAATGCTGAATGAGCAGTTACAGCAAGAGAATCTGCGCATGAGCGCGGAACTCGATATCGCCCGCCGCTTGCAGCAGATGGTGCTGCCGATGCCGCAGGAATTAACGCAGATTGCCGGCCTGGAGATTGTCGGGTACATGCAGCCTGCCGAGGAAGTCGGCGGGGATTATTATGATGTGTTGTCAACCGCGCTCCCCGGAGGCATCTCCATCGGCATCGGCGATGTCACCGGGCACGGACTGGAAAGCGGCGTCTTGATGCTGATGACGCAGACCGCAATTCGGACGCTGATTGACCGGGGCGAAACCGATCCCGTCATCTTTTTGAATACGTTGAATCGCGTCCTGTTCCACAATATTCAGCGCATGGGCGTGGATCGCAGCCTGACGCTGGCGATGGTGAATTATCAAGACGGGCAATTGCGGCTGATCGGCCAGCATGAAGAAGCGCTGGTCGTACGTGCTGACGGACGGATCGAGCGCATGGATACGATTGATCTCGGCTTTCCGATTGGCATGGTGGATGATATTCGGGAGTGGATCGCCGAAGCCACGACGACGCTGGCCCCCGGCGATGGACTGGTACTGTACACGGATGGCATCACGGAAGCGCAAAATGCGGCAGGCGACTTTTATGGCCTTGATCGCCTCTGCGCTGTCATTAGTCAGCAGTGGCGCAATTCGACCGCCGAGGCCGTGAAAGAGGCCATTATTGACGACGTCCGCGTTTTTGTCGGCGACGCGCAGGTCTATGATGACGTGACGCTGGTGGTATTGAAACAGCAGTAACTTATCATTCCTGACAGGATTTCGAACTCGTTCAGGAGGCTGTTTAATCGAAATGAGGAAATTTCTGACATTTTGAAAATTTCAGAGGTGTTTTTCTTGACACCTCTGTTTTTGACCATGATACTTAAGCGTGATACTGTGGAACCTGATAAACACGAGAGTTATTGCCTGGTCCGCTCTCGTTCAGAGTCTCCGGCAGTTTCAAAGTCACCGTTTTGCTTAACGGGTGAAATCAGAGGACATCATCAACGCTCTCTCGTTATGACCAGGTCTTGTCAATGAATGCCGATGAGACGGCGATGAATTGTTGCCAACGACACGGATAGAATGCGCGGATTTTTCTAAACATCGCGCGATCTGTTGTTGGCAGTGATTCGACTTCAATTCTCTTGTCATCATCATGAATTCTCTGACAAGATATGTCGGCGAAAAGGGGAAACAGTCTATGCAATTAGCGTTATGGAAAAAGCATTTATCAGATGACAGAAACATGGCGGTTGTTGTTATCACCTTACTGAGCGCGTTCCTGTTAGCAACGATGGGAATGTTCTCAGCCGCGATGGCTGAAGATGTCGTCACTGTCACGTATTGGGATTTTCGTGGACATACTGCCGACCTGGTCGCGGAAATGATTGCGGATTTCAACGCCAATATCGGCAAAACGCAGGGCATTCAGATTGAATTGTCGAATCATCAGCGGAAATACGATCAAATTCTGGCGATGTCGCTCGATTCTGGCGATTTACCCGACTTGTTCGTGCAGCGCGAACAATTTATTGAACGTTGCACGCAGGAAAACTTGCTTATCCCCATCGAAGAGATGCCGGGCGGTCCGGAGTTTTTGACTGCCTACGGCGTAAAGGAAACGTTTTTACCGAATCTGCATGTCATCAACGGGAAAACGTATTCTGTTCCGACGCGGCAAATTACGATCAAGCTTGTCTATAATAAAGAATTGTTTGTTAAAGCGGGTTTAGTTGATGCTGCGGGGCAGCCGACTCCGCCGAAAACCTGGCAAGACGTGCGTGAATACGCGAAAAAAATCACTGCGTTAGAGCCTGGCGTCACGTATGGCATTATTTTTCCGATGAAAGGCTCGGCCACTGGCGACTATACCTACTTCTGGGATTGGAAAATTATTCGTCCGTTTGCGGCGTCGCTCGGTCAATACTATTTTGATTTTCAGAAAGGGCAATATAATTTTAGCGCCTTCAAGCCAGGATTGGAATTGGCGTTAGCGCTCAAACAGGATGGCAGCGTCGCGCCTGGCGAACTTTCGATTTCCGATGACGCCGCTCGTGTTCGATTCGGACAGGAAGGGACAATCGGAATGTATGTCGCCGCCACATGGGATGTTGGCGTTTTTAATGATCAATACCCTGCCAAAATTGATTGGGGAGTCGCGGAGGTGCCTGTGCTGGATACGCAAGCGACCTATAAAAATCTTGCGACCGTCGTGCCCGGCGTTGTCATTTCCGCAGCCGTGAAAAAGAAAGACCTCGCCAAAGTGATGGCAGTGTTTCAATATTTACACAGCGATGCCTGGTTAGCTCGCTTATACGAAGAGGCGAAAGATATGCCGGTACGTCAGGCTGTCATAAGTGCCGCAAAAAAGACGCCGGATAAAAAAGGATGGGTTGAGTTTTCGCAAAATCCTCACACAGCAGTCTTGCCGTTAGTGCCGAATAACCTGCTGACAGTTTCTGGTCCGTTATGGTATCAGGTCTTTCAGGATATTTATGACGGGCGTCAGGAGATGGATGCGGCCTTAGCTGATTTGGATCAACGCTATAATGCCGCGTATCAGGCGGCAATTGCTGACGGAAAACTCGCGCAGGATACATTTCTGATTCCAGAATTCGATCTTCGAATTCTTCCGTAAGTCTATGCTTATTATCATCAGCATGCGAATGGAAACGTTCGCATGCTGGCAATAAGGATACTCCCTCGCATGAAAGCCAGTATCAAAACCAAAGCAACGCTTGCCGCCTTCGTGATTGTTCTGCTGACAACGATTATCGCAGCAAGCGGTGCATCGCTTCTTCATATTCGACAAACCAGGCGCGGGAACGCTGACCGTCTGCAAAAAGCGATGGGGAGCATTACGCGGCAGTTACGCGAGCAATTTGATGAACTAACAGCAACATATCACCTGTTTGCGACAGACCCGCAGAATAACTATTTTTTTTATATCTCCATCAAAACGGATTATTTCCTCTGGCAGGATAATTTTACGCTTTTACGGTTAGTCGAACAATTGCAGCTTGATCGAATGGCCTTTTATTATGGCATGGCGTCCGGTCCTTCACCCGGCCAATTGCGGATGTTTTATGAAAAAACAGGCCACTTTATTCAGCTTGATGGCAATGGGAAGCAGAATGCGATTGAAATCAACGATTTTGGCGCGCCGGATGCCCAGATATTGCCTGAGCCGCTTACGCCCCCTTTTCCTGAAACCTATCACCCGTCAACGTCGTTCAGCCTGCAAAAACAACGCGACCAATTCTTATTGATCTCACATTTCGAATTGCGCCGTTTGAGCAACACGAAGGAGAACGGAGACCTGCTGGGTTACTTTATTTTCGAACAGCCTATTTTGCTTGATATCCCCCTTCTCAACCAGGAATTAGGCGTACACGTCACGCTGTACGATCAGCAGGGACATATCGGACTCGGACATATCCCGCTTCCATCACAGGAGCAACCCTCGCCAATGCGCGCAGAAGACGGTCTGTTAACATTAACGGATACGCAAGGCCAACCATACGACGCCCTGGTAGCTCCGTTCGAGTTTCAGGGAAAAACGGTCGGCATGATTTCCGTCAGCATTTCGCAGGCTGAAACCCGGCGAAAAATTATGGAAACCGTAGGGCTGTTGTCGCTGCTCGGCGTTGTGTTGTTACTTCCACTTTCCATACTCGTCCGCGTCCTTGTCGCTCGGCTGACTCAACCCATCATTACTCTGACAAGGATTTCCGCTGAGATGGCTGAGGGAAAGTTAACCCATACGATTCACGCGCATCAGCAAGACGAATTGGGCATTCTTGCCGAAAGTTTCAGCCGCATGCGCGACGAGATTCAGAAGAAGCAGGAAGCGTTAGCCAACGAGCGCAATTTACTGCGCACCCTGATTGATACGCTGCCAGATATGATTTACGTGAAAGACGTTCAGGGCGGCTTCATCCTTGTCAACCAAGCGCTTGTTCGATCAATGGGCAAAACGACGCCTGACGATCTGCTCGGCAAAACTGATTTCGATTTTTCCTCTCGCGAAGAGGCGAATGCCTTCTATCAAGATGAACAATGTATCCTCTCCACGCGCCAGCCATTGCTTGGTTATGAAGAGCCGAAACACGATCCATTCACAGGAGAGAAGAAATGGATGTTGACCAGCAAAGTCCCCTTTTATAATAATCGAGAGCAAATTGCCGGATTAGTGGGGATTAGCCGCGATATTACCCGGATGAAAGACGCGGAAGATACGTTGCGCCAGTGGGCTGAAACCTTAGAAATTCGCGTACAAGAACGCACGGCAGAATTAGCGCGGCAAAAGTATATCCTGGACACGTTTATGGCGAACGTGCCGGACAGCATCTATTTTAAAGATCGCGAAAGCCGCTTTATTCAGGTGAATGCGGCCTTAGCGAAATCGGTCGGCGTGGATGATCCGGCGCAGCTTATCGGCAAAACCGATTTCGATCTCTTCCCGGAAGCGTTAGCGCGGTCGGCGTATGCAGACGAGCAGCAGATTCTTCACACAGGAGAACCAAAGCTGTCGGTGGAAGAAGCCGATCCGCGAGGCTATTGGCTCTTGACCAGCAAAATGCCGCTGCGAGACGAGAAGAATGAATTGATCGGCACGTTTGGCATTTCCCGCGACATTACGCCGCTGAAACGCGCCCAGCAGCAGATCGAACAATTGAACGAGCAACTCAAACAAGAGAATCTGCGGATGGGCGCGGAACTTGATGTCGCCCGCCGTCTCCAGCAGATGGTGCTGCCGATGCCACA
>CAZRSF010000026.1:0-35952 GCA_964602655.1 uncultured Candidatus Moduliflexus sp.
CGGTCTCAACGTTCAAGCAGGCTGAAGCCCGCTCAAGGGCGCTTCAGCGTCCTTCACCTTCGAGCCTGGCGATTGATCGCCAGGCTTAACATCCCCTCCCTTTTGGGGAGGGGATGTGGGCGGGGTGCGTTATCAGTTATTTATTTCTGGTAGTCGCCATCAATCGCAACCTGGTTGAACAGTTCCTGGGTTTTGCTGATCGCTTCATCCAACGTGATTTTATCAACCACATAGTCTGCCAGATATTGCGTCATCTGTGTGCCAGCATCGGCAAATTCAGGAATCGCGATGTATTGGAGACCGACATACGGCACCGGTTCCATGGTCGGTTTCGTGAAATCCGTAGATTGCAGGGTCTTCAACGTCATCTCAGCATACGGGGCTTTCGCATAGACTGGCAGCAGGTACGTCGAGGCGCGGGAGGCCGGAGGCGTGCTGGCGCCGGTCGGGTCGAGTTCGATAGTCATCTGGATGAAATCTTTCGAGGTCGCCCACAGCATGAAATCGAACACCGCTTTCTTCTTGTCTTCAGCGCTTTTCGGGTTGATGCCCATTGCCCAGTTCCACAGCCAGGCGGTATTGCTTTTCATTTTTTGATGCGGAGGCATGACATAGCCGACTTTGCCTTTGACAGCAGAGCCTTCGGCTTCCAGCGGCGGCGCAATCGAGGTGGCGTCATAGTAGATGCCGCATTTGCCTGACTGCATCAGGGCGATGCATTCATTGTAGGTATAGGAGAGAATGTCGGCCTGGCCGGCTTCGCGGAGAATCTTTTTATACATTTCCCACGCGCCGCGTTGTTCTGCCGTGTCAACTGTGGCTTTCCAATCCATGTCATAGAACCGCCCGCCGAACGCATTGACGATGGTCACGAACGGAGCGCCGCTCATGCCCCAGCCAGGAGCGCCGCGCATCGTCATGCCGACGATGCCGTTGGCCGGATCATGGATTTTTTTCGCCAATTCATAGATTTCATCCCAGGTCGGTTCATCCGGCATGGTCAAGCCTTTCGCGGCAAACAGTTCCTTGTTGTACATGATAAAGGAGCTTTCGCCATAGAACGGCAGCGCAAACACTTGACCATCGAGGGACAGCGATCCCACCATGCCTTTGATCAAATCATCGCGATCATACCAGGCCAATTTGTCTGCCGGCAGCGCTGCGAAATACGGTTCCAGATTCTCTAACCAGCCGTTACGCGCCCAGTTATTGGCTTCATACGGTCCGATGTAGAACATATCGTAGGTCGTGCCGCCGGTAGAGGCTTCTGTGGTCAGCTTTTGGCGTAAGTCATTTTCAGGAAGCACGGCAATATTCACCGTCACGCCTGGCGCGGAATATTTTTCCCGGGCGATTTTTTCCAATGCCTGAGAAAGCGGGTTATTGGCTAAGGCGATATTGATTGTGACATCGGCGGCAAACGCCTGGATGCCGATTCCTAAGAGCAACACGCTCATCGTCGCGACGAATACATTCGATTTTCTCATGATCTTCTTTTCCTCCGAAAGATATTGCTCGGTTCATCAGTTTCTTCTGAAACCAAACACACCCATCAACATATTATAGACGTGGATACACTCGTTCATCTCCCCTCAACGGCCTTCTTCGCCAGCACCGCATCACCTCCCGCTCGATCCGTTCATCAGTCTTGCCAGCCCTGGCAGGGGTCGAAACCCTGTCAGGGGTATGGTGTGAGAATCATTCCGTTTATAGTGCAACTGGCGTGCCATGCCAGACGGGGTTCGATTTGGCTTCTATGCGGCCTGTGTCAGAAGGGAAACAGCAGAAGAGGTAGAAAGAAACTTTCAGGTAGAAAGAAACTTTCAGGAGGGGCGACCATAAAAAAACGCCCGATGTCTTTGCGACATCGGGCGTTGGTCAACATTCTCATTTCCCTCACGCTTGTCAGGGCGAAGACGGGATTTCTACAAATGTGAGAGCGTGTGAAAATGGGGTGCGCAGCGGTAAAATAAAAAAATAGCCTGGGGCGTTCTGCTGCGTTTTGTGACAAACGACTGATGCTCCTCTCTTTCTGTATGACTTTGTTCGACCTTGAGAGGTGCAGCCAGAACAGCGCCAGGCTTTATATTTATTATAATAGGCTTTTTTTTCGAAAAATCAAGAAATCTTTTTAAAAATCGTAATTATTTACGTACCGCGAACGTCCCTGTTCGCAGCAGGGCTGTTAAGCCCAGCCATAAATGGCCGGGCTCAACACCGAAGCAGGCTGAAGCCGGCTGAAACGCTGGACAGGGCGCTTCAGCGTTGAGACCGGTGATTGATCGCCGGGCGATATTGAGAACGTAACAACCCTGCCTGTTCGCAGTACGTCGTGCTAAATAGTTACCAAAATTCAATCACGCCCGGTTTCAATCCCTTCCAGGGTATTTTCTGCATTGTGACGAATTCGAAAGGCCTGGGAACATTGTTTGGACGTAAACGTTTCAATCCCTTCCAGGGTATTTTCTGCATTGTGACCTGTGCGGCCGTCCGATGCGCGAACGGATGGGGCTGCGACCCTATACGAATTACAGCATTATTCAGCAGCCAAGAATGTCTGTGCCACCTGTTCGATACGATCAAATAATGCGGTACGTTGCGCGATACTGCGCCACAAAGAGCAGCATCTCTTCGTCTTGAAAATTCTGGGCGAACTCGCGCACTTTTCGGGCAAAGGGCGTCAATGCTGCGTCGTATTTTTCTAATTGAATGGCATATTCAAGAATCTCGTCCATATCGCCGCCTAACGCCAAAGCGTAGAGCGTCTCCAATTCTTCCGGCGGCGGCGGGAGCAGCGGCGCATTCGGCTCGCAACGCTCGGCGGGCAATGTCGCGCCGCCTTCGTCATACACCCATTCGAGGCCTAATTGAGCGGCAAGCATGTCGAGCAGATGGCGAATGTTGATCGGCTTGGCGATAAAAGCGTCACAACCGGCGATAATCATGCGCTGCTGGTCTTTTTCGAATACGCTGGCCGATGTGCCGATAATGATGACATGTTGCAACTCCGGCAACTGGCGTATCTGCTGCACCGCCTCGACGCCGCTCATGCCCGGCAGCACTAAGTCGGTCACAATCGCGTCGGGACGGATCGCCTGCGCCTGCGCGACTTCTTCCGCTCCATTTTCCGCAACCACCACATGAAAGCCTAATGGCTTCAACACATTCATCAACATCGAACGATTCGTCTCGTCATCTTCGACCACCAACACCGTCAGCCTCGTCCCGCGATACCCGGTAATTTTTCGAGAAAAACGCGGCTCTTCATCAGGCGCGAGCGTCTGCGCCGGCAGTGCTAATTCGAACCAGAAACGACTCCCCTGCCCAACCACGCTTTCGACATGAATCGTGCTTCCCATCAATCCCACCAATCGCTTCGTCACCGCCAATCCCAACCCGCTGCCTTCCCGGCGGCTGCGGGCGTCGCCGAACTGCTCGAACGGCAGAAAAATGCTCTCTAATTGATCCGCAGGAATGCCGATGCCGGTATCCGCGACGTCGAACCGGACGGAATAGAGCGGCGCGGACGGGTGGGCATTCTCCTGATTCGTGCTTAATTCCGCCCTCACGCGCAGCGTTACCTGCCCCTGATGCGTGAACTTCACGGCGTTATCTAACAGGTTGATTAAGATTTGCCGCAGCCGTTTTTCATCCGCCTGCACTCCGGCAGGCAGCGGCGTCAGGGCTTCATGTTCGAATAAAATGTGTTTCCGCTCCGCTTTCAGCCAAATGAGGCCGACAATGCCATCTAAAAAGGTCTGAAAATCGAACGTGGACACAAGCAATTCCAATTTCCCGGCTTCGACTTTGGACAGGTCTAAAATGTCGTTGATCAGCGTCAATAAGTGATTCCCGCTCTGATAAATGATATTCAGCGCGTCGCGTTGGAACGGGGAGAGTTCCTGATGTTGCAGCAAGATTTGCGCGTAGCCCAAAATGCCGTTCAACGGGGTGCGCAGTTCGTGGCTCATATTGGAGAGGAATTCGTTTTTCGCCTGATTTTCGGCCTCAGCCTGCTTTTTGGCTCTGGCTAATTCGGTCGCGGTATGAATCGCGGTAATCAGTTGGTTCAAATTGTATTTCAACTGATTGAAATCGCCGCGATATTCTTCGGTAATCTGATCCGGAATGTCGCCCTTCGAAATCAGATCGAGCGAGGCCGCCGCCATGTTGATCGGCATGACAAAGGCGTCAATCACCGTATTGACCCCCATGACCAACTCGCGCCAATCTCCGGCAAATCCGGTCGCGTCGCCACGCGCGTCGAATTTGCCCGCTCGAATCTCCTGAATCAGTTCATCCATTTCTGCCAGCACGCGCCCGATCATCGCTTTCATATTGCGGAACGCATCCGCGAGGTGGCCGATTTCGTCGGGCTGACGGAGATCAATATCCTGGCTGAAATCGCCGTTCGCGACGGCGTCCGCGATCTTCACGATCTTCGCCACCGGGCGCGTGATGTCGAGCGTCACGAACCAGGCGAGGATAAAGGCCGCAATGTCAAGAATCAACATCGTAATCATCGTTTTCAGGATTTCCTGCGAGAGTTCGGCAGTGACGAATTTGGGGGTAATGTAAATCTCGACGCGCCCTAATGTCTCTTCGTTCACGCGCCCGAATTCGTCGCCCGCGCTGACGATCTCTTTGCTGCGCGTCAGAAAATCGCCGGAGACCTCGCGTTCGGTTTCGACAATTTTCCAGTGCTGATCCCGTTTGCGCCCCTGAAAAAAGACCTCATCCTCATCTTTCACGATAATCGCATAAATGCGTTTATCCATCATATACGCCAAAATCGTTTTCTCCACCAAATCGGCGTCAATGTCCCACATCGGAATGACGAGATGCTCGGCGAGGCGCTCAATCGTCATATTCGCGAGGTCGTGGAGTTCTCTCAGCGACTCGGAGCGGATGACAAAATAGCGATAGACCCCGAACATCGCTAAAATGCAGGTGATGATCAGCACGAGATTGAAGCCGATCTTTTTGCGGATGCTCTTGGCGTATAATGTGCTGAACATAGGACGTTACTCATGGTACTCGGATAAATTACGTACTCGTTCCTTGCCCTGAAAGGGCAGGGGGATACAGCCTGGGGTGACAACCCCAGGACGCGACAGCGTAGATCGTCCTGCCCTGAAAGGGCAACGGAATATCCTGCGCCCCGTCAGGGCGCAATGACGAGCCGGATTCTGTTCCTGGGGTTGACACCCCAGGCTATAACTCCCCGCCCTTTCAGGGCGAAACAGGAACGTTATTCATTCGCATTCGGCTGAAGCAGGCCGTATTTGCGGATTTTGCTGCGCAGCGTCGGCAGCGAAATGCCGAGCCGCCGCGCTGCTTCCGAACGATTCCAGCCCACCTCGGTCAGCATGTTTTCGATATGCTCTTTTTCCACATGATCGAGCGAAGCGGGCGCAAAGCTTTTCTGAAGTTCGTTGGTCATCATCAGGATTTTTTCGAGGTCTTCCTGCAAAATCACCTTGCCTCTGGCGCGGATCACCGCCTCTACCAGCACGTTTTCCAACTCCCGCACATTGCCGGTCCAGGGGTGCGCCTTTAAGCGCTCAAGCGCTCCGTCCTGCAATTTCCAGACATCCGTGCCGAGATTCCGATTGATTTTATGCAGAAAATGATTGACCAACAGTGGCAGATCGGCGATTCGCTCTCGCAGCGGCGGCAGATGCAGCGTGACGACTTTCAGGCGGTAATAGAGGTCTTCGCGAAACAAACGCTGCTGCACCATCGCCGCCAAATCGCGATTGGTCGCCGCCACGATCCGGCATTGCGCTTCGAGTTTCTGATGTCCGCCGACGCGCATAAATTCCTGACGTTGCAGGAATCCTAAAAATTTCTTCTGTAAATTGAGCGGCAGTTCCCCCACTTCATCAAGAAACAGCGTCCCCCGCCCGGCGCTTTCGATTTTCCCTTTGTTCAACTGGCTCGCTCCGGTAAACGCTCCTTTTTCGTGGCCGAACAATTCACTTTCAAGCAAGGTTTCGACGACCGATGAGCAGTCAAAAATGACAAACGGTTCGTCATGCCAGGGGCTATTCAGGTGGAGCATCCGGGCGGTCAATTCCTTGCCCGTGCCGGTTTCCCCCTGAATCAGCACCGGCGCGCGATTCTGGCACAACATGCCGATCAGCTTGAACACATCCAGCATCTTACCGCTTTTGCCGATAATGACCTCTGACGCATCTGGCGGGCGAACGCCGATAGCGCTGCCCGGCGTTTCCTGCTCCATGCTCAAGACCTGAACCGCCCGCTCGACAGCTTTCTCGATGTCATCCACATCCAGCGGTTTATGGATGTAATCATACGCGCCGTTTTTCATCGCCTCAATCGTCGTTTCCATATCTTGAAACGCGGTAATCATAATGACTTTGACAGCGTGGGCGGCGAGTTGCATCTCGCGCAGCACATCTAAGCCGCTCATATCCGGCAGGCGAATATCCAGAATCACCACATTCGGGGCGTCCTTTGCAAACAGGGCTAATCCGGTTTTTCCATTCTGCGCGGTAGAGACCGCGTAGCCCTTTTCGCAGAGAAACATCTCCAGACTTTCAAGAATCGAAGGCTCGTCGTCAATCAGAAGAATTTTTGTCATCATCGCCAGATTCCCCTCCTGGGAGGGGCAATGGGTGGGTTACTGACTTTGGTGACATACGCTTAGTCAAGAACCCACCCCATCCCCTTCCAGGAGGGGAGTTCACGGCTGCGCCGTGTAAAACCCTTACGCAATGTAACGCCTTAAAGCGGAAGATAGATTCGAAACGATGCGCCTTTCGGGTCGCGGTTTCCCGCTTCGATCCAGCCGCCATGCGTTTCGACAATGCGCTTGACATTGGTCAAGCCTAAGCCCGTGCCATGCGGTTTCGTGGTAAAAAACGGCTCGAAAATGTTGCGAAGCTGCTTTCTGGCAATGCCGCAGCCTTCGTCCTCGACGCTGATTTCCACATAGGAGCGCGAGTTCACGCCGACGGAGCGGCATCGGCTGCTGACCCAGATCGCGCCTTCAGGTTCGGACGCATCGAACGCATTCAGCAGCAAATTCATGAGCGCCTGCGAGAGTTTTTCGCTATCAGCCTGAAACAGCGGCATTTGCTCGTCAAGCGCGGGAATGAGCCGTAATTGCTTCTGATCGAATTGCGCGGAGAGCAGATCGAGACAGGCGGAAATCAGCGCGTTGACGTGGCATTCGACGCGATGAACGCGCAGCGGTTTGGCCACATCCAGCAAATCACGTAAAATCCCTTCCAGCCGAATGACTTCCGTGACCGAAATATCAAGGCGGCGGCGGTCGTTTTCAGAAAATTGCTGATTCTTTTTCAGGATTTGCAGATTGATTTTGATGGCTGACAGCGGATTGCGGATTTCATGCGAGAGCGAGGTCGTCAGCCTGCCAATATAGGCCATCCGTTCCGCTTCCCGCATCCGCTGCTCCATCTGCACCCGTTCCGTAATATCGCGGCAGATGCCGATGTCCACAAAACTGTGTTCATGCGGGATGGTCTTCGCGGTCATTTCAGTAAACAGGCTTTCGCCGCGCTTCGTCAGGCGCAGATATTCGAACAGATGCGACACGGACATCATATTGCGATTGTGCTGATACACGTCAGCCACGTCGTTCCGGCTTTCGGGATCAACAAATAACAGAAATTCTTTGCCGATCACGTCTGCCGGTTGATAGCCATGCATCCGGCAAAACGCCTGATTCGCGAAGACGATACGCTCGTCTTGCAGCACGAAATAGCCATCGGTAATTTCTTCGACCAGTGTTTGATATTTGTATTCCGATTCGCGCAAATCGGCGCTGACGCGGAGGTTTTCCGCCTGAAGCTGCTCGTTCAGCGTTCGAATTTCGGCATTTGCTCTGGCTAATTCGAGCGTTTGTTCCTGAAGATTGCGCGTCAGTTCGCGAATATGCACATGCGTCGCGACCCGCGCCAACACCTCTTCCTGATGAAATGGCTTGGTCACGTAATCCACGCCTCCCGCGCCGAACCCTTTCAATTTGTCTTCCGGGCTGGTCAATGCGGTCATGAAGATGATCGGAATATCTGTTGTCGTCTCATCCGCTTTCAAGCGGCGGCAGGTCTCGAAGCCGTCAATTCCGGGCAGCAGCACGTCTAATAAAATCAGGTCAGGATGAATATAGCGCGCCCGTTGCAGGGCAAGCTCGCCGTTGCTGGCAATTGGCGTTTTATAGCCGTAGGCTTTCAAATAATTCGTCAGCACGCCCAAATTGGTCGGGTTATCGTCCACGATGAGCACTGTCGCGATGTTCGACGTTTTCCGCTGCGCCTGCTCCATGCCAATTCCTCTTTCATATTATATCCCCCTCGGTACCCAGGGCTGTTAATTTCTCATATCTCGTTGAAAAAACGGAGGTTGTAGCTCAGTAGGAGCGTGATATGTGTAGCGCGGAAGCCCCCCCGATTCCCAAGAAGCCCCGTAGGGGCGACATATGCCGTCCCTACGGGACTCGCGAACGGGGGGGGGGGGCGGCGCGTTTGCTACACACATCGCGCTCCTACGGAGCGATAACCCGCTGTTTTAGAACGTAACAGCCCTGCCCTTCGGGGGGGACGTTTTCGTAAAATCGCTCATTCCATGATATACCCTGACGCCCGCATTTGATCATTAGCGATCCGCTGGCACTCTGCCAACGTCTGTTCAACGCTCACTTCGCCGGTCAGCAGCCACGCGATTTTCTGGCCGATCTGCGTACCGATGGCGGGAAATTCAGGAATTCCGACATACTGAATCCCGATGTATGGCACTGATTGAATAGAGGGATGCGCGATGTCGGCCTGTCGAATCGCGTTCAGCACGAATTCCGAAAATGGCGCGGCAGCCTGATACGCCGGGTTCAGATAGGTGGATTGCCGCGTGCCGGGCGGGACGGCGATCCAGCCTTCGCGCTGCGCGACGAAGTTGATATATTCTTTTGACGTGGCCCAGGCGATGAATTTCAGCGCCTCGTCCGGCACTTTGGAGGAAACCGGAATTGCTAACGCCCAAATCCAGAGCCAGGGAGAATCTTTAGACACCGCGCCAATCGGCGCGGGCGCGAACCCTAACGAGGCCGACACCTGCGACTTTTTCGGATCAAATAACACCCCGGCGGCGACAGTGGCGTCAACCCAGATGCCGCAATGCCCATTGGCGAACAGCGTCAAATTTTCGGTAAACCCGTTGCTCACGGTCGTCGGCGGGCTGTATTTCGCCAAATCAGCATAGAGCGTCAGGGCGTTGCGCCATTCGTCGCTTTTGATCGTCGGATTCCACTGTTCATCAAACCAGCGTCCGCCATGCGCATTCACTAAGGTCGAAATATAGGCCATGTTTTCTCCCCAGCCTGGCTTGCCGCGCAGACAGATGCCATACACGCCATGCTCCGGGTCGTGAAGCGCCGCCGCGAAACGCGCAATGTCAGCGTAAGTCGGCGTTTCCGGCATGATCAATCCGGCTTGCGCAAACAGGTCTGTGCGGTAATAGGTCATGATGCTTTCCGCGTAAAACGGCAGCGCATGCACGACGCCGTTGTATGACAGGCCATCACGCACGGATTGCAAGACATCGTGAAGATCGTATGTCTCCGGCAAATCGTTGAGCGGAACAAGCCAGCCATTTTTCGCCCAGATCGGCGCCTCGTAAATGCCAATCGTCATGATGTCGAACTGGCCGTCGGAGATGGCGAGATCGCTGAGCAAACGGAGACGCAGAATATTTTCGTCCAGCGTTTTCCATTCCAGTTTCACGTCAGGATGGAGCGTTTCATATTCCGTTGACAGGCGCTGCATAATCACCATTTCGGGGTTATCCACCGTCCCGATGCGGATGATCTTTTTCTCTTGCGGCGCGTTGGGGGTCGTTTCCAACAGGCCGTGCTTGTATAAAATCCTGTCAACAGTCTGATCCGCGACCAGTTCCCGCAGCCCGCGATTGAAGTCCTCAAGCCGCTGCTGATAGCCGGGCGAGTTTTTCGAAAAGGCGATGTGGAAGGATTTTTCCGCCAACGGGGGTTCCATGAATTCAAGCTGGCCGATGGTATGGGGGAGTTTATTGACCATCAGGTCGGCGGCGGTGTATTTATCAATCACGGCGAGATCAACGCGGCCTTTGAAGAGTTTCAGCACATTCTGCATGTCGGTCGTGACCACGTCTTTTTTCAGGAACTCCGCCGCGTCGAATTCCGGCGTGTTGACCGAACCCCTGACCACGCCGAAGACGAATTGCCGCAAATGGCGTAAGGCATCGGTTTGATTGTCGTCAGGCTCGGCAGCATAAGCCGCTTGCGTGGTTTTTCGTTTGAGCAGGCCGATTTCCCCGCCTGGAAACGGGTCTGAAAAGACGAATTCTCCCGCCAGCGCCTCGTCGTAATAGACCGGCAGCAGCCCGTCCTGCGCCCCTTTTCGAACGTTTCTGACGGCTCTGGCCCAGGGATAAAACGCGATGTTGACGCGATAGCCGACCCGCTGAAAGGCGGCGGTGACTAATTCATAGACATAGCCGTTATCCGGCAGATTGACGCCGATATACGGCTCGCGCTCCGACGTGGCGAAGGAGATGGTCTGTTCTGCGTTGACCTGCGACGGACAACAGCAGAGCGTGACGGCGTAGATGAAAAGCAGACCGATGATTGCCGACTGCATATTGCGAATAGGTTCGAACACGTGACAACCTCCTGGGGTAAACGTATTTCAGGAGAACGACACGCCGCGTCATTTGTCAAGCGAAAAGCAATCGTTTTCCTTAATAGCGATTTCCTCCGCCGTCAGGCCGTACAGCGCATAGACGTAAGGGCGTTCAATTGAACGCCCTTACCTGCGCAGATGTGACGGGGTCGCACTGTTTGTCGGCGAGAATCCGCAGACGCTCGGTCTCGACGGTAATGATTGAGTTTCACTCCTGCCAGGGTTTAAAACCCTGACAGGAGTGGGATTTATGTAATATTAAATATTAATGCCACATCTATAGATGGGCTGGCGGCGCGACCTACGCTGAGCCGCCGGGCGGTCTGTTCGCTCAGCGAGCGACATGTTCCGGCACGATATAGCGCGGCAGCGTAAATCGGAAGATCGTCCCGTTGCCGGCGGTGCTTTCGACACGAATCGTTCCGCCATTTTTCTTCACCAAATCGTGACACAAAATCAATCCTAATCCGCTGCCATATTCACCGGCGGTGCCAGCCGTCGTATGGTGCGCGTCAATGCGAAACAGACTCGCGAGCACCTCTGGCGTCATGCCGACGCCGGTATCGGACACGCTCACTTCGACCTCGCGTTCGCGTTCGCACGCCGTCATCACGACCGCTCCGCCCGCTGGCGTGAATTTCAATGCGTTCGAGAGGAGATTGCGCATGACTGTCGTGGTCATATAGTAATCTGCTTCGACCCAGAGACGTTCGATCACCTCGTTTTTCAGGGATATCTGTTTCTGTTCCGCCGTAGAACACAGCGCGTCAATGGCGCTGGCCGCGAGATAGCGGAGGTCTAACGGCTGTGGTTCGTATTGAATCAACCCGCGCTGAACACGCGACCAGGTCAGCAGATTTTCAAGCAGCGCGAACAAGCGCTGGGCGGACACCAGCAGGGTTTCGATATGGCTTTTCAACATATCGCGGCTGGACGTTTCGATCCGTTCGAGGAGCAGATTGGCGAATCCGAGCAGCGTGTTGAACGGGGCGCGGAGATCGTGGGCGATAATCGAAAAGAATTTGTCTTTGCTGGCGTTCAATTCATACAATTGCGCATTTTTCTCCTGCAATTCCTGATGCGCGGCGCGCAGGCGCTCTTCCGCGCGTTTCATCTCGGAGATGTCGTGGTTGATGCCGACCAAACCGGCGATGTCGCCGTGGAGATCGCGAAAGGGGACTTTGGTCGCCTGATACCAGCTCATGCCGTCGCGTTCGTGAAACAGGTTCATTTCTTCGTGATTGACAATCGGCGCGCCCGACACAAACAGCGCCGCTTCATTCGTATAATGCCGCGCCGCAATCTCATACGGAAACACATCGAAATCGGTTTTGCCGATCAGGTCGTCGAGCGCCTGGAATCCGAGGCTCTGAAGCGCGGCGTTATTGGCTAAAAGAAATCGGCTGTGGATATCTTTGATATAAATATGCTCCGGCAGCGTATTAATCAGGGTTCGCAATAAGTTGCGTTCCTCGGCCAGCGCGTCCTCCATCTCTTTGCGTTCCGTCATGTCGCGAAACACGGTCTGCATCGCGATCTGTCCCTGATAGGTCGTCGGCGTGCCCGCTAATTCAACCGTCATCGCCAGCCCATCCTGTCGCAGGAATTGCATCTCCATAAACCCGGTGACTTGCTGCTCTTCATCGTTGCGGCGGATGCGGTCTTGCGCGATGGCATGAAAATCAGGATGAATGAATTCCAGCAGCGGCATTCCGATGACGCTCTCGTCCTCGGCGAGGCCGAGCATCGCGCGCCCGGCGGCATTCATATAGACCACGCGCCCTTGCTGATGCAGAATGATTCCGTCCGGCGACGTTTCGACCAATTGGCGGTAGCGCCGTTCGCTTTCTTCCAACGCTGCTTGCGCCTCTTTGAGCGGGGTCAGGTCGCGCGCGCTGAGCGCTGCGCCGCTGATTGCGCCGTCAATTTCAAGATAGGGGGAGAGCGTGATATTCAGGAAGCGTCGTCCCAATTTGGCAAAGGAGAACCAAATATCATAATTCACCGTTTCCCCTGCAAAACAGCGTTCATAATACGGTCTGACCTGCGTCTCAAAGGTCTCGACGCCGATAAATTCGCTGACCGCATGTCCGAGAATATCCTCCGCGCGCTGTTCATAGGCTTTCAAATACGCCGTATTGAGGATTCGATACCGAAAATCGCGATCAATCAACGCGATAAAATCCGGCGTGGCCGAGACAATCCGTTCATATTTGCGCAAGCGGTCGGCCTGCTGTTTCAATGTCGTGATGTTGCGAGAGATGCCGACCAGGCCGATAATCGTTCCTTGCGCGTCGCGGATCGGCGCTTTCGTGGTCAGCAACCAGATCGGCTCGCCCTGAGCATCGAACACGACTTCTTCACGATTCACGATGGCCTCGCCCTCAAGCGCCGTTCGATTATCCGCCTCGAACTGCGCGGCAATTTCCGGCGGAAAATAGTCCGTGTCCGTTTTTCCAAGCGCTTCCGCTTGCGCGCGCGCTCCCATAATCCGAAGATGCGCGGGATTGTTCAACAAAAAGCGTCCTTCCCGGTCTTTGACATAAATGAAATCAGGCAGATAATCCAGGACGGTTTGCAGGAGATTGCGCTCTTTGGCAAGCGCCTCTTCCGCGCCCTGGCGTTCGGCGATTTCCTGTTGCAGGCGGAGGTTCTGCGCTTCTAATTCCTGCTGCATCTGTCGGAGCGCGAGGTGCGCGCGAATGCGGGCAATCGCCGTTTCGGCCCGAATCGGCTTCTGGATGTAATCCACCGCCCCTAACTCCAATCCGTTCACTTCGTTGCACTGGTCGGTTAAGGCGGTCACGAAGATCACCGGAATATCGCACGTCGCGGGGTTCGCTTTCAAGCACCGGCAGACCTCGAACCCGTCCATGTCAGGCATCATGATGTCTAACAAGACGATGTCCGGATTGACGCCTGGAATCGCTTTGAGCGCGGATGCGCCGCTCGTATGAATCAAGACGCGCCAGGAGGCGCGCCGGGCATGTTCGAACAGCACGCTCAAATTCATCGGTTCATCGTCCACAATAAATATGGTCGGTTGTTTCATGTTCCAACTCCTTGTCGAAGAGACATTGTCCTGTCGAGCCAGAAGCGGCTATCCGGCGTCGGATTCGCTCAGCGTGAAGAAGGCCATCGTCTGTTGCAGGCGTTCGGCCTGCATGGCAAGCTCTTGCGCCGTTTCCGACAATTCTTCGGAGGCGGCGGCGTTGCGCTGCGTGACCTGATCGAGTTGTTGAATCGCGCGATTCACTTGCTCCGCGCCATGATCCTGTTCCCGGCTTGCGGCGCTGATTTCTTGCACTAATTCGGCGGTCGCCCGAATATCCGGGACGACTTGCTCCAACATCGCGCCTGCGGATTCGGCGATCATGAGAGACGCCGCAGTCAAATCCGTAATTTCCGTGGCCGCATTCTGGCTGCGTTCCGCTAACGACCGCACTTCGGCGGCCACGACGGCAAAGCCTTTGCCAGACTCCTGCGCCCGCGCCGCTTCGATGGTGGCGTTCAGCGACAACATCCGCGTCTGGCGCGAAATATCGTCGATCATCGCCACTTTCTTGGCGATCTGCCGCATCGCCTCGACCGCGTGAATCACGGCTTCGCCGCTTTTCAAAGCTTCTTCCGCCGCATTGATTGCCATGCGTTCAGTGCGCAGCGCGTTTTCGGAATTTTGCCGAATGTTGGCCGCCATTTCTTCCATCGAAGACGAGGCTTCTTCGCTGGCCGCCGCCTGACTGCTTGCATCCCGCGACAGCGCCTCCGCGCCCATGCTCATCAAGCGGCTTCCTTCCGCCGTGTTGCCGGCGGCGGTTTTGACTTCCGCGACAATATCGCTCAACCGGGTAATCATTTCGCGGATCATCTGCGCTAACACGCCGAATTCATCTGCCTGCTCGATCTGAATCGTGGCGGTCAGATCGCCCCGCGCCACACGCTGAAGCGCGGCGATTCCTTTGGAAATCGGGGTCACAATCTGCCGGGCAATGATCCAGAGCGCGCCAAGCGCAAGCAGGGCAACGCCTGCGCCGACGACGCTTTGCCTGAGCGTATCGCGCCGACCGCGCGCGCGTAAACCTTGCGCCAATTCCTCGACTTTTCGAAAGACCGCCTGTCGCGGAATGTCAATCGCGACAGCCCAGGGCATGCCGGTCTGGCCGACGATGACCGGGGCGAGAATCGTCAAGATGTCTTGTTGCTCGAAAAAATCAGCCTTCCCGGCGCGAATCTTTTCCAGCGCGGCCTGCCAATCGTCAGGCCGCCACGCTTGCAGCGGTTTGCCAATCAAATCCGGCTGAGCGCTATGAGCGGCGATGATGCCGTTATAACTCACAATCGCAATCGTTCCCGCGCCGTGGTAAAATTCTTGCGCTGTTTGTGACACCAGGTCTTGAAAGCGTTGTATATCAACATCCACTCCGGCGATACCGTAAAAGGTTCCATTGACCACGATTGGCGCAATCAGCGAGTTCATCAACAGACTTTTCCCTTGTACGATGTAGGGCGCAGGATCAATGAAACATTCCGTTTTCCGTTCGCGCGGCAGCAGATAATACTCCCCTTTACGGATGCCGCTTTCAGAGAGTTCCGAACTCTCGTAATCTACGAGCGGCTCCACCACGATCTCGCCATCAGCAGCCCCTCGATTCCAATATGGAATAAACCGTCCGGTCGCATCATGCCCGTCAATCCCCTTGAACATCTCATCCAGGTCGTCGAGCGCGTTCGGCTCCCATAACGTGTACACGCCTAAAAAGAAGGGATTCTGCTGTAACGCGCTTCGCAAGATGCTGTTGATGCGGTTGCGGTCGAGCTTCAGATTGACGGATGGATCTTTGATCCCCGCCAGCATATCGCGCAGCGTCCGCGCCGTCGCCATCGCCGTATTCATCTGCCCTTGAACTTCGAACGCGACCGCATTCGCCTGCGTTAAAATTTCCGTGTTCACCCCTTCAGACACCGAATCTGTCACGGTGCGGATCACAAGATCTTCGGTCGAGCGCGCGGCGAGCACGTCATAGAGAATGACCGCGCCGACTGTGAGCAGCAAACATGCGCCGAATAATGTCACTAAACGCTTTTGTAATGATCTGAATCGCATAATATTTCCTTACTTCCGTTGTCTAAGACGATGAATTTCCCTCCCGAAAGGCAGGGCTGTGATGTGTTCTCGTTCCGCGTGAAATGTCCGCAGGCCGCCGCTCAGCGAGGCGGTCTGGCTGACTCTTGATATTCATCCTGTCGCGAAGTTTGTCAATAATATTTTTCTACTGCGGTTTCGGCAAGACGACGCGGAAGACGCTGCCTGTGCCAATGGCGCTTTCGCAACGAATGCTGCCGCCGTGACGTTCGACGAATTCTTTGCAGAGAATCAGCCCTAAGCCCGTGCCTTTTTCGCCGGATGTCCCGGTCTGCTTGATTTTCGAGCCAAGTTGAAACAAGTGCGCGACGATGTGTTCAGGAATCCCGACGCCGGTATCCGACACGGACACTTCCACGTCGCCGCGCTCCGTCGGCTGCGCCGAGATCGTTACGCTTCCGCCCGTCGGCGTGAACTTAATCGCGTTGTTCAGCAGATTGCGAATGACGGTTTCCAGCATGTCCATATCCGCAAACACCGATAGCCCATGCGGAATCGCATTGATCAGCCGCACCTGTTTCTCGGTCGCATGGGCGCTCGCGAGATCGAACGCCGGGGTCGCGAGCGCATCGAGAGGGAGCGTTCGGGGGGCGTATGGAATGCGCCCCTGCTGGCTGCGCGCCCAGGTCAGCAAATTGTCGAGCAGCGCGAAGAGATGGTCTGCCATTACGCGGAACTGCCGGACGAATGCCTGGCGTTTGTCTGCATCGTATTTGTCAATCCGTTCTAACAGATCGGCAAACGACAGGAAGGCGATCAACGGATTTTTCAGGTCGTGGGCAATGATCGAAAAAAACGTGTCTTTGTCAACGTTGAGTTCCTGCAACTGCGCGTTGGCGTAGAGGAGTTTCTCTTCTGCCTGGTTGCGGCGAACGATATTCCACATCCCTTCCATAAAAAGCTGCAACTGCCGGACATCGCCGTCAGTATATGCGGCATGTTTATTGGCGACCGCGGCGACCGCGACAATGCGGTTGGCGGCGAAGACCGGAATGCTCAGATAACGAGAAATCGCGACATGCCCTTTCGGAAAACCTTTTTTCATCGGATGCGGCGCGGCGTAATCATTCAGGATTATCGGGCGGCGCTGCCGCACGACTTCGCCCCAGAGACCGGTCTCGGCAATGATAAATTGCATCGGTTTCTCGATAATCGCGCATTCGGCCATCGCCGTTTTCGACCAGGAATGGACAGTCCCAATTGTCTCATCATCATTCAGGAAAATCAAAAATCCCATGACGCTCTCGGTTAATCGAATCGCCTGTTCCATCGCAAAGTCAGCCACTTGCGCGACCGAGACCTCCGTCATTTGATTGAGTCGAAGCAAGGCGTCGAGGCGCGTCTCATTCCGACGTAATTCGATTTCCACTCGCTTGCGTTCCGTCAGATCATGCATGGACACAAGCAAATAATCCGTCGTGTCAAGCGTGATTTTGTCGGCGTTCCAGAGTACCGTGATGATTTTGCCGGAGCCGGTTCGAACTTGCATCTCGACATTTTTCAAAAACCCGCGCGTCTTGATCTGATTGATAAAGGGCTGGCGTTGTTCCGGGCGCGCCCAGATATTCAACTCAAGCGCAGAGCGTCCGATCACCTCGTCCCGCGTCCGTTCCGTCATGCGGAGAAATTCGGCGTTCACATTGACGTAACGGCCGTCGTCCAGCGTTGAGAGCGACATCGCAATCGGACTGAAATGGAACATGTTATAGAATTTTTCTTCCGACGCTTTAATCATCTGCTCGGCGCGTTTGCGCTCGACGATCTCTTGTTGTAATTCATCGGTGCGAGCCGCAACCAATTGCTCCAAATGGTTCTGATAATGCTGCAATTCCACCTCGGCGCACATCCGCTCCTCCAACTGCGTTTGCAAGCGGCTCTCAACCTCCATCAGTTCCGCATTGCGTCGTTCCAAGGCGGCCTGTGCCCGCCGCAGGCCGATATGCGCGTTGACCCTGGCCAGCACTTCCACTTCGGAAAATGGTTTATTGACATAGTCCACGCCGCCCGCCTGAAACGCGCGGATTTTGGCCTGCTCATCCTCCAGAACGCTGATGAAAATGATCGGAATCTCGCGCGTCCGTTCATTCGCTTTCAGGCGGCGGCAGACCTCGTAGCCGTCCATATCGTCCATTTTCACGTCCAGCAAAATCAGCGCGGGCAGTTTGGCGTTCACGCTGCGCAGCGCCAATTCGCCGTCAAGCGCGGAGCGCGTATTATACCCGGCGTCGCGCAGAATATCGTTCAAGAGCTTCAGATTCGCGGGAGTATCATCAACCACCAAAATCTCATTCATTGCATATTCGCTGTCGCTCATAAACCCTCATGTCTCAGTACGTCTCGTTGGCAGACGGCTCTCGTAGGGGCGAGGTCTCCTCGCCCCTACGAGTCATTTTATCTAATCGTTTCAAACACAATTGGCATTATTTATCTCAACAGAATATAGCAACGCATCAATGATGCTCAGGAGTTCTTTGTATTGGAAATCTTCCACCATACGGCGCAGATCGTCGCCGAGTGTCTCATCCATCGCGCGTATGCGCTCGATCACCTGTAAACACTCTGTCTGGTGCAGCAATTCCAGCGCCTCGCGCAACTCCGCAAGAAGCTCGCGCGGCAGTTGCGCGAGCGCGGTTTCAGGCCGGGCAGATTGTCGGTCGGCGGATGAGGCGGGTTCTGCGGCGCGAAGAAAACGCGCGCCCAAATATTCCGTCAACGCATCGAAAATTTCCGTGTCTCGATACGGCTTGCGGATCAATGCGTCGCATCCGGCGGCTACAATTTCCAGACGCTCTTCTTCTAACGCATGGGCGGTGAGAGCGATAATTTTGCAATGCGAACCTGCGTCCGCACCGGCAGCTTCCTGCTTCCGAATGGCTTGCGTGGCCTGCAAGCCATTCATGACCGGCATCCGAATATCCATCCAGATCAAATCAGGGCGCCACTGTTCGTAAAGCGCGAGCGCTTCCTGTCCGTTGACCGCTTCGCGCAGTTCGAAGTCGAACGGCTCAAGCAATTTGCGCAGCAGCAGCCGGTTTTCAGGTTGGTCTTCCGCAATCAGCAGGCGAAAGCGCGGCTGATGCGGGGCGAGGCCGATAATGCGACCCGATTCGGGCAGCGCGCGAATGGTTTCGGAGGCTCGCGCATTGACCGGAATCTCGAAATAAAAGACCGCGCCCTTGCCCGGTTCGCCGCCGATGCCAATCTCTCCGCCCATCAATCCGACATTTTGCTTCGTGATTGCCAGACCTAAACCACTTCCGGCTTCGGTGGTCGGACGGCTTTCCAACTGGACGAACGGCAAGAAGACGCGCGCGCGATCCTCGACGGGAATGCCGGAGCCGGTGTCCTCGACTTCCCAGCGCAGCCAGACGCGCCGGGGCGTTTCCTCGCGGCCTTTCAGAATGCGCAACGTCACGCCGCCGCTGCGTGTATATTTGATCGCGTTGCCGACCAAATTGAGCAGCGCTTGCCGCAATTTTCCGGCATCGGCGAAGAGAACACGCGGAAGATCGGGCGCTTGCTCGATGCGAAACGTCAGCCTCTTCTCGACCGCTTTCACCGCCATTAACGATTGCACCTGAACGATCAATTCATGCAGATCGAACACGCTTTCTTCGAGTACGATCCGGCCAGATTCGATTTTGGCGATGTCGAGAATATTATTGATCAAATTCAGCAAATGCTCGCCGCTGTTGTTGATGATGTCGAGGCTGGCGATCTGTTCGGTGGTGGCATCCGGGGCGTTGCGCAGCAGTCGGGAAAAACCGAGGATCGCGTTGAGCGGCGTGCGCAGTTCATGGCTCATGTTGGCAAGAAATACGCTTTTGGCTTTATTCGCGGTTTCCGCCTGCTCTTTGGCCTGAACGGCTCTTCTCTGGGCGCGGCGGGCAGATTCCGCCACGCCCGACATCATCAGGCAATTCAGACAGAAGACCGTCATGCCGAGCCAGTCGGCAAAATCTCGAATAAACGGGTGAGGAATAAATATCGGCCAGGCGAATAAGATGATGCCGGAAGACATCGCAATCGCCAGCAAGCCCGCGCCCAAACCGCCATAAAGCGCGGCAATCATCACCGCCGGATAAAACGTCAAATACGCAATGCGTTCCTCCAGCGAGCCTAAAAAGATCAGACGAATCGCGGCAAACACGCCGACAATCGCGACGGATGCGAGATACGGCATCCCCTTCCACGATACGATTTTTTTCAGATTCATCTGAGAAATCTCCCTCTACAGCATATTCATCGCCATTGAAATCGCCATAGGAGTCTCAACGCGCAGCTTTGAAGGCAAAAGCTACGCTTTTGCACTCCTGAAATATGGAATCGGCTCGAAATGGCACGTAAAATGCCGCAGAAATTGCGGCTGATAGGTGATGCGATAGCCGGGAATCCGGTCGCGCTGATTCCAGACATCTTCGATGACTTCGATCAAATAATCGAAATGGCTTTGGGTATAGACGCGGCGCGGAAACGCCAATCGCACCAACTCCAATGGCGACGCAAGTTCTTGCCCCTGCGCGTCGCGGCGACCGAACATCACGCTGCCTAATTCCACGCCGCGCACGCCGCCTTCGACATAGAGCGCGTTCACCAAGCCGATGCCGGGATACTGCAACGGCGGAATCTGCGGCAGAAAGCGCTTGCAATCGAGAAAGACGGCGTGACCGCCGACCGGGCGCACATGCGGAATGCCGCGTTCGAGGAGCTTGCGTCCCAAATACTCGACCGTCGCGTGACGATAGACCTGATAATCGTACTCTAACGCTTCCATTAAGCCGACCGCAATCGCTTCCAAATCCCGCCCGGCCAGGCCGCCATACGTCGGAAAACCTTCCCGCAGGATCAGCAGGTTTTTGAAATCCTCCGCCCATTCGTCGTTGTTGCAGACAAAGAACCCGCCGATATTGGCTAATCCGTCCTTTTTGCAACTCATGGTCGCGGCGTCGGCATAGGAAAACATCTCCTGCGCAATGTCCAGCAGCGATTTGTCTTTATAGCCGTCCTCGCGTTCATGGATGAAATACGCATTTTCCGCGAATCGGCAGGCGTCAATCACTAACGGAATGCCGTATTTCTGCAACAGGGCTTTCACCGCCCGCACATTGGCTAACGCCACCGGCTGGCCGCCGCCAGTGTTGTTCGTCACGGTGATCATGCAGAACGGAATCTGCGCGACGCCCTGTTCCTGAATGCACCGTTCTAAGGCGTCCAACGCCATGTTTCCTTTGAATGGAACGTCAATCGTGAGATCAAGTCCTTCCGGGCAAAGGAAGTTCAGCGCATGGCCTCCGACATATTCCATGTTGGCGCGTGTGGTATCGAAATGGCTGTTATTCGGGACGATCTGCCCTGGTTTCACGCGGGTTTGCGCCAAAATCCCTTCCGCCGCGCGCCCCTGATGCGTCGGAAAGACATGCTTCATCCCGGTGATGGTTTTGACGACCGCCTCGAATTTTTTCCAGGATTTGCTGCCCGCATAACTTTCATCGCCGCACATCAGCGCCGCCCATTGGCGGTCGGACATCGCGCCCGTGCCGCTATCCGTCAGCAGATCAATGCAGCAATCCTCCGCATCCAACAAAAAGACGTTATGCTGCGCCTGCGCTAATTTTTGTTCGCGTTCGGCGCGGGAAATAATCTTGATCGGTTCTGTCATTTTAATCCGAAACGGCTCGATAATCGTTCGCATTCAGGGTTCCTCCTGGGTTCAAGGATAATTGGGGTTCGAACAGGAAAGTTGTCACGATTTCAGCGAAAATGTCAACAGACATTCTTGGAAATAACGATTTTTGTTTCTGACTCTTCCATTCCGGTAGGGATTCACGATATTCAATCATCATGATCGCCGGGACTCGTTCCACGCTCCGCGTCCCGCGCACCGCCGAGCGGCGGCTTTTGGCATTCTACGCGGAGCGTGGAACGAGAATATCACAGCCCTGCCTCACACATAAAGATTGATTCGATCTCGACTGAATTCCTTGACATGATCTGCAAAATAGGCGAGCATGTCATTGATGGGCGCGTTCAACAAGAATCGGCAAGCTGCAAGGGCGTTCATCCGAACGGAATTCACCAGCAGCATCACCTCCGGCATTTCATGATGATGCGAGACGCGATGGCAATGTCAAGGAGATTTTTGATTTTTGCGTAAGTCCTGAACAGGAGATTCCGATGCCCTCCCTGGTCGTCAACAGATGCTCATCATCTCGAATTTGCGTTGTTTTGGGAAATGGAACGCGCCTTCTTCACGCAACGCAACTGGAGTCAACCATGAGACACCATACGCATCGCCTATCGCCATCGGCAACCGGCTGGCGGCGCATCGCGCTGATCGGCATCGTCGTTCTCTGCCTGACAACGGACGTTCAGGCGCAGACGACCGGCGCGCGGATCAGCAAAAGCGTCTTGTTTCTCTCATCCGATCAAATTGACTTGCCGGTCAACACTCTGGCGGTACAGTCCATGCAGGACGAATTTCGGCAGGCTGCCGACCTGAACCTGAATATCTATTATGAATATCTGGATATCAACCGCTTTAACGACGCCGCGTATCAGCGCGCGCTGTTCGACCTGTATGCGCTCAAGTATCGCAATACACCCGTAGATTTGGTTATCGTCGGCAATTCGAGCATGTTGGAACTCTGGCTCTCGAAACGCGCGGACATTCTCCCGAACGCGCCGGTGCTCTTTTACGATATGAATACTGCCAAAGCCGCCACGCTGACGCTGCCCCCGGATGTCAGCGGCGTGACGGCGGATGTGGATTTCGTCAAGTCCGCGCGCTGGTTCTTGCGCGCCAACCCGTCGGTACACGAAATGATTCTGGTGCATGGCTTGGGACAGGCCGATCAGGCCTTTCTGCCGTATGTTGACGCGGTTCGGGCGGAATTGTGCGGAACGGTGCAATGCGCCGATTGGTCATCGCTGCCGGTAACGGAGATGACACGCCGCGCGGCAGCCTTGCCGAATACCGCCGTGATCGTCTATTTTCTGGTCATGGAAGATGCCGCCGGTGTCAAGTACAAGCCGATTGATGTCGTCCGGCAGCTTGCCGCCGCCTCCTCCGTGCCGGTGCTGACTGGCTATGACCAATTTATCGGCACCGGCACGATTGGCGGCTATATGTACAGCATCGAAGGGCAAGCCCGCGCCGTGACGCGGATGGGGCTGCGTATTCTGCGCGGCGAACCCGTCAGCGCCATGCCGGTGCAGATCAATACGGGGACGCAGTTCGTCTTCGATCACCTCGCCTTACAACGCTGGAACATCCCGTTATCTGCTCTTCCTCCTGAACGCATTGTCAAAAACCGGCGACATTCCATTTGGGAGCATAAGCTACAGTTGTTCGGCGCGAGCGCAGGCATCGCCATTTTAATGCTTCTGACAGGCTATTTGGGGATTCTCACGCGCCGATTGCGCGCCGCCCGCGAGATATTGAACCAGAGCAATGTCAATCTGGAAATTCAGGTGCGCGAGCGCACCGCCGCGCTCAGCCAAACCAATCATCGGCTCGAAGAAGAAAACGCCGAACGTAAGCGAGCAGAGCGCGCGCTGCGCGAGAGCGAGGAAAAATTCGCGAAAGCCTTTCACTCCAATCAGGTCGCCATGTCGCTTTCCACCCTTGACGAAGGGCGGTATCTGGACGTCAACGCCGAATTTTTGCGACTGGCCGAGCGAACGTATGATGAAGTCGTCGGACATACGACGCTGGAATTGGGCATCTGGGCGCATCCCGCGCAGCGCGACGAGATCATGACCAAGATCAAAGAGCAGGGCGCATTACACAATAGTGAACTCGACATTCGGACCAAATCCGGCAACATTCTCACGCTGCTCTGGTCTGCCGAACAGGTGACGCTTCGAAACACGCCGTGCCTGCTCGTCTCGACGTTTGACATCTCAGAACGCAAGCTGGTGGAAAAAGCATTGCGGGAGAGCGAAGACCGCTACCGGCGAGTGTCGTCCGTGATTTCGGATATCGCCTACTCGTGCCTCTCGACCGAAACCGACGAGTACGCGATTGACTGGATGACTGGCGCAGCGGAAAGAATCACCGGCTATACGGTGGAAGAGATCAAAGCCGAGCGCTGTTGGGGCGCGCTCGTCATTGCGGAGGATCGAGCGCTGTTCGATCAACATATCACGAAGCTTGCGCCGGGTTCAAGAAGTTCGTGTGAATTACGCTTGCGTCATAAGGACGGCTCGGTACGGTGGGTGGCTTCATTAGCGGAATGCGTTGTGTCGGACAGCGCGCCGCGCGCGTCTCAACTGTACGGCGGCTTAGTTGACATCACCGAGCGCAAGCAAGCAGAAGACGCGTTGCGTCGCTCTGAGGCATTTCTCGACAACATTCTTGAACATAGCCCGAACTCCATGTGGATTGCTGACGAACAGGGAACGCTGATGCGGATGAATCAAGCCTGCCGCGATCTATTCCATGTGCGCGATGAGGAAGTTATCGGCAAATATAACATCTTACGCGACAATCTGGCTGAAGAACAAGGATTCATGCCGGTCGTCAAGCAGGTGTTCGAGCAAGGCGCGCCCGCTCGTTTCGTCATTCAATATGATACGTCGGCGATCAAGGGACTTGAACTTCGACAGGCAAGCACCGCGACGCTTGACGTGCATATTTCGCCGATCCTTGACGCGCAAGGTCGTGTCGCCAATGCCGTCATCCAACATGTGGACATCACGGAACGCAAGCGAGTTGAACAGATATTACAAGAGAGTGAAGCGAAATACCGGCGGTTAGTGGAAAATCTCCCGGGAGTTGTCTATGTATTTTCGAGCGTCCGCGGCAACGTGTACTGTTCGACGCATGTGGAAACGATTTTAGGCTATTCCCCGGAATATCTTTACCGACATCCGCGGCTCTGGAATCAATCCATCCACCCCGACGACATGCCCAAAGTGGTCGCCGCGGTGACACAATTTCAGCAGGGAGAGCATTTCAAGGTAGAATATCGCATCAAAAACGCCGAGGGCGAATGGCGCTGGTTCTACGATCTCTCCATCGGGCGGCAAGACCTGCCTGATGAAACGCTTATCGAAGGGCTGGCGTTGGACATTACCGACCGCAAACGCGCCGAAGACGAACTCCGGCTCTTCAAGTCTATCGTCGAATCATCGGAAGAAGCGATTGCCATCAGCGACGCCGCCGGACGCCTGATCTACATCAACCCCGCGCATGTCAAGCTGTTCGGGCGGTCATTGGAACAGGCGCGTCAGGCCAATTATCGCGAGTATTATCCGCCGGAATCTCTTAAGATATTGAACCGCGACGTTGCGCCAGCATTAACCAACGGCAAGAGCTGGCAGGGCGTGCTGGACGTGTTCGACGCGACCGGTCGGCGTTTTCCGCTGTGGGAACACGCCGATTCCATCCGCGATGCCGACGGCAATATGCTCTACGGCTTCGGATTCATGCACGATGACACGTTGCGCAAAAACGTCGAAGATACCTTGAAACACGCCAAAGTCATTGCTGAAGAAGCGAATCGCATCAAATCCGCCTTTCTCGCCACCATGAGCCACGAACTGCGGACGCCGCTGAATAGCATTTTGGGATATACGCAAATGCTCAAACACGATCCGACGATCTCCGCAGAGCAACTCAAGGGGCTGAATATCATTGAATACAGCGGCAATTATCTGTTAGACCTGATTAACGACATTCTCGATTTGGCGAAGATCGAAGCGGGAAAATTAGAGGTGCATCCCGCCCCGATCCATCTGCCGTCGCTGCTTGACGATGCGCGGGGGATGATGGCGATGAAGGCCGAACACAAAGGGCTGCGCTTGCAATTGATCCAGGACCCGCGCATGCCGAATTACGTTGAGGGAGACGCGCACCGCCTCCGTCAAATTCTGCTGAATCTGTTAGGCAATGCGATCAAATTTACGGATCGCGGCGACGTGACGTTGCGCGTCACGACTGATTCACCCCGCCCCCTCACCGAAGACGCTTACAGTTCTGGGGTTTCAGCGGCGCAGCCGCCAGATTCCCCTCCTGGGAGGGGCAAGGGGTGGGTTGCTGCTGATTGGCAGCATCTCAGCGTCACGAACCCACCCCTACCCCTCCCAGGAGGGGAATGCGTTGCTTCGCAGCAAAACACGTCCCCTTGCCCCGACCTCCCAGCAGGGGAATTGGCGCGTCTCCGTTTCGACATCGAAGACAGCGGCGTCGGGATCGCGGCGGATGATCTGGCAAAACTTTTTACGCCATTTCAGCAAGTCGGCGACACCGCGCGTCGAGCGCAAGGCACGGGTTTAGGATTAGCGATCAGCCGTCATCTCGCGACCTTGATGGGCGGAACGCTGACCGTCACGAGCGCCGTCGGCGTCGGCAGCGTGTTTCGGTTCGAGATCGCGCTGCCAGTCGTCGCCGGTAGTCAGTCGTATCTGCCGAAGCTGGCGCAGGAGGAGACGCCGCCGCCCGTCGCGCCCGATGCCGCCGAGATGCTGCTGCCGTCGTCCGCCATGCTGAAAACGTTATTCGATCTGGCAGACATCGGCGATATTCTCGGCTTGCGCGCGAATCTGACGGCGCTCGCGCAATCGGAAGGCGGGCTGACGCCATTTGTCGAACAACTTCAGGAACTCGCGCAGCATTTTCAACTCGGACAGATTCGGCAGGTACTGTTACGCAGTTTGGAAGAATCCAATCGCCGTTATGCTGACGTCCTTTCAGACACAGAACGCGCGGCGGCCATTCCGGCGGAATGGCTCGCCAGACTGCGCGCGGCCATCGCCATTACCGATATACAAGCGATTGACAGCACGCTCAACGACATGCGGACGATTGACCCCGTTTTGGCCGATACGCTCGCGCAGTTGGCATACGATTTCGAGTATGGCAAGATGGCGCGCCTGTTAGATAGCGAACAGTCGCAGGATGCTGTAGAACTATAGCAAGCCTCAATCAGATGTACACTCGGTGGGACAGGCATTTTTGTCTGTGCCGCGGTGAAGCGACAACTCATTTAGGACTGCGATATTAAGGAGAAAAAAATGATGAAAAAAAGAATGATATTGACGGTAACGGTGGCATTGCTCATCGTCGCGAGCATTCTGGGCTGGTGGCATTTTTCGCAACCGATCCGCATTGGGGTGATCTTGCCGTTCGACAAGCTGACGGGCAACGAAGCCAATCTGTTTATACGATACTATCAAGCCAGACATCCCAAGATCGGCCTCAGACCGGTGCAATTCATCATCGAAGATCGGCCATCGGAAGAGGCTCCCGTCAAAGCGGCATACCGCGAATTGAACGCGCAGGGCGTCTCCGTCATCATCGGCGGCAATTTCAGCGCAGAGGGCATCTGGCTGGCCGAGGAGTCTGCCAAAACCGGCATCCCGACGTTCGGCATCACGCCGTCAACCGCCGTGTTAAGCAAGAAAAAGGATGGATTTTTCCGGCTCTGCCCGACCAATGCGTTGCAGGCCAAAGCGGTAAGCATCTACTTTCAGAGAGAAGGCGTGAAACGCTTAGTCGTGGTGACATCATTAGAGAATTCGGTGTACGTTGAGCCATTTTTCGCCGTGCTTGCCGAGAATTTCACCGGCGAGATCGCGCGGGTTCCCTTCGCAGACCATCCCGACACCTATCAGCAGATTTCGAATGCGAACCCGGATGGGATTTTCACCATCCTGCCCGCCAAAGATGTCATTCTGACGATCAAAGCCATCCGCGAACAGCGACGGGAGATCCGGTTCGGATCGTCGTCCTGGGGGTCGGACGAAATCCTCTCCCTGTACTCTGGCCCGCTCCTGGATGGCGTCCTCTTCTTTGCGCTGGACAAAACCATTTATGGCGCAGACTATCAAGCCGAACTGGACGATTTCGCGAAGACGTACAACATGAAGGTGACCAATGCGGCGCAGTACACGGTCTCGATCTTACATATCCTGTATCAGGCCATCAAAGAAGTCGGAGCCTCGCGGGAAGCCCTCAACGCGTATTTCGAAACGCCGAGGACATACGACACCTGTTATGGCCGGACATCTATGGATGCATACGGCGATGTCTCAGCCCGGCAAATCATTGTGCAGGAAACCACGAACGGCGTCATCCAAAAGAAGGAAACCGTCGAATTGGAATAACCGCGCAAACCCGTCAGTCAAACGAGGCCTATGAACCAGAAAAGTATTCGCTTCTTGCATACGAAAATCGGCTTCGTGCTGAAATGGAACTGGATTATCTTTTTATTGGCGAATGTCGTCTTCCTGCTCATCTTCGTCGTGATTGATTTCCTGCGTCTGCAAGATTCTTCGGCCTCATGGAACGCCCTGTTTCTGAACCGGTTGCATCAGGTGGAAAATATGGTGGATACCGGGACGCCAGACCCATCCATGCCGGTCGTACATACCGTGATCATCGCCGCCGACGGGACGATCCGAAAAGCGCCGCATTCGACGTTGGAAGGGATTATCCTGAATAACAGTTCGTTTTTCGGCAAAATCTACCATCTGCAACCGGGACAGATCGCTGTCGTCTTTTTCCCGGATATGGTTGACGGAGTCCAGCGTGTGCATTTCGTCAAGCGATATGCCGATGAGTTTGTTGTGAATTCGTATGCGCCGAATGATTTTTTCCCCATCGCGATGGCCGGTAAAACGAAATTGTTCGTGACCGTCGGAGGGATCATCTGGTTCTCGGACGACCGGAAATTGATCGGCGATATGTACCACTATGCCCCGATCAGCATCAATGCCAACCGGTTCTATACGTCGTTTGCCGATACGATTCCTGAGATGCCGGAAGCGCGTTTGATCATCACCCAGGATAGCACCGCGGAAATCAAAATTTTGTTACTCGCCACAGGGAGCTTATTGCTGCTGTTCGGCAGTGTCAGCCTGCATACCAGGAGAATCCAAAAGGATTTTACGATTCTGCAAAACGAACATGCGGACCTTATGTCCCTGATCCAAACCCTGTCATCAGTCATTGTCCAGCCCAGCGAAAACGTTTCGACCCGTTTGGAATACTTAGCGCCAGCGCTGAATCAGACCTTACAGGATACCGGACACGCCCCGTTGCAGTTCGCCGAACATCAGCAGTATCAGCGTTTAGTCCAGGAATTTATCAGCGATATGCTGTTACTGGTCGAGGTAGTCAAAAACGAGGAAGCGAAACTGCGGGAAAGCGAAGAAAAATATCGGCGCATTTTCGAAACGATGGGAGACGGGTATCTCCTGGCAGATTGGACGACTGGAACGATCCAGTCAGTCAACCCCGCCGCCGCCAAATTGTTGCGATATGACTCGCCGGAACACCTTCAGCGCCAAAACATGAGCACGGATATTTACGTTGATGCCCATGAACGCGACATGCTGGCGGCGCGGTTGCAAGAACAGCGCGCGCTGAATGGCTATCTGATACGCTTCCGGCGACAAGACCGCACGGAAATGATGGCAGATGTCAATGTGCATCTGTTATTTGACCGGAATAACGAGCCGATTGGCATTGAAGGCACCTTCCGCGACATCACCGCGCGGATCGAGAATGACAACAAACTGAAGCAGTACCAGGAGCATCTTGAAGACTTGGTCAAGGAGCGTACCGCCGAACTGACCAGGGCCAAAGAACAGGCGGAAGCCGCCAATCGCGCCAAAAGCGCGTTTTTAGCCAATATGTCGCACGAACTGCGCACGCCGCTCAATGGCATTTTGGGCTACGCCCAGATTCTCGAACACGATGAATCTCTCCAGCCCCGATACCTCGAATATGCTTCCATCATCAGACGCAGCGGCCAGCATTTGCTGACCATGATCAACGACATTCTCGATCTCGCGAAAGTCGAGGCCGGGAGGCTGGAGGCGCATCCCGCCCCGATGTTTCTCTCGTCGCTGCTTGACGATGTGCAGATGATGATGGCAATGAAGGCCAAACACAAAGGACTGCGCTTTCAGGTGATCCAGGAACCTGGCTTGCCGGACTATGTCGAAGGGGACGCGCACCGCCTCCGCCAAATTCTGCTCAATCTGTTAGGCAATGCCATCAAATTTACGGATCGCGGCGGCGTGACGCTGCGCGTAACGACTCAGGGTTCCCCTCTTGAGAGGGGCACGGCTGCGCCGTGTCCGGTACCGACTTCTGTCAGTTCGTTCCAAGAGAGGAAGACAGCATTCCTGCGCTTCGACATTGAAGACACCGGCGTCGGGATTACGCCGGATGATCTGACAACGCTCTTTACGCCATTTCAACAAGTCGGCGAGGCAACTCGGCAGGCGCAAGGCACGGGTTTAGGCTTAGCGATCAGCCGCCATCTCGCGGAATTGATGGGCGGGACAGTGACCGTGACAAGCACGGTCGGCAGCGGCAGCGTTTTTCGGCTCGAAGTCGCGCTGCCAGTCCTTGTCTCCGACGGCGCGCCCCGACCTGCGCGGCGCGTCGTCGTCGGCGTGAACGGCGCAGCGCCGACGATTCTCGTGGTGGACGATGTCACGGAGAATCGGCAGGTGCTTGCGGATATGCTGATCCCTTACGGCTGTCGCGTCCTTCAGGCGGCTACCGGGGAAGACGCCATTCGCCAGGCGCTCGTGGAACCTCCGACCGCAATCATCACCGATTTGCGAATGCCGGGCATGGATGGCGTGGAAGTGATTCGGCGTCTCCGCCAGACCCCGGAATGTCAGGAGACTATCGTCATCGTCTCCTCGGCCAGCGTGTATGCCGAGGATCGCGAACGGAGTCTGGCCGCCGGAAGTCAGGCATTCCTGCCGAAACCGGTGCAGATGGAGATGCTGCATGATCAGTTGCGCGCGTTAGGAGTGGCGGACTGGCGCTATCAGGAGGAGACGCCTCCGCCCGCGACATCGAATGACGCCGAGGCGCTGCCGCCGTTGGCGACCCTCAAGATGTTGTTTGATCTGGCAGACCTCGGCGACATTCTCGCTTTGCGAGAGCATCTGGCGACCCTCGCGCAATCCGAAGGCGGGCAGACGCCATTTTTCCGCCAGCTTCAGGAACTCGCGCAACATTTTGATCTCGCTCGCATTCGGCAGATACTCGCGCAACAGGTAGAAAACGCCAGGCGACTCGATATTGATGCCATCCCAGACATAGAACGCGCAGCCGCCATTTCTGAAGCCTTGCGCGATAGACTATGCGCGGCCAGCGCCCTGGCCGATATGCAAGAGATTGATCTCGCGATCTGCGAGATTCGGATGATTGACCCCGTTCTGGCCGACACGTTAGCGAAACTGGCATACAATTTCGAGTATGACAAAATCGCGCGCCTGCTGCAACGTAACGGAACGTGACATCCGCAGCGGCAGATTCGCCGACCGATAGCAGTCACAGCCTTGTTTTATGAGCGCTCCGCCGCTATTTCAAGAAGGATATTGGAACGATATTTATTGGCGAGGGGAAATAGACAAAAAAATAGGCTTGCGTAGGGGCGGGAAGACCCCGCCCTTACCATCAATCTCCTACAGAAGAGCGCGAATCACGACCGTTTTAGCAGTGACACCGTCTAACTGCTCGATCGTCCGAATCGCATCCTGCATCTCGTGTTCATACGCTTCGTAGGTCAGCATAACGAGCGGCACGCTATCCACAGGATGCACTTCTTTTTGAATGACGGACGCGATGCTGATCTTGTGATCCGACAGCACCCCGGCGATAGACGACAACACGCCCGGACGATCAAGCACCGTAAAACGCAGATAATACCGCGCCACGAATTGATTGCGCGGTTGAACCGTCAGCGCCTGTTCATTGGATGAATAGACTAACGGCACGCGATTTGCCACGCCGCTTCGAATACCGCGCGCAATATCCACAACATCGCTGAGAATCGCGCTCGCTGTCGGCATCATCCCGGCGCCGCGCCCATACGACATGGTGGAATCAACAATATCGCCCACAGCATACACGGCGTTGAATGAACCGTCAACCTTCGCCAGCAAATGTTCGGAATGAAGCATCGTTGGGTGGACGCGCACTTCGATGCCGTTGTCGATCCGGCGGCTGATCGCCAATAACTTCACTTTATAGCCGAGTTCTCCGGCGAGCTTAATGTCAATCGGATGCAATTGGCTGATGCCTTCGGTAAACACCTGCTCCATTGTCACATATTGACCGAATGCCAGATAGGTCAAAATGATGATTTTATGCGTGGCGTCAATCCCTTCGACGTCGAAGGTCGGGTCGGCTTCCGCATAGCCAAGCTCTTTGGCATGTTGCAGCACCTTATGGTAATTCTCGCCTTTTTCCGTCATTTCGGTGAGAATGTAATTGGTCGTCCCGTTCAGAATGCCGTAAATTTCGCTGAAATTATTCGCGATAAGCCCTTCCCGCAAGGAACGGATCAGCGGGATGCCGCCGCCGACGCTGGCTTCGAAACCGACATCAACGCGATGCTGCATCGCCGTCTCGAAAATTTCTTTGCCATGTAACGCTAACAGCGCTTTATTGGCGGTGACAACATGTTTTCCGTTGCGTAAGGCGCGTAAAATAAATGTTTTCGCAGGCTCGTACCCGCCCATCAACTCGATCACGATATCAATATCAGGGTTATCGAGAATGTCGCTGACATTGGTCGTCAGCAATGACGGCGCAACCTCTACGTCGCGAGGCGTGGTAATATCGAGATCGGCAATTTTCACTAACTCCAGTGTCATGCCGGTGCGAGCTTTCAGCAATTCCTGCTGCTTTTGCAGGGTTTTGATGACCCCTGTTCCAATTGTGCCAAACCCAATCAATCCGATTTTTATGCTCTTCATGGCGTATATCTCAAGAATGGAAACGATATGCGTTCATATCGTTTCCTGGTTGCGTTCATCATTCATGTTCACGGTGCTTCGCGATGATGATGGTCTGGACCGCGACGATCATGGCCGCGATAATTGCGGCCGCTATGATCATGGTGGTCATGATCATGATGTTCGTGCTGATGATCATGATGATCATGGTCATGCTGATCGGCCTGTTCCACAAATTCCACACGAATATTGCCGTCATCATCGCGCGTGAGATAATATTCTTTGCGATCAAGCTCTTCCGGGTTATACCCGCCTTCAAGAACGTCTCGCGTACCGTCAAGGCTGATAATAAGGAGTTCTCGGACAAACGGATGAGATTTCAGTTCCGTTCGCGGCGTTTCGCCTAAGCTGATGGCGGCGCTCAACGCTTTTTTCGCATCCTCGTCTTTGCCTTGCCGGGTGAACACGTAGGCCATAATTTCCAGACGCCGTTTCAGGCGTTGAATCATGACCTCATCCATTTTGGCGTCAATCAGTTTTTGATAGACATCTTCTTTGCGCTCTTGCCGAACTTCCGGCGTGACTTCAATCGTAGAATCTTCCTGATCCATGAGTTCCTGCGCATATTGGCCGAGTTCATTCAGCGGCAGATGCCAGCTCAAGAAATGATCATGTTGAAATAATTCGGCAGACGTTCGGAGAAGACCGGGCTGTTGTTTCAATGTATCCGCATCCAGCGTCTGATATACCGGATTAGTGATGATTTGCGCCTGGCTGAGTTCGAAAAAGCCTTTCCCGCTTTCATATTCTTCCGGCAACGAATCTGTAGTCGCTTTTTCGGCTTCCAACAAGAGCGACATCGCGAAATCATACTCGACTTCCGCGAGCATCGGCTCTTTCGCGCCGACTTGCATCGCAAAGGTGTCGGGCAATTTGGCAAACATTTTTTTCGTCATGCCGCGTTTCGACGTGCATTCCGCAATGCCATCCTCATCACCGGCAACAACCTGGAGAAAATGCAGGTCTCCGGCCAACATTTCTTGCGTGAGCAGAATCAACTGTGTGCCCGTGCCGTCAACCGGGCTGATCATCGCTTTATAGCGCTGATGCCTGATTTCTCCCAACAACGGTTTGAGAGTCGTTTCAATCTCAATGCCGACGGTTTTGAGCTTGTGTAAACTTTTTCTCGCGGCTTTGCGTAAATTCTTCACCGGGTGCGCGTCATTGATTTCCGCTAAAATTTGCGCGGCTTTGAATGACGGGATCGAGCCTAACCCGTTCACGCCGATTTCGGCAAGCGCTTCATTCGCGTGACGTGTCATCTCTTCCAGAAGCGGCAGTAATTTTTCCCCTAAACGACTTTTTAAACTTTTGAGCAGCGCGTCAATCTCTTTTGATCGCATCCCCGCAACCGTCTCAATATATTGGTGTAATTGTGTTTGGTCAATACCGACCACTTTCTCTAATTCCTGCGCGATTTGCTCGGCAAGGTTTTGTGTCGTTTCATTTGTGTGTTCGTTTCTGTTTTCCATGATATAGTCTCCTTTCCTCAACAATTTTCCTGCAAGCGCGAAATTTTCGTCACGTAAACAATCGGCAAAAGAGATGTCAAGTTATTATGCTGCGATGGGGAGAGTTTTCTTGCATAGCAGGAGTTTTCAAGAAAAATCCGTTCCAGCGCAGAGAAACAAAAACCCTTCTGAATCTGATACATCAGAAGGGTTGATTTTTCATACGAAAGATCAATTGCTCTCGTAAGGTTTGACGCCAGCAGAATTAAAACTTCAATTCCACTTTATGTAATATCTGATAAATCGTATCTTCGCTGAAATATTCGTCAGCCAACGCGTAATCCAGATATAATGTATAATTCAGCGATTTCCCCAACTGATAATTGACATCGCCAAAAATTTCGAATCCGTATCCACTCCGATTTTTGCCTTCGAAAGCGGCCACTAAAATCTCCGGGACGGCAAAACAGAGCGCGCCGAATTTCAGTCCTAATTTCTCAGTCACGTTTGCGTCCGCGCTGCCCTGAAAATACACGAATTGAAACGGGTCTTGTTCTACGTCTATCGCATTCTGCGTGTTCTGAGGCTGAACAATTGTTGGGCGAGACGACTGCACACTTCCCAATAATTCCCTGGAGCTTACATTTGTCGAAGATGCGCCCGCCGATTGTGTATTGACATCCGCGCTCCCTACAGCCGTTTCATATCCGGCCTGAACGCCAATCGTCCAGTTTCCGACGCCCAGATTTGCTCCGCTGGAGACATAATAACCAGCAAGGTCTTGATTGATGGCCGTATCAATGTCATCGTCGGAAATACCAGAATCAGCGACATTCATTGTATCAACCTCTTCAATGTCTCCTCCGGTAATTCCAAATTCAGTGTACACAGACACATTCGCAACAGTGCTTGAAACAATTGTCGCTGCCACCGGGGCATTCTCCTGCGTGAACGGGAAATCGCGTCGCGTCGAATTCACCTGATCAGAGATGGGCAGCGTTGACGTGATCTGGGTATCATCATCCATTTGATACAAGCTGAAATGAGAAACATTCCATTTCCAGGGAAGCGTTGTCGGAGAGGCCGATTCTTTTGCCGGGACACCATCATTCACAACGAATTCAAGTGAGATTTCGCCTTCCTGTGTCGAAATCGAAGGGAATATACGATTCATGTCTTCATGACGAAGAAGTTCCATCTCCGACTCTTGCGCATCATCGCGAGTTTCGAGGCGGATATTGGAATTGGCAATATTTTTATGCCAGCGATCGTCGCGGTTTTCTTCGGCAACAGCGACACTTCCTATCGCCAGCAGGCTGAGGCAGGCAATCGCAAAAAATTTCATACCGATATTTACCTCGTAATGATACATCATAATATCTTTCATACACAGTATATCTTTACTGATGGTCATTTCCTAAAAAATGTAAAGAGTAAATCTTCGAAAATATTCAAGAGGATGTCGTTTTTTTATTATATAACGAAACCGTGTTTCGACGCGCATAGCGTTCACGAAAAAAAAGAGGCGCACTTACGTGCGCCTCGTGGTAAAACTCTAAGAATGTTCTTAGAAGTTGTAGTTGAAACGGACGCGAGCGCCGAAAGCAGTGCCGTCGTCTTTACCGCCCATATCGGTAGCATTTGCAAACGATGCGCCGAATTTCACTTTAGCGCCTTCTACCGGCAATTGATGCACATAAGACACATATCCATACATATGGTTGCTATCATTTACATCTTCGGTTGTGTAACCGCCAGCAAGGCCAAGTTGATCAGCTTCACCAATCGGCATCTTCATATATGCACCTGCGCTGGTCGTTGTTACTTCATCAGCATCAACTTCTTTTGTACTAATCACATTACCTTCAGCATCTGTCGTATTCGC
>CAZRSF010000026.1:35962-69462 GCA_964602655.1 uncultured Candidatus Moduliflexus sp.
CATTTTTGCCATCTACGGTCAGCATTGCGCCAGTTACGCCAAATGTCATATTACCAGCTTTTGCTTCAACCATCGCGCCAAAGCCCATATTCGTGATTTCACCCTTGGCATCGCCATCTTGCGGAGTAATCGTCAGATATTCACCGCCGACTTTAACTGTCATCGCGCTGGCACTATACACTAATACCGGGCGAGCACCGAGTTTGTTCACTTCAACGCCTGTCGCAGCACCGAAATCGGCTTTATCCGTATCAAACGCCGTTCTGGCATCAAGTTTCAGCGCATCGCTGAAATTAACCACGACGCCAAAGCCGTTAGGATTACGTCCGCGAACTTTATTCATTTCATAGCGGCCAACGGCGCCAGGCACTTCAGCAATGTACACATCTTCGCCCTTTGCGAACATGTCTTCCGCTTCCCAATGTCCGACTTTCATCGCAAACGACGGTGTTCCTAACGAAAACCACACATCGCAAGCACCAAAACCGCCGTCAACTTGATCTTCGAAGCAACCTTTACCAGCCGCAAAGAAACCAGCTTCATTTTCTGCACGAGCTTCTAAAGCAATTTCAACGCGGCCATCATTATCAAACTTCGTCTTATCAATTGTCGTGCTCCCAGAATCCACAGAGCTTGAAGAAACCGTCGTATTGGTTTCAACATTAGCGCCAATCTTCAATTCAGCATACGCAGGCATAGCCATAAAAGCAGCGCAAGCAACAGCAAATAATGTACGTAATTTCATAAACGTCTCCTTGTTTGATTGTGTTTGTGACATTGAATAGCGTCAAACGCATTTGCTATTCATTTACCGAGTACATTTCTAAAAAAAGAAAACAACACCTGACAAAACAACCACTGCGACTATTCTTCCCAAACATCCCCCCTAAAAAAACTTCAAGAGCATCCATGAAGCTTTAGTTGAATGTCGTGTCTGAATATTTCTAACCATCCTGTCGCCTTACAATTCACATAATAAAATCTCTCGGAATTTTGTAAAGAAAAAATTTACAAAAAAAACATTTTCTTGTAAAAATATGGGAACTTTTCTGGGTTTTGTTTGTCTAAGGCTCTTTTGTTCGAGGACATCTGTGATAAAATTTGGGATAGTTCTACCTGCGCATAACACTCACGCTGAAATATGAATTGATAAAATCAGACGATTTTGTAAAGGAAAAAATGCAAAAATTCTGAATTTCTCATTATCTCCCGGAACTTTTCATGAATTCCAACGTCTAAGGCCAACAAACAGATGACAACGCTATCGCCGTCATAAATGAATCGAACCCAGTCAGGGTTCAGAACCCTGACTGGGTTGACTGGTGGTCATGTGTAATTCGACGACGTTCTGGAATGTTCTGACAAGTTCATACTTAGCGATCTTCACCACCATCAGCGCGCTGGTTGGGGCATTGACGAAATCCGCTAACTGCGGATGTTTATCGAGATAACGCGCGAGAAAGACCTCTCGTTCAGCGTCAGCGGCTTCTTCAACCCTGCCGGTTGCCGTAATGGCAAGCGCCTCGCGAAGATCGGCATCGCGATTGGAACGGTTGTCAATCAGTAACGCGACCTGAGTATTCTCGCAGAGATTCGTATATTTGCGCGTCGTTCTGGCTGTCGCGAACAGCAGTTCCTTCATCTCCGTTGTCGCGGCAAACGCCACCAGACTGGCATGAGATTGCCCCGCGCGATGTGTTGATAAGACGGCGAATTTCTGGGATGTCAACACCCCTCGAAGCATGTCTTTCAGAGACTCCATCTCACACATAAATCACCTCGTTTTCTCCCTTGAGCCATCCGGCGGATCGCCGGAACAATTATTTACTGACCTTACGCGCCAAATTCGGAACGATCATCGTGAACTCCCCTCCTGGGAGCAGGGCTGTTAACTTCTATTTTTTGCCCTGAAAGGGCGAGGTCATATTAGCCCAGGGCGAAGCCCTGGGGAAAGGGGATTTCGGCGACCACGCCCTGAAAGGGCGTCTCATGAAACGCTCTTTCAGAGCGAACGTCACTGTTCACCTCTTTCCCCAGGGCTTCGCCCTGGGCTAATATGAATTGCGCCGTTGGCGCGTTTCAGAACGTCACAGCCCTGCCCTCCTGGGAGGGGAATTGCGGAAGCGCTGCGTAACATCAATTATTTACTCTTTGACCAACAATCCCATAATCGCGACGGCCAACAGGCTCATCATGCCGCCGAAAAAAAACGGGGCGCGGGCGGACACCGCAAAGAACGCTCCGGCGATCAGGCTGGCGGGCAGCAGCGTTACGCCGACAATCGTGTGATACACGCCTAAGGCGGTCGCTTTCGAATCCGACGCCGCAAATCGGGCGACAAACGCTTTTTCCACGCCTTCGGTCATCGCATAATAGACGCCGTACACCATCCAAAACAGCCAGAGCCACAGCCTGGTCTGCTCAGTCAGTAAGCCGAATGACATATACGTCACCGCATAAAGCGTATATCCGGCGATCAGCAGGTTGCGCCGTCCAATCTTATCGGATAACATGCCGAAAAACGTGGAAAGCGCGGTCGTAATCAAATTGAAGAGCATATACATTAATATGACGGACGAGAGCGCATAGCCAAGATTCATGCTGCGCAACAGCAAAAATTGATTCGATGAGTTGCCGAGCGTAAAGAGAAATTGCGCGAGGAAAAACCATTGCAGATTCCGATCATATTTGCGCAGATCAAGATTCGGGCGCGGACGCGCATGCGCTTCGACAGGCGGCGTCTGCCGTTCTTTCACGAAAAACAACAGCGCGACGCCGATCACAGCGGGTACGATCGAAAGTGAAAACAACAGATAATAGGCGTGAAGGTCGCGGAGATTTTTGGTGACGGGATCGAGAAAACGCAAACTGACGAGGTAACAAATCAGTACGCCGACAAACGCACCGCCGAAATCCATCGCCCGGTGAAACCCATACGCTCTGCCTTGCATCTCTTTCGGCGTGGATTCGGCGATCAAGGCGTCGCGCGGCGCTGTGCGGATGCCTTTGCCGATACGATCCAGAAAACGCGACACAAGAACAAGCGACCACCCCATTGACGCAAAAAAGAGCAGAATTTTCGCAACGGCAGACAATCCATAGCCCGAAATCGTCAGGCGCTTGCGCTGTTGAATTTTATCCGAATAATACCCGACAAACACTTTCAACAGGCTGGCGGTAGATTCGGCAATTCCTTCGATAACCCCCAATGTCGGACCGAGCAGCGCCTGCCGCGATACGAGAATCATGCTGACGAACGCCTGAATCAGAGGGTAAATCATCTCTGACGCCACATCGGTGAAAAACGATGTCAGCCCCAAAATCACCACATTTTTATCGAGTTTCATGCTTTGCCTCCATCGATCTCTATAACGGTGTTCGTGCGCTCGGCAATCGCGAAACGCTTTCACGATAAATCAAGACGAGCAATCGGCATGTCAAGGGAATTCAACAAAAATTCTTTCTTCTGTCTGCCAGCAGGGCAAACGCATCTACATGCTTGATGTGAAGGCGTGACAGGCATGGGTTGAGCCCACACCCCGATTCATCGGGGTGTGGGACACGTTCCTGTCTCCCCCCGAACCGCTTCAGCGGTGTCCCGTCCGACGAAAAACCCGCTGAAGCGGTGCTTGCTGGCGTCCGGTCGTTCCAACACCCCCCGATGAATCGGGGGGGTCGCTGAACACGCCCTCAAATCACCTATTGAGATGCGTTTGCCCTGTGTCTGCCAGAACAATGCCATTTTTTTCTTGACGCTCTTCTTATACCAACTGCCTTTTGAAAGATCATATTCGCGCTGTACGTCGAAACGACAGTTTCGACGTACAATTGACGATCTATTCGAAGGCAATTGGTATCAGCCCGTGCCTTCGAATGCCTATCGAAAATATCGAGTCAAATTGTGATGGTGATCCTATGACCCCAAACGTGTATCAAGAATTTGTTGATTGTTGGCAGACCACGCGCCAGCGCGAGACATATATTCAGGCGTATATCGGCGGAAAAACCTCTTTCGCGGCCTCGCTGCTCCCGGAACATCTGCTCCAGCTTTCCGCGCAGGAGACCGTCGCCATTCTGCGCGCGCGATTCGGTTCGGCAATTGATGTTGCGCTGTCGCCCGAATATACGCAGACAGAGACGCTTCCGACAACTGTGCCGCAGGCTATTCGAAGCGCAGCGGCGGCAGAGCCGGACTGTCGCTGGCTGCAACGCTGCAACATGGTCGGCGTCAACGTGCGGACGCTCGGCACGTTCTGGAATCTGGTCAAATACGCGCTGACGCTGCCGCAATCGCACGACGCGATTCAACTCCTTCCGATTTGGGAACCGGGCGTGGTGGGCAGTTTGTACGGCATGAGCAGTTGGGAACTGAATCTGGAATTTTTCAGCGCCGAACTCGCCGAACTCTGTCCGCATTCGAACACAACAGAGAGTCAATTGCGAGCGGTCGTCAATCTGCTGCATGTGATGGGCAAAACGGTCGGCATGGATGTCGTGCCGCACACCGACCGTTTTTCTCAGATCGTGCTATCCTATCCCGAATATTTCGAGTGGTTGCAACGTCAGGACGCCGAAATCATCAGTCACGACGAACATCTATTCGAAGCGGTGCAGCAGAAAATTCTAACGTTTCTTGCGCTGCATGGCGCGGCGGTCGCGGACGAGCCGATCCCAAAGGAACGAACGACCTTCTTCTCGGAAAACACGGATGAAGCCCGGCGGCTGCGCATCTTATTCGGTCAACCCGCCGACGCCGAACTCCGCCAGTCGCGCCGCAACCTGCTGATTCAATATCTGTTTTCTTATGGTTACGAGCCGATGCCCGCCACGATGGCGCCGCCGTTTCGCGGCATGACGCCGGATCGCCGCGAAGAAGCGAAAGGCGTGGATGGCAACGGCATGATCTGGCGGGATTTCGTGATCACGAAGCCGCAGCCGATGTCTCGCGTCTTCGGGCCGTTAGCGCGATATAAATTGTATCATCCGCGCAACCGCAATCGCGATTGGGAACTCGATTTCGACCGACCGTATGTCGAGGCGTGGGAGTATGTCTGCGCGCATTACGCCGATGTGCAGCGGCGCTACGGACTCGATTTCATGCGCGGCGACATGGCGCACGTGCAGATGCGCCCCGACGGCGTTCCGCGCCGGATCGACCGCTATTACGATATTCTCGGCGCAATCAAGCGCTATGTCCAGGAGGTCAACAACGCGCCGTCATTCGGCTATTTTGCCGAAACGTTTTTAGCGCCGCGCGATGTCTTCGGCTACGGCGAGGAAATGGATCATCTCGAAGCCGCCGACGCTGACGCCTCGCTCGGCGATTTGCAATCCACCTGCGTCGGCTCGCCCGTATTTCTGCAACGCTTCCGGCAATATGCGGATTGGGCGGAAACGCGCCGTTGCACGCCGAGCTTTACGTTGATGACCGGCGATAAAGATGATCCGCGTTTCGACGAATTTTATCGTCATGGCAGCGAAGTCCGCCTGTTCATTGCGCTTTTCCTGACCGACATGCCGAGTTACATGGGCGCAGGGTTCGAGACGCGTGACATTCACTACGCCCCTGCGCCGAACGAACATTATACGAAACTCTTCGTGTTTCACGAAACCGCCGGACCGAAAGCCACGCACGGGCCATATCTCTGGGGCAAAAACGGCGTATTGTTTTCGCGTCTGACGCGATTGCGTTTGTTCGCGGAGAGTATCTGGGCGACGATTCGCGGAGCGCAGTGCCGCTGGCTGATTCCGCCGGACGCAAACGGCGAAAACCCGATCATCGCGTGGACGCAGCGGACGGCGCCGCAGTATCTTTTTGTGGTGAATACCAGCCCGGATCGGACGATTGGCCGCATGGGAATTCCATTGATTCCGCAGACGGCGCAGACGATTGATCTGCTACTGGAATTTTCGACGCTTGACGCGCCGAACACTGAAGACGCTCGCATCGCGTCGAACGGCAAACACTATCAACTTTCCAGTTTATTGCCGGGCGAAGGGCGAGTCTATCGCGTTTCGTCGCCGGTCGAGTAACGACATCATGAAAGGGGATCGCCTTATTATTCATGCCGACCAACGCGCGCAGGCCGAAGAGCTTCTCGCGCAATTACTGCCGTCTATCGCTGAGAAAGCCGGGCGTTACGGCATCGCCGTTGCGGGGGAATCGGGCAGCGGCAAATCCACAATGGCAGCCGCCATCGCGGAAGCGCTCGAACAGCGCGGAAAACGCTGTCTCATCCTTCAGCAGGATGATTATTACGTGCTCCCGCCCGCCACGAATGACCGGGAGCGGCGGAGTCATGCGGATTGGCGCGGCGTCAAAGAAGTGCGGCTCGACTTTTTAGACCGCCAGATGCAGATGATTCTCGATGGCGCCGAGGAGATTGTCAAACCGGTGTCGGTGTATGCGGATGACCGGTTCGAGCAAGAACGGATTTCGACTCAGGATGTAGATATTGTGATTGTCGAAGGTTCGTTTGTGTCGTTGCTGCCCCACGCGGATATGCGGATATTTATTGACCGCACCTACGCCGACACGAGAGCCTTCCGGGAACAACGCGCCCGCGACGCCGCCGAACTCGATGCGTTTACCGAAAGCATTCTACAGATCGAACATGACATTATTTCTTCGCATAAGTCATTGGCCGATATTATCGTGACCAAAGACGGCGCGATTGTTCAACAACGTCCGTAATATCCCCACCCAGCCCTGCCAGGATTTTAAACCCTGACAGGGCTTTTGCGTTATTCGGTTCGTCAATATCTCCTCGCATATTTTTTCATTGACATTCCCAACAAGCGCGCCATGAGGTGTTTCCGTGCGATTGGTCTGCGAACACGGCTGTTCGCAGGCACGCGCCATCCGTCAAACATCAATTGTCAGAACACGACCTGTATCACAATCACAGGTTTCAACGAACATTTATAAGGAGGTTTTTCGTATGACAACATCTTTTCAACCACAACGCAGCGCGGTATGTCGGTCAGTGGGTATGAAGCTTGCCCTAACATGCATATTGTTAGGAATGATTCTGGTTGCCGAAGGCTTTTTTCCGATACACGCCTGGTCTCAAGACTTAAAACTCCAGGAGGATGCCCGAATATTGACGCCATCGCCGGGAAAATCGCTGGTTTACTTCTATTATACGCGAAAAAGTTTGTCTTCCGAAACTGCCGTTGCGCTTGATAAGGCAGAAACCGCCGTCACAAAAAACGAATTTGTCGTGTGGGAAGTCCAGCCCGGAAAGCATGAATTGACGTTTATTTTTTACAAAAAACTCGGATCGCCTTTTAAGTACCCCACCAAAATCACATGCGAGCCGGATACTATCTACTACTATAACTTATTTGGCTTTACCGATACCTCGAAGAACTCCAGCGGAGAACAGAACTATCAGTTTCTCGAATCCAAAGAAAGCACGGCCAAAAAAAATATTCACAAATTCCGATTGGCCGGATGGTTCCAGGATGGGAAGCCGATCTATCAAAAAAACGCGAATATAAAAGAAGAGAAAAAAGAACGGACTGACACTCCGGTCATCACGGAAAAACTGCCTGACGAGAGCGAAACTGCGCCGACTCCTGAGCCGGAGAAGACGCCAGTTGTTGAGGCCGACGCTGCGAAATCGCAGCCGGATATGCCCGGTTCATGCTATGTCCTTGCTGTCGGCATCGCAAACTACGCCACGCTCGAACCGGTCGCGACCGCCGTGAATGACGTTGACGCGGTCACGGCAACTCTTCGCGAAAAATTCGGATGCCGCATCCAAACCGTGCTGAATGAGAACGCGACGCGCACAGGCATTCTTGACGCCTTGACCGTCTTCCAAAAGCTGTTGAAACCGGAGGATCAACTGATTGTGTATTATACCGGACGCAGCGCGCTTGATCAGGAATCGCAATCAGCCTACTGGCTGCCGGTAGATGCGCAGTCGGACAGCATGACGCAGTGGATCGGCGTAGATACGGTGACCGCGATTCTGAAGCAGATTCCGGCGCAGCAGATTCTCATTCTCACAGACGGCCATTATTCGGGAATGCTTGAACGAGCGCGTCAGGCGGATTTGAACGATCCGGCGAAACGTCAGAATTATGTCGAAAAAATGCAGACCAAACGCGGACGAGTCGTTATCATGAGCGGCGCCGATGCGCCAAACGCAGGCGAGGCGAGTCCCTCGATATTCGCATCTGCCCTCATAACAGCCCTGACAGAACAAGAAGCGCCACTGTTCACGACAGAAGAACTCTTTCGTTCCGTGCAGGAATCCGTCGCCGGACAATCCGAACAAGTCCCGGTATTCGGCGCGATCCGAAATTCCGGACATGACGGCGGCGATTTTATTTTTCAGGTGCAGTAATTCTACTTTGTGAAATTCTAAGGGATCACGTTTTGCCCTGAAAGGGCAGGGGGGATAGAGCCTGGGGTGGCAACCCCAGGCTCATGACTCACATGAGTCTCCCACCCTGAAGGGACGCTGGTTCTTCCACTGCCCTTTCAGGGCAGGAGACTATCCGATGCGTTTGGCCTGGGGTTGTCACCCCAGGCTGTATTCCTCCGCCCCTTCAGAGCAATGTTCGGATATAAAAAATCCTATGACCAATTATATTCATGCGCCAATCACGCCGCAGCAGCAGTTTTACGGCAACAGCGACCCGGTCGCGTTAATTGAAAAATACGGCAGTCCGTTGTATGTGTACAATGAACAGATTTTGCGGGAACGCTGCCGCGAGATGAAAAATCTCGTCACGTATCCGCATTTCGAAGTCAATTATTCCGCTAAAGCCAACGCGAATCTCGCACTCCTGAAAATCATCCGCGAGGAAGGGCTGAACGTGGACGCCATGTCGCCGGGGGAAATTTACGTGGAGCGGCTGGCCGGATTTGCGCCGGAGCAGATTTTGTATATCGGCAATAATGTCTCCGCCGACGAGATGCGCTATGCCATCGAACAGGGGGTCAACGTCAGCGTGGATTCGCTGGCGCAATTGGAATTATTCGGCAAACTGAACCCCGGCGGCAGCGTGTGTGTCCGCTTCAATCCCGAAGTCGGCGCCGGGCATCATGAAAAAGTCGTGACCGGCGGCAAAAAGACGAAATTCGGCGTGGAACGCGCCTGCATCGAGGAAGTGAACGCGCTGGCGCAACGGCATAATCTTCGCGTCATCGGCCTCAATCAGCATATCGGCTCGCTCTTTATGGAAAGCGCGCCGTATATGAAAGGGGTGTACGCTCTCTTAGAAATCGCCCGTCAGTTCGACGACATCGAGTTTCTTGATTTCGGCGGCGGCTTCGGCATTCCGTATCAGAAACAATCCGGCCAGGCGCGGCTTGATCTCGCCGACTTAGGCGCGGAAGTTGACCGCATGCTGCATGAATGGGCGGTGTGGTATAACAAGCCGATCACCTACAAAATCGAGCCGGGACGCTATATCGTGGCCGAATGCGGCGTGCTGCTCGGCGCGGTACATGCGACCAAAACGAATTACGGCGTCAAGTACATCGGCACCGATCTCGGCTTTAACGCGCTGATGCGGCCTGTGATGTACGATTCCTATCATGATGTCGAAATCTACCGGCGCGACGCTCGCCCGTCCGCCACGCAAGAGTCGGTCAACATCGTCGGCAACATCTGCGAAACCGGCGACATTCTCGTCAAAAACCGCCTCCTGCCTGAAATTATCGAAGGCGATGTGCTCGGCATCATGGACGCCGGCGCGTATGGCTTCGCGATGTGCTCCAATTACAACAACCGCCTGCGCCCGGCGGAAGTCCTGATTACGACCACTGGCGAAGACCTGTTGATTCGCCGTCGCGACACGCTCGACGACCTCACGCGGCAATTTGTGTAAATTTTTCATCACAAAGACGCGAAGGCGCAAAGAATCTTAGCGTCTTCGCGCCTTTGCGGTGAAAAATTGGAGAAAAAAACGATGAAAGCGATTCGAGTGCAGGAACCGGGCGAACCGGATGTGATGAAGGTGGAAGAGATGGCTGACCCGACGCCGGACGCGGGGCAGATTGTCGTGAAAGTCAAAGCCATTGGCGTGAATCCGGTGGATACGTATATTCGGCTTGGCAAGCAGGGCTATGCGCCGAAATGCCCTTACACGCCGGGCATGGATGCGGCGGGGATCGTTGAGGCGGTCGGCGCGGATGTGACCGGATTTGCGGTCGGCGACCGCGTTTATTGCGCCGGAACGCTGAGTGGCGCGTATGCGGAAAAAGTGTTGTGCGATCAATCGCAGGCGCATCGCCTGCCGGAGCGCATCTCGTTCCAGCAAGGGGCGGCGCTCGGCGTTCCGTATGGCACGGCGTATCGTGCCTTATTCCAACGGGCGGAAGCCCAGCCCGGCGAAACGGTGTTGATTCATGGCGCGAGCGGCGGAGTCGGCGTGGCGGCGGTGCAACTCGCCCGCGCTGCCGGAATGGTAGTCATCGGCACGGCGGGGACGCCGGAAGGGCGAAAATTGCTGGAAGCGCAAGGAGCGCAGCATGTCGTCAATCATCATGATCCGGAACATTTGCAGCAGGCGCTGGATTTGACCGGCGGGCAGGGTGTCAACGTGATTTTAGAGGTGTTAGCGAACGTGAACCTCGGCCACGATCTGCCGATTTTAGCAAAAAACGGGCGCGTTGTGGTGATCGGCAGCCGGGGCGATGTGCAGATTACGCCGCGCTTTTTGATGGGCAAAGACGCCAGCATCATCGGAATGACGCTGATGAATGTGCCGAAACCGGCGCTCGCCAGTATTCATGCCGCATTGATTGCAGGATTGGAAAATGGCGCGCTTCAGCCGGTAATCGGACGGGAATTGCCATTAGTCGAAGCGCCGCAGGCGCATCGGTTGATTATGGAAGCGTCGGCATTCGGGAAGATTGTGTTGATTCCGTGAAGATTGAATGGGTAGGGGCGTTCAATTGAACGCCCCTACGATGAATTTACTTTTTACACGCGAGGAGTTTCGTGCCTTCTTTGAAGCGCACCTGCATTTTGCCTTCTGCCAGGACTTTCGTGATCACGCCGAATCCGAAGGTTTTGTGGTTGATCACTTCGCGTTCCTGATATTCGCCGGCAATCGTGTACATTTTGGAATTGACCATATCGCGCCCGGCCAGCGCTTCTTCCCAACCCGCTTCCGTCTCTTTGGATTTTCGTGTGCGCGTGGTTGTGCCCTTCGCCTTCACAGCCCTCGGCTTTTTCGGAGCGGCTTCCGTTCCGTCTGCCGGAGCTTTTGCCGATTTCGGGGCTTTCGCGCGATACTTATGTTGTTTTCCGCAGGTTTTGCACTGGACTTTTTCGGGTTTTCCTGCAACTAAAGCGACCACTTGATGAGCGAGCATCAAACGACACGACGTGCAATACGAATCAACTTCGTCTCCGGCGGCAATCACTATCTCAGACATATTTCCTCCTTCACATGAATGTCTATATCCTCATCCACGCGCAGTACGTGAATGTATTTGTCATAAAAGAGGAGTTTACTACATTCAGGGAAGTTTGTCAAGAAAAACCGCAAGAATTCTTTATATTCGGCCAACGCAAGGGAGGCTCGGAAGAGATGCGCATGTTAGCAGATTGTCTCATGTTCAGGACACGCGGCAGACGAGCCTGCGTCAAAAATCTTTCCCGGCGTTTTTTGATTGACATTCTGCGATTCATGACATTACGGTCTGCGTAAGTGACTATAAATGAATTTCCTGAACACTCCGTTCGCCCTGAGCATGTCGAAGGGCGGTTCGTGAAATTGTATTGGTTTTCATTGATCTGGCTGGAATCATAGGACTCGATGGGGGGAGAGAGGAGGGGCGCTGGTATGAGTAACCCACAAGAAAAAGTCTATATCAAACTCACCGACGTAGGCAGTCGTCCGCAAATGGTCGCCTCGGTGCTATCGCGCATACAGGGCTTGAAAGATGCGCCGGAAACGCTGATCGCGCAAACGCCGTGTTATATTTCGGAAAAAGTGTCGATCATGTTGGCGGAAAAAGTACGCGATTATTTGGAACGCGCCGGCGCGCGGGTGGAATTCGAAGGCGAGGATATGCCCCAGGAAGATGCGTACCCCGCGATGGTGCATGACGAGGACGGCGAAGCGTATGTGGAGTTCGATACCCCCGGCGATGCTGTCCGCGCCCTTGAAGACCTGCAAGGCAGCTATCCGCCAGCATCGGCCTACCATGCCGACGATGCCGATGTGCTCGATACCACATCAGCCGGATCGGCATCCAAACCGTCGTTAGCGCAAGCGCTGACACAAATTGACGCGAAAGACGATTCGTTCTCGACACGCCAGCGCGCCCAACAGCGTCAGCCCGAACCGGTGGCCGAGTTCGACGACGCGGAACGCCCGTCCCGCCACCGCGAAAAATTTCGCAGCCATTCATTTCCGCTGATGCCCGTTGTCGGCATCGCCCTGATTTTTGTGCTTGGTGTCGGCGCGTTATTACTGTTTTCCGGCTATTTCCCCGGCATTTCGAAGCGCTACGAACAGAGTCCGATGATCGGTCAGGTCGGCGTGTTGACTATCGAAAACCCGGAAAAAGCGGATGTGAGTTTGTTTCAGGTCATCGGCACGCGCGTGATCAAACAACTGCCGCTGTCGGGCGAAAAAATCAATTTGAAGTTGGGCGATTACTATGTCGAGGCGAAACGAGGGAACGAGGTTGTCCGGTTTCCGGCGTATATCAAAGGGCGCGGGCATCGCCTGACCGTGACGGTGAAATTTCCTTCGGCGCAACCATTTTCAGACAATGTGGCGCTGATTCCCGCCGGATGGTTTCGGATCGGCAACAAAGACACGGAAATCGCGCATTTCGGTTTCCCGGACGAAAGCCCGGATGTAGATGTCTATGTCGGGGACATTTTGTTCGGCAAATACGAAGTGACGAACCGTGAATTCGCCGAATTCGTCAACGCAGGCGGCTACAATAACGAAGCGTATTGGACGCGCCTGATTGCAGATTGGCCGTCGTTAGTCGAACAAGTTCCGGCGTATGGCAATTTTTATGACAATGACGGCTGGAAATCGGTGCGAAAATATATCCGCTCGGATTTGGTGGATACCGACAATCGCCCCGCCCCGCGCTTATGGGAAGCCGATACGCCGCCCTACGAATACGGGCAGGATGACTATCCCGTGTTCGGGATTACGATGTATGAAGCTGATGCATACTGCAAATGGCTGAGCGAGCAGACTGGCCGCATCGTGCGCCTGCCGACCGAAGCGGAATGGGAAAAAGCGGCGAAAGGATTCGAAGGCTATGTGTTTTCCTACGGCAATGAATACGACCCGACTCGCGCCAATACCGAAAACCAGGGGGCAAGAAAAATCGGTTCTTATCCACCCAACAGCTATGGTTTGTACGACATGACCGGCAACGTCTGGGAATGGGTGACGGATCAGTATCGCGCCGATACGTATAAAGAATGGCAAAACGCCGAAGCAGACGGCGTCAAAAACCCGCAGATGTTCAATCCGGCCAAACGCTATGACCGCGTTGTCGTACGCGGCGGCTCGTTCCGCAGCGTCAACCGCATCAACGCCCGCACCCCCGTGCGCTACGCCATGTACCCCAATTATTGGCATACCAACATCGGCTTCCGTTACGTTATCGAGCCGTAAACCTCCACTGTACCGGCGGACAGCCCTGTCCGCCGAATTGTTGTTTGACAGCATCTCATGACATATAAGGAATCAACGCCACTGTTCAATTTTTAGTTGACTCTTTCATGCGATATATCATAGTGCATCAACGATCATGCTCGCGACGATCATTCGAAACAATCAATAACACAAGGAGACGCGCGACGGATACGCATGCGACATGATGAAAAATACATGGCATCACACACGATGATTTTTTGATGAAGCACATCGTTCCGTATCATGCTTATGACAACAATTGCGATCCCAATCCCTGATGTCATTGCCGAATCCTATCACCACAATGTGGATACCATGAAACAAGGCATCCAACAAGGGTTCATGATTTGGGAATACTTAAATGGACATGTGTCGCTTGAAGAATGCGGAAACATATTGAATATCGGATATCGAGGGTTCATCGAATTATTATGGAGTAAAGGCATTCCGCTTGATGCATTAAATGAAGAAGAATTGCAACAGCAAATTCATCAAGTCAAACAGGTATTCAGCCATCCATGAAAAGCGTTTCGAATACCAGTCCCCTCATTGCCTTTGCGAAGCTTGATCGGTATATTCCAGGTTATGATATTGTTGAGCAGGAGTTACGAAAACGCAGTTTTTTTGTTCCACGATATTGACATGGCACAGTGACTGTCAGACAAGCCTGACGAACAACAGGAATTACGCATTACGATTCGGGGCATCCATGCTTGAGATCGATCTATGGCGTCGTCACCGATAAGGATATGACGAGTAGAATACACTTCATGCCATACCTGAATCAGGACTAATGAAATAATCTTGAGCTAAAGCTTTATTAAAATAAACTTTAAATAATATTAAAACGCGCATAAAATAAACTTGACAATAAAATATAGCTATTTTAGATGGGAATTAAGTTTGTAGTACCCAATTTTTATTTTTAAACCACTATCCAAGAGGTATAAATTCATGGCATCACTTGTTTACATCAAAGAACTAAGATCGGATACGTTCCTTCATTTCTCTTATAAGCAATATAACCGTAAGGCAGAAGAATCTTGGAAACTTCGTGATTATGCAAATGATTCAGCGGCAATATTATCTCAAGAGACTTCTACTTATTCCGCAAATGATATAAGAGCGATGGCGAAAAAACCTGGCAACCATTATCTTGTCAACGTTCCGTATCACTCGGTAGATGACGTAGAATTCTGGCAAAAGGAGATCAAAGCACAAAATAACACATATAATATTGGGAAAATAATTAACAATCCAATAAGGGAGGAAACTATGCCTACAAGAACCGGATTACACGGACAAGATGGACTTACATTTGAACAATTAGATTTTGCAGGACAAGCTCGTTCTATTAATGGTCAAATACTCAGTGTTGAACGAGCAATTAACGCTCATGTAAGAAGAGCAAGCGAGGAAACTGAAAGAGATGAGACCGAGACATTGACAAAATGTATCGAACAAGTATCAGCGATGTTGCAGCGTTTACGGGATCAACTTCCTCGCTAAGTAAAAATGCGGAACAAGGCATTTGCAAACGACTTCGAGGGGAATTTGTTTGCCAAATTTCCCTCGAAGCGCCTGAAATGAGGGTGTTCGAATTGTTGCGTAATAATACAAGAATGTTTTGAAATTGAATATCGCCATGCATAGTTCGATTAACAAAACCAACGGGGGGCAAGTTATTATGATCGCTGATACAAGAAAAAAGGCGATATTTCAAGCATGTTTACATGATCTACGAAAAGAACAATATGGAGACAATCTTGAGGATTATTTGAAAGAACATCAAAACACGTTATGTTCTTTGATTGTTTCGGAGACATTCGGCGAATATATCACAGAAGAGCAATATAAAATCCAACTTCAAACGTTCTTACGGTTTATTCTTCAATTTCATATTCAGCAACACATCATTCCTAATCGGGATCAATATCGTTCTCAACTTGCAACCTGCATGACAAACTTAGACAATTTAGAAAACGATATTCTCACGAATATTATTGATCTGACGCAGATTTCAAAAGATCGATTTATCGAGTGGGGTGGAGCAGGCGTTATTATAACTGCTGAACCATTCCGGGAGGCTGCTGAAGGTGATGTCGTCGTATCTACTCGACATGCCCATGTGATAACGTGGTTCATGGAACGAGTACGGGATATCGCCGCTGATTGCGTAGATTATACGAATAAATATAAATTTTACGGAATGATTGCGGAAAAAACAAGAGAATTTATCGAAAAACATGGGGACGCAGAAGGGCAAGAAAAGATATTGGTGCTTGAACTCGTAAGAGACGTTAAGCGGCTGATTCAAACATGGCAACAGCGTTTACGTTAACCGCATAATATAGAGAAGTGTTAAGAAAAGCTGACAAGCATTCGCCAATGGACTAAGATCGCCTTAAAAACCAAATTGCTTGATATTCATTAACGATGAAGGAGCATCATCCATGCTGCCTCACCACAGGAGAGAATCATGTTACTCTTCGATATTGAAAAACATGTCGAACCGTTATCGAACGCGGAGAAGAAGCAGCTTATTCGCGACATCCAGCAGATGTTGAAGGAAGATATTTCCACGATTGAAGGATGGAAGTTCCATTTAGATTACAATCTGACTGACATGTATGAAACCGCAAAGAACCTGCGAGCATTTGTGGCAACGTTACCTGGTCCAAAATACCTTGACGAGCGTACGCTTGTCTATGAGGAAGGGTGCGATGTATGAGCCGATATGCGTACACGTCTTCTCAAGGGTTTGCTGGGATTCCCGGCATGTTGCCGTTTGTCACAGCAACCCTCTTGCGAACGCATGCGTTTCAGCGCATTGCAGCCCGATTGACACTCCCCGCGTTGATTGATTCCGGAGCAACCGTCAATGTCCTTCCCTTCGACATTGGCGAACGATTGGGGTTTGTCTGGGATGAAACCCATCACGATCCTCCGTTTGTCGGCACAATCTATGGAGCGCCTGCGTTAGGCGTCAAACTGTTTGTCAAAGTGGGCGACATTGTGCCAGTCCAGTTAGCATTTGGGTGGTCGGAAATTCCAAGTACACGGCTGCCTTGTATTTTAGGACAAACCAATTTCTTTGACGAGTTTTATGTTGATTTCAGAAAACCACACGGATATTTTGACATCTTTCTAAAAAACGGTGCGGCGTAAAGTCGCCCTAACGATGCGCATGAACGGCGACCTTGCGCCGGGTACGGTCAATAGCATCCTCAAACAGGCAGACTTAAAACCATGAAAAACATCACGCTGATGAGAAGAGAAAAAATATGAAAAAATATTTAGTCATTATTGAAAAGACAGCGACCGGGTATTCGGCATATTCTCCAGATATTCCAGGATGTGTTTCAACAGGCAGAACCAAACAAGATATCAAGCGGAATATGCGTGAAGCCATCGAATTTCATTTGGACGGATTGCGTTTAGAGGGCGAGCCTTTTCCTGTGCCTCACAGTTCTTCTACCTACGTGCCAATTAGCGTATGACTACATTCTTTAGACCTCACTGGTCTTAGAGACCTGTGAGGTCTGACGTGAATTTATTATCTGTCAATATCACATGACCATTTTCGACGCGTTTTACCTGATTCTGCCACTGTTTCTGATTATTTTCCTCGGCTGGCTGATGTTCCGGCTGCATGTCGCGAACGAGCAATGGATCAAAGTCTTGAACGAATTCGCCTTTTATATCGGCTTGCCGCTGTTGTCGTTCATGAACCTCTACACGCTTGATCTTCAGGCGTTCGGCAATGCGGTGCTCGTTTCGAACTCGATTTTCATGATCGCCGCGATTGCGATCACCGTCGCGCTGACCTTTCTGCTCCGACTCTCCCGCGCCAACGGCAGTGTCGTGATTCTCTGCACGCTGTTCGGCAATATCGCCTACATGGGCTATCCGGTGAATGAGATGGTCTTCGGCAAAGATGGCTTGAGCGTGGCGGTGATTGTCTGCTCCATCAGCACCTTTTTCTTCTTCACCTTCGCGATTGCCGCCGCGCAGTATCGCGCCGGAGGCAATCCCAATCTGCGCGACGTGCTGCTGCATATCGCCAAAATTCCGCTCCTCTGGGCAGTCGTCATCGGCGCAATCATGGGCTATTTCCGCATTCCGCTCCCTGCCGTCGTCATCAAGCCGCTCAATATGCTGGCGGTGGCCTCTTCTGCTGTCGTGCTGCTCGCGCTCGGCGTCTTTATGGCGACCCTCTCGCTGCGCCGCCAGATCGGACAAATCGCCTTGATCGCGGCGCTGAAACTTGCCATGCTGCCACTGATTTTCTGGCTCGTCTCGTTAGCCTTCAACATGGATAAACTGCAATTTTCCGTCTCCATGCTGCAAGCCTCTATGCCGGTCGGCGTCAGCGCGTTCACCATCGCGGACAACATGGGTCTTGATAGAGAAGTCGCCGCCAGCGCCGTCTTTGCCACGACGCTGCTGTCGGTGTTGACGCTGCCGCTATTCGTGGCCTTTTTGACGTAAAACCATCGCCTCGTTTTTCATGTTCCTCATGCCGCAAAACATTCGACAAACGCCGATTATTTTAATAAGCGTGATGGCTGCCGTTGTGCTGTTCCGGCTTCCCTCTCTGACGACGCCGATTTGGAATGTGGATGAAGCCGTCAGCGCCTGCGTTGCCAGCGCAATTCTGGAAGGCGGCTTGCCATATCGCGACGCCATTGATCATCGCGGCCCGGCGGCCTATTATCTATATGCTGTCGTGTTTGCGCTGTTCGGCACGCATAATATGGCAGCCCTTCATTTCGCGCTCGCCATCATGATCGCGGTCATGGTCTGGCTGATCTACCGGTGCGGGGAATTGAGCGCCGCGCCGACTGTCGGGGTGATTGCCGCCTCGTTGTTCGCGCTGCTTATGCATGGTTTTATTCGCAGCAGCGACCTGTTCGCCTTTCATACGGAACACGCGCTCATTTTTTTCGAACTGGTTGCGGTGAATTTTCTGCTGAACGGCCTGAAATCGGGGCATCGCAACTATTTTGCGCTCAGCGGGGCGTGTTATGCGCTTGCCGTTTTTTCAAAACAGCCTGCCTTTCTTGATGTCGCGGGCTGCGGCCTGTTCGTATTCATTATGGCGCGCCAGCAGACGATGCGAGCGTTGGGGTGGTTTTTCGGCGGATTTATCAGCCTTTCCGCTGGAATCATCGGATATTTCGCCTTGCGCGGCGGCATTCGCGATTTCTGGTTGTATGTGTGGACGTATAACACAGACTATTATATTCCGGCAATTGCCCCGATTGCCCGCGCTCGCGCCGCGCTCTCATTCTGGGCGATCCCGGCGAGAGAATTCACGCTCCTTGTGCTGTTTTTGATCGCGAGCGTCATCTTGCTGTTGGTCAAAAGCATGAAATTGCCCCGCGCTCTTCCGCTGCTGTCGCTCTTCTGGCTGGTGACTTCCGTGATCTCGTCGTCGCTGTCCGGCAGAATCTTCGATCATTATCGCATTCAAGTCTTGCCTGCCATCTCTTTGATGTTAGCGCATGGCCTGTATGAATTTGCGACAGCGCTGCGAACGTCGCGACATCGTGGAATGCGTTCTCTGGTCGCGGTGATGGTAGGCGGTCTAATTGTTATCTCGCCACTCTCCAAAATGCGCAGCCATTTCCGCGAGTCTGTCGAAGGGGAGCATCGCCTTCCATTTTTAGAAACAGCGAGCTATCTTGCTGCTCATAGCGAACGGCGAGACCGTCTCTTTGTCTGGGGATTTCTGCCGGAAATTTATGTTCTGTCGAATCGTCAGGCGAGTTCGCGATATATTTTTGCGAATGTGTTAACCGGTCTCATTCCCTGGACAAATATGGATAAAATCGTTGATACCGCCGACTCGATTCTGCCGGGCGCGTGGGACATTCTGATGAGCGAGTTGAGCGCCGATCCGCCTCTATTTATCATTGATACCAGTCCTGGCGGATTGCAATATTATGATAAATATCCGTTGACGAAATTTCCTCGTTTGCAGCAGTTTATTCAGGAACATTATGTGGTAAGTCATCAGATTTTCGATCAAGATCAACCGATGTTTACGGTATTTAGACGACGTGTGTAACCAATATTTTTATGTCATGCAATGGACGCGACAGCGAACGAAGGCGATGGCTGGCTTCTGCGGCCTTCTGCTGCTTATCGGCGCATTTTGGTTCTGGAACTGTCTCCCCGATCCGCTGTTCGACGCTTCATTTTCGACTGTCCTCGTTGACCGCGACGGCAAGCTGCTGAGCGCGGCGATTGCGGCAGACGAGCAGTGGCGTTTTCCGCCGCGAACGCGCGTTCCTGAGAAGATTCAGCGGGCGTTTGTCGCGTATGAAGACAAGCGTTTTTTTTCCCATTATGGCGTTGATCCGCTCGCGTTTGCCCGCGCAATGGGGCAGAACCTTCGCGCCCGCAAGGTGGTCAGCGGCGCAAGCACCATCACGATGCAGGTCATCCGATTGGCGCGGCAGGGACAGCCGCGCACCGTCCGCGAAAAATTCATCGAAATGATCATGGCGCTGCGCCTTGAATTGTCGTTGAGCAAAGAGGAGATTTTGGCGTTGTATGTTTCTCACGCGCCGTTCGGCGGAAATGTCGTGGGGCTTGATGCCGCGTCCTGGCGTTATTTCGGGCGCGAGCCGGAGCAATTGTCCTGGGCGGAAAGCGCGATGCTCGCCGTCCTGCCGAACAGCCCCGCGCTTGTGCATCCGGGCAAAAACCGCATCCGGCTGCTGAAAAAGCGCAACGATCTGCTCGATAAACTCCGCGAAACCAGCGTCATTGACGACATGTCCTGCTCGCTTGGCAAAGAAGAACAACTCCCGCCCGCGCCGCATCCGCTTCCGATGCTCGCGCCGCATCTCCTCGCCCGAATCCGCAAAGAAAACGCCAATATCGCGAACAGCGGCAGAATCCAGACTTCATTGAATAAGCAATTCCAAACTCGAAGCATTGAAATTCTTGACCGCTACCACGCGCTGTTAGCGAGCGGCGGCATTCATAACGCGGCGGCGCTGATACTCGATGTCAACTCTGGTCAGGTGTTAGCGTATGTCGGCAACGTACATGATTTTCGCAGCGATGAGCATGGCAATTACGTGGACGTGATCACTGCGCCGCGCAGCACAGGCAGCACGTTGAAGCCGTTTTTGTATGCCGGAATGCTGTCCGCCGGAGAACTCCTGCCGACGCAGCTTGTCGCCGATATTCCGACCAAACTCGGCGGATTTCGCCCGCAGAATTTTTCGGAAACGTATCAGGGCGCAGTTCCGGCGTACATGGCCTTAGCCCGTTCGCTGAACGTCCCGACCGTGCGCCTGCTCAGTTCGTACAGCGTTGACCGCTTTTCCGCGCTGCTCAAGCGGCTCGGCATGACGACGCTGCATCGTCCGGCGCAGCAATATGGCCTGTCGCTGATTATCGGCGGCGCGGAAGGTTCGCTCTGGGAATTGACCGGCATGTATGCCAGCATGGCGCGGCGGCTCAACAATTACGCCTCCACAACGCCCGACGCCCCGGCGTTTTTTCCGCCGACGTATCACATCGGAACGCGACTAACCGCGCCGCAGGAGAATCCGCTCGACGCGGCGGCCTGCTGGCTGACATTCGAGGCGATGCTGGAAGTCACGCGCCCCGGCGCAGAAAGCGCGTGGGAATATTTCCCGTCCGCCAATAAAATCGCCTGGAAAACCGGCACGAGTTACGGCTTTCGCGATGCCTGGGCGATTGGCGTGACGCCGCAGTACGCGGTCGGCGTCTGGGTGGGCAACGCCGATGGCGAAGGCCGTCCGAATTTGACCGGCTCGGTGGCGGCTGCGCCGATCTTGTTCGAACTGTTCGATGTTGTGCAGCCGCATGGCTGGTTTCCCGCGCCGGAACTTGATCTCGTCACTATCGAAGTCTGCGCCAAAAGCGGCTATCGCGCCGGGCCGAATTGCGAGACGCGCAAAACCATTCGCGTGCCGCGCTCAGCGTTACGCGCAGGATCGTGCCCGTATTGCCAGATTATTCACACCGATTCCTTCGAACAGTGGCGTGTGCATAGCAACTGCGAACAGGTCGCCGCGATTCGTTCGCGTTCGTGGTTCGTGCTGCCCCCGGCGATGGAGTGGTTTTATAAACAGGCGCATTCTGATTATCAGCCCTTGCCGCCGTATCGCGACGATTGCCTCGCCACGCTCGCGGAGACGAATACGCCGGCGATGACGCTGATCTATCCGCCGCGCAACGGCAAAATTTACATTCCCATCGAACTCAGCGGGCAGCGCGGGCGCGTCGTCTTCGAGCTTGCGCATCGAAATCCGCAGAAAAGCGTGTACTGGCATCTTGACAGCGACTATCTCGGCGAAACCCGCGAGATCCATCAGGTCTCGCTTGCGCCGTCGCCCGGCGAACATGCGCTGACACTCGTGGACGAAGACGGCGAATTTCTGCAAAGCCGCTTCACGGTGCTGACGAAGGAAGAATAAAACGGAGTGCAAACGCTTGCTTTTGCACTCCTGTTGCCTGCTTGAAATCACGCTGTGCCGGACACAGAAATTTTTTCTCTTGACTCTCTGAGCGGACTTTATAAAGTGCATTTTTTTAGAAATTGCCAGTGACATTATTCGAAACAAGGGAGGAAAAGAGCATGGACGGACAATTTGGCGTACAGGTTTACGAACACGCCCGTCAACTTCAACAACAGGGAAAAGATGTGAATCAGATCGCGAAAATTTTATGTGATCGCGACCCGGCAGGACATAATTACGGCATTGGCATCGTGCTTGATGGGAAAGGAAAACCGGCGTCAACCTCGCCGACGCTGTTGGAATATTTTTCCGCCGAAATTAAGAACAGCGAAGACGGGAATTATATGAATTCCGCGGCAATTATGGAACAGGTGAAAATCGCGGTATTGAAGTGGCAGCGAATCCCTCAAGAATACTGGGGACAATTTTCGTTGGCATTGCCATCCGACGCGGGCACCGGCGCAGTCAAAACCGCTGTTGAAATCGCGCTGCTGATGAACCCGCAGGCGCGGACGCTCGGTCTCGAAGAATTAGGATGGCCTGCGTACAAAGCGATTGCCAAAGTCTCGCGGCTGGCCGCGAAAGAATTTCCGATAGACAGCGTGATTGAAGGGGAAAACCTTGTGCCGATTTATCAGGCCGGACCAATGAATACCACCGGGTATGTGCAGAACCCGGAAACAGTACTGGCTCGCGCCAACGCCGCCGCAGCGACCAACACGCTGCTTGTCCTTGATCGCGCCTATTCCGGCTTCGAATTCGCGAGACTGATCAAGGCCGATTCGTATGACACGATTATGCGGAAAAGCTACGAACGCCAGGTGCAGCCGTTTATCGAACAGGGCGTGACGTTTGCGATGGCGATCAGCCCGACCAAAGCATTTATCACGTTTGCGCTTCGGCCATGCGGTTTCCTCCTGCTTTATAATCCAGACGCCGCGCGTCATCAGGAGATGAATAACGCGCTGAATCTCGTCGTTCGCGCCAGAGGTTCGTCATTCGAACATGCGATAACCAGAGCATTTGCGAAGGCGTTAGTGGGTGATTCTGGACGGTTGGAAGAGGAACATCGGCAGGCGCTCGCGCGTGTCGCCGAAGCCGAAGCGATCTGGAGCAAATTGGCGCAGGGCACGCCAATCGAACAATATTACACCGAACACTACGCCGGATTATTCCGCAATCTCAAAACTCGCGACGGCGGCGAAGTCGCGATTTATAACGAACACATCTACCCGGTGTTGGACAGTGGGCGCTGCCGCCAGAACGTCACCGGCATTCCCGACGACGAAGCGCTTGCCCGCAAGCATGTGCAGGTCTTCGCGGAACAATGTTATTAAGAACCGTAGAGACGCCCCGCCGGGGCGTCTCGCGTTTTCAAACGCTTTGCGCCGCTTGACTTTCCGCCTCGATAACGCCGATGACATCTACAATGCCGAAACATTCGCCAGGCATGACATTCGATTCCTCGCCGACATGAATATGATGCGGAAAATTGGAGAGCATCGGAAAATGAGGGACATTATCCCATCTTTTCTTGAGGCGGACTGGGGGCTAATCTGATTTTGATTTCTGCAAGATATTGAGTTGGTGTCATCATGAAGAAAGCGCTTGAAGAGCTTTTTGGTTTTCTTGAAGCGAGAGTGACATTTCATAAAACGCGCTCCACTCGACAAAATCGGCGCTATCGCCTAATAGACCTGCCTCGAAACGCTGAAAAAATTCGTGAGAGGGCAACTGATACGCCTTCTCGAAACGTTGCAATTTTTCTTGAATGTTAAAAATCTCTCGCTGAAGAACGACAGATTCCATCACCAGCAATTTATCTACCGTTCGATCAACAACATCGCTGCGATAGCCCTGACGATATAACGATTCAAGCTGGCCTAACTTTTCTAAGGTGTTTGTTGGGGCGGCGATCACGCTCATAACGTCCCCCTCCTTTCTCTGTAAACATTTCCAACCAGCGACACTTTATATACGGCGAATAACACTACATACATAATACGCTCAGCCTCTTCTTCTGTCAAGAACTCTTTCCCGCGATTTTTCCTTGACAGCGACGCGGCTGCCGCGCCATCTTCTTTCGCATGGAACCAATACGCTTACTGCATTTCGCCGACACGCATGTCGGCATGGAAAACTACGGTCGTTTAGATACCGAAACCGGCCTGCATTCGCGTTTGCAGGACTTTGCGAAGAGTTTGACCTTTCTTGTGGACACTGCGTTAGAACGCGACGTGGACGCCGTGCTGTTCGCCGGAGACGCCTACAAAATCGCGACGCCGACGCCGACGCACGAAGGAAAATTCGCGGAACAGATGAAACGCTTTGCCGATGCGAAGATTCCGGTCGTGATGGTGACGGGCAACCACGATATGCCAGCCTCGTTCGGACGCGCGTCGTCCCTCAGCATATTTCAGACCCTTGGCGGGCAGATGTTTTCCGTCGCCGAAAAGCCGGAACTCTTGCGCATCGAGACCAAACGCGGCGCGTTTCAAGTCGCCTGTTTTCCCTGGCCGACACGCCATATTCTGCTCACCAAAGACGAATACAAAAATCTGACCGACACGCAGATCGCGCAGACCATTCAGGAAAAATGCGAAAACCGGATCGCCAAATTCGCCCGCGACCTCGACCCCGCGCTGCCGTCCGTGTTGTTGGCGCATTTCGCCGCCGCTGACGCCAAATATTCCGGCTCGGAACGCACGACCATCATCGGCAGCGATCCGATCATCCTGCAAAGCGTCTTGAAAAATCCGGCCTTCGATTACGTCGCCCTCGGCCATATCCACAAACATCAGAATTTGAATCCGAGCGGTCAACCGCATGTCGTGTATCCCGGCAGCATCGAGCGAATTGATTTCGGCGAATCCGATGACGCAAAAGGCTTTTGCATCGTCTCACTGCGCAAAGCGGCGACGACCTACGAATTCGTGACGACTCCGGCGCGGCCTTTTGTCAAAATCGAAGTGGATGCGCGGGAACAGGATTTTCCGACCGACTACATTTTGAAAGCGATTGCGAAACACCATATCGAAAACGCGGTGGTACGTGTGGCCGTTATGGTCGGCGAAGCGCAGAAAAACGCGGTGGATACGAAGCTGATTTACGCCGCCTTACAGAACGCCTTTCTCGTCGCGGGCGTGACGCAGCGCATGGACGAAATTCGGACGCAGCGCCCGCGTATCGCCGATGGCCTCAGCGTCGGCGACACGCTCGCGCAATACCTTGATTTCGCCAAAGAATTCGAAGGCCGCAAAGATGATCTGAAAGAGTACGCCGAACGCCTGTTTCAGGAGCTTGAACGATAATGCAGGGTTATACCAACTATGGCGAAAAAGATCACATTCGCCCTACGATTTATGCTCGTATCAATATCGTCAACTCGCAGCCATCGCCGTTATAGGAGGTGGGGTTAAAATCGTTCGAACCCGTCATCGTGTTTCTCCCGACCTTCGAGAGGTTTACGAGCATCCGTTTGAGCGGTCGGCAGTTTCGTCTCTGCGGCGAGCGGAGGGCGCGACGCGCTGACTGGCGCGGATTGTGCGTTATGCAATTGGTTGCCTTCCGTATGCGCCACTCTGAAAAAGGTCATGCTCTGTTGGAGTTGTTCCGCCTGCGCGGACAATTCTTCCGCTGTTGCGGCGATTTCTTCGGATGTGGCGGAGTTTTGCTGGGTGACATTATCGAGTTGCTGAACCGCGCGGTTAATCTGCTCGACCCCGGCGTTCTGCTCTCGGCTGGCGGCGCTGATCTCTTTCACCAATTCGGCTGTCCGTTGGATTTCCGGCACAAGCTTTTTCAGCATCTCGCCCGCTTTTTCGGCAATGGCAGAGGATGACCCGACCAATTCGGCGATCTCAGCCGCTGCCGTCTGGCTTCGTTCCGCGAGGGAACGGACTTCGGACGCCACCACAGCAAACCCTTTGCCCTGTTCCTGGGCCCGCGCCGCTTCAATTGTCGCATTCAACGATAGCATTCTGGTCTGTCGAGCAATATCGTCAATCAGCGCGATCCGTTTCGTAATTTCTTGCATCGCCGTCACCGTCTCAGCCACCGCCTTCCCACTTACATACGCATCCTCGGCGACCTTGCTCGCGATTTTCTCCGTTTGCACCGCGTTATCGGTATTCTGGCGAATGTTGACCGACATTTCTTCCATAGACGACGACACCTGCTCAGTGGCGGAGGCCTGCGCCGACGCGCCTTGCGACATCTGCGTGGCGCTGGAACTCATCTGCCGGCTGCCGGCAGCCACATTATTCGCGGAAATCGTCACCTTGGCGATCATGTCTTGCAGTTTGTCTGCGAATAAATTGAACCAATGCGCCGTCGCGCCGATTTCATCGCGGGAGACGATCTCAAGACGTTTGGTGAGATCGCCTTCCCCTTCGGCAATCTCTTTGATGCGCTGCGCTAAAATCGTGATCGGCGTTCTGATGATTTGAGCAATCAACACAAACATGCTTAAGACAACGAGAGACATCACGATAGTCGCGCTCAACACAAGCTTGCTGACCATATTTCGCGACGCCGGAATAATCAGGGCAAACTCGCGCGATTGGTCTTCGATTGCGCGTAATTTTTCATCAAATCCGTCTATAAACGCCTTCGGTTCGATACTCTTGTTCAGAAAATTTTCAATAATTTGATCCGCGGCGGTAATATCTATAATATCTTTTTCACAGAGATCAAATGCTTTACCAAAGCCGAGCCCTCTGAATATCGCATTTTCGATGCCATTTACCGATTGGAGGCAGCGCTGCGGTTGTTTCAGCGTTTCGGCCAATAACGGACGTAATCCCATCTCCACGCGGTTCTCTGAGTTCGCCGTGATCAGCGCCATATCGGTAATCGTCCCGCTTTGCTGCGCCTGCTGCCGCACTTGTTCGAGGTTATTCCGCATCAACAGGGCGAACTCGATGTGCTCGCGTTCTAAAAATTGAAGATACCCGGTTTTCCCGATTTCGATCATTCCAATGACATTAAACACAATCAGGCCAAGAACAAAGGCAAAAAGGATGCTGAATTTCCTTCCAATTCGCTGATTACGCAACCAATTCATGATATTCATAATGAGCCTCCATTCTTCTGTTGCTGGATATATGTTACTCTGCTGGTTATTGGGCGCGATTCGCTGCTGTTCTTTCAAAAAGTTCGTAAGTACCTGGACATGATTCATTGCCTATTTCATGGTTCGACTCCGCTACCATGACGGTCACTCTGAGCAGCCTGTCCTGAGCCTGTCGAAGGGGAGTCGAAGAGTGAAAATAATTCTGTCCAGATATTTACTGGCAAACAAGGCGATACAATAGAGATGTGGGCATTCGAAGAATCTGTCAAGGTTTTAAATGAGAGAGAATACTTTTGGCTCTTTAAATGGCGATGCACAGGAAGAGAGAAATTGTTGTGCATCGCCATTCGCGCTCTTCTGCGGAACGAGCGCCAGTCCTACCGCGCTGCCCACAACATGCCGCGCCGGAAAATTTCTTTCGCTTCCGGCACGTCATAATCCTTCAGCACATGGCCTAACGACGAATAAAACACGCGGCCTTTGCCCCATTGACGCTTCCAGGCCACCGGCATGACGCAGCCTTTAATCCACGACGCGCCCTCCTGTTCACCCGAAAACGTTGTCGTTGCCAGCACGTCGTTTGTCGGGTCAACGTGCATGTAATATTGCTCGGAGTGCATCTGGAAATCGCGCAAGCCTGCCACAAGCGGATCGTCCGGTTTGGTGATGTTGACGGTGTAATCAATCACGCCGCCGGGATGCGCGACCCATTGGCCGCCCACCATCCATTGATACGCTGTATTGGCGCGGAACGAATCGCCAAGCCCGCCATGTGCTCCCGCGAGGCCAACGCCCTCTTTCACGGCGTCCAATAAGCCTTTTTCTTGCTCTTTCGTAATTGTGCTCATCGTCCAGGCCTGGACAATCAGATTCAATGAGCGCAGATACGCCTCATCCGTATAGACATCAAGCGTGTTGACGACATTAACCTCATAATTTTCGCCGCGTAACAGCGCAGCGAACAAATTGGCGCATTGTTCCGGCTCATGGCCGTCCCAACCGCCCCAGGTAATTAAAGCATGTTTCATAATATCCTTCGCAGTTTTATCGCCCTATCTTGTTGAATTCCATTGCTTCTTGCCCTGACAGGGCAGAGGAATATAGCCTGGGGTGTCAACCCCAGGAATATGATTCTGCCTCGTCATTGCGCCCTGGAAGGGCGCAGGATCATCCGAAGCCCTTTCAGGGCAGGACGATCTGACAGGGGCGTGACCTGGGGTTGAGACCCCAGGCTATATTCCTTTGCCCCTTCGGGGCAACTCATGGCATCGAACAAAATAAAACGAATTTTTACCAGTTTTCCCACGACGCATTTGTCGGCATCGGTTCGGGCTGTGCGCAACGGGTTTCAAGGTCAATATGCCGTCCCTGATCGGCAGATTCGTGGAACGCCTGCATCATGTCGAGCACATGCAAGGCTAACGCGCCCTGAGCGCGGAATCTGCCGTTATTTTTCGACGCCTTCGCCATATCAGCGACCGCAATGCCGCGCGAGTTCTCCGCAAAGCCATGCGTCAGCGGCATCTCTTTCCATTCTTTTTCGCCTGCCTTTTTCAGCAGCGGCACGCCGCCATAGGTATTCGGGTCAGGGCAGCGCAGCGTCCCTTCCGAACCGTAAATTTCAATGCAGGGCATTTGATGGCTCCAAACGTCGAACGTTGTGACGATATTGCCGATTGCGCCGTTGTCGAATGCCATCATGCCCGAAACAAACGTTGGCACTTCCACATTGATCACGGTTCCGGCTTTCGGCGCGCTGGTAATGGTTCGTTGCGGAAAACTGATTTTCGTCATGCCGCTGACCCGCTTGACGCCGCCTAACAAATGGATCAGCGCGGTCAAATAATACGGCCCCATGTCGAACATCGGGCCGCCGCCGGGCTGATAATAAAATTCCGGCGACGGATGCCACGATTCATGACCGTGACACATCATGAACGCCGTCGCCGCGACCGGAAAGCCAATCTCGCCATCATCAATCAATTTGCGGCAGGTTTGCAGCCCCGCGCCCATAAACGTATCCGGCGCAGAGCCGATCAGCAAGCCTTTTTCCTGCGCGTGACGCAGCAAGCGCTGCCCGTCGGCGCGATTCAACGCTAACGGTTTTTCAGCATAGACATGTTTTCCAGCGTCGAGCACCGCTAAATCAACCTCCGCGTGTGCCTGCGGAATCGTGAGGTTGATGACTAATTCGATTGTGTCGTCCGCCAATAATTCTTTGACGGAACAGGCTTTGGGAATCTGAAATTCCTTCGCTTTCTGCTGAGCGCGTTCCAACGCTAAATCGGCGCAGGCAACGACGTTCAGGTGTTTCAATTTCCGGCAATTTTGGAAATAAATGCTCGAAATATTGCCACATCCGATAATTCCGATATTCATAAAAATGCGCAAAAACAACCAACGAATTGGAGAAGGGAACGAATTCTTTGGGATTGCCAGCAAAATGATTGTTTACGTAAATAACTTCGCCCCAGACCTCACAGGTTTTAAAAACCTGTGAGGTCTCTCCGACGAATTTATTTTTTTAACGTTACCAAATTCGTTTCTTTCTCCAATTCGTTGTCGCTTTCGTGATTATTTCACGGTAAATACCGCGCTTATTGGCGCGGGCGCGCCGAGTTTCTGGCTGACTTCCGCCGGGCACGAACCGCCGACCATGATCGTAAATTCGCCCGGTTCAAGGACGCTTTGCCCCTCTTCATTTACCAGCGCCATCATCTCTGGCGTAATCGTGAAGCGGAGTTGCTTGGTTTCGCCCGCCTTAATCATGACGCGCTGAAAACCTTTTAACGCATACAGCGGCACATCAACTGACGCCGCCATGTCGGTCAAATACATCTGCGCGACTTCTTCGGCGTCGCGCTGGCCGCGATTACTGACGTTGACCGCGATGTCCACGCTTTCGCCTGCGCGAATTGCGTCTTTCGACAGCATCAGGGTATCGTAAGAAAATGTCGTATAACTCAAACCGAATCCGAACGGAAAGAGCGGCTCTTGCGTAAAATAGCGGTAGGTGCGGCCTTTCATGTCATAATCTCTGTATGGCGGCAGTTGCTCGACCGATTTCGGGAAAGTCAGCGGCAATTTGCCGGACGGCGACACATCGCCGAACAACACGTCTGCGACCGCGTTTCCGCCTTCTTCGCCAGGATACCAGACAAACAGAATTGCGTCCGCAATGTCATACGGCACGGCAATCGGGCTGCCGCCAGCCAGAATCAGGACGAGCGGCGTTCCCGTTTCGCGCAGCTTGCGTAAATACGCTTCTTGCGACGCTGGCAGGCTGACGCTCGTTCGATCTCCCTGTTCATGCGAGGAAATCGCGTCCCCTTCCTCGCCTTCCAGCGATGGATCGAGACCGAACGCCGCAATCACGATTTCGGAGGCTTTCGCTTCGAATGCCGTCCAATCCACCGCATTTTCATTTTCACCTTTCAGCGTGCAGCCGGGGCGATATTCGATAACCATGCCTTCATGGCTTTTGCCGATCAATCCTTCCAAAATCGTCACCAGCCTATCGTTTGTCCCGTAATAATTGCCGAGTAGCAGATTGACATTCGCCGCATTCGGTCCAACCAGCAACACCTTTTTGTAGTCTCGTTTGAGCGGTAGCAGCCCCTTGTCGTTTTTCAGCAGCACGATAGATTTGGCGGCGGCTTCGCGAGCGAGGCGGCGATGCGTCTCGCAATTAATCACCTCTTTGGAGATTTTGGTATATGGAACCGCGTCTTCGGGGTCGAACATGCCGAGCTTAAAGCGCGTGGCGAACAGCCGCTTGACCGATTCTGTAATGAATTTTTCGTCTATCAAGCCTTCTTCAACGGCTTTTTCGAGATAATAGAAACAACTGCCGCAGTTCAGATCGCAGCCCATTTTTACCGCGAGCGCGACCGATTCTTCGATGCGGGACGTGACATGATGCCCTTCGTGAATGTCTTTGATCGCCCAGCAATCCGAAACGACATGCCCCTGAAATTTCCAGGCGTTGCGCAGAATATCTATCAGCAAAAGCTGGCTCGCGCAACACGGCTCGCCGTTGGTGCGGTTATACGCGCCCATGACGGTTTCCACTCCGGCGTCAATCAGGGCTTTGAAGGCGGGGAGATAGGTTTCGAACAAATCTTTCGGATTGGCTTGCGCATCAAATGTATGCCGCTCGGCTTCCGGGCCGCTGTGCACGGCGTAATGTTTGGCGCAGGCGGCGGTTTTCAGGTATTTCGGATCGTCCCCCTGAAGCCCTTTAACCATTGCCACGCCAAGCTGCGCCGTGAGAAACGGGTCTTCGCCGTAGGTTTCCTGTCCGCGTCCCCAGCGCGGATCGCGGAAAATGTTCACGTTCGGCGTCCAGAAGGTCAAGCCCTTGTATTGGCCGCGATTGCCTTCTGCGGCGGCGGTATGATGTTTGGCGCGGGCTTCGTCGGAAATGGCGGTCGCGACGCGGAACAGCAAATCAATGTCAAACGTGGCGGCGAGGCCGATAGCTTGCGGGAACACGGTGGCTAATCCGGCGCGGGCGACGCCGTGCAGACATTCATTCCACCAGTTATATTCCGGGATGCCGAGCCGTTCGATTTCTTTGGCTTCGTGCACCATTTGGGAGACTTTTTCTTCTAAGGTCATGCGGGAAACGAGGTCGTCAACCCGCGCTGCAATCGGTTGCGAGGCATCTAAATAAATTGGCTGAGACATAAAATAACTCCTAAAAGAAATAAGACCTCACAGGTTTTCAAAACCTGTGAGGTCTTGCGTGGTTATCCGATCAATTCTTTGCGCAGACGGAACGGATCATCTGTCGTGGCGTGATTGCGCAGCCGCGCCGACAACGCGCTGAATTCGCGGCTTAACACCTGATATGTGGCAACGTCTTTGGCATTCGGCTTGACTCGCGTCGTTTCGTCAAGTTTAATATACGGCGCGACGACCTCTTCCAACGACACCTGACGGCCGTGTTCCATCTCATAGACCCATAACGCATGCAGCGCCGCGCCCATTGCCGCGCCTTCGCCTTCAACTGCGACGGTTTCAGCGTTAAAAATATTGGCAATCGCTTCACGCCAAGCCACGCTGCGGGAGATGCCGCCTGTCAAACGAATTTCCGACGGTTTGACCGGCATCCGTTTGAATCCGTCGTACAGATTCAACAAATGCCCTTCTAACACGCCGCGGCAGACGACTTCTTTTTGCGTCAAATCGGCTAAACTAAAACCGAAATAGGCCGGAACGCCGAACGGCACGTCAGGCGTGCGTTCGCCCTGATACCACGCGACAATCAAACGCCCCTGATTGCCGACCGGGCTTTGCCGAATCAACGCGGTAAAATCCTGATGCGACAGGCCGTAGATTTTCAAAATATCGTTGTAACCGTTGGCAAGATTGCTGACGCAGAGCAGCGGCAGGTAATGGCCGGTGCTGTCGCAGAATCCCGCGATTTCGCCCGTCGGGTCAACGAACGGCTGGTTCAAATAGGTGTAGGCCGTGCCGCTTGTGCCGAGGCTGATGGTGACGATGCCTTCCTTCACATTCCCCGTGCCGACTGCGCCGTACATGTTGTCGCCAGTTCCGGCGTCAATATCGCAATCGGGATTCAGGCCGTAACGTTCAACCAAATCTTTGGAGAGTTTGCCGATGCTTTTCGTGGAAGGTCGCACCGGTGCAAGTTTGGCTTTCAAGCCCGGATCAATCGCATTGATGACCGTGTCAGACCATTGGCCGGTCGTGATGTTATACAGCGCCGACCCCGACGTATCGCCCGGCTCCATGACCTTCACGCCACCGTTTTTACCGCCGGTCAGATAGTAATTGATATAGTTATGCACAAGGAAGAAGGTTGCGGTTTTGTCGTAATTTTCTCGTTCGTGGCGGAACATGTGGAAGATTTTGGCGGCGGTGTAGCCAGTGCGCTGGCTGTTGCTGACTTCTTTCACCATATTATCAAGGCCGCCGACTTTTTTGGTCAGAATATCGCATTCTTCCTGCGTCGAAAAGTCGTTCCACAATTTGGAGCGCGAGCGGCTCAAATTGCCGTCTTTATCAAGGGAAACAAGGCCGTGCTGCTGACCGGATACTGACATCGAAAGAATGTCGCGCTGATTGACGTTCGATTGCGCTAAGCGCTGTAACAGGATTTCCATCGCTTCGATCCACATATTCGGATCGGATTCGCTCGCCCCTTCGCCGAGCCCCTGAATCGCGCCCTCTTTGGTCTGATACTGAGGCAAATCCTGATCGTAATTGATGGCTTGATTAAACACGATTTGACGCGATTCGGCGTCAAT
>CAZRSF010000027.1:0-69305 GCA_964602655.1 uncultured Candidatus Moduliflexus sp.
GCGGCGTCTTCTCGTCCGCCACCCACCCCCAACCCCTCCCAGGAGGGGAGTTCACCGTCAGCAGATTTAATCTGTTGCGTAGCATCACTTTTTAAGTGTCAGACACTTGCAACGTGTTGACAGCTTATTTGATAATTTTAAACAACCCCTCGACTGTGCCGATGGCGCGCGCCGGGAAATAGACGAGATAAAACCTGACCGCCTCGCCGAGGCTGATTTGCCCTTTGCCAAGCCGATAGAGACGAATCGCGTAGAGCAAGATCGGCACAGCATACATTTCAATCGAAAAAAAGAAAATATTCAATGAACGCAACGCGACACCGACAACCGCCACAATCGTCCAAATCACGATCCAGAGCGGCGAGAGAATGCTCGGCCATTCGCGCAACGGGATTTTGCGGCCTTTCAGCGATTGCAGGTTCGACTGCCCGCGCCAGATTTCCTTGCGGAACATCTCGTCGTAGCGCTTGTCTTCGCCGAGATGGATGTAGGTCGCCTTCGATGTGCGGTACATTTCGCCGAACTGCTGCACTTTATAGGTGAAATAATAATCTTCGCATGTCACGAGATGTTCGGGAAAGCCGCCGACCTGCTCGAAGACGCGGCGCGGCAAAAAGAGGTTGCGCCCATCGAGAAATTCCACCGCCTCGTCCGCCGCCGCCGCGTTTTGCAGCGTTCGGATCAGTTCCAATCGCGGCGCATCCGGCTCGCAGCGCTGCACTGCGCTGACGAGAACACGTCCCGCTTTCGCCTCGAATTCTTCGAACATCACGGCAAGCCAGTTGTGCGATAGCTCGATATCGGCGTCAATAAACGCGAGAAAGTCGCCGGACGCCTCTTTGACGCCGAAGTTTCGCAGCGCGGAAATCGTCTCGCGCTCCGGGCGGAAAATCGCTTTGAACGCGACCTGCGGCTGCTCATGCCGGTAGGAAAGTTCGGCGTTCTGCGTCACCACGATAATCTCGATCTGCGATAAATCGCATTCAAGGTTGAGAATTGAGCCAATCGTGCGATGCAGCAACTCTTCCCGACCTTTATGCGGAATAATAAACGATACGCGCATAGTGAATAGAACACTGATTGGACTGATCTGACTGAAGCTCACTGATTTTTTATCAGTGCAAATCAGCCCGATCAGTCCAATCAGTGTTCTATTTTTTAGAAATAATGTCCACGAGAATCTGTTCCAGGCGTTGCAGATTCGTTTCCCAATTATAATGTTGTTCGATGACTTTTTGCCCGTTTTGCGAAAGCTGCTGGCGCAGTTGCGGCTCTTTCAAAAGCCGGGCGATCTGCTGCGCGAAGCGTTCCGGCTCGTCTTCGACCAGCACATCTTCGCCGGATTTCGCGGAAATTCCTTCATAGCCGAGTGAACTCGTCACGACTGGCACGCCGGAGGCCATCGCTTCCAATATCTTATTCTGCAAGCCCCGCGCAATCCGCATCGGCGCAACAAATGCCGCCGCTTTGTGCATATACGGCAGGACGCTTTCGACAAAGCCGGTGACGATGATGTTCGGATCGTCGCGGCCTAATTGCAATACCTCTTCCGCCGGGCGGCTGCCGACGATATACAAGACGACATCGGGAATAGATTCGCGAATCTTCGGTAATACATTACGTACAAAATAGATTACGGTCTCAATGTTGGCGAAATAATCCATCGCGCCCGTAAAAATCAAGGTATTCGGTGCTGGTGGCGTCGCGGACGGATGAAACAATTCACGATCCACGCCGTTCGGCAGCGCAGTCAGCGTCGGAACATTGCAGACGAGCCGCTGGAAATCGCGCTTTTCCTGCTCTGAGACGAAAATGCTATATTGAAAGGTTTCGGCCAGCCAGCGTTCATATTTGCGCAAACGGCGGCTTTCAGCGGCATAGACCCATGAACGCGGAAAATGCGACCGTTTGGCGTATTGCGCCCATTTCTCGGAATCCACGTCAACGAAATCAATGATTTTCGGCAGATGCGGCGCTCGGTCAATATATTGCGCCATTGATGAGCAATACGCAAACAGCACGTCAATTCGTTCGTGTTCGATCTTTTCGCGAACGATTTGCCGCAGGCGGTTCGACGAAAAGAACGGCAGCGTCAGCGGTTTCGTCGAAATCAGATGCGCCAGCGACCGGATTTTGGCGAAGATCGGCGGATTATAGACTATATCCACCGACGCGCAAAATTCCAATAAGGCGGCTTTATGCGCTAAATCGCGTTCGTCATCCGCGAGGCACGTCAAAAAAATGCGATGATTCCGCGCTAAGAGCTTGATTTCGTTGAACGCTCTGAGCTTGTCGCCGCGATTCGGCGGATACGGGACGCGCTGCGTGAGAAAAAGGATATTCATAATTCACTCGCCTATTTTTATCAGGAAGTCGCGATAGACATTCTGGCTATACCAGCGTCCTCGCCGCATCATTTCATCTAATAACGGCTTGACAGCAGCAATCAATCCATATTGTTTTGCCATCAACAATACGGTTAATGTTCCAATAACATGAATGCCCTGCTGTTTTGCGATCAGGTAGCCTGTTCGTTCGTCCATGATGAGTGCATCAGCCTGAATTTCTTTTGCTAACACAATCGCTTCAGCTTCTCCTCGATCAAGATCATGAAGGAGAAAGCCGAGATATGCCGTTCCTTGAATATCCTGTACTTGAAAATGATCGGCATCAATGTCATGGTATCCAGGAGCTTTTTTCGATTTGAGTTCCCGATAGACTTCTCGCGGAATCCGAATCGTTCCAAAAAGTCGAGCCAGTAGTTCAACCTGTCCGATGCTTGCCAATGAAATGATCGGCGTGCTATTCGAGACAATGTTCATGCCTGAAACTCCCGTAAAATCGTTGGAGTTGTCTTCGCGTGTTCAATCATCTCATCAACAAGCGTCTCTTCGTAATCAAAAACCGGCTCGCCGTTCGCTTGAAGGCTCTGGATAAATGTTAGACGGGTCTGTCCGGAGAGTTCGGCGGCTTTTCCTAAACTCAATTTCTGAGAACGATACAGCCAGAGCGCATAATGGAACAGCATCGCTTTGGCAAACTGGTCTTTTTTCTCTTTCAGCGAAAGCAGAATTGAATCATCTATCTGTAGGCGAATTTCAGTTAACATAACACGTACCTCCTGATGTCGTTGAATGCCCTGAGCTTGTCGCCGCGATTCGGCGGGTATGGGACGCGCTGCGTGAGAAAAAGAATGTTCATAATCTCCTTATTGGTTCGATGGACATGCCTCTGGACATTCTGAAGAATGTGTCAGTTGGATTCCTTGTATTCGATACCAATCATTGTCCCGGATTAGCGTAAAGCACAATCCTTCTTGAGGCGTTGAATCCGTTTCATCGCCATCATCTAATTGTATCCCTATTTGCCAAATATCCGGGTTGTCTTTACACGAAGTCAAGACTGAAAACGAATAGGCATCTTCTTTGATTTCACGCAAACGTGTATGCCAGGGATGAAGTTTTGACCGTAATGCGGGATCAACCCATTTTAATGCGTCTTCCCATGATAATTCGCTCCATTTAAGTAGATAATCTTCAGGTACAAAATCGATTCCAGTGACCTGTTCTCCATTCACATCATAGGAAAGGATATGTGTAGAAATGGTGCCATCATACTCTGAAATTTTCTGATATTCACTGGGGTTGCCGGAAAAAATAATCCAAAACTTGGCTGGATGAATTGTAATAGTATAATGCCCTTGATAGATATCTTCTTCTCCTTGAAAAAGTATCTTGGGCTGATAAGGATTCGCACCCACTCGAAAAACCCGGTAACTAATCATATTCCAAAACGAGGTACACCACGGATGTGTATTTGCTGTGACCACAAAAAATTGCCCATTCTTATCAGCAGGGGAAATCGCATACTGAAAAGCCTGTTGCGCATCGCCAATGTCCTGATATGTAGTGGCTTCTTGAACGGCAATAAGGCACCATTCCTTTTCAATTTTTTGGAAAAGATAAAAGGCGGTATCCCCACCGCACATCACCCATAGCGAAACCGTTGCAACCAGCATATCAGGATGCTCTGCTGGTTGTTCGATTTGGATGTCAGTAATCTTATCGTAAGTGAAATATGCTGGTTCTACGTCATAGACATGATCATCAACAGGAATTCCTGCCTGCTGTAAGGTGACAAGAACCTGCTGCCGAATATCTTGAGGCGTATTCCATTGGGCATTCATGGTTTCGAGTATGAGATCACATAACTGGTGTTTGAATTGAATTAGTAGCGGTTTAACCTGTAAGGGAATTTCGCTGTCATACGCCTCAACTTTCACCTCGCGTAATTGAGATACTGTTCGAATAATCGCTTCTAAAGACCTACTTTCTCCTCTAACGGATTGGTTTCCTATAAGGAGAAATAATCCTATTGTTATTACTACTATACGACTTTTCATACGTTAGCTTTCAGCAAGCAATGGCTTTCAACAATACATTGATAAAATGGGTTAACAAGATATTAAACTCTCATAAATAGCCTCTACTTTTTCCAGACGTTTCGTGAAGGAGAATTTTTCACATGCGCTGCGGCGGCCATTTTCGCACAATTGTCGGGCAAAATCTTCGTCATTCAAGACCTTCAGCGTTGCCGCCGTGATGCCTGCGACATCGCCGACCTGAAACAGCAGACCGTCATGCCCATCCTGAATGATTTCGCCGACGCCGCCGACTTCAGTGTAAATGATCGGCGCTTCCATCGCCATTGCCTCAAGCGCGGTGTTCGGCGTCCCTTCGATGCGGGCGGTTGACAGGAACAGGTCAAGCACGGCATAAATGTTCATTGTGTCTTTGCGAAAACCGAGAAACAGAATTTTGTCCGCCAAACCCATTTCTTGAACCTGCCGCTCCAAATCGGCGCGATCCGGGCCGTCGCCGATAATCAGAAAACAGGTGTCCGGGCGTTCGCGAATCACGTTGTTTGCGACCGCAAGCGTCGTCGGCAAATCTTTTTCATAGCGCAAGCGCCCGACCACGCCGACGATTTTGCGGCTGGCCGGAATCTGAAATTCCTCGCGAATCGTCGAGCGCACTTTGGCGCGATTCCAGGCGTCCACGTCAATCGCGTTATGCACGACCGTGATTTTTTCCGGGCGGATGCCGCGCTTGACCATGAAATCTTTCAGCGCATACGAGACGGCGATAATTTTGTCGTAGCGTTTCAAAAAGAGCAGATTCAGCCACGTATAAAATTTCATTTTCAGGCTGTCGTGATCTTGCCACAAATGAGCGGTAAAGAGCAGCTTGACGTTCGGGTGCGGCAGCGCGGCGAGATAGCAGACGACGCAGGTTTTATGGTCGCGGACGTGCAGGATGTCAATGTCGTATTGCTTGATCAGGCGGTGAATTTCAACCAGATTACTCCAATCGATTTTTTTATGTTCCAGCACTTCATGAATCGTCAGGCCGCGTTCCCGCGCCCAGTCACCGATTTGGAAGTCGTGATCGTTCGCGCCGCGCATATACATCAGCACATGCCGGAATTTTTCTTTGTTCGACCGCTCCGCAAGCAGCAGCACAGTCTTGTCCGGGCCGCCGCCAGTGGTGTAGGTGCTGCGGCATTGCATGACGTTAATCGTCGTTTTCGGTGGTTTCATTGTCCAAGTATCCTTCGTATTTTCGCCGATGATTTTCGCCGGAACGCCGCCGACGATTTTATTATCCGGCACGGATGACACAACGACGGCGTTTGCGCCGATTTTGACGTTGTCGCCGATGGCGATGTCCCCCAACACTTTCGCGCCTGCGCCGACTAACACGTTATTTCCGACGGTCGGCGGTTCGCCCGTGCCGCCTTTATCGCCGAACGTGACGCCGTGATAGATCGTGCAATGTTCCCCCATTTTCGTGTGGGAATGAAAAATAATCCCGCCGAAATGGTGAATCCGCAGCCCTTTGCCGATGTCGGTTTCCGCCGGAATCGAGATGCCAGTCATGATTTCGGTCAGGCGTTCGATGATAAACCGCACCGGCTGCGTCGGAATGCCGCGCACGAAAAACCAACGAAAAAAGCGATAGACCAGAATCGCCTGAAAGCCCTGCGACACGAGGCCGCGTACTAAAATCCGCAGCGGGCTGCCGCCGCCTTCTTCTTCGAATCGAGCCAAATCGGCTGCGATATATTCGAGCATGGCCGTTCTCCTTTCGCGTTTCGACTCATTCTTTGATTCGGGATAGAGATGTTGAGTTCTTCGCACAATTGGTATTATTGTGTTTTTATACAGTGAACGTGCTCATTTTTTTCGGCTATTCCGTTCTTGTAGCCAATCAAAAAACGATTCGGATTCCGAGTTACACGGGCCGATTGTTTCAAGTAAATATTTTGTACCGGAATTCGTGGTTTTATACACGCCCTTTCCAGAGCATTGGCCGAATACTCCATGAAGCCCTTCCTGCATGCCAGCAGCAGGTTTTACATATCCCAAATAAATATTGTTGTCAACAGATTGACAAACCATTTCAATCGTGTAGGCTTGGGGCGTCGCATTGATGCCATACCGACATGAGACGGGTAATCCCCAGGGTTTCCATCCAAGCGTTGTAAACCCTTCCGTTTCCTTCGAGCGCCACCATGCCATTTCTCCGACAGGGTCTTGGGGATACGGCTCAACCGCAATATACGTCTGATGTTTCGCATAATACGCATCCTGTAAAACAACTATTTTTTGAATATTTGATTGAACTCTCAAATACTCTGCATTTTTTATAGAGTCAATGAAAGACTTGCCGTATGTCATGATGATGAATGCCATAAAGCAAAATATACACAGCAAAATGAATTTCATTATTTTTCGTATCATTTTCTTTCATCTTTCATTTGATGGTGTCAAGATCATAATAGGCTTCGGTGAGAAATAACGTCGAAACGATGTTTTTTCAGCAAAGAACGTCCGTTCGAGAGACTTCTATTTTCTAATATATCTGAAAAATGCACGAGAGAAATGCCTCTTGATTCATATCAATCTCGCGTTGAAGGTTACATAACAAGACCAACAGCCAACAATAACGTTCGTTCCTCAATTCTCTCTGTCGTATTGAATTGCAAGAGTCGAACCGTGACGCGACCTTTGGCGGTCAATGGCACAATAAAGGCGTCGCGCAATGCAAAATGTTCTGACCATTGATCTTGGCGAGGGTTATAAAGCGGCGTAATTTCTCCTGTTTCCGGGTCTATCGAAGTCAAATCGCTTCCTTTATGTTTATTGCAGATCGCGCAGCACACAGCTAAATTCTCGAATTCGGTCGCGCCGCCGTGTTTTTGCGCAATCACATGATCGATTTCATGCGGAACAAATGCGATGCTTTCAGGAATCAGGCAATATTCGCACACTCCATTAGTGCGGTTATAGACGCGTCGTCGCAATTCGGCTGAAATATACGTTCTCATACATTATGCCTGATGCAGCTTCGCATACGCTCTGGCTTTGGCAACTCGAACTAAATGTTCAAGATATTGATATTGTTCCCATTCGCGTTCTTCATCGGCATTCAGCCCAATTGTGCGGTTTTTTTCCAGCAATGCGCCGACTCTGTTTTGCAGCGGTTTCGACGGTCGAAGCGCAAGGATTTCTTCCGGCGTTGGCAACGTTGCCAGCAGTTCCAAGACATCTGCCGCCCCTTCGAAGCCGGTTTGTTCGACGGCGTCGAATTCACGCAAGCCTAATTCCAAAATTCGCGACACCTGAGCCTCGAATGGTCGCAGACGATTTGCCAATTCTGATGAAATTTCGAATGTTATCGGAGCTAACATCTCTCTCCTTTATCGTGCTGTGATGAAACGGATACAGCAACGCGGTTTTAATGCCGTCAAGATCAAATCTCGATTCGTTATCATTTTCAGCGTTCCATGAATTGCCGAAACCAGAGTTCGAACATGAGCAGCGTCCAGAAGTTCATGCCGAAATTGCGTTCGCCGGATTGATGCTGCCGCCACATGGTTTTGACCGTTTCCGGGTTAAAAAAGCCGCGCTGCAAAGCGCGTTCCGACAGAACCGTCTCTTGCGCCAATACTTTCAAATCGTTGCGAAACCAGGCGTTCAGCGGCGCGTCGAAGCCGCGTTTTTTGCGATAGAGAATTTCCGGCGGCAGATACGGCGTCAACGCCTTTTTCAGAATATATTTTTTCTCTTTGCCGTGCAATTTGAAGCGCGACGGAATCGAAGCGACAAACTCGACAAAGACCGGATCGAGCATCGGCGGGCGCACTTCCAGCGAATGCGCCATGCTCATTCTGTCCACTTTGACCAGCATGTCGTCCGGCAGCAGCACTTTCAGGTCAACATATTGCACTTTCGAGAGCGGATCGTTCGTATCAGCGCGATTGTACGCGCTTTCCACGACGCTGTACGGATCGTAGCCGCCAATGGCTCGCAGCGTGTCTTGCGTCAACAATTGCCGCTCTACGTCGGGTGTCATGAACGTATTCGTCCGGTAAAAGGCGCGGGCGTGCGGCAGGGTCAGATTCGTCAAAAAGAATTTGGCGCGTAGATACCAGGGCAGCCAATCCCATTGCGGATAGATGCCCGCCAATGGCGCAATGCCCCATTGTTTCAGCGGTTGCGGAATGCGTCGCCGCAGCGATTCTTCCATCATGTCAATCGGATATTTGGAGTAGCCTGCGAAATTTTCGTCGCCTGCGTCGCCGGAAAGCGCGACGGTCACTTTTTCCCGCGACAATTTCGAGACGTAGTAGGTCGGAATCGCCGATGAATCGGCGAACGGTTCATCGAAATGCCAGACAACTTTATCAATAATGCTGACGGCATCGGCCTTGACCACGCGCTCGAAATGGTCGGTTTTATAGTAATTGCTGACGATGCGGGCGTATTCGAGTTCGTCGAATTCCTTTTCCTCGAAGCCGATGGAGGTTGTCACGACCGGCGTCGTCATGGATTGCGCCATCATCGCGACGATGCCGCTGGAATCCACACCGCCGCTCAGGAACGCGCCGAGCGGCACGTCGCTCATCAGGTGCATTTTGACGGTTTCTTGCAGTCGCTCGATCAGCATCTCGCTGTAATATGATTCGGGCTTCTGCTCGTTAACATGGGCGAACGAGACATCCCAGTATTCTTGAATGCGGAGGCCATTGCGGTTGCAGACCATATAATGCGCGGCGGGGAGCTTGTAGATGTTTTTATAAATCGTTTTCGGCGCGGGAATGTACGAATACATCAAATAGTCGTAAAACGCCTGATAATTGAGTTCTTTCGGCACGGTCGGGTCTTCCAGCAGGCATTTTAATTCCGAGCCGAACACGAGGCGTTTGCCGTCGGAATAATAATAGAGCGGCTTCTGGCCGATATGGTCGCGGGCGATGAAAAGCTGTTGTTTCGGCGCGTCCCAGATCGCAAACGCAAACATGCCGCGCAGATATTTGACGCATTGCTCACCGTATTCGCGATACAAATAAATGATGACTTCCGTATCGGTGTGCGAATGAAAGCGATGCCCGCGCTGAATCAGCGGCTCGCGGTGTTCGAGATAGTTGTAAATTTCGCCATTGAAAACGATGGCGAGTTGGCGATCCTCCGAAAACATTGGCTGACGACCTGCTTCGGACAGATCGATAATGCTCAAGCGCCGCTGTCCGAGGCCGATTGCGCCATCAATGTAAATGCCGTCGGCGTCCGGCCCGCGATGGCGAATCACATCTGTCATGCGCTGAAGCAGTTCCGGCGTGACTGGCTGCGTCTGATCTAAATAGTTAAAAACGCCCGCAATTCCGCACACAAAGAAATTCTCCTTCGTACCGGCGGACAGCCTTGTCCGCAGGGTAATTTATTCATGCATACTGGCGGACAAGGCTGTCCGCCGATACTCGCTTATCGCTCCGACTTTCGTTTTGAGGCGTTGAGATAGAGGTCAACATACGCCTGCACCATTTTTTCTATTGAAAACAAGGCGTGAACCCTTTGTTTTCCGGCGTTGCCCATGCGCTGCCGCAAGGCGTTATCTTGTAATAATTGCAACAACTTGTTCGCCATGTCATCGGCGTTATCGCTTTCGACAAGAAAGCCGGTTTCGCCGTCGCTGACGACTTCCGGGTTGCCGCCGACGTTCGTCGCGACAATCGGGACGCCGACGCCCATCGCCTCAAGCAGCGTGACCGACGTCCCTTCGCTGAAGGACGAGAGCGCGAACACATCGAACGTTTGCAGCAATTCGGAAATATCCTGCCGCGCTCCGAGGAATTTGACATGCGCCGCGATGCCGAGCGAGGCCGTTAACTCTTCGAGTTTGGCGCGTTCCGGGCCGTCGCCGACAATCAGCAGATATGCGTTAGGTACTGTTTTCACAAGTTGCTGACAGGCGCGAAGCAGCATCGCATGATTTTTGATCGGGTCGAGCCGCGCCACGATGCCGAAGACCTTATCATCAGGTTGCAAGCCCAATTCGCGCCGTTTTGCAAGCCGATCTGCCGTTTTGGAAAAGCGTTCCAAATCAATGCCGTTATAGACGACGCGAATCCGCCGCGCTGGAAAATTTTCGTAATCAATCAGGCTTTGTTTCGTGCTGGCGGAAATCGTGACAATTTCCTTCGTGAACAGACTCAAAATGGGATTGCTGACGACGCGCTTGAATTTGCGGACATCCGGGTAAAAACGCCCGTGTTCCGTGAACACGACTTCCGGGCGCGACGGCGTGAGCGTGATTTTCGAGTAGAGCGACCCCATCAGGCCGTAAAAATAGGGCGTGTATTGATGCGCGTGAATCACGTCAATCTGCTCTTTGACGATAATCTCGCGCAGTTTCGGCAAAAGCGACCAATCGAGGCCAGGAGCGCGATTCAGGACATACACCGGCACACCAGCGTCGCGCAGCTTTTCGCCGAATACGCCGATTTCATCGAGACAGCAGACGACGGGCGATACCTTGTCTCGATCTACGCGCTGCGTAATCTCATAGACTAACTTTTCCGTCCCGCCAATGACGAGGCTCAACACAAGCTGCATGACATTGATAGGCTGTTGTTTCATCATTTCCATTCCAGACTTCCGAGGTCTTCAAAAACTCGGAAGTCTTCCCATTAAAATCGCGAAAATGCCGGGCGTCGCGTCGCCAGACGTGCTGCCGAATTTTCTTCTTCCTCATCCTCATCGGTGCCTGCAAGTTCTCGTTGCAACTGCGCTCTGCCGATATTGGTCACGACGCCGATCATGGTGGCGTGCCAATAAAAAAAGTCAACAAATTCAATGTTCAAGAAACTCATGCAGACTAACCAGCCGACGATCCCGATTTCGAGCGCGTTGGCATAATTATGCACGTTCACGCCTTGAATGATTTTCGGATACTTTTTAGGGAAACGATGCGCCTGCGACCAGCTAAAGAAGAAATACGCCGCCCAGAGTGTCGCCAACGGAATGCCGCCGCTCATCAGGAGATTGATTTGCGCATTATGAATCGCTTTGCCGCCTTTACCGTCTCCATAAATACTGGCGAAATCTTCCGGTGCCAGCACGGGCGCAATTTCGTCGAAATGCTGATAGTACATGAAGGGGTAACACCGCAAGCCAATACCTGTCCACCAATATTGCTGATTATTGGTAAACACCGTCCATGCGCCCTGCGACATTGCAATACGTCCTGCTGAAGAGCCTTCGCGCTCCACTTGCCCGGTCTGGGTGTCCTCCTGTCCCATAATGGATTTCAGCCGGTCAGTGTATTCATCGAAGAATCCTTCGGGAGCGAGTTGAATCAGCACGATCCCCAACAATCCGCCCACAAATACCATCGTTGCCGCCATCTTGAATTTCTGAATACCTTGCGCGCGTAAAAAGATGAGACCCATGCAGACGAACATCCCTAAAAATGCGCCGCGCGAGCCTCCGAATAAAATAAAAATTACGAAAATCAGAAAAGAGGGAATGCCGATCCAGGCACGGATCCACTTTTTTGTGCTGAAGAGGGAATAATACGCCATCGGCACATACATCACATAGACGGACGACAGATCGTTAATATCAGAAAGCATATCGCCGCCTAATCCTTCCATGCGGCTGTTGCCGCCGAATTTCTGCTGGATGCCCCAGACGGCTAATAAGGACATCCAGATCAGCACGGCCACGTAAAATAGTTCCAATTTTTTCGGCGTACTGACTGATTTGGAGATGACAAAGCAAAACAGTGTGGTCTTCCAGAACATCGAAGACCACCTGTCGCTTTGCGGAAACTCTGAGAAATACGAGACCAGAAACATTTGCAGCAAAAAGAGGAGGAGAATAAACATTTGCGAGGGAACGGGATTGTCCTTCCCGTGCAAACGCTCCTTATCGCGATTGAACAGCCAGGAAAAAAAACAGACGATCTGCGTGAAGAGGTAAATACGTCCGGCAGCCTGACGATCTCCCCACATCAGTTGCTCCGGGCGAATGACATTCATCAGCACATAGGCGACCACTCCGAAAAACGGATCGTACATCGTGAATGGAATCGGCGACCAAAATATCAAAATGACAACCAGACGTCTCATCGAACCTCTCCGACCGTGAACCTCTTCGAGTACATTCTCCTAATTCAACAACGATGATTTTTTATGACGTTTTCGTGTCGCATTGTCAAGCTATTTTTAGAAGAAGATGATGGAAAGGCGCTGAAACGATGATTTTCAGCGAAGATGCGACCTGAGATGTTCGGGCGGCTTCTCTTGACGTAATTAGTTGTTGACAGTTTGCTTTTCATCTGACAGAAGGGTATGTATGAAGATGTCCATCCGCACGAAATTTTTAATTGTGTGCCTGTTTTTAGTGCTCGTCACGATTGCCGGGATTTCGCTGACATACTATACCCTCACCAAACAGGATAAACAGCGGGAATCGCGCCAGCGCATTCAGATTGGCTTTGATATTATTCTGAATGATTACACCAGGCGCATCACCATCTATACGCAGAGCGTCAAAAGATTTCTGGCTGAAAATGTCGCGCTGCTTTGGGCTACCTATACCTACAGTCGCGATCAGAGCGAAGAAGGCACGATCCGTTTTCTGTTCGATAATTTTGCCGACGCTTCGGAAGAACTGCGGCAATTCGGGCGTGTGGCATCTGCCGACCGCGTGATGCTGTATGGCGCGAATCGGCGCTTGCTGGTCGTGTATCGCCGTGTCGGAGAGCAAGAGTTGAAGGGGGGCTATTTTGTCTCAGCGGAAGAAGGTGCGCAATATCTCCCGATGAATGACCCGATGACCCTGGCTGAGATTACCTTTCGACGAATCAACAGCGCGTTGCATTTCAAAAACAAACCATTTCCTGACGTTCCTTTGCCGCCTGGGGTTGCTGCGATCTATGATCAGGATATCCCGGATGATATTTCGATTTATATTTTTAAAGAGGGCACACAATTAGGGATTCGAATCGTGGCGCCGATTTATCGCCGCGACGTGAAAATGGGGGTGCTGGTGGGGGATGTGTTTTACACCCAGAGCATGATCGAAGAATATGCCTCCCTGAGTAAAACGGAGATCAACTTTTTCGCGGAAAATCAATTCAGCGTCGGCACGCTCAAAAAACAAATGCTGCTGGATGAGCGCATCCTCACCGGGACGATGAGTTGCCAGGATGTGCGTGATCAACTCCAGCATCTCGCGATTACATCGGTCACATTCGGCATTGACACGTATTATCAGGGAGCATGTGTTCTGAAAAATGGCGAGAATGCGATTGGGACGATCACGGTGAGTTTATCGCAAGAGATCGAACAGCAAGAGATCGGTAATATTCTCGAAACGGTATTCACAACTTCCGGGATTGGCATCCTGATTTGCCTTGCATTAGTCTCCTGGGTTGTTGTGCCGAAATTTACGAATCCGATTCTGCGCCTGGATCATGCCGCATTACGGATGGCGCAAGGAGATTTGCAGCAGCCGATTGATGTGCGCGGAAATGATGAACTCAGCACATTAGCGCAAAGTTTTGCGCACATGCGTGATGAGATTCAGCGCAAAATTCAGGAATTAGAGAACCTGAACGCTGAACTTGATCAGCGCGTCGAAAACCGCACTGCCGAACTTGTCCGTCAAAAATATATTCTGGACATCTTTATGGAAACTGTCCCGGATCGAATTTTCTTTAAAGATCGCGAAGGCAAGATTACTCGCGCGAACGCGGCCTATACTCTTCGCATCGGATTGCATAATCCGACAGAAGCTATCGGAAAGACTGTATTTGACCTATTTCCGACTGAAGAGGCGCAAAAACGACACGAACAAGACCTGGAGATTCTTCGTACCGGCATCCCATTGATTGGCGAAGAAGAAGAACGAGAAGGGAACGACGGGCAGCGAGAATGGGCATTAATTACGAAAATGCCGCTCAGAAACGAGCATGGCGACATTATCGGTACGTTCGGCATCTCTCGTGACATTACATTACTCAAACATAGCGAAGAGGCGCTGCGCCAGGCCAAAGAGTCGGCGGAATCCGCCAGCCGCGCCAAAAGCGAATTTTTAGCCAACATGAGCCATGAACTGCGTACCCCGTTAAACGTGATGTTAGGGTTCGCGCAAATTATGGCGCGTCACTCCGATATTTCCGGCGAAAATAGGGAATATCTCGATATTATCCGCCATAGCGGGGAACATTTGCTGAGTCTGATCAATAACGTGTTAGACCTCTCGAAAATCGAAGCCGGACGCATGAGCGTCAACGAAAGCACGATTGATCTCTTTCGTCTTTTAAGCGAATTAGAAGAAATGTTCACGCATAAAGCGGCGCAAAAACATCTGAGCGTCATCTTCGAACAGGCTGAACATACGCCGCAATACGTCTATCTTGACGCGCCAAAGTTGCGGCAGGTATTAATCAATCTCTTGAATAACGCCATTAAATTTACCGAAGAAGGCGGAATCGCCGTGCGTGTCAAGCCTGTGGAAGCGCCTGCGGCGATGCCTGAGCAGCAGAATCGCTGCTGGCTGCGTTTTGAGGTGGAAGACACCGGACCGGGCATTGCCCCGGAAGAAGCCGGTATGCTGTTCGAAGCTTTCGGACAGACGAAGACCGGGCGTCAAGCCCAGGAAGGCACGGGATTAGGCTTGACAATCAGCCAGCGGTTTGTGCAGTTGTTAGGCGGCGAGATTCATGTCAACAGCATTGTGGCGCAAGGCACGACATTTTCATTTACCATTCCTGTTGAGGTCGCGCAGGGACAGGAGACCGCCAATCTGCTCCCGTCGCGCCGAATTATCGCCTTAGAACCGGGGCAGCCGCGTTATCGTATTCTTGTCGTTGATGACAAGCCGGGTAATCGTCATGTGTTGACAAGGTTATTGACTCCCTTTGGTTTCGACGTTGCGGAAGCCGTGAATGGGCAGGAAGCGCTTGCCGTGTGGCGCGAATTCAAGCCGCACTTGATTTGGATGGATATTCGTATGCCGGTCATGAATGGCTATGAGGCGACGCGGCAGATGAAAGCCAGCGCCGAAGGTCGGGCAACTGTCGTGATTGCCTTGACAGCGAGCGGATTTGATGACGAACATGAAAAAGTGCTGGCTGCCGGATGTGATGGCTTTCTGCATAAACCTTTCCGGGAAACAGATATTTTCGAAATGATGCAGAAATACCTCGGCGTGCGTTATGTCTATGAAGAATCCCGCGACGCTGAACGTATCATCACGCCAGCAACATTTCGAGATGTGTTGTCGCCCGAAGCGATCTTGGCGATCCCGTCTGAGATGCTGGCTGAGATGCGCCAGGCGGTTATCGAGGTCGATCCGTCGAAGATGCATCAGATGATCGTCATGATCCGGCATGAACATCAGGCGCTTGCCGAAGCCTTAGAAGCGTTAATCAAAGAATTCCGGTTCGACATTTTGCAATCCATCTTTGAGGAACTCGACGCATGAACACCAATGTATTGATGGCGAATATTTTACTGATTGATGACAACCCTCAAAATCTCGCGGCCTTGTCTCGCATTCTTTCAGAATACCACTATCAGGTGCGAACGGCCATTAATGGGCAAATTGCCTTAAAATCCATTCAACATCGCCCGCCGGATTTGATTCTGCTCGATATTATGATGCCGAATATGGATGGCTATGAAGTGTGCAGCATTTTGAAAGCTCAGGAAGAGACGCGCGATATTCCGATTATCTTTTTGAGCGCGTTGGATGCGCCGTTAGACAAAGTCAAAGCCTTTCAGGTCGGCGGCGTGGATTATATCACCAAGCCGTTTCAGATGGATGAAGTCGTGGCGCGAGTGCAGACACATCTCGCGCTGAAACTGATGCGCGAACAGCTTCAAGCCCAGAATCGCGAGTTAGACGCCTATCGCCACCATCTTGAAGAATTGGTGGAGCAGCGTACCGAAGAACTGCGCCGCGCCAACGCGCAACTGCACGGCGAAATCATGGAGCGCACTCGCGCCGAAGAGGCGTTACGCGCCAGTGAACAGCAGTATCGCGTGATGGCGGAACAGGCGCTGGACGGCATCCTCATTCTTCGAGAACAGCGTATTATCTTTTGTAACGCCGCCTTCATCTCCATTGCGGCGCGTCCTGCAAAACAGATCATGGAACAGAACGTGCTCGATTTTTTTCCTGAAGCGGCGCGGCGGCATATCTGGGAGCAATTGCAATCGCAGGAAACTCCGCCGTCGGAATGGCAGGAGCAATTGCTGCGGAACGGCGGCGCATTATGGGTAGAATTGGAATATGCCTCGATTGTGTGGAATAGCCAGCCTGCAACCCTGTTAACCATCCGTGATGTGCATGACTGCAAGCTTCGGGAGCTACATCTGGAAGAAGAGCGCGAACGCCTTCAGAAAGAGAATTCGACCTTCAAATCTACCTTGACCGAACGGTATCGCTTCGGCGAACTCATCGGAAAAAGCCAGCCCATGCAGCGCGTGTACGAATTAGCCATGAGCGCGGCGACCTCCGACGTGAATACGCTGATTGTCGGGGAATCCGGCACAGGCAAAGAATTGATTGCGCGAACGATTTACCAGATCAGCGCGCGGAAACAGCAGGCGTTTGTGGCGGTGAATTGCGCCTCCATTCCGGAAACGTTGTTCGAACGGGAATTTTTCGGCCACCGCAAAGGGGCGTTTACTGGCGCGGATCGCGATAAGGCCGGGTTTTTTGATCAAGCGCATCGCGGAGTCTTATTTTTGGATGAAGTGACGGAATTGACGCCGGGCATGCAGGCGAAATTGCTGCGCGCACTGCAAAACGGCGAATATGTTCCTCTCGGCAGCACGACACCGAAGCAGGCCAATGTGCTGCTGATTGCGGCGACCAATAAAGAGTGGAAAACCTTGCTTCAGCAGGGCAAATTGCGCGAAGACTTTTTTTATCGCATCTGCGTGATTGAAATCCCTGTTCCCCCGCTTCGCGAGCGAAAAGACGACTTATTGCTATTGATTGAGCATTTTTTAGAGTTAGCGCGCCGCAAACGGGAATCGCTCCCGGCAAATGCGCCGCGCATCCCGGCGACGCTGCCGGGGCATGTGTCCGATTCCTTCTATCGCTATGATTGGCCAGGAAACGTGCGCGAACTGCAAAACACGTTGCAACGCTATCTTGCGACGCAGCATTTGAACGGCAATTTGCCGCTGATTCAGCAGCATCAGAATGCGTCAGCCCGCGTGTTGTCATCATCAACGCCGAATATCGAGGGGTTGTCGCTGCCGGACGCGATCAATGCATTCGAAAAACAGGTGATTATCGAGGCGTTGGACAAGAATCAGCAGCATAAAATCCAGACCGCCAAAATGTTGGGCATTCCCCGCAGCACCCTGCATCGGAAGATCAAGGAGCATGGCATTGCGGATTTGGAGCGGTAAATGTGGCATGTCCTAAAAATGAAGCGCTGTCCATTTTTGGGACAGCGCCATTTTTACGGTATTGCTAAGTACATGTCCTCGTTTTTCTGTTGATTGTCTTGTTTTTGAGACACCTTCCGATGAATTTGCCAATAGATACGCACCGCTTCCCCCTGTTAAAAGGGGTTTCGTCGAGTTGGCATCACACTTGCTATATTATGATAAACGTCAAACATCATTTGACACACAAGCGACACAACAACTTCATAAACCTAATCAAGGAGGCAGTATTCGATAAATGGCTGACCGAAAACGGGAAGGCATTTTTTGAGGTACTGGTATCTCGCCGTATGAAACAATTTTTTCAAGCAATGTCTGTGGCAGTTGCTATTTTGATGGGAGTTGCGTTGGTTGGTCAAACCGCTGATGCGCAGTGCAAAGATAAACATGACAAGAAGATCGTTGTCGGTTTTTCTCAGATCGGCGCAGAAAGCGCATGGCGCGCAGCCAACACCGAATCTATTCAGAAAGAAGCTGAAAAACGCAGCGAATGTATCGAATTGAAGTTCTCGGATGCCCAGCAGAAACAGGAAAACCAGATTAAAGCGATTCGTTCGTTCATTGCGCAGGGCGTGGATGTCATCGCCTTCTCTCCTGTCGTGGAAAGCGGTTGGGAACCTGTCTTGAAAGAAGCCAAAGATGCTGGCATTCCAGTGATTTTGAGCGACCGCGCTGTTGATGTGAGCGACGATACGTTGTGGGTGTCGTTTATGGGGTCTGACTTCGTCGAAGAAGGCCGCCGTACAGCAAAATGGCTGGTGGAAAACTATGAAAAAGTGAAACGCGCTGACAAAACGATGGATAAAGTGCGGATTGTCGAATTACAGGGCACAGTTGGTTCTGCTCCTGCGAATGATCGTTTCGCCGGATTCCGCGAAGTGCTGAAAGATCATCCGAATTTCGAAATCGTGAAAACCCAGAGCGCAGACTTCACCCGCGCTGGTGGCAAACAAGTCATGGAAGCCTTCCTGAAAGCCGAAGGCGACAAGATTGATGTGGTGTACGGCCATAATGATGACAGCGCGCTCGGCGCAATTCAGGCGATTGAAGAAGCTGGCATGAAACCTGGCAAAGACATTATCATCGTGTCTATTGATGCCGTTCGCGGCGCATTCGAAGCGATGGTCGAAGGCAAGTTGAATGCGACCATCGAATGCAGCCCGTTACTTGGACCGCAGTTGTTTGACGCTGTCGAAGATTTAGCGTTAGGCAAAGAATTGCCGAAACGGATCGTGACGGAAGAAGGCGTGTTCCCTGCTGAAGTCGCAAAAGAAACCCTCCCGCTGAGAACATATTAATCCCACACCATTCGCGCGAAGGCAGCCTGCCTTCGCGCGAGCCTGCTCGCCTTTTTTCCTCACGCGATTTCGGGAGTCATGGAATGATATACCACCAACAGATATTTGCCCATCATCTTGAAACGGCATCTTTGAGCGCATCATGCGCAACGATAGAATCGAAAGAACAAGACATGTATCAACGTTATCTCGCATTTATAAAACAGAAGGGGCAAAAAAGGCGGTATCGTTCGATTGCAGCAGAATTAGCCCACAAGACGTTCGACAACCATGAGGAGGAGTCGTAATGGAACCGAACCATAAAATTCTTCTTGAAATTCGCGGATTAAGTAAGACGTTTCCTGGCGTAAAAGCCCTGTCAGGCGTGGATTTTTTTCTGAGAGCCGGAGAAGTGCATTGTTTGATGGGAGAAAACGGCGCGGGAAAATCTACCTTAATTAAAGTGTTTACCGGGTTATACAAAAAAGACGGCGGGAAAGTATTGTACGAAGGGCGGCCATTCGAAATTTCATCGCCAGTGGAAGCCCCTCAGCACGGCATCAGCACGGTGTATCAGGAGATCAACCTGATTCCGGCGTTGTCTGTTGCGGAAAATATCTATCTTGGCCGCCAACCGATGAAACAGGGTCGCATTGATTGGAAAGCCATTAACCAGGGCGCGCGCGCGGCGCTGAAAAAATTAGATGTGGATATTGATGTCACGCAGCCTGTTATTTCATACTCTGTCGCGATTCAGCAATTAGTCGCAATTGCCCGCGCACTCGATATTTCGGCAAAAATTTTAATTTTGGATGAGCCGACCTCCAGCCTTGATGCGCAGGAAGTCGAACAATTATTCAGTTTGATCCGCAAATTAAAAGGTGAAGGCATTGCGATTATCTTCGTCACCCACTTTCTTGATCAGGTGTATCAAATTTCCGACCGGATTACAGTGTTGCGAAACGGCGAATTAGTCGGGGAATACAAAACCGCCGAATTGCCTCGTCTTGAGTTGATTGCGCGGATGTTAGGCAAACGGTTGGAAGAATTCGTCAGCGAAAGCGGGGCCAATCTTGTCACAAAAGAAGAGCAGGGCAAAAAACCGTTTATTCAGGTTCGCGGATTGGAACGTAAAGGCGCGATAGCCCCATTCGATTTGGATATTCGCGAAGGAGAAGTGCTGGGATTGGCCGGATTGTTAGGCTCTGGCCGCACAGAAATCGCGCGGCTGCTGTTTGGCATTGATAAAGCGCATTCTGGCAAAGTGTTGTTAGATGGCAACGAGACGGATATTTCTTCGCCGCATAAAGCGATTGACGCGAAATTCGCGTTCTGCCCGGAAGACCGCAAAACCGAGGGGATTATTCCTGATTTGACCGTGCGGGAAAACATTATTTTAGCGTTGCAAGGCACCAAAGGCATTTTTAAGACGCTCTCAAAACGCGAGCAGATGGAAATTGTTGATAAATACATCAAAGCCCTGGCAATCAAAACGCCGAATGCCGAACAATTGGTCAAAAACCTGAGCGGCGGCAATCAGCAAAAAGTGATTGTGTCCCGCTGGCTCGCCTCGAACCCGCGCTTTTTGATTCTCGATGAACCAACTCGCGGTATTGATGTCGGCGCAAAAGCGGAAATTCAAAAATTAGTAATCGCGTTGAGCCGTGAAGAACAAATGGCGATTTTGTTTATCTCGTCCGAATTGGAAGAAGTGATTCGATGCAGCGATCGTGTGGCCGTGTTGCGAGATCGCCGGAAAATAGGCGAATTAGTCGGCGATCAAATCGAAGAAACGCATATTATGCACACGATTGCGAAGAAGGAGGATTAAACATGAAATCTTGGTTGATGCGGTTCAAATCCGATCAGGCGCAAAAAGTGTTATGGCCGGTCGTGGCCTTATGTCTGATCTTGTTATTTAACTTTTTCTTTACGCCCGGATTCTTTCGGATTACGATCAAAGACGGCCATTTATTCGGCAGTTTGGTGGATATTCTGAATCGCGGCGCTCCGACGCTGCTGCTGACGCTCGGTATGACGCTGGTCTATGCGACTGGCGGCGTTGATCTGTCAGTCGGCTCTATTTTAGCGATTTCCGGCGCGTTAGCCGCCTATCTGATCCGTCCGGGATATGCAAACGGCATTCTGGAATATCCTGATCCTCCAACGTCAATTATCATTGCAGTCGCGCTGCCGCTGCTGCTCGCGTTGGTGGCCGGAGCGTGGAACGGATTCTTAGTCGCCTATCTCGATATTCAGCCCATCATCGCCACACTGATTTTGATGGTTGCCGGGCGCGGTATTGCCCAGTTAATTACCAAAGGTCAGATCGTGATTTTTATTCATGGACCATTCGAATTTGTGGGCGGCGGCTTTTTATTCGGGCTGCCATTCCCGGTTGTTTTGACAATCATGATGATTGCCATTACGTTTTTTCTGACGCGCAAAACAGCGTTAGGGATGTTTATCGAAGCGGTCGGCGCGAATCCGAAAGCCAGCCGATTCATGGGCTTGCAAGCGCAGAAAATTAAATTGATGTTGTATGTCTTCTCCGGATTTTGCTCTGGCCTTGCCGGGTTAATGATCTGTTCGAATATTCGCGGCGCGGACGCCAATAATGCTGGCTTATTCTTAGAATTAGACGCCATCGCGTCGGTGATTATTGGCGGAACGCTGAATGGAGGCCGATTTACGCTGGCCGGTTCTGTCGTCGGGACGCTGATTATCCAGAGCCTGACCACGACGATTTTAACGCGCGGCATCGCCCCGGAAGTCACATTGGTCTATAAAGCGATTGTGATTATTCTTGTCGTCTTGATTCAATCGGAAAACTTTCGCAAATTGTTGACCGGATATGTCGGCGCCATGAAAGCGAATGACGCGTCCATCCCCGCATCGTCAGCGAAAGAAGCGAAATAATAATACTAAATTAGACCTCATCGGTTGTAGAGACCTGTGAGGTCTGAAGAGAGAGGATGAATCTTATGAAAATACGGCTGAATCAACGCAATATTCCGATTCTCGCCACCTTTGCCGTGTTTGTGCTGATTTACATTATCGGCTCGTTGATGTATCGGAATTTCTTTTCCTTGCGCGTATTTGTCAATTTGCTGATTGATAATGCCTTTGTCGGCGTCATCGCGGTGGGCATGACCTTTGTGATTATTTCTGGCGGGATCGACCTGTCAGTCGGCTCGCTTGTTGCCTTCACCGGAGTGTTGACCGCCAAATTGGTGACCGTCTATCACGTCCATCCATTAATCGTGATTCTGTTAGCGTTATTGATTGGGGCGAGCATGGGCTTTACGATGGGAAGCCTGATTCATCACTTCGCGCTCCCGCCATTTTTGGTGACGCTGGTTGGGATGTTTTTAATGCGAGGATTATCGTTCCAATTAACACTCAGTTCGATTGCCATTCAGGATAATCCGTTTCTGTTCAAGCTGACCTCAATCGGCATTCCGCTCGCCAAGCGCGTCAAACTCCCGCTTGGCACGGCGATTGTCTTTTTAGCGATTGTGGCGATTGGCATCTATATTTCCCATTACACCAAATTCGGGCGCAATGTCTATGCTATCGGCGGCAACGAGCAGTCGGCGATTTTGATGGGGTTGCCAGTCGGCAAAACAAAGGTGATGATTTACACATTCAATAGCACCTTATGCGCACTTGGCGGAGTGGTCTATACGCTCTATACATTGTCAGGCTATCCATTAGCGTGCATGGGCTTGGAAATGGATGCGATTGCGGCGGTCGTCATCGGCGGCACGCTGCTCTCCGGCGGCGCAGGCTATATCGAGGGTACGCTGCTCGGTGTGCTGATTTTGGGCTTGATTCAGACGTTTATCACCTTCCAGGGCACATTAAGTTCCTGGTGGACAAAAATCGTGATTGGGATTCTGCTGTTCATCTTCATCCTACTGCAAACCTACATCACCAAAACGTCGGCTCTCTCGGCGCGAAAAGCGTAAGCGCCAGCATCACCCTGCCAGGATTCGAAACCCTGGCAGGATTCATCGGCAAATCACAAAGAGTTTCCTTTGATTTTACATCGTTGAAAGCCTCCTGTTTATAGGCAAATCACCGAAACCATTTCTCCTAAAAAAATCCTCGCAAGTGTTTATGTTATCGTTCACATAAAATTTCTTGACAGAAATAACCGACTTTCCGATATTCCTTTTCAGAAAAGATTCCATGTTGTAAGAGTCGGCTATCATCATCTATTTTCTGGAGGACATTTATGGGCGCAAATACCACACAACAGATTGACGCAAGATATGCGTCGGCGAAAGAACAGTATGCAGCGTTGGGAGTGGATACCGACGCCGCGCTCGCCGCATTAAAAACCATTCCGGTGTCGCTGCATTGCTGGCAGGGGGATGATGTCGGCGGATTCGAACGCCCGGCGGCCACGCTGAGCGGCGGCGGCATTCAGGCCACCGGCAATTATCCTGGTAAAGCCCGCAGCGCCGACGAATTACGCGCTGACCTCGATTTAGCGCTGCGCCTGATTCCCGGAACGCATCGTCTGAATCTCCATGCGATTTATGGCGATTTCGGCGGAAAATTCGTTGATCGCAATGCCATTCTGCCAGAACATTTCGCGCAGTGGATTGACTGGGCGAAAGCCAAAAGAATAGGTATAGATTTTAACCCGACCTATTTTTCACATCCGAACGCCGAAGACGGCCTGACCTTAAGCCATTCAGACCCGGCGATCCGCCAATTCTGGATCGAACATGGCATCGCCTGCCGCAAAATCGGCGAAGCATTCGGCAAAGCGCTCGGCACGCCCTGTGTGATGAATATCTGGATTCCCGACGGCTCGAAAGACATTCCGGTTGACCGCAAAGCGCCGCGCGAACGGCTGCTTGCCGCGCTCGACGCGATTCTTGCCGAAAAAATAGACCGCCGCTATCTGCTTGACGCTGTCGAATGCAAATTATTTGGTATCGGTTCGGAATCGTATGTGGTCGGGTCGCACGAATTTTACATGGGCTACGCCGTCAGCCGCCAACTGCTGCTCTGCCTCGACGCCGGACATTTTCATCCGACCGAAGTTATTTCCGACAAGCTCTCGTCCGTGCTGGCCTTTGTGCCGGAAGTGCTGCTGCATGTCAGCCGCGGCGTTCGCTGGGATAGTGATCATGTCGTGACGCTGACCGACGAATTACAGGCCATCGCGCAGGAAATCATTCGTGGCGGGTATCAGCGCCGCGTCCATATCGGCCTCGATTTCTTCGACGCCAGCATCAACCGCGTCGCCGCCTGGGTGATCGGCACGCGCAACATGATCAAAGCCCTGCTCCTTGCGCTGCTTGAGCCGATTCAGACGTTGAGAAACAGCGAGCAGAACGGCGATTTCACCGCCCGCCTCGCCTGGCTGGAAGAAACGAAAACCCTGCCAGTCGGCGCGGTGTGGGATTATTACTGCCAGCAGCAGAACACGCCGGTCGGCGCGGCCTGGCTCGATAGTGTCAAAACATACGAACGCGACGTGTTGTCGAAACGATAAACCAAATTTGGTAGGGGCGTTCAATTGAACGCCCCTACGCGGCAACATACTACGAGAACCCTGCCAGGGTTTCAAACCCTGGCAGGGTTGAGTTCAACAACATTTCAATGCGAATCATGCGAAATTCCCTATATTTCGTATGGCGCGTGGTTGATAAAATATTATGCAAGACCACTTACGATCAGTTGTTTCGATGTCCAATCTTCTCGGCTCCGACGCCTACGACTGCGCGATTCTCGGAGAAGGGAACACATCGGTCAAAGTTGACCATGACACGTTTTTCGTGAAAGCGTCAGGCACGCAGCTTGGCACGATTGACGCGAACGGGTTCGTGAAAGTCCGCTTTTCAACGATTTTCGAGGCGTTATCGCGCAAAATGTTGTCGGATGCCGAAGTCAAAGACGTGCTGCTGAACGCGACCCTTGACAATCCGAATAAAAAAATGCCGTCGGTCGAAACGTTTCTCCATGCCATTCTGCTGTCATTAGACGGCATCAATTACGCCGGACACACCCACCCCACCGCGATCAACAGCATTCTCTGCTCGAAAAAAGCGGAAGAGGCGTATAGCGGCAATCTGTTTCCGGATCAAATCGTCGTGCTCGGCACGGCGCCGCTGTTCATTCCGTACACCGATCCCGGCCTTGTGCTGGCCAAACTGCTGCAAGAGAAATTAACGGCCTACATCGCGCAATATGGCCGGACGCCGAAAGCGATTTACATGCAGAATCACGGCTTCATCGCGATTGGCGCGAGCGATAAAGATGTGTTGAATATTACGCAGATGGCCGTCAAAACCGCCCGAATTCTGATCGGCGCGTACACGCTCGGCGGCCCGAACTTCTTCTCCTCCGACAACACGCAGCGCATCGAAACCCGCCCCGACGAACATTATCGCCGCCAACAACTTGCCGATAAATAAGCCGTTGACACCTCACAGGTTTTAAAAACCTGTGAGGTGTTTTAATTTTTGACAGCGCATGTCTAAAAAGTAGATCGTTCGCCTCTTTGTTGATACCGCGTTCAATCAACCATAGCAGGAGGAAAATATGCGCGACGTTCGATTTCGTGGAATCATTTCATGGCTGTTCGAAGGCGTTTTTGTGTTGTTGTTGTTCATTCTTCTGATCGGCGGGCTGTTTGTGTTGAATGGGCGTGTGCTGGCGCATCGCGAGACGCCAGTCAGCGGATGCGCCGGGAAACCGGCGGCGGCGAACGCTCCTGACAATGTGACTGAAATCAAATTGTTTGCGCTGAACATGGCGAAAGGCTTTGTGCAACGCGGCAATTTTTCGTTTCAGAAGCCGGAAGTCGTGCAAGAACGGATGCTGCAAATTGCCGAATTGATCCGGCAAGAACAGCCTGACATTGCGTTTCTGTCTGAAGCGATCTTCGAGTGCGCCCCCTGCCCGGTGAATCAGGTGACGACCATCGCGGAACAGACGGACTTGTCCTACTGGCTCTTTGGCGAAAATTACAACGTTGGCCTGCCGTTTTATCGGTTAAGCGGCGGCAATGCGATTCTCTCGCGCTGGCCGCTGACGCCGGTCGCCAATATTTCGCTGGCGGGGCGCAAGCCGTTTTATGTGACGAAAAACAATCGGCGAATGCTTTTCGGCCAGATACGGTTGAATCAGCAGGATATTTTGCTTGGCGCAGTGCATAACGATTCCTATTCGCTGCGTAACAATCTTGCGCAAACACAGCAGATTCTTGAATTTCTTCACAAACGATCTGCATTTCTCGGCGGCGATTTTAATGCGCAGCCGCACGAACCGCCGATGCAATTCCTCGCCGCAAGCGGCCAGTTCAGTGGCGCGTTCGAAGGCGCGCTCACCTTTCCGGCAAAAAATCCGCAACAAAAAATTGACTTTCTTCTCGCGCCGTCAGATTGGGAATGTATCGAATATCGAACGATTCCATCGTCCGTATCGGATCATTTGCCGATCATTTCCGTCTTTCGGAAAAAAACCTGAAGGAGTGCCAAAGCTTGCTTTGGCGATTCGATTGGCAGGCCAAAGCAAGCTTTGGCACTCCTGAATGCGTATTCAAGGCGACGATTGTCATGAAAACGACTCCTCGCTGGCCGGGCAAGCCGTTTCCGCTCGGCGCAACCTTCGATGGCGGCGGCGTGAATTTCGCGCTCTTTTCCGAACATGCGTCCGGCGTCGAACTCTGCCTGTTCGACGAGGATTCCGGCAGCGCCGAACTTGCCCGCATTCCGCTGACCGAGCGCACGAATCATGTCTGGCATGGCTACATTCCGCGCCTGCGGCCTGGACAGCGTTACGGCTACCGCGTTTATGGCGCATACAGCCCGGAGATGGGGCATCGCTTCAATCCGGCGAAACTGCTGCTTGATCCGTATGCCAAAGCGATTGCCGGTCACATCAAGTGGCATGACGCCGTCTTCGGCTACACCATCGGCGCTCCCGACGGCGACCTGACGCAAGACGACCGCGACAGCGCGGCCTACATGCCGAAAGCGGTGGTGGTGGACGGCTGGTTCGACTGGGGCAGCGACTGCCCGCCGAAGGTTCCGTTTCACCATACGATTATTTATGAACTGCACGTCAAAGGTCAGACCATCCGCCATCCTTCCATTCCGGCGCATCTGCGCGGCACGTATGCCGGGCTGTGTCATCCGGCGATTGTCCGCTACCTCAAATCGTTAGGTATTACCGCCGTCGAATTGATGCCGGTGCAGAGCTTTGTGTCCGACCGCCTTCTTGAAGAACGCGGCCTGCGTAATTACTGGGGCTACAACTCTATCGGGTTTTTCGCGCCGGATTCCCGCTATGCCAGCGCAAAAGAGCCGGAAAAGCAGGTTGTGGAATTCAAGCGAATGGTCAAAACGCTGCACCGCGCCGGAATCGAAGTGATTCTCGATGTCGTCTATAATCACACCGCCGAAGGGAATCATTGCGGCCCCACGCTCAGCTTTCGCGGCATAGACAACGCCGCGTACTACCGCCTTGTCCACGACCAGCGCCGCTATTACATGGATTACACCGGCACGGGCAACACGCTGAACATGATGTCCCCTGCCGTGCTGCGCCTGATTATGGACAGTCTGCGCTACTGGATTCAAGAGATGCATGTGGACGGCTTCCGGTTCGACCTCGCGTCGGCATTAGCGCGGGAACTTCATGCGGTTGACCGGCTTGGCGCGTTTTTCGACATTATTCATCAAGACCCGGTCATTTCGCAGGTGAAGCTGATCGCCGAACCCTGGGACATCGGCGATGGCGGCTATCAGGTCGGCAATTTCCCGCCGGGCTGGGCGGAATGGAACGGCAAATATCGCGATGCCGCGCGAGACTACTGGCGCGGCGCGGAACAGATGCTCTCCGATTTTGCATATCGGTTTACCGGCAGTTCGGACTTATATCAAAACGACGGACGCCACCCCACCGCCAGCATCAATTTTATTACCGCGCACGACGGCTTTACGCTCCGCGATCTTGTCTCGTATCATGATAAACGGAACGAAGCGAACGGCGAAGGCAATCGCGACGGGGAAAGCCATAATCGCTCCTGGAATTGCGGCGCAGAAGGCGACACTGACGATCCGCGTGTGTGTGCGCTTCGCGCTAAACAGCAGCGGAATTTTTTCACAACGTTATTGTTGTCGCAAGGCGTGCCGATGCTGCTGGCAGGCGATGAAATAGGACGGACGCAGCGCGGCAACAATAACGCTTATTGTCAAGATAGCGAACTGTCGTGGATAGATTGGGGCGCAATGGATGAAGCATTGCTGGAATGGGTACGCTTTCTGATTCGTTTTCGCAAAGATCATTCGACGTTTCGACGCAATGGCTGGTTTCAGGGGCAGCCGATTCATGGCGGCGATGTGAGCGACATTGGCTGGTTTACGCGCTACGGCAGCGAGATGCAGGAGGCCGACTGGCGGCGCGGGGTGGTCGGCTCGCTCGGCGTCTTTTTAAATGGGCGCGGCATTCGCCATTCCGACGAAAAAGGGCGAATGGTCAAGGATCAGAGCTTTTACCTCATTTTTAATTCACATGATGAATCTATGATTTTCATTCTGCCGGACGAACGCTGGGGACGGCGCTGGCAGGTCGTCTTCGATACGCATCAGGCTGCGCCGCGCTTATCGCGGAAACGCCTGCACGCCGGACACGCGCTGATCGTCGAAGCGCGTTCCGTCACGCTGCTGCGGCAGATCGAGCCGAACAATTGGGGTGTCAAAGCCCTGCGTTGGCTGCGAAAGCAGTAGCGTTTTGTTACATAGAGTTGTCAGGCACATTGAAGACGTCTGACAACTACCTGTCAAATCAACACATTCAGGAAAGGAGACACACGATGGACTCAAAAGTTCTAGAATTGCAAGGCCAGTATGCACAGGGGAAACTCAGCCGCCGCGAATTTTTAGAAAAATCCAGCCTGCTTCTCGGCAGCGTCGCGGCCTTATCGCTCGTTTCCGCCATAGACGCTGCGCCTGCGAGCGCTGAAGTCGTTCCGGCGGACGATGCGCGATTGCAGATTGAACGCATCACGTATCCCGGCGAGACTGGCGAGATTCGCGCCACGTTAGCGCGTCCGAAAGGGGATGCGAAATTGCCCGGCCTGATTATCATTCATGAGAATCGCGGCCTGAACCCTCACATCGAAGATGTCGGCAGACGTTTCGCGGTAGAAGGGTTTTTGACGATTGCGCCGGATGCCCTCTCACCGCTTGGCGGCACGCCAAAAGACCAGGATGAAGCGCGAGAGATGATCGGAAAACTTGACGCGCCCGCAACTGTCAAAAATTACGTGGCGGCGGTAGAGTATTTGAAGACGCATCCGCTTTCGACCGGCAAAGTCGGCTGCATGGGCTTCTGCTGGGGCGGCGGCATGACGAATCAGGTGGCGGTTAATGTCGCCGATCTTGACGCTGCCGTGCCGTTTTACGGAATGCAGCCCGCCGTTGAAGATGTCCCGAAGATCAAAGCCCCGTTGCTGCTGCATTACGCTGGTAACGACGAGCGCATCAACGCCGGCATCGCGGCCTATGAAGAGGCATTGAAAAAAGCGTCCATTCAGTACACGCTCTATATGTACGAAGGCGCGCAGCACGCATTTTTCAACGACACGAACGCCGAGCGGTATAATAAGGAGGCCGCTCAATTAGCCTGGGAAAGGACGCTGGCATTTTTGAACGAAAAACTGAAAATGTGAGCGCCAAGCTGTCAGACACTTTCAAAGTGTCTGACAGCTTATTTTTTGCCTAAGCAGCACTTCTTATATTTCAAGCCGCTGCCGCACGGACACGGATCGTTTCTCCCTGCTTTAAGAGTGTTTCCCACAACCGATTTTCGGGCGATTGACGGTTGTGGCTGCGTTTGCCGCCGCCATTCCGCCGCGACCGCCTGCACGAAGGGCTGGCAATGATTGAAAAATCGCCGATAGCCTGCGCACAAATAATTCAAGCCCGGTTCACCATCTGGCGTCCGAATGAAGCGATTCTTCGGACATTCGCCATGACACATCGCCTTGACCTCGCAGCGCTGGCAGTAACGCGGTAAAACCGATTTCGCCTTCCCGAAAGTGATTTGCGCCTGGCTCTCGAGCATGTCAATCAACGGTGTCGTTTTGATGTTGCCAAGCAGATATTCTTGATTCACGTAATGGTCGCAGGAATACAGGTCGCCATTGCGCTCGATAACGGGAATATCGCCGCATGTCGGGCGGAAAATGCAGAGCGAATGCTCCTGCCCGAACGCGGTGCGAGCGGCTTCCTCGAAAATCTGCACTTTGATCTTGCCAATATCGTTCGCCTGCCACTCATCGAAAATCCCGCAGAGAAACTCGCCGAATGCGTCTGCCGAAACACTGAGGGGACTGACGCCATCTTCTTCGTCTCGTTCTACAAGCGGCAAAAAGGTGAGATATGAGGCGTTGATTTCCTTGAAAAAACGATAGACTTCGATAGGATACTTGACATTCTGCGCATTCACCACGCAGAGAATATCGCAGGCGACGCCATGTTTTCGCAACAGGCGATAGCCCCGCAGCGCCTGGGCGTGTGTCGGCTGCTGCTGTTTCGTGACGCGGTGCGCGTCATGCAGTTCCGGCATTCCGTCAAGGCTCACCCCGACAACAAAACCTTCCGCCGCCAAAAAACGACACCATTCGTCATCCAACAATGTGCCGTTCGTCTGCATCCCGTTCAGAATGCGCCGGTTACGCGGCTGATGCTTACGCTGAATCGCCACGATTTCGCGGAAATAGTCTAACCCCGCTAATGTCGGTTCGCCGCCATGCCAGGAAAAGCGAATCTCCACGCCGGGAAACGCCTCGATATGTTGAACGATATACGCTTCCAGAAGATCGGCGGGCATTCGCGCCGGATCGTCCTGCGCGTAGCGGCGTTCCGTCTTCAGGTAATAACAATAACGGCAATCTAAATTACACGCCGCGCCAATCGGTTTGGCAAACACTTGGAATTCGCGAGAGGCTTTGACTATCATACTCACTCAGCATGGTGTGTCAAAATCATCAGCAATCGTGACCATACCCTTTGCGCTCCGAACTGACGGCAAGGGCGCATACACTGTTGCTGCATTGGCTTGGTTTTGAGGAAACGGAGAAAATCCCACACATCCATCAGCGTATCGAATGAAACCTGCTGAAGGTCTTGCATAATCTGCTGCTGTAATTAGTTGCTCTGGAAGCTTGCCATTTTTTAATGTCTTGTTTTATCAATTTTCGAGTTTTTTCTCTTCCACCAAAATATTTCTTAAGAGTATATCCCTAAATAGTGATTGACAACAATCGCTGAATACACAAACGATCCATGCCATGAAACGAACACAGATAACAGGGACGTTCATCGAGACCGATGAGGGGAGTGGAGATGTCGGTGTGCAATTGGTGACGTTCTGTTTCAGTCAGTGTGACACGATATTTTTTCATTGACATAGTGAGTTCTTCCTGATGGTTATGATGTTCGCCATCAGGATAACGCATGGGGATTTTTGTCTATTAAAAACTTACCGAGTAGGCTGCGGCAACAAAACTTTTATATCCCGAACTCTTGAAATAATGGAACACTGATTGGGCTGATGAGACTGATTTTCACTGATTTTGTAAGTTTTTTCAGAAGTATGCCCCGCGCAAAATGTTTTTCCATCAAAAAAATCAGTGCAGTTCAGTCTTATCAGCCCAACCAGTGTTCTATTAACTCATTGCAATGAAACATATTCAAGGCTTGAAATGCGTCAAATGCGGGCGCGAATACGCCCTCGGCGACGTGATGTATGTCTGCCGTGATTGCGGACTTGAAGGCACGTTGGATGTCGTCTATGACATGAATCTTGTGGCCGTGCGGCTGTTGCGTCATCTTCAGACCTCAACGGCTGTCCGCGAACCGCTGTCGATCCGGCGCTACGTCGATCTCCTGCCGATTCAGGATGAACGGTTGCTCCCGCCGTTGCGCATTGGCGGGACGCCGTTGTACGACTGCCATGATTTTGCCCGAAAAGGTTGTCATGAATTACGCGCCGCCTGCCCGCAGCGGCTCTTTATCAAAGATGATGGCCGTAATCCGACCGCTTCGCTGAAAGACCGCGCCAGCGCGTTAGCGATTGTGAAGGCCAGAGAACTCGGCAAAACGATCATCACCTGCGCGTCAACAGGTAACGCCGCCTCGTCATTAGCGGGATTAGCCGCGTCGGTCGGCATTTCGACCGTGATCTTCGTCCCGGAAACCGCGCCGAAAGCGAAAGTCGCGCAATTGCTGATGTATGGGGCGCGCGTGTTGATGGTGAAAGGCTCCTACGATCAGGCGTATGACCTCTGCCTGCAAGCATCGGCAGAATGGGGCTGGTACAATCGTAACAGCGGGTATAATCCGTATCTCGGCGAAGGCAAGAAGACGGCGGCGTTGGAAATCTGCGAGCAGCTTGGCTGGAAAGCGCCGGACAAAGTCTTCGTGGCGGTCGGCGATGGCTGTATTTTCGGCGGCATGTGGAAAGGCTTCTGCGATCTATACGATTTGGGCTTGATTGACAAACGCCCGCAGATGATCGGCATACAGGCCGAGGGCGCGAGTCCTTTGGCTGCCGCCTTTAAGAGCGGAATGCCGGTGCAGCCGCAGCGTCAGCTTCATACGATTGCCGACAGTATTTCCGTCGGACAGCCGCGCGACGCCCTGAAAGCGCTTCGCGCCGCCCGCGATTCACAGGGCGCGTTGATGACGGTCACAGACGACGAGATTTTGGACGCCATGCGTCTGTTGGCGCGAAATACCGGTGTCTTTGCCGAACCCGCAGGCGCAACCGCCTTTGCCGGATTGCAGCGCATGGTCAGCGACGGCGCAATTGGCGAGGACGAAACCATCGTTGTCATGGTGACGGGCAACGGCCTGAAAGATATTGACACCGCAATCCGCGCCGCTGGCAGCCCAACCATCATCGAGCCAGATTTCCGCGACGTGAAACGCGCGTTACAGGAGTAAACTCAAACCTCACAGGTTTTCGAAACCTGTGAGGTTTCGCGCCGTCATTTCAATCGTTACGCTCTTACGATAAACAGCAGCGGATGATAGGTCAGCGGCACGCGTTCGAATGCGCCGAAGCGTTCGCGGTAGGCGCGCTCGAAATGGGCGAGGTCGGATTTCGTCCATTGTTTTTGCGAAGAGACGCCATTCACGCCGGTCAGCCGCAAGTGGCGCAGCACATCCATCGGCGACGCAAAATGCAGCGGCGCGAACTCTTCCGACGACATGATCACCTCAAAATGCGTCCGCACTGACGCGAGCACATCCCCATAGGAACGATACGGCAGCGAATTGCCCGTCAATTCGCGGATTTCGCGGCAATTTTCCGGGCCGAACGTCGAAAACGCCAACAATCCGCCCGGTTTCAGACGCTCTTTCAGGCGCGCCACAAATCCGTCGAAATCGTGCAGCCATTGAAATGTCGCATTCGATAAGACCAAATCGAGATCGCCCGGCAAATCGGCGATGGCTTCGATGTCGCCGCGCAAAAACGTAAACGTTCCATGCGGATATTGCCGGAAAATATCGTCAATGACGATCTGGCATTCCCCCACCAAATCATTCGCGTACAACGTGGCGACCGGAAAACTTTTCAGCAGCCGTTCCGTCGAAAGACCGCTGCCGCATCCGATTTCCAGCGCGCGCGAGAAGCCGGCGGGATGAATGCGCCGCAGCGATTCCAGCAATTCTTCCGCCATGCGGGCTTGCACTTCCGCGTGTTGATTGTATGAGAACATGCTTTTGAAAAAACTGTGCTGCACCCGTGATTTGTCAGCATAGTGCGTCATGATACGTCAGGCATCGCGCCGTGATAGGACTGATGTTCACGAAGTCATCATCCATCAGCGCGCGATGCCGCAAGGTCCGTCCATCTATTCCACAGAAAAAAGGGATAATGCGGCGCGTCAATCATGTTGCAATGCGCGCGCCCATCCCAATACCGCTGCTGATTCGCCGCAGGCATGATTCGGTCGCGTGTGCTGATCAATGCGACGAACTCCCCTCCTGGGAGGGGTTGGGGGTGGGTTGTGATGGATTTCTCAACACCCGACCCACCCCTACCCCTCCCAGGAGGGGAATCTTGCGGCTTCGCCGCGAACAATTCGGAGCTGGCGACCGCCGCCGCCTGAATCGCCGCTAACTCTTCCGCTTGCTCCGATAACTCGCGTTGCGGGCGTTGGTGCGCGAAACGTTCGAAAATTGCGCGCGAACCGCACATCCGTTCGAAAAATTTTTCGCGCCCTTTTGCGTCAAACCGGTCGAGCGTGGCCTGAAACACGTCCGGCGCGATGCCGAATTCGGCATGAATCGGCTGCGGTGTGCCATTAATCGCGATAACGCGATTCGCATGAAAATTCAATCTGCCGCTGATGCGGGCATAGGCCCAAACGCCCATTGACCAGCAGATCGCCACGATCTGTTCGTAGTGTCGGTTCACGCGGTCGCAGACTTCCGAGGTCTTGGAGACCTCGGAAGTCTTATTGAGGTCGCGGTAATCGCACACGGTCAAGACATCCCAGTCGTCGCATTCGAGATGCGCGACGACATGCTCGTCCATGCCCCATCCGTTGAAAAACAATACGAGACGCGGGTTATGCTGCTGACGAATCCAATGCCATTTCATGCAACGCGGCGGCAATCGCATCGGGCAGCGGCGCAAGCTGCTCCCAACGCATCGCCGCATTTAAAGACAATCGCAGCCGCGCAGTATTCGGCGGAACGGTCGGCGGACGAATCGCAAAAATCAGCCAGCCTTGTTCCCTCAGTCGTTCCGCGACACGCACCGTCGCGTCGTTTTCGCCGATCATGATCGGCATGATTTGCGAACTGCCGTCTGTTTCAAGCTTCCTGGCGATCAACGCTTGCCGAAGGCGCTGCGATAATTCCAGCACAGCCCGCCGTTCGTTCTGCATGGCGGCGACTTTTTTGAGGATAAACAGATTCCAATTCAGCGTCATCGGCGGCAGCGCGGTGGTAAAAATCAGCGGGCGCATCGTGTTGACGAGAAATTCCTTCAAAATGCGGTTGGTGATGGCATACGCGCCGACAGAAGCGAACGCTTTGCCGAATGTGCCGACAATGACGTCAATGTCCCGCATGACGTCTTGCGCTTCGCAGACGCCGCAGCCGCGTTCGCCGAAGACGCCGACCGCATGGGCTTCGTCCACGATCAGCAGCGCATGATAACGATTTTTCAATTCGACGATGCGCCGCAAGTCCGCAATGTCGCCGTCCATGCTGAACACCGATTCGGTGATGATGAACACGCGCTGAAATTCGGCGCGATGCTGTTCCAGCAGTTGTTCGAGGTGGGCGTAATCGCAATGACGATAGCGGATATATTTGGCCTGCGAAAGCTGCAAGCCGTCCATCATGCTGGCGTGATTCAGCTTATCCGACAGAATCAGATCGCGCCGGTCGGCTAAGGCGGAAATAATGCCGATATTGGCGTGATAGCCGCTGTTGAAGATGCAGGCCGCTTCTGCCTGATACATCTCCGCCAAATACGTTTCCAGGCGATCATACGCCTCGGCGTTGCCGGTCAGCAGGCGCGACGACGACCCCGCCAGACCGAAACGGTCAATCAGATTGCCAGCGCCGTCCTGATGCAGAAACTCCTCCAAAAGCCGCTGATTCGCGCCGAGGCCGAGATAGTCGTTGGACGAAAGGTTGAGATAGTGTTTCCCGTTGAAATCAGCATGAGTTTCGTCGCGCCGGGCAATGCTTCCTAATTGCCGCAACTGCTGTTTCGCGCGTAAATCGTCAAGCTGTTGCCTGAATGAGTCGTAAATATCGGCGTTCATTTTTCGATGTTTTTCCCGTTTTCCCCTCCCAGGAGGAGAAAACGTTGTTCAAGCGAAGGCGGCGAGCCGCGCCAACAAGGCGTCGTCTTCGGCCACGTCGCGCCCGCGCGTGGTCAGGTATCCGCCGGTTAACAAGCCGTTCGCGCCAGACAGCATGAGCAAGCCCTGAAAATCTTTCATCACGGTTTCGCGTCCGGCGGCAAATTTGATGATTTTGGTCGGATTCACGAGCCGGAAAATGGCGAACGCTTTAGCGATCTCGGCGACCGACAGCGGCGGCTGCTTTTCGAGCGGCGTTCCGGCAATCGGCACGAGCACGTTCAACGGAATCACGTCCACATCGAGTTCCTGCGCGGCAAACGCCAATGCCACGCGATCCGCCGCCGTTTCACCGACACCGAAAATGCCGCCGCAGCAGACGCCGATGCCGTAGGCTTTCAGCAGGCGGATCGTCTCGATTTTTTCCTGAATATCGTGCGTATCGGCAATCAAATCGGCGAATTTGGCGGGGTTGACCTGGAGATTGATGTTATAATGACCGATCTTGCGTTCGGCGAGTTTTTTGACCGTCTCCTGGCTCAAAATGCCGAGAGACAAACAAACGTTCATATTAGGAAGTTCCTGATGAATCGAATCAATGGCGGTCAGAATCGCGCCGAATTCCTCATCACATTCCGTATAGCCGAAGCCGCTGGTGACAATGCCGAAATAGTTGACCCCGGATTCCGCCGTTTTGCGGGCATGTTGCAGGATCGTGTCGGGCGACATCAGGCCATACACTTCGACGTGCGCGTGATGATGCGTGGATTGGGCGCAGAAGCGGCAATTTTCCTGACAGACTCCTGATTTGGCGTTCAAAATCGAGCAGGCGTGCATTCCGCGCGTAAATTTGTTTTTGACTTTATTGGCGAGCGAGACGAGATCGAGCGTCTCTTCGCCTGATAATTCGGCCAATCTACCGGCTAATTCCCGGCTGACCGGTTGGCCGCTTTCTAAGATATGATACGCTTGTTGAATGGCTGGATGTAACATGTTCTGTATTTCCTCGTCGCCAAAGGCGAACGATTCCCCTCCAGGGAGGGGCGAGGAGTGCAAAAGCGCAGCTTTTGCCGTCAAAGCTTCGCTTTGAGACTCCTTCGTGATGTTCAATGGAAATGAATAGCGCTGTGCGTCATCGAGTTACGTAAAAAACAACATGTGATCTTTTTGAGAGTTAGCTGAACTTGTTGACCAAATTTTTATGAGTGGTTGATAATAGTCAAGCAAGAATTTGATTAATTTACAGAAGTTAGTAACTTTGCAGATTTAGCGGGGATTTTGCCGAAAAGAAAATAGGCGCGTTTTTGAAAAGGATTTTAAACCCTGACAGGGGTTATTAAAAATCAATCCTCGTACCTATAAATTTTTAGTTCTCCCGATAGGACACGGGGAAAGGGTTGTTAAGTTCTCAATATCGCCCGGCTCCCATGTTTGCCGCTCCTACCTGTATTCCTCTATCCTTTCGGGGCAACATCGGGAAAAGTCAAAGAAAAATCCGACCGGCGGCAAGAAATTCTCTTGACTCGATAACCGCGCAAACATACGGCATATACAGCATTATTTATTTCCATCGAACATCCGAAGGAGTCTCAACGCGGAGCGTTGACGGCAAAAGCTCCGCGTTCGCACTCCGATTGAATATGGTCAATGCAACTGAATAATGCGATACTGAGCGCGTAACCACGAATACTCGAAAGGAGCGAATATGATGAATGACATCTTAACGCAACAGATCGCCGTTGTCGGAGCGGGAAGTTGGGGGACGGCGTTAGCCAATTTATTAGCGTGTAAGGGATATGAGGTTGACCTCTGGGCGTATGAACCGGACGTCAAGGCCGCTATCGAGCAGCAGCGCGAAAACACGGTCTTTCTGCCGGGAATTCCGCTGTCGGAACGGATTCGTCCGACGAACGATCTTGCCGCAGCCGTCGCGGGCAAGTCGTTTGTCGTGATGGTCGTGCCGTCGCATGTGATGCGCGTTACTGCCGGAAAAATGGCCGCCGCGCTCGCGCCGGATGCCATCGTCGTCTCTGCGACCAAAGGGATTGAAAACGAGACCTTCTGCCTGATGTCCGACGTGCTGGAGCAGACGTTGCCTGCCGGGTCGCAGCAACGGATTGCGGCGTTGTCCGGCCCAAGCTTTGCGGCGGAAGTCGCGCGGCTGATGCCGACGCTGATTACCGTCGCCTCGCGCAGCGCGGAAGCCGCTGCAATCGCGCAGCAGGTCTTCGCCGCGCCGCATTTTCGCGTGTACACGAATGACGACCTGATCGGTGTGCAGTCGGGCGGCTCGATGAAAAATTATATCGCGATTGCCGCCGGGATGATTGACGGCGCGCAAATCGGCCTGAATATCCGCGCCGCGTTGATTACCAGAGGGCTGGCGGAAATGCGGCGGCTCGGCGTGAAGATGGGCGCAAACCCGCATACGTTCAGCGGATTGAGCGGACTCGGCGATCTTGTGTTGACCTGCACCGGCGATTTGAGCCGCAATCATACCGTTGGCGTCAAAATCGGGCAGGGGATGAAAATACGCGAAATTCTCGACGGCATGAAAACGGTGGCGGAAGGGATCAAAACCGCGCATTCGGTCTATCATCTGTCCCGCAAAATCGGCGTGGACATGCCGATTTGCGACAGCGTCTATCAAATGCTCTTCGAAGACGCCGACCCGCGCGAGGCGTTGAATCAACTCATGACGCGGCGACTGAAAGACGAATTGGAATAAGTGCGCCCCGCCCCGGCGTGGCTGTTATGTTTTCGTGAACACCTGTCATTGCGAGCGCTTTTCAGCGAAGCAATCTCGCCGGAATCACGGGATGGCTTCGTCGTTGTCACTCCTCGCAATGACAGGCATATTTACGAGAACGCAGCAGCCCTGCGCCGGGGCGTCTCTACGAGAAGGAGATTATTTGAAAATTTTCTTCAATAATTCGGTGACGCGGGCTTCCGGGTCTTCGCGAATTTTTTTCTCTTCGGCGGCGACCATCGTAAACAGGCCGTCGAGCGCTTTTTCAGTGACATAATCGTTCAGATCGAATTCGAAGAGTTCCCCGACGCCGAGCGGAATGGCGGCTGTCACCTGTTTCTGTAGATCCTGATACAGCCCGGTGACGCCGACGTCCGCCATTGCGGATTCGATGATCGGCTGAAACGCCGCCGTCAACGTCTCGCTGGTTTTTTCTTGAAAATAGAGTGTGGCCTCGTTTTCTTTCCCGTTCACGATTTTCAGGGCGTCTTCGAACGTCATTTCCGCGATGGCATCGCCGAATAACGACACCGCCGAGACAGCGGCTTTTTCCGCGGCGCGGTTCATGCTGACTTCGAATTCATCAACAATCGCTTCGAATCCCGCTTGCTTCAACAGGCTTTGCGCTTTTTGCAATTTGTCCGGCAGCAGGATTTTAATCAGGTCGTTTTTATAGAAACCATCCTCTTTCGATACGAGTTTGACCGCGTTTTCCGTGCCGATTTTTAAGGCGTCTTTCAGACCGCTCGCCAGTTCCTCATCTAATTGAGCAAAGGCCGAACACGCTGAAAATACAAGACCGACAACCACAGCAAGACTGCTCCAATATTCGAATCTCATCATCTATTCCTTGAAAAAGAGGAGTGTCAGAGCGTCGCTCCGATAGGTCAAAGCTGCGCGTTGACACTCCTGAGAATTTCTGAAACGGTGTACTTGTAACTTCTACCGCCGGCGTCCTCGTCGGCGTTGTGAACACGTGCCGACGAGGACGTCGGCGGTACGGCACACCACTAAAGATTAATGGCTCAATGTACTACCACAGATACTGCACGGGGTTCTTGATATACGTTTCATAAATCACCGTGACGCCTGCCATGATCTCAGCGCTCAACGCGGGCAAATCAGCGGCGGAGAAATTGGCTTCCGCCTGATCCGGGCGTTTTGCGCCGGGAATCGCGCACGTCACGGCATCGAACATCTGAATCCAACGCAACGCCATCTGCGTCAGCGTCATATTGGCAGGGCAGAGCTTTTTTAACTCGTCCACCGCCTGTAACGCGACATCATAATCCACGCCGGAAAAGGTTTCGCCCTTATCGAATGCTTCGCCATGCCGGTTGAAGGCGCGATGATCGTCACGCTCGAATGCGGTCTGCTTCGTCATCTTGCCGGTCAACATTCCGCTGGCAAGCGGCACGCGGGCAAGAATGCCGATGTTGCGCCGTTTCGCCTGCTCGAAAAAGAGGTCTGCCGGACGCAGACGGAACATATTGAAAATCATTTGTACCGTCTTGACGTTCGGAAATTCGATGGCTTTCAACGCTTCTTCGACCTTTTCGACGCTGACGCCGTAATGTTTGATTTTGCCTTGCCGCTGCAAATCATCCAGAATGTCGAACACCTCCGGACGATAATAGACCTCCGTCGGCGGACAATGAAGCTGCACCAAATCCAGGGCATCCACGTCAAGATTTTTTAAGCTGCGTTCGATAAACGCCGTCAAATTTTCGCGATCATACCCATCGGCGACATGCGGATTCAGCCGCCGTCCGGCTTTGGTGGCGACATAAATCGTTTCGGAACGCTCTTTCAACACCTGAGCGATCAGCCGCTCGCTGCGTCCGTCGCCATACACGTCGGCGGTATCAATAAAATTGACGCCCATGTCAATCGCCTTATGCAGCGCGGCGATGGATTCGTCGTCGTTGACCGCTCCCCACGTGCCGCCGATTGCCCATGCCCCGAAACTGATGGTTGACACGTTCCAACCCGTGCGCCCTAATGCGCGATATTGCATGATATATCCTCCTGAGATGTTATGACGAAGAACTTATGTTCGCAAGCCCTCGCGATAACGGTTAGAAACGGTAACAAATTCAACGTTCAGGTCGGTCGCAGATCACTCTGTCGGGCGAACGTCTGTCGCGCCTTTGGTTTTCAGAAAGTCAATCGTCTTTTGCGTGGCGGCTTTTTCTTGATCGTTTGCCCAGGTTTCTTCGGTGCGCGCGATAGCCGAACCTAACGCATTGTAGCCAGCGTGATCTTTCAACGTCATGTCCGCGCCTTTCGCCACAAGCAGTTCCGTCATTTTCAGATTCCCCAAAAACGCGGCGTTATGCAACGGCGTCGATCCGCGTTTATCGGCAGCGTTAATCTCCGCTTTTGCGTTGAGCAGCAGGTCAATCGCCTGGACATATTGCTCGACGTTCTTCGGCTCGGCGTCCGATTCATGCAATAACGCGACCCAATGCAGCGCCGTCCGCTCATCCGCCGCGTCTTTTGCGTTCACATCCGCCCCGCTTTTCAGCAAAAACGTCATCGGCGCGATTCTCGCAAACATCGCATATTTGATAAGCAGCGGCGACCCGTCCTTGTCTTTCATATTGACATCCGCGCCTTTTTCTACCAGCATGTGCGCGAGCGTTTCAGATTTTTTTCCCAAATCGCCTTCGACGCCGATATTATCCACCGCCCATTCCAGCATCGGACGTCCGTCAATGCTCGACTTGGCAAGCGTCGGATTTTTTTCGAACGCCTCTTTGACCGCAGCTTCTTTGGCCGCGTCATCGGTCGTGCCGTAAATATAGGCCTGAATCGCCTTGATGGCGGGGTCTTCCGCCTGCGCAAACACCAACGCCGGAACAACCAACATCATCAGACATGCGCCGCTTAAAAATCGTTTCATAGTATGCTCCTTTCGAAATAATTGTTCGGGACCCAACCCTGCCAGGGTTTTAAACCCTGGCAGGGTTAATTGTGATTCATATACGAGTCGAATGATTCTTAGGACAATACAACATTTTAACACGCGCCGAATTTGAGAAGGCTGTCGCACTTCGAGGTCACAATCGTCTGCTCGCGTTTCGGCCCGGTCGAAATCAGCGCGATCTCCGTGTCCAACAACTCAGAAAGATGACTCAAATAGGTTTTGGCGTTTTCAGGCAGGCGATCATATTCGGTAATGCCGATAGTGGATTGCTGCCATCCCTCGAATTCTTCATACACCGGCTCGCACGCTTCCAACGCTTGCGGCTCCATCGGCAACTCGGTCACGACGCTGCCGCGATAACGATAGCCGGTGCAAATCGAAATTTTCGGAAACGTGTCTAAAATATCCATTTTCATGATGGCTAACGCGCTCGCGCCATTCACGCGCACGGCATAGCGGCCTACGACGGCATCGAACCAGCCGCAGCGGCGCGGTCTGCCGGTCGTCGCGCCATATTCGCGTCCGATATCCCGCAATAATTGACCGGTCGCGTCCGATAATTCGGTCGGAAACGGCCCTTCGCCGACGCGCGTGGTGTAGGCTTTGATCACGCCGAGCACGCCGTCTATTTTGGTCGGGCCGACGCCAAGCCCGGTGCAAACGCCGCCCGCGCATGCGTTGGACGAGGTGACATACGGATAGGTGCCATGATCGATGTCTAACATCGTGCCTTGCGCGCCTTCGTACAGCACATGCTTTCCGGCTTTCATCGCCTGATGCAGCATCAGCGAGCAATCCGCCACTAATGGGCGAATCTGTTCGCCGTAACGCAGATAGGTCTCGTAAATCTCGTCGAACGCAAGCTCCGGCGCATCATCCTTGACGACGCTTTTCGCATACGCGAGATTGGCCAGAAGTTTCTCCTTGAATAGCTCCGGGTCGAGCAGATCGGAGATCACCATGCCGGAGCGGGCGATTTTATTTTCGTATGTCGGGCCGATGCCGCGTCCGGTCGTGCCGATCTTTTTTGCGCCGAGTTCGGTTTCGTGCGCCCGATCGAGCAGGCGGTGATACGGCAGAATGACATGCGCGCGCGCGCTGACGAATAACCGTTCATCAAAATCAGTGATGCCTTCCCGGTGTAACTCCTCCATTTCCTGAAGCAAGGCTTTGGGGTCAACGACGACGCCATTGCCGATAATACATTGCGTGCCTTGATGCAGCACACCCGCCGGGAGCAAATGCAGCACGAATTGCCTGTCGCCGATTTTGACCGTGTGACCGGCGTTATGCCCGCCCTGAGACCGGGCGACCACATCGAATTTGTCTGTCAGCATGTCCACGATCTTGCCTTTGCCTTCGTCGCCCCACTGCATTCCAAGCACCACTAAATTTGCCATGTCATTCTGCCTCTTTGCGGAGAACACAGAGAAGCGCAGAGGGAGAATGAATTCTCTGAAACCCCTGCGCTCTCAACGGTTGCCGCGATAATGTATGGTTAATGATATTCAACCCTGCCAGGGTTTCGAACCCTGGCAGGGTTCGGATCGTATTTACCGTTTCAGGCGCTTGAACTGTTTCGCCTGATGCATGAACGCTTCCAATTTGGTGTCCGTTCCGGCGTGTTGCGTGCCGTCATAGGCAATCGAAATCATCGGAAGATTATCATGATCTTCCCGCAGTTTTTTCAGAATCGCCGTGACGATTGTGCCGGGCATACAGCCGAACGGCATGGCGTTGACAATGCCGCTGACGCGGTGATGATAATAATCAATCACTTTGCCGACGCTCAGCACGGTTTCGCCTTCGAACGACCGGTCAACGTAGGGATCGGAATAATCGAGAATCCCATTCGTCGGAGTTTCATCCAAATACTCGATCACGCCGTGAAACGGCTTGGCGAGCTTATGCTCCATCATCACCTGGACTTTGTGCTGAATCAAGCCTTTCGCCCAGTTGAAATATTGTTTGTCAACCTTCAAGTGCTGCGAGCGCGTGTGATTGGTGTAATAAATCCACTCCATCAACGGCGCTAACCAGACTCTGCCGCCGAGCGCCTCCACTTTTTCCACGAGAAAATCGTTGCAGAACGAATGGGTGCGGACGTAAATCTCGCCGACGATGCCGATGGTCGGTTTGGGTTGCGATTTATCGGTTTTCACGGCGCGGAATTCGTCGGCGCATTCGGCGAGAGTTTTATACGGACTGTTGCCGAATTCCAAGGCATCCGACAACCGTTGTAGCGAGCGCTGATAGACCGCGTTCGTGTCGCCGCGATTGAGTTCGAACGGACGCGTATCGTACAACGCTTTATAGAGCAGATCAACACCCACCATCGCGGTCCAGGCGGACTTTGCGAAACCGCTCCCCACGGCGCCCATTTCTTTGTAAAAATTCACATCCTGATTCGGCGCAAAGACGGGAATATCAAGCCCTAATTCCTGCATCACGAGCCGATGGAACAGGTTATATTGTCCGAACCGGCACGGCCCTGTGCCCGACGGCATGAAAAACGCCGCTTTTTCCGGGTTGAAGCCCGGCTCGCGGGTTTTCTTGACCATGTCGCCGGTCGTCACGATCAACGGATAACACTCTTTGCCGGTGGTGAACTGCCGCCCGATTTCGACGCTGTCTTTGTCGGAAAAGCCGAACACTTCCGCCGGAATGCCCAATCCGCGCAAGCCCGCCGCAAACGCATACGAATGGTCGCCCATGTACGGAATGTACAACGTGCGCCCTTTGAGCGATGGCATTTTGTCTTCGAACGTGCGTTGATACGGCGAATACGTTCGGCCTTTGATATTTTCCAGACTGTCCAAAAACGCCTCGCAGCGGGTAATCGCTCCGGCGGGCGCACTGTGTTCGTCAATTTCGATAATCAGCGACGGTTTGTCCCCCATCACTTTCTTGAAATAGGTGGTCAGGAACGAATCCGGGCCGCAACTGAAATTCGTGATGTACAGCGCGTTCAGTTTCGGGTGATTGCGGATCATTTTGCCCGCTTTCAGGATGCGCTGACCGTATTTCCAGTACATATTCGTCCAATCGTCGCCGATTTTTTCGGCGTGCACCGGCAGAAAATCCATCGGAATCGCGAGGACGCCGAGGTCGCGCAGAATCGTCGGCAGGCCGAGATTGATGCCCGGATCGCAGCCGTTATAAACGCGGCTGACGATGACGACGGCGCGCTGCTGGTCGCTCAGGCTTTCCAGAATTTCCTCGCCCCGTTTCATCATGGCACTGCGGAACGCTTTCTGCGTCAGGTCAGCCACTTCTAACGCCTTTTTCACCTGATCTGGCGTTTTCCCGAATGGTTTCGCGAATTCGATCAACGAATCCAACAACGCTTTTTGACCGCGCGTAAACGTAATGACCGGGCGCAAGAATTTGTCTTTCGGCATGTCGAGCGCGGCGCTGACCAAATACGGCGTGGTTTGCACATACGGGCAGAGGTGATAATTTTTATAATCCGGATCATCCTCCTCCATGCCGATGATGCTGGGGAAAAAGATGTGATCCACGTCGTCGCGTTCCAGTAGCGAAATCACCTGACCATGCGCGACTTTGAGCGGAAAACAGGATTCCGCGATGGTGCCTTCGACGCCTTTGTGGATGATTTGCTTATTCGTGCGCGGCGACAAAATCACTTTGAAGCCCAATTCCGACAGCAACGCATTGAAAAACGGATACAGCTCGTGATAATACAAAGCGCGGGGAATGCCGAAACTCGTGCCGCGTTCGACCGTCTTTTCAGGCTTGTAGAAGCCGACAAGCATCTTTTCGCGTTCGGCGAACAGATCGGGAATCATCTCGCGATTTTTGGTTTTTTCTTCGCCGTTCACGTCCCAGCGCGGGCAGCGTCCGCCGTAGTGCATCGGGTCGGAGCCTTCCACAAGCACTTCGTGAATTTCGCAGAGATTCGAGCAATGTTTGCATTCGAACGTGCGGATTTCGTATTTGCGTTTGCTCAGGTCGAAGCCCCGGAATTTGCTCGGCGGATTGCCATGCTGACGCTGATAATCCCGCGCCAGCAGCGCCACGCCGATGGCGCCGGTCACATCGTGATGTTTCGGCACGATCACCGGTTTGCCGACGACTTGCTCGAATGCGGCGACCACGCCTTTGTTCGCGGCCACGCCGCCTTGAAAGAAAATTTTGTTGCCGACGCGCCGATCTCCGACCACGCGGTTCAGATAATTTCTGACAATCGAGTAGCTCAGTCCGGCGACGAGTTCCTGCACGTTTGCGCCTTGTTGCTGATGGAACACAAGATCGGATTCCATGAACACGGTACAGCGTTCGCCGAGGCCGACCGGCAGTTCTGCGCCGAGCGCCAGATTGCCGAACTCTTCTTTGATATTGATGCCGAGCTTTTCCGCCTGTTCTTCAAGGAACGAACCGGTTCCGGCGGCGCAGGCGTGGTTCATTTCGAAATCCACGACCACGCCCTTATCAATGCCGATGTATTTGGAATCCTGCCCGCCGATTTCGAAAATCGTGTCCACTTCCGGGTCAATATGCACGGCAGCCCGCGCCTGCGCCGTGATTTCGTTGCGCACCACATCCGCGCCGACGAAATCGCCGGTCAGATAGCGGCCTGAGCCGGTCGTCGCGACGCCGAGAATATCCACGATGTCCGCGACTTCTTCGCCGACTTCTTCGATGCCATGCCGCACCGCTTCAATCGGGCGTCCGGCGGTCATCAGATAACGGCGCGAGAGGACATTGCCTTCGGCGTCAATCACCACGACATTCGTGCTGATCGAGCCGACATCCACGCCCATGTAGGCCGGAATGCGCGTCATTCCGTCTTTTTTCGGCGTCACCGTTCCCGCACCGATATAATGGCGTTTCGTCGGGTCGCCTTCGAATTTCAACGGCGCGAGCCGCGTCGCTTCGATAGAACGACCGTTGACATACGCTTCGAAGCGTTCGATGCCGGTAAAGCGGCTCGGCGTCTGTTTGTCCAAGACCTCCAAAATCGCGCCAAGCGCACCCATGCAGGCGGAATATTGCGGAATAATCAATTCCCCTTCCTGCAATTCGAGAATATCTTCGAACGCCCTGACGACGCCTTTGTTCCAGGCCACGCCGCCGTGAAAGGCAATCGGTTTGGCGAATTCTTTGCCTTTGCCGAGATTGCTTTTGTAATTGCGCGCCATGGCGTAGCAGAGTCCGGCCACGATGTCGAAATCCGGCGTGGCGATCTGCTGCAAATGAATCATGTCCGATTTCGCGAACACAGAACAGCGTCCGGCGACGCGCGGCGGGTGGACGGATTTCAACGCCATCTCGCCGAATTCGCCGTCAATCGCGATGCCTAAACGGCTGGCCTGCTGGTCGAGGAACGAACCGGTTCCGGCGGCGCAGACGGAGTTCATGGCGAAATCTTCCAGCGCCAATTCCTTGCTGTTCGGGTCTTCCATCAGCCGGATCAGTTTGGAATCCGCGCCGCCGATTTCGATGACGGTGCGGACTTCGGGATGCAAAAACGTGGTCGCTTTGGTTTGCGACACGATTTCGTTGATACAGACGGCGTCAATCGCTTTGGCGATTTCTTTGCCGCCTGCGCCGGTAAAGGCGATCTGCGCAATGCGCTCCGCGCCGAATTCCAGCACAATGCTTTTCAGCGCGTCCAGCGTGGTTTCGACCGGTCTGCCTTTATGCCGGATGTACGCGTGATGCAAAATTTCATAATCGTCGTTGACCGAGACCACGTCAACGCTGACCGAACCAATATCAATTCCGAGATGAATCGGAGAAAGTTTTCGAGTTTCCATAGATGATGCTCCTTGTTCGAGACGGCTCGCGGAAGACGCCATCTTCCGCGACGCGCTCGCGACAGTAAACGTTTCACAGGCGATCCTGTGACAGCGTTTCCCGAAAACGCGCTGTTTTCGGGCGGTTATAACTACCGGGAACATCTTCGAGAGGCGAGAGCTTTGTCAAGCAAAAAAGCGGATTGAGTATTGACGCAGAGGGTTGAGGAGATCGCTGTCAAACACGTTCGAAGTGTCTGACAGCTTTTTTCGGAGCGCTAAGACGCGTGCGTGTTTTGCAGGATTTTTCTCTCGGCAAGTGAAGAGACTTCTGAGATGTCCATTCAAGCATGAAAAAGCTGTCAGACACTTTTGAAAGTGTCTGACAGCTATGGTCTTAGTTCAACCGAATACGCGGGTCTAAGTAAGCGTACAGCGGGTCAACGCACAAATTCGCGATGAATCCCGGCCAGCGTGCCGAGCCAGATGCCGGTCAGAATAATCAGAGGCGACGAAAAGAGATTCAGTTCCAACGCCATCACGATCAACGCACTCCACAGTTTCATTATTCCCCTCCTACAATGACTGTGATTTCTTTAAATTTTTGAAAATCGTCAACATTCTTCGTCAGCAGGCAAGAGATCGCATGTACCAGCATGGTCGCCGCGATATTGGCATCATGAATCCGTTTTCCCTTGAGTTGATATGCGCTTAACAATTCCTGAAGTTTGTCCGTTACCTCAGCCGTCTCATCCAAGACCGTAAAGAGGTTTTGCCATTTTTTAATGTCCTCAACAACCTCATCCGGCGTCAATGGTTCTGCGACGATACCGGGACGGGTCATAATTACGGCATATTCGCGTAGCACTTGCCGCGAAATATACATATCATACTCCTCGGTTAACGTTGTGAATTGCGTTAACACCGGAGCATGAAATGCTGACGACTCATTCGATAGATACACCAGGATATTCGTATCTATAAAAAGCTTATCGCGCGTCGTCATAAATCTCCTCACGCCGCAACGATGAGTACACCTCGCCGCAACGATGTCTGGGCAGTTGCGCCGCAAGCGTGGCGGGTGTTGCCGTTGCTGGTGTGCGCTTTACCTCTGTCACCCCAGGATGTCGCCACGGCGCGTCCCGTTTGACATGCAAAAATTGAATGAAATCCAACACTTCCGCTAAGGTGTCTGTCGAACACTGCCGGATTTCCTGGACAATGCTGTGTTCAAGTTCTATTCTCGTCATAAAACTACCCTGCCCTTTATACTCTCTTTATTGTTTCTATGTTAAGCCGAAGCGTTGACGATATCAATAAACCATTCAAAGACCTCTATAAATTGCCTCATGATAACAGGTGATGTAAAGACAGAAAGTGCGATGCCAGGACGTTTTGTGATATTTTCTTCGGAAATATGGATTCCTTTAATCGCGTTGAGTTTTGCTAAAAGCTGTAAGCGAGCCTCTTCACTTTCAAATGGCGGTTTGTATGCGTACCAATAAAAATAAATTTCAACAGTTCCAGATGTCCACACAGCAAATAATTGATGATCTCGTTGGTTATGGGTGATGATTGGGACAAATGATCCAAGACGTTTTCCTGTTCCCCAATAAATCCTTGTTGCAGACTGCTTCGCCCATGCTAATATCTGTTGAACTGCTTGTATTTCAATCGAGCTATTCCGTTTTTGTAACTCTTCGAAATAGGTCATTTCATCCCATTGTCGCTTAGGACTTTTCCCTGATTTTTTCTGTTGGGCTTCAGCAACCTGACCCATTACACGAGGAACTAAGCATTTTAACCCTTGGCCGGTATATTGTGGGATTTCTATAGCAAGAACTTCAGCAGGATCCATTTGTCGATTTAAAAATTCGACAATCCTTCGAAGTTCATCAGGGATATGATCAGCTAAAAATATCAGCCGAATTCTCCCCGCCTGAAGGTTCGTTTTAACATTTTGCCAATACTCGTCAATATCAATTGCTGCCTCTAAAAAGGTTTCGAGGATAACATTCGGATCGCAGTTGTGTGTTTGGCATTGCAGTTCAAATTGTGTTTTAATGACGTCAACAGACCAATATACGGTTGCATTCGCTGCATAATCAAGCATTTGTCCGACAACCTGTCGTCTGATTCTTGAATCATCGCTTCGTTTCACCTCAACAAGTGTCGGAATGGCATCTTGATCCAGAAAAAGATGATCTAACGACCACCGATTCGCTCCCTCCTCTTCACCCGGTATTCCTACTTCTCTTGCAATGAACAGCCATCGTCTCGGTGAAGACTGGTTAATTTGATCTCCTGCTAATAAATCAGGGTATTTTGCTAATATCTCTTGTAGAAGTTGTTCAGAATCATACGCTTCTTCTGTCATTTTTATCAGGTCTTCATTACTTTGAAGTAAGTAAATACCAGCACTCATCTTTCCCTCCTATGACTTGCGCGTTGCACTCAATTTCCGCAGCGCGGCCTGTTTCAATTTCGGGAGCAAATAGGGGGCTTTGTCTTTGATATCGCCGAACGTCCATTCCAAAATCGAGGTTGATTCGATGGCGATGACGTCTGCCGTGCGTTTGTTGTAGATGCCGATGATGCCGATTTCACCGAGGATTTCGCTGCTTTTGACGATGGCTAACTCTAACCCGTTCGCTCCGATGATTTTCATTTTCCCAAAGATAATAATGCAAAACGTATCGTTGGCTTCCGCTCCTTTGTGATAGAGAACATCACCCTGGTTCAGCAGTTTTGTCTTGGCCTGGCCGATCAAATAATCCAATCGGAGATCATCGAGATCGCTGAATAACACATTCTGCCGCAAGACCTTTTTCATCAGCCAGAGTTTCGCGTCAAGTTCCATGAATTTTTATGAAAAACTCCCGTGACCGATCTGCATTCCATCACGGGAAATCGCATCTGTTCCAAAGTGTCATTGTTTCGCTTCGATCATATCCATCCCCCATGTACATGTAGGACGAAATTTTTTTCGTCCACTCGTCCGCCTGTTCATGCGGCGCGTGTGTCGAAATGCAATTTCGACAGACAAGACTCCTTCCGAATAGACAAAATATTATGGCGAGATTCAGGAACTGTCAAGAATAAAGTTTTACCGGGATCGTTCTTCTCCCAGAACATAGACAAACAGACCACTTCGGAGTTTCGGCTCGAACCAGGTAGATTTCGGCGGCATGATTTTGCCCGCGTCCGCGACCGCCATGACCTCGCGAATGCCGGTCGGAAACAGGGCGAATGCTACTGCCATATCGCGCGCCACGCGCCGTTCCAATTCACGCAACCCGCGAATGCCGCCGACAAAATCAATGCGCTGATCGGTTTTAGGGTCGCGAATCCCTAAAATCGGCGACAGGAGGTTGGTTTGCAGAATCGAGACATCCAGGCGTTCGATCACATTCGTGTCGTCGAACGTGCCCGGTTTCGCCGTCAGTTCATACCATCGCCCGTCCAGATACATGCCGAACGCATGAGATTCGGTTGGGGCATACGGTTCATTCGTCAGACATGCTTCAATCGTAAATTTTTCAGAGACAGCGTTCGAAAATTCTTCGGAAGAGAGGCCGTTCAGGTCGCGCACCACGCGGTTGTAATCCATCACGCAGAGGTGCGTATCCGGCACAAGCACGGCGAGAAAATAATTGAACGGCTCATCGCCGGTGTAGTCGGGGAACTGCGCCCGCCGCATCTGTCCGACTTTGACGGCGGACGCGGTGCGATGATGCCCGTCGGCGACGTAGAGCGATTCGATGCCACCGAACAATTCTGTCAAATCGGAAATCGTCTGAATATCGTCAATGCTCCAGACGACATGCTGAATATCGTCCTCGGTGAGAAAATCGTTGACCGGCTCATGCTCGCGCATCCAATCCTCTAAGATCGCATTGACGCGATCCTGCGCCCGATACGTCAGAAAGACGAGACCGGTGTTGGCGTTGCAGACATCCACATAATTGATGCGGTCGAGTTCTTTATCCGCCCGCGTCAATTCATGCACTTTGATCGTTCCGGAGAGATAGTCGTCAATCGCGGCGCAGACGACGAGGCCGACCTGCGAGCGTCCGCGCATCACTTCTTTGTAAATATAGAAGTGCGGCGCGGCTTCGCGAACGAACGTCCCGTCGTCAATCATCTGATGCAGCCGATGTTTGGCCTGTTCATAGACACGCGGATCGTGCGGGTCAATGTCCGGCGGCAAATCCACTTCGGCGCGATTCACGCGCAGAAACGAATACGGATTGGCAGTGGTAATGGCTCTGGCTTCCTCGGTATTGACGACATCATACGGAAGCGCGGCCACGCGTGGCGCCATGTCCGGCGTCGGGCGATACGGTCTGAACGGTCGAATTATTGCCATATAAACACAATCGGCAGGAAGAGCGATACTCCCGGCTCCTCCTGCCGATCATTCCATAAAAAAATTGATTAAAGTCCTAAAATCCGGTTGATATGGCCGAGCAGTTCATCCACTTCGGCCAGCGTGCAATCCGCCATGTGCGCGATGCGGAACGTTTTTTCTTTCAGCGAGCCGTAACCGTTCGCGAGCGTCAGGCCGACTTCGCCGAGTTGTTTGTTCAGATCGCCGACATTGATGCCGCGCGTATTTTTGATCACGGTCAATGTATTCGAAAGATAACGTTCATCCGCAAAGAGGTCGAAATAGGTTTTCGCCCATTCCCGCACTCGCTTCGCCATCTGCAAATGCCGCGCAAAACGGTTTTCCAGCCCTTCCTCGTCAATGATGCGATGCAATTGATATTGCAGCGCGTACATGTGCGATAACGACGGCGTTGACGGATACTGATAGTCTTTCTTTTGAATGTAATTGTAGAGTTCCAATAAATCAAGGTAATAGCCCCGGAACGGCACCTGTTTTGCGGCGTTTACCGCTTTTTCGGACATCGAGCAGAGCGCCATGCCTGGCGGCAGTCCGATACATTTTTGCGTTGAGGTGATGCAGATGTCCACGCCGAGCGCGTCCACGTCAATTTTCGTGCCGCCCATCGAACTGACCGTATCCATGCACCAGATCACGTCAGGATATTTTTTCATCACGTCGGCAATCGCTTCGACCGGGCACATTACGCCGGACGAGGTTTCGTTATGCGTAATCGTGATCAGGTCATATTTGCCGGTCGCCAGGGCGTTATCCACCATCTCAGGCGTCGTGGCCTGACCTTCTTCGGTTTTGACTTTATCGGCAGGCACGTTGTTGCCCTGCGCCATTTCATACCAGCGATCCCCGAATGCGCCGATAGCAAAGACCAATGCGCGTTTGCGCGTGCATGAGCGCACTGAACCTTCCATCAACCCGCTGCCGGATGTGGTGGAAAGAATAATTTGATTTTTCGTGTAAAACATTTTCTGCGCGAGTTCGCTGATGTCGCGCTGTAACGCCGAAGCATCTTTCGAACGGTGGCCGATCATCGGTGTTGCCATTTTTTGCAGCACATCTTCGCGCACTTCGACCGGGCCGGGAATGAATAATTTTTTCCGCATGGTGTGTCCTCCTATTAAAAACCGAATGGATTGATTGAGCGCTGTTCTCTGATGTCGCAATTCGCTGCGAACGCAACCGTTTCTCTCACTCTATCGGAAAATGTCAACAAAGAACTCGCGGCGCTCTCAAAACGCTGTTTATCCGGGCGTAACCCGGCGCAATCATCCTATTTTTTACGAGGCGTTTTACCTATGGCGCATGTTGCGCGTCAATATGACAAACAGCATGATTATTTGTCAATTACCCTGTCAGGGTTGTACACCCTGGCAGGGTTCTCACTACATCATCTATGAAATATTTATCGTATTCCGACGCAAGATCGCGCATGAACATCGGCGATGTGATCGCCTTTGGCGGGGATTCGCATTTTTCAGAAATTATCAAAATGGCAATTCGCGCCGAAGTGCCGCATATCGGCATCGTGCGTGAAACGCGCCAGACAGAGCGCGGAGTAACACAAACGTTCTTGATGGACGCAACCTCCCGCCGCAACGTCTGCATCACGGATTTGGCGGCTCGCGTTCAGGAGTATGCCGGGCATATGTGGTGGCTGCCGCTGCATGAAACGCTCAGGCGTAAAATCTTCGATGAAGAGGCATGTTCTCGCTTTTTACAGCAGCAAAACGGCAAAAAATACGACCGCTGGCAGGCCGCAGGGTCGGCGATTGACGCGCTCGACGAGTTGCCTTTCAATTTGGGGGGACTCAGTTATAACCGCGAAGACCTCTCGCAACTCTTTTGTTCCGAATTGGTCGCCGCCGCGCTCAAAGTCGGAGGCATCATTCCGCAGCATCTCAATGCTTCGGAAATCACGCCGATTGATATTTGCCGCTGGAAGATTTACGCGCCGGAATATTATCTGCTGAAAGGGGAATTCAAGGAGATTTCAGGCTATAACAGCATAGACTTGAATCGGGGCGTTCCGACAGGAATGCTGTGTTGCGAACATCGTTAAGCCCTGCCAGGGTTTGAAACCCTGGCAGGGCTGGGAACTCATATTCACACATTCTCAAATTCTTCCATAAACGCCTTCAGACGCTTGTTTTCCGCTCTCAAACCGCCGATATACCGTTCCCATTCTTGCGGCATCTGGCGCAGATCAACATAAATATGCCGGATGGTTCGGGCATATTTGGCGGCAGCTTTGTAGCTGTCGCGCCCGCGCGCCGCGACCAGCCGATTGACGACGTTCTGATAGAGTTCGAGATATTCCATCGTAAAATGCGGCAGCAGTTTGGCTTCATATTGGCGCAGTTGTTCGACTTGATGTTTGATGGTGTCGAAAAGCCGGTCATAATCGTCAAGATAATCGTAAATTTCCGCCAATGTCGTGACTTGATTCGGAAAATTGGGAACAAACCAGGCTGGCGGTGTTTTTTGTCTGGATTGGGCGCGTTCCTCCAAATCCGCGATAATGCGCGATTCGAAGGTCGGCCAATCGGTTTCATTCAAGCATCTTTTCGCGGTTTTGAAAAAATCGAGATCAATATCATGGTGTTCCAGCCGCAAATTCAACAACTGCGTTTGCCCTTCATAGTCGTGCGCGGTGGTGTAGTATTCCCATAAACAGACGTATGTGCCGTCATGCAGAAAATGATGATGCGTATCGAATTCCTGTTTATCTACTTTCCGTTGCAGCAAACCGACTATCGCCTCGTAATCGCCCCGCCGCTGCAATTCTTCCTGCACAAACGCATACACTTCGACCTTGCGCCCCTCGCCGCGTTCGATCCCCTGCCAGGCGACTTCCAACGCCTTTGGCCGGTCATTCTGCGCGAGCCAGTATTGCGCCAATCGCCAGTAATCTATGCCGTCTTTCAGATGCGCTTCCAGGGTTTTGCGTTGCGCCTCAGTGTCGCCGGTCGCTTCATATAATTTTGCCAGCAAGCCTTGATAATAGGAAGAATTTGTCTTTTTCATCGCCTGCTTCAGCATTTCGATAATGATCTGATAATCCTCTTTTTCGGCGCAAAGCTGCACGGCGCTGTCATAGAGCCAATCAGTCAGACCACAATTGCTGTTGCGATAATAATTCAACAGTTGCGTAATCACGTCGCGGCGGGCGTCGCGCAGGTCTGGGGCGGCCTGAAACGCCTCGCCGAGTTCGTCCATCGCTGACATTGCAACATCTTCCAGCGGTTCGTCATCCATGCCGTAATCATTCAATTCTTTCAGAATACGGTCAATCACTGCCCAGCAGACTTTCGCCCGCATCGCTGGCTCGGAAGGCTGCGCCGACGCGAGGATGGAGCGGAGTTGTTTGGCGATGGTTCGGGTGTCATAATAATCGGATTCGATAGAAGGAAAGGCGCGGGTGATTTGCTTTTTGATGGTCGTAAATGTGGATTCTTTATTGGCTTCGAAACGCATCGTCAATTCACGTTTGAGGTCAGGATATTTTTTCGCGCATTCGAGTAAGATGTTGACTAATTCGGCAGATGGCAATGCCGCGAGCTTTTTCGCCAATGTGGAATCGGATTTTTTCTGACGTGCTGCCTGTTTCGTCAATTCGCCTTTTTGTTCTAAAAAGGTCAGCATGACAGCGACAATATGCTTGCACGGCCAGCCGTCATAAGGGCAGGTGCAGGTGGCGGTCAGCGAGCCGGAACGCGCGGAGACTTCCACGTCGTATTCGTCGCCGCTGCCGATCACGTTCGCCCGAATCGTATCGGTTTCGGCGTCGTACTCAAGTTGTTCCGCCATCTCTTGTCGGGCGTAGTCTTCTCCGCGCTGATAGATTTTGTTGCCAGCCCATTGTTTCACAGAGTCTTTGGTGTATTCGCTGAGTTTCATCGTTCTCTTGTAAAATAACCCCGCCAGGGTTTGGAACCCTGGCGGGGTTAGGGGGTTTTAAGACGTTTGCCGTTCCAGGACGATTTTGCCGTTTTTAATGACGCGGCTGACGTGATTGACGCCGAAGTGGTACGTCAAATATTGATAATTCGGAATATCCAGAATGACAATATCCGCCTTTTTGCCGACTTCCAGACTGCCGATTTTATCGAACAGGCAGAGCGACCGCGCCGCCTGCGCCGTGACGCCGACAATCGCTTCCGCCGGACTGATGTGCATCTGCGTACAGGCAATCGTCATAATCAACGGGAGCGATTCCGTCATGCACGCGCCGGGATTGCACCCGGTGGCGAGTGCGACTTTCACGCCGGATTCAATCATTTTCCGCGCCGGAGCATAGCGCACGAACGCCGTAAAAAACGGGACACCCGGCAGCAAATCGGCAATCACCCCTTTTTCCGCCAGCATTTCAATCCCTTTATCGCTGACCATCAAGAGATGTTCGACGGCGACCACGCCGAGTTCCGCCGCAAATTCCGCCGCCTTGAACGGATCGAACGAATCGGCGTGCATACGCGGCAGCAGGCCGTATTGTTTGCCAGCCTCCAAAATTTGCCGAGTTTCCTGATGAGAAAAGACATCATGATCGCAAAACACGTCGCAGAATTTTGCGAGTTTCTCTTCAGTAATGCGCGGGATCATTTCATCGGTGATTATGCGGATAAAATCCTGTTTTTTCTGTCGAAATTCCGGCGGAATGTCGAGCGCCATGAAGGTGGGCACAATATCAATCGGATGGTGTTCGTTCAGATCGCGCATGGTTTGGAGGAGTTTGATTTCATCTTCGATGGCGAGGCCGTATCCGGTTTTCGCCTCAACGGTCGTCGTGCCGCGCCGCAGCATCCGATCCAGGCGTTTATACGCGAAATTATAGAGTTCCTGACGGCTGGCCTGACGTGTCGCCAGGACGGTCTGCATGATGCCGCCTCCGGCAATCGCCGCGTCTTTATACGTCGTGCCGCGCAGCCGCGCTTCGAATTCCATTTCCCGCGATCCGGCGAACACGAGATGCGTGTGCGGATCGATAAAACCCGGCATCACCACTTTGTCAGAGGCGTCAATCACGACATCCGATTTTGTCGTGTCGGGCAAATCGCTGGTTTTTCCGATCCAGGTAATCAGATTGCCCTCGATGATGAGCGCGCCGTCTTCGATAATGCCTAACGCCTCTACCGGCGCGGTATGAACGATATCGGGGCATGAGACTGTGACTAATTGGGCGGCGTGTTTGATGGTTTTTCGCATACATCCTCCTCGTAGAATGAAGGCTGTTGAAGGGAAGAATTATGATAAATTGCAAAAAATGATCATTGAAGAGACACTCTGCAATCTTGCAGAATTTGTCAAATAAAAAGACCGACAGGAGAGGAAAAATGATAGGATTGCGCCAATTGGGTTTTGGGCTCGTATTGAAACGCGTGGAACGAGAACGTCGCAGCGAATGTGGGTCATTCAGCGACCTGTCTGCCGATTTCCCCCTCTCTTTGCGCGAGAAAGATCGCTTTTTTGCCGGGCGGGAGTTTCAACACGAAATTCTTCGGCAGCGGCGCGCGCGATTGAATAATTGTTCGCTTCAAATCTCGATTCAACGCCAGCAATTCATCTTTGGGAATCTGCAATTCGCTGACAATCTCGTTAAGATAGGTGCTTTTCGCGAGGGTGACGGCTTCGTAACGCAGCGGCGTAAACGGCTCCACGTCTCCGAAATAGTCTTCATAATTCAGCATAATCTGCGCGGCGGCGAGAAATTGGGCGTAATAATTTCGTGAATAAAACCCGAAACGCTCGTTATGGTATTTGCGCGTAATTTCGCCCAAATCCGAGGTATCGAGCCGCTTCATTGCCGTTAGCAGCCCTGCCGGGCCATGATTATACGCCGTAATCGCTAACGGCCATGATTCGAATATCTTATAATTCGCCTTGAGCAATCTGGCGGCAGATTCCGCCGATTTGAACGGATCGTAGCGTTCATCCACTTTGGCGTTGATCCGCAGGCCATACATTCTGGCGGTTGCTGGCATAAATTGCCAGATGCCCGCCGCGCCGGCATACGAATAGGCGTTATGCTTAAAATAGGATTCCACAAACGGAATGCGCGTCAGGTCGGTCGGCAGGCCGTGCTGACGAAAGATTTCATCGAAGTGTTCTTGATACACGCCGGACAATCGAATCGCTTTCAGAAAGTTTTCGCGCTGCCCGGATTGAATCCGCAACCGGCGCGTCGCTTCTCCGAACTTATTCGGTTCGGAAATGGCGGAAAACAGCCTGTACACGCGGGCTTCATCCGGGGTGAGCGCATCCAATCGGCGCATCGCGGCTTTCCGGTCGAGACCGTAAAGAATGCGACGGTACTTCAGCAGGGTGTGACTCAATCCTTTTGATTTCTTGACATCAATCACTTCATACACGATCTGCGGATACCAGCTATCATGCAGAAGAAGCTGGTGGCGGCTGTAGTGGCTGAAGACCAGTTTCCAAAAGGCCACATGGTGCTGTAACTCTTTCGGCACGGGGAAGAACGTTTCGAATTGCCGAATCGCCTCGGCATCGGGGCTTGATGGGATAAACTGGAGCGCTTGCGTCACAGGAAGCGTCGTTTCGAACTCATGAAGCGTTTCAGCCTGATCCGTTTTTCGCGGTAGAGAAACATAATGGATTGATGACTGAGAAAATGGGAGGAACAGGCCGAACGCGATGACGCTGACCACAAACGCGGCCAATAGCATCGGTTGCAGCACGTATTGAGACAGAAGGCGTCGGAGATACCAGGGACAGGCGAATTTCAAGAGCCACGCAAGACATCCGATTCCCGCTTGTTTGATGAGCCTCATTTGCTGCCGCCTCTTTTGGGGAATGACAAGGATATGTTTTCTGTAGGATTTCTGGGATGTCGGCGTTTACGACAGAAGTTCATCCTACGCAAAACACATCCTTGTCGTTGCTTAATCAATCACAACCAACAACGCTTTACATCTGACACCTATTCGGAGTGAAAGATGAATGGCTATCGTCAATTTTCCAGTGTTTGCGACTTTCTTTATCTCATCGCGCTGTTTTTCTTGACGAACTTTTCTTGTTGACTCAATAGACTACACAGGAAAACGTGGAACGAGTGACGCTATTTGCTCGACACGAGACAAGAACGTATTTATACAGCGCATACCGCTGTATTTCAGGACATGGAGGCAGAATATGGCATCGTCCCAGGAAGATAAACCGGGAAATTTCAACATCAAAGAATGGGTGTGCAAACAGTTGAATATTCGCGAAGAACCGAACAAAAAGAAAAAAGGCAAGCTGCCGAAACGTACGCATTTTACGATCTGGTATGTGATTCTGGTGTTTCTTGTCTTGTCGGCGGTTCAACAATTGTTTATGGCCGGGAGCATTCAGACGCTTTCGTATGGCGAATTCAAAAAGAAATTAGCGAACAGCGAGATCAAGGATGTGTATATCATGCCGCAGTTGATTCGCGGGCTGTTGAAAGACGAGAAGGAATTTCTTTCGATTCGCGTGGACGACCCTGAGTTGGTCAAGCAATTGGATGCGAAAGGCATTGATTACTCCGGCAAATATGAGAACCGGCTGGTCAGCGCAATTATCGCGTGGGGACTGCCGCTGTTGTTTTTCTTTTTCATCTGGCAATGGGTGTTCAAACGCATGGGCGGGCCGGGCGGCGCGATGATGTCATTCGGCAAAAGCAAAGCCAAAGTCTTTGCCGAAGACGAGACGCTCGTCACGTTCGAGGATGTGGCCGGAATTGATGAAGCCAAAGAGGAACTACAGGAAGTGGTCGAATTTTTGAAATCGTCGGAGAAATTTCAACGCCTCGGCGGCAAAATCCCGAAAGGCGTCCTGTTAGTCGGCCCTCCTGGCACTGGCAAGACCTTGCTGGCCAGAGCCGTTGCCGGAGAAGCCAAAGTTCCGTTTTTCAGCATGAGCGGCTCGGATTTCGTGGAAATGTTTGTCGGCGTCGGCGCATCGCGCGTGCGCGATTTGTTCAAACAGGCGAGCGACCATGCGCCGTGCATCGTCTTTATTGACGAACTCGACGCCCTCGGCAAAGCCCGCGGCATGAGCATCGGCGGGCATGACGAGCGCGAACAGACGCTGAACCAATTGCTCGTCGAAATGGACGGATTCGAGCCGAATACTGGCGTTATCATTATGGCGGCGACCAACCGTCCCGAAATTTTGGATGCGGCGCTGCTGCGAGCTGGCCGGTTCGACCGGACGATTGCGGTGGATCGACCGGATGTCAAAGGGCGCGAGGCGATTTTACGCATCCATACGCGGCAGGTCAAACTGTCGGACGATGTGGCGTTGCACGTGCTGGCAGCCCGAACGCCCGGTTTTGTCGGCGCGGATCTCGCCAATTTGGCGAATGAAGCAGCGCTGTTAGCTGCCAGACGCGACAAAGAGAGTGTGGGACGAAAGGAATTCGATGACGCGGTTGACCGCATTATCGGTGGCCTGGAGAAAAAGAATCGCGTGATCAGCAAAAAAGAAAAAGAAATCGTCGCGTATCACGAAGCCGGACACGCGATTGTCGGGGAAACCGTGCCGACCAGCGATCCGGTGCATAAAATCTCCATTATCCCGCGCGGGATCGCCGCGCTCGGCTATACGCAGCATCTCCCGACCGACGACCGCTACCTCATGACGAAATCGGAATTGGAAGATAAACTCTGCGTCCTGTTAGGCGGGCGCGTGGCGGAAGAGATTATCTTTCACGATATTTCCACCGGCGCGCAGAACGATTTGCAACGCGCAACGGACATTGCGTTCGGCATGGTCACGGAGTACGGGATGAGCCAGAATCTTGGGCTGCGCACCTTCGAGAAAGAACGGCGTTCCGCATTTTTAGATGCGCCGATGGCCGCCTCGCCGCGGGATTACAGCGAAGAAAAAGCCCGGCAGATTGATGAAGAAGTCGAGCAGATTTTAGATCGAGCGCACAAGCGCGTTCAGCAAATCTTGAATGACAAGCGCGAGATTTTGGAGCAATTATATCGTCTGCTGTTAGAACAGGAAGTCGTGGAAGGCGAGCAGTTGCGGCAGATGATGGGGAAAACTTCGCCCGCGAGCGAGGTCGAAACCGTGTAGCTCTGGTCTGGTAGAAATTGTACGGCGAAACACCATTTCGCCGTACAACGGTATTCCCGATACGCTTTTGTTCATCTTCGGTTCGGATTTCCTCGCTGATTTTCATCATCAAGATTGTTTTCTTACGTTTCCCAGCGTAAATGCTGAATCTGGGGGATCGCTTCTTCAGTGGCCTGCTTTCCTTTCTGGATCAGGCTGCCGGCATTGAAAAATTCCGACCACGCAACATCGCCGACATCCGGGGCAATATGGACGCTGGCTTGCATGGTTTTGATCGTGGATAATTCATATTGTAAGCTCTGCAACGAGCGAATCGCAATATCGAACACCGGCAGCAGCGGCGACCGCGAGACGGCCAGCGTCCCCTCTTTCTTCGGACGGCGCAACGATTTTAAGCTGTCTTGCAGCGAGGGCGTGACGTTGACGGCAATGATAATATCGGCATGACGCTTGACCAGCGCATTGACCGGCACAGGATCGGCGATGGAGCCGTCAATCAGCAGGCGGCCATCGAACGCGACCGGCGTAAAGACGCCGGGAATCGAGAGACTGGCGCGCACGGCCATTCGCACATTCCCTTGTTCGAAGGTGATTTCCTCGCCGCTGTTCATATCAAGGGCGGTAACGGACAGCGGAATTTTCATCTCGTTGAAATCGGGATCGCCGACGACGTTGAGATACAGTCTATTGACTTCCACGCCGCTGAACATGCCGATGCCAGCGCGAAAGATGCGTGGTTCCCAGCTTGCGCGTTTCGGATGGAGTTTGCGCCAGATCGCCTTGCTATAATATTTCATGTCGAACACATCTGGGATGGTCAGCCGCAGCAAACCGGCTTTCGATCCCCATTTCAGCACAGCCTGTTCGATTTTTTCAATGGACACGCCTGCGGCATACGCCGAACCAATCAGCGCTCCGGCGCTTGACCCGGCGATCAGATCAATCGGAATGTTGTGCTGTTCTAACGCCTGAAAAACGCCGATATGCGCCATACCTCGCGCCGAGCCGCCGCCAAGCGCTAATCCGATGGTTTTCTTGCCGATGTCCCGCGCTAACCGCCCGAACGCCAGGCTTAATTCGCTCTCTGGAGATTGCGTTACGCACGGAATGCCGGAAGAGAAAAAATGGCTAATCGCTTGATAGTCGCGCGGCAGCACATGATAGCCCCGTTCCCGCAACGCGCCTTTATCGAGCGACGCGTCCGACAGGTTAATCACCATGCGCACTTCCTGGTGATCCAAAATAATCAGCGGATATTCTTGCGTGATGTTAGACGTGACGAACAGCATCATATTGGATAGATCAATCGCTTCGAACGTGCTGCGATTCAGGCGCGAACTGGTGTCAATAATGATGTAATCGTACAGATTTTTCAGAATGCCCAAAATTTTCGCAATAGACTCCCGGCCTTTGGTTTCTTCTGCGAGCAACTCCGGCGAGATGGAGAGCACGTCTAACAGGGTCGAATGGGTAACGATCTGTTGCTCGATGTAGTTTTGCGTAATGGTCGTCGTGTCCACGTAGCGCGCCGGTTCGATTTTCAGCAGCGACGCCACGCCGTGTTGGTACGTCATGCCCATGTCAACGACGACGACGCGGCATTTGGTTTCTTGCAGCAGGCTGACGCCGAGGTTGACCGCCACAAGCGATTTTCCGATATTTTCCTCCGTGCCATACACGCAGATGATCGGATATTTGACGCGCTTGGTCTTTTTCTCTCCGCCGCGTTGATCAACATGGAGTTTTTTACTCAATAATTCCCCTAAATTGTAAAGCACGGTGGTATGGGCTTTGATCGCCTGTTCGAAGCGGATTTTATCTGCCTGAAAGACTTCGGCGTCAATCAGCACTTCGATGGAGGTCAAGCGCGGTTCGCTCGGCAGCAGCGGGATTTCGCCGAAAAACATGCCTTGATCGAGCAAATCCAATTCGACTTCCTGCCCCTGTTCGTTCTTTCGCAACACGCGCACCTGGCCGGACAGCAGGATGTAAAAAAAGGTGCTGGTCTCTCCTTCCTCACAAATCCGCGCTCCACGGGGATAATAGCGTTTTTCGAAAATCGGCGCGATTTTTTGGAGGTCGTCTTCAGTGACCCCTTTGAAAATACGGTTACTTTTCAGTAATAATTGTGTATCAGACATACGGCTCTCTTTATATTGCACGTAATTATATCGTTGATAAGCCCTGACAGCCCTGACAGGGTTCGAAACCCTGTCAGGGCTAAAAACCCGTTTTCAACCCCATCGTAATTTTTCGATCTGCGGAATCGCCGCGTCAGCGGCCAGCACGCCGCGTTCAATCAACGCGGGTACGCGATGAAAATCCCGCCAGGAAATGCCCATCATGTCCGGCAGAATAAACACATCCGGAGCGACGCGCTGCGCTAATTCGGGAGCGTCCGGCGAATCAATCAGCCGTTCCATCAAGCTGTCGAACGTCGCGGAGACTAAAGCGTAATTTTGATACATGGCCTTTTGTTCGGCTGTCTGGCGACTGTTGATGTTCTGCCGGACATACGCCTGGCTTTTCGCCGGAGTCGGCGTCACCATGACCGCAATCGTAATATTCGCGCCCATCTGTTTCAGCGGATAGACCGGCGTGGGATAAATGACCGAGCCGTCAATCAAATGATGCTCGCTGTGCTTAAACGGCACGAACAATCCTGGAATCAACATACTGGCTTTCACGGCGTCAATGACGCGCCCTTCTTTGAACACCACACTCGTGCCTGTGCGGGCGTCTATCGCTACGACATGCAGCGGAATGCTCAAATCGTCGAAATAGGTATTGCCCAATAATACTGCGCACAACTCCTGCAAGCCGGCATCAACAAAAAATTCTTTGTGAAAAAGGCGGCGAATACTGTACTTCGACAGCGGACGGCAGGATTGCGCCCAGTCCGTGATATGCTGCTTGATCCGCTCCAGTTCCATGCCTGCGGCATACGCTCCGCCAATCAATGCGCCGAAACTCGCGCCCGTCATCATGTCGAATGCGATGCGATTCCGCTCTAATACTTCGAGGATGCCCACCTGCGACAGTCCCAAGGCCGCGCCGCCGGTTAACGCCATGCCGAAACGTTTCTCGCCGATGTCCCTGGCCAATCGGCTGATTGTCTGGCTGAGTTGCCGGTACGGCAATTGAATGATATATGGCACGCCGCTCTGGCGAAATGCCTCGATGGTCAGCGCATCATGGGGCAATGCGTATTCTTTGCCGTAGCCCGCCGCGTATTTTGGCTCTTTCGCGGCTTGTTCGCCATTGCTGATAATGACGCGGTAATTCCGATGTCCGATAATGCTGATCGGCACGTCATAGTCGAACGATGAGGCGATGACTAAAAACATCTCGGTCGCGTCTATGATTTCATCCGTGATAAACGGAAAATACGCCGAAATATCGAACAGAATATAGGCATACCGCTCACGCAGCAGCACCAGCAGAATATCAATCACATTTTGCGCTAATTCCGGATGGCGAAAAATTGCGGCATCAAGCGACAGCAGCGAGAGTTGCGAACTGTGATGCTGGATATGCTGCTCGAACATCTCTGCGGTGAATGGTTCGATGCTTACGGCATTGGCCGAGGGAAATTTCAGCATTTCCCAGGCCGGAGTCCCCTCTTGCGCATCATTTACGTCAATCAGGATCACGGATTTTTGCGTTTCATTCAAGAGACTGACGCCGAGATTGATCCCGATCAGGGTTTTCCCAAGATGCCGTTCTGCGCTGTAAATTGTGAGGACTGAACTCATAGGCGTATCATCAAGGAACGCGATGTTTTTTCTTTGCGTCTTCGTGGAGGAAGAACATTATCTCACAATGTAGTACATAAGGAGTGCAAAAGCGACCTGAGCGAAGCGACGTTGAGCTTTTGCAACCACTCCTGCCCTCAATCCGCAAAAGCTCAACCCGCTTTGCGGAGTCGCTTTCGCACTCCTATCATTCCTAATCATATACATTCTCCCGGATTCCCGTCAAGTAGAAATTCGGCGCGTTGGAAAAATCTCCTGAGAAAACAGCGCGTTTCAGCACGTCTCAGGCGAATGTCGCCTGAAAAATTCAGGCGTGGACAGAAACAATTTTTCAGAAATCATTTTCTTGCTCAAAAAACTCTTGATCAGAAATAAAGATTGTGAGTACAATGACGCTTCAGCGAGAAAAAGGTTTTCTGCAACGGCGACAATTTTTTCAATAACGCGGAGATAGAGGGAAGAACGGCGATGAGATTACGAAGATCAGGGATGATAACAGGTCTGTGTCTGCTGATGGCAATGGCCTCAACGGCATCAGCAAAGACAGAAGAAGAGTATCAAGAAGAAATCCGCACGCTGCAAAAGCGCAACATGCAGTTAGAAAATACATTAGAAGAGGGAAGTCAGGAGTTGAAGCGCTTTGCAGAACAGGTCAACGTCCTTCGAGAGCAAGTGTCTCAAATGACAGCATCTGGAGGAAGTGACTCAAAAGAAGTGAAAGAGATGCGCGAAGCGATAAAACAATTAAAGGCGCAGGTACAAACGCTTCTTGCGCAACAAGGCGGCGCGGATGCCGAAAAAAAAGTTCAGGCGCTTGAAAAACAATTGAATACGGCGTTACAGCAAACGCAAGAACTTCAGCAGAAATTAAAAACGGCGGAAAAAGACAAGGCCAAATTGCAGCAAGACGCGGCGAAGAGCAGCGTATCAAAAGAGGCCGACGCGCAGGCCAAAAAATTACAGCAGAATCTTGAACTTTTGCAAAGCCAGATGAAATCTCAGCAGCAAGAATTTTCGTCCCAGCAGCAACGGTTGCAGGAAGAATTACAAAAGGTACAGACGGAGTACGAACTTCAAAAGAATCAGTATAAAGCAAATTTGGCAATATTGCAGGAAAAAGAGGACGAACTCCAGGCGCTTCGTCAGGAGAGCAACAAGCAAACGGCAGCCGACCCGCGCGTCGCGGAATTGGACGCGATGTTAGCGGAAATGAACAACAAGCTTGTCAAAATTTCTCAGGAAAAAACCGCGCTGGAAACGCAGTTGAAAGAGTCTATCGCTTCGCAAACGGCGACAACGGACATGACGGCAAAAGAGCAACTGAAATCAGCAGAACTTGCCAAAGAAGTCGCCCGGCTGCAAGGGTTATTAGAGGTTGCGGAGCAGCAGACGAAACATCGCCAAACGACGGCGCAGCAAGAAAATAGCAGAATCGCGGAGTTAGAGCAACAATTGGCCGAGATGACCAGCAATGCGAGTCAATTGACCGAAAAAAACGCCATGATGCTGGCGCAGATGGAGGAACAAGCGTCTGCGCAAAAACTGTATATGGCGCAAATCGAAAAAGAACGGGGGCGGGCTGATGGCTACGCCCAGGAAGTCACCAGGCTGCAAAGTCTGGTAGATGCTGCCGAGCAGCAGGCGACACAGCAGAAAAATACCGCGTTGAAGGGGGACAGCCGTTCGAAAGAATTAGAGACCAGTCTTGCGCAAATGAATGACAAACTGCTCAAACTCTCCCAGGAAAAAGCCGCAATCGAAACGCAATTGACAGAACAAATCACGTCGGCGAAATTACAGGCAGAATTGTTGGCGCAAGAACGGCAGAACGCGGAGGATTTTAAGCGAAAAGCGAGCCAGCTTGAAGCCACATTAGAAACGACGCAGTTGCAGATACGTCAGCAGAACGCCTCGACCAAAGAGGGAGATGCGCGAGTGACCGAATTGGAAGCCATGCTGTCCGAATTGAACAGCCGCTTGCTTAAAATGTCGCAGCAAAAAGCCGATCTTGAAACTCGACTGGCAGACCAGAGCGCGGCGGAAAATCAAAAAACGCAACAGATATATGCGTTAGAACAACAAATCGCCAAGCTGCAAGGATCGTTGGATGCGTCGAAACAGCAGGCAACCCAGGAGCAGCAGACGACGCAGCAAATCAATCGGCAGATCAATGACCTGGAAACGCAATTAGCGGAAGCGAACGCAAAAGTATTGGAGCTTTCGAACAATAATATTCGACTTGAAGCGCAATTAGGAGAGAAACAAGGCTCGGAAAATTTGAAGGTTCAGGAATTGACCAAAGAGATCGCTCGCCTGCAAGGATTGCTGGATTCTTCGCAGCAAAAAGCCGCGCAACAGGAGATGAGCACGCAGCAGATAGACGCCCGAATCAGCGAGTTGGAAACACAATTGGCGCAAGCCAACATTAGAGCGACGGAAGTTTCCGCTGAAAATGCGCGTTTGGAATCGCTGCTGACGGAGCGGAAATCGCTTCAGCAGGATGATGTCACCAAAACGCAGACGGAAATATCCCGATTGAAGGGTGAACTTCGCAAAGCTGCCGAGTATGTCAATACCAGAAACGCGGAAATGCTCGCTATGAAAGAGGAAAACAGGCTGTTGACCGCAAAAATTACGCGCTACGAAGAGAATCAGACGTCGTTGCAAACGAAGTTGGCAAGCCATTCGACCGATCTTGAGGAACAATCGCTGACCGTTCAACAGTTGCAAGCCAGATTCGCCGAGACTCAGGCGAAACTCGAACAGAACGAACAGGAGATGGCGTCGCTGATCAATGAGCGGAACAGCTTGAAAAATGATGTCGAGACTATCAAACAGCAGAACGCCGCGCTTCAGGTGGAACTTGCCAATCAAGAACAGCAGATCACGCGTCAGACCTCTGTCCCGGAAGATGCCAAGAAACGGATACAGGAATTGGTCTTAGAACTTCAAGACGCCAAAGTCAAGCTCGATAAGCTGGGACGCCTGGAAACGGAGTATCCGGCAGCGCAAAAAGAATTAGCGGATTTGAAAATCGAACTCGCGTCTTTGCGCGATGCGCATGGCGAAGTGGCGACCTTGCGCCCTGAATTGCAGGATTTGAAACAGAATCTCGAACAATCGCGCCGGGAAGCGGAGATGGCGACCGCGCAGAGTGAAAAATTGCAGCAGGAACTTGCCCGAAAAGCGGAGACGTATCAGATGCAACAGCAGCAATACGACGACATTGCCGCCCGCAACAGCGAGTTAGAAGAACAATATCAAAAAGGGCAGGCCGATCTGCAAGTCAAAGAAAGATTACTGCAACAAGCGTTGACGGAAAAATCAATCCTGGAAAAAGTCGTAGATGAGGAAGATTTGACCTCCGCTTCGATGTTAAAAGTGAAGCTTCAGGAGGCAGAAGAACGAAATGCCGCGTTACAGGCGCAATTAGAGAGCCGTCAAACGAATCTTACGGAATTGCAAAGACAACCGAAAGAGACGAAAGACGTGAAATCTCCTCAGCCGTCGAATTTATCCGAAGAGGTCACGTTACGCCTTGCTGCATTGGAGGAACAGGTGATCGAAGAACGCGTGAATCGTCAACAGCTTGAAAACGAATTGCAAACTGCGCGTCAGCAGTTGATTTCCGTGAAAACCGTTCAACAAGGAACCCCATCCGGAATCAGCGGCGGCGGCGCAATGTTTTTCCCGGCTGAGATGATCAAAAGTTCGGCAGGCGGCACAATCAGTATCTTGAATTGGTCGAACGACCGCAAAAAGATCGCGTATTTGGAATCCACGCAAAAAATGGAACAACTCTGGGTGCTGGATACGCAGACGCGGCAGCCTGCCAAAATTACGGAATGGCAGTTGAGCAGCGCGGCTCCGCGCATCAACCGCTTCGACTGGGCGTATGATAATCAGCACTTTCTTTTTTCTACGGGGCTTCCGGGGAAATTTGCGCTGTATGTCGGCGATAGCAGCCGACTTATCGGCACGCCGATTCAAATTTTCGACCAGACGATTGCGTTTGCGTGGTCGCCGAACCAGCTTCAATTTGCGTATTTTTCCGGTTCGCAGTTGATGGTTCAATCGCCGCAAGGGAACGCGCTGCCGATCCAAATCGGTCATGCGCAGGGGAAACTTCCGAACACGTTAGCATGGTCGCCGGATGGAAGCCAGATCGCCTTCTCAGCGAAGAAAGACGGCAGCATGGATATCTTCGTGCTGCTCTTCTCGAACAATTCACCGTTGCTGCAAACGTTGGTCGCCTCGCCCTCTGACGACATTCAGCCGTCCTGGTCGCCGGATGGCACGCATATCGCGTTTTATGTCAACGCCGACAAGTTCGATACCAAAATTGCCGTCACGCCAGCGGATAAAAGCCGCGCCCCATATATCGTGGCGCATAACGTTTCGCTCCCGTCCAGCAGCGGCCCGCAATGGATGACTGCGACCACGTTGCAGTATATCGGCGATGAGGCGGTTTCGGCCTCGCAAAATTCGCTCTACCGCGTGGATGTCAAAACCGGCCAGCGTTCATCTGTGCCGTTAGCGATGGCAATCGGACAATAAAAAAACGCTGCCGGACATGTCCGGCAGCGTTTCATTCGAAGGAGTTGTCAGACACCTTGAAGGTGTCTGACAACTATGTCATTACAACGTCGCCAACGCCTCTTCCTCTGTTCCCAGCACATTC
>CAZRSF010000028.1:0-69289 GCA_964602655.1 uncultured Candidatus Moduliflexus sp.
AATTGGAACGGAAAAAATTTTCTGAAAGAGTGTCTGCAATCGCTTCAGGCGCAGACCTATCAGGACGTGGAAACGATTGTGATTGATAACGCTTCGACCGACGGATCGCAAGCATGGCTGCAACAGGAGGCGGCGCAAACGCGCCTGTTCCTGAACGATCGGAATCTTGGCTACTGCGGCGGCGCAAATCAGGGGATTCGGCTCGCTGGCGGCGAATATGCGCTGATTCTTAATCCTGACGTGATCCTGGAAGCCGATTTTCTTGACCAATTAGTCAGATGCGCGGAACAACATTCTGACGTTGGGATTTTTTCAGGCAAATTGCTTCGCTTTAACCGCCATACGCTCGATTCGACCGGCCAATTTCTGCGGAAAAATTTGACGCCGTTCGAACGCGGATATGATGAAGAAGAGGCGGGGCAATACGAACGCGCGGACTATATTTTTTCGGCCTGCGGCGCGGTTGCGCTGTACCGCCGCGCGATGCTGGAGCAGATAATGCTTGACGGCGACTATTTCGACACAGCGCATTTCGCGTTTTATGAAGACCTCGATATTGGCTGGCGGGCGCAGTTATTGGGCTGGAAGGCGTATTATCTGCCTGATGCGGTCGCGTACCATTTTCGCGGCGGCGGATTTTCGGAGCATTCGGACACACTATCCTGGTTTGAGCGGCTTCCCTGGATTCCTCGCGTCAGTTTTACGCAGAAGCCGTATTTCGTGCAGCGGCACATTATCAAAAATCGCTATCTGGTGCTCTTAAAAAACGCGTCCTGGCGTGAATTGCTGGCGGGATTTCCGCAGGCGCTCCGGTTAGAAATCCTGATCTGGGGCTATGTCCTGTTCGTGCGCCCGTCCTTACTGCTTGCGTTCTGGGATGTGGTAAAATTACTTCCCGCGACCTGGCGCAAACGGCAATCTATCAACAGGCGACGATCCACCTCTGCAAGCGAGATTATCGCCTACTTTCGACAGGGATGATAAATGATGATCGTCAAACAACGAGACGAATCGTTTATAACAGCAGCCTCGCCGGACTATCGGGACAAAACGCTGCTCTTGGTCGGCACGGGCGGCATCAAGCGGCGTCCGGTGCTGGAAATGCTGCGAGCATTGGGACTGCGGCAGCTTATCGTGCTGCATGATGAGCCGAATTGGGCTGCGCCGTACGCGGATGATTGGATCAGCGCCCCGTCAGCAGGAAAAGAAGATGTCGCGTTAACGACACTATCCGCATTTCTCTCCGCCAACCCCGCGCTGCGATTGGACGGCATCTATACCTACGACGAATACTGCGTGGTCACGGCGGCGCGGCTGGCGGAAGCGTTGAATCTGCCGGGCGTCTCATATCAGGCCGCGCTCCGAACCCGCGATAAATACGCGATGCGCGACATCTGCCGCGCCAACGACCTGCCCGCGCCGGGGTTTTTGCGTATTCATGATGGCAATCAGCTTGAGCAGCGCATCGCTGCCGCCGGATTGACCTACCCGCTCGTCCTCAAGCCGGTGCGCGGAGCGGGAAGCATGTACGTGCAGCGCGTTGAAAATGCGCAGGAACTCATTGCAGTGGCGTCTCGTGTTCAAACGGAAATTCGAGAGCATCAATTCAAAGAGGTCTGGGGCAATGACGGGCTGCAAGTGGAAGAATACATTGTCGGGGATGAGGTGGATATTGACCTGCTGCTGCTTGATGGCGAGGTGCGCTATGCACGTGTCAGCGATAATTTCGCGCCGATAGAACCCTGGTTTATGGAACGCGGCGGACGGCTGCCTTCTTTGTTACGCGCCGCCGATCAGCAGGCGTTGATTGATATGGCCTCAGCAGTGTTGCAAGCGCTCGGCATTCATCGCGGCTGCATCCATTTCGAAGCGCGGCTTGGCGCGAGCGGCGCCGTTCCGATTGAGGTCAATCTGCGCATCGGCGGCGCGGAAGTCTGCGCGTTTCATCGCGGCGCGTTCGGCGTGAATTTGCTGGAGCAAGCGGTTCGCATCGCGCTCGATCTGCCGCTGACGATCAATCCAATTGCGCCGCCCCGCGCCTATTGCGTCAGCACGAACTTTATCCCGGCGCAATCCGGGCACATTCGCGGCATTCATGTGATACCGGACGTGATGTCATCACCATATTGCGAGGAGTTGGTGATTTTTCGCGAGGTCGGCGACATTGTCAATCTTCCGCCCGAAGGTTTCGATTATTGCGGCTGGATGGTCGCTTCCGGCGAGACTTCCGACGCCGCGTCGCGGCATCTTGAAGAATTGATGGCAGGCGTTTCGTTTGAGATTGGCTGAAATCAGGCATTCGCCGTTTTTGCATGGCGATATGTCTCTTGAAACGCCGCTAATCCTTCATTCTCCAACGCAAATTCCGAACGAAATGCCACCTTGTCGGCGAGTGCGGCGGTCATCACGCAGAGGGATTTTTTTTCATCGGTTGCGAATGACAGGTCGCGAATCTGAGATAGGGGGATGTAAATAATGATGCGGCCATAAATGTTCTGGCCTTCCGTTTTCATCTGTTTTGTCTGCCGAATCAAGATCAATTCATGTTCCGTCAAAATCGAAAGATGCGCGGCTGCATATTGTCTGAACAATGTTTTATTGAACAGCGTCACGGTTCTGGCGCATCGGTCGGGCTGATACAGCGTGTGAAGCACCGTATCCCCGGCGCGGACGCTTTGACGGCCAAAATTCATAAATTTGTAGTTGACCCCAGTCAAATAATCAAACGCGCTTACATCACCATTTACTTGGCTGAATCGTCCTTTTTCTGTCATCAGGCGGGGACGAATTTTCTCGAAGATCGGTTCGAAATGGTGGATTGTGACAGCGTTGAAGGTCAACGTGGAGATTCCTGCGCGACTGCCGATTTTTACCCATGAATGCAAGAGTTCCTGCCCATGTTCAAGAAACAAAATCTCCTGAATCCGATGAGGGGTCACATAGACCTGGTCGCGCCCGGATTCCATCACGACGATCTGATCGTCGTACATGCAGAGCAACTGCTCGCGGCGTTTTTGCAGAAACGAGAGCTTATCCTCTGGCAGCAAAATGGTATAGGGAAATGCGGCATCCTGAGAAAAAGCCGATTGAAAGGCTTCTGGCACGTCTTCGAACGAAGAAAGCACGCGCGTCCAGGTGCGCATGGTCTGCGTGGATGAGGTGTATGAATACCAGTTGGTGTCGGTTGCTGCGGCGGTCATAGGGCTATTCCTCCTGTGAATCGGATGTTTGCAGCGGCAGCGACGCGACCTGTCGAACAAACGCATGATAGGCTTGTTTGAGTGTCTTCAATATTTGCTCGTCGCTGTCGTCGTCAAGGCGTCCGTCATTAATCAAATTCGCCAATCCGTGCATAAAAATTCCCATAAAATCCATCAGTTGCCGAATCTGTCCGTCTGAGAACGCGGCAAAATCGGGATGCGTCTTGATGCGCTCGCGCAGAAGCGGTTCGACAATCTTTTTTTCTTCTTTGTAGATCGCGACCTCTTCCGCGTCATCAGTAGAAAACATGATGCGGAACAGTTGTTTTTCATCTTTGGCAAAGCGAATGAACCCGAACGCAAGGTCAAGCAGCGCATGATCTGTCCAGGATCGCGTCGTATATTCCAGGAAGGTTTGGCGATACTTCTGATGAACATCCGGTTCAAGGTCTTTGACGGAATTGACCGCTGAATAAATCGGCATGGTCGAAGCGTGCAGCTCGTGCGCAATTGCTCTGGCTGACAGCTTTTTCCGGCCATGTTTGCGGATGACCTGGAACGCAGCGTCTATAATATCGTCTCTGGTAAAATTCGATTTCGGCGGCATATATCTCCTGATAACAATTCGTTATATAACATGTTGTTATTTATGTAAAAATTGTCAAGGATTTTTATTATGAAATTTATAATGGACAGAAACAACGATTTTATGAACGATAACACTCGATGAATATGCGTATGTATTCCTTGCAAATTCAATCTTGATCGCTATGGGAGAAACAACTCAGGTTCGACATTTTTTACCGCGTCTTTGCGGTAATAAAATGTGAGGAACGAGGGAACACAGAGGAATGGAACAGCAATTTCGGGCGCGATTACACGCAAAAGAACTGTTAGTGGGGATGGTGACGACATTAAGCTCGCCGGAAGTCGCGGAGATGCTGACCGCCGCCGGATATGACTGGCTCTTTATTGACGGCGAGCATGGACCCTTCGGCACATTGGAATTGCAGCGCGTGATGCAAGGCGCAGGGCGCGAGATGCCGTGCATCGTACGCATTCCGATTGGCGCAGAATGGATGATCAAACAAGCGTTAGACAGCGGCGCGGCGGGCATTCTCGTGCCGATGGTCAATTCCGCTGAACAGGCCGAACAGATCGTGCGCTGGGCCAAATACCCGCCGATGGGATCGCGCGGCGTCGGCGCGGCGCGGGCGCATCGTTACGGCCTGGAATTTGCCGAATATGTGGCGCGCGCCAACGACGAGACGGTCGTGGTGATTCAGGCCGAACATATCGAGGCGGTCAACCATATCGAGCAGATTGTCGAGGTGGCTGGCATTGACGCGGTGTTCGTCGGGCCGTATGATTTGTCCGCCAGTTTGGGGCGCACCGGTGATGTGGCGCATCCTGATGTGGTCGCGGCGATCAAGCGCGTGACGACCGCCTGCCAGCGGAAAGGGCTGCCGTTAGGGATTTTCGGCGCATCCGCCGCCGCGCTGAAACCGTACCTGCAACAAGGCTACACCCTGATCGCAGCCAGCACGGATACGATGGTCTTTACGACAGCCGCCTGCAAGATGCTGGCTGATGTGCGCGAGGCAATATGATTATCGGAATTTGCGGCGGAACCGCATCTGGAAAAACGATTTTTGCCAAAAAAATCTTGGAGCTTGTCGGCGCGGATTCGATTATTTATTTGGAACATGACGCCTACTATTTGGGAATCGATCAGCTTCCGCAGGCGCTTCGGGATCAGAAAAATTTCGATCATCCCGACTCGTTGGACAACGCGCTGTTTATCAGCCACCTCAAACAGCTTCGAATCAGACAGCCGATTGAGCGACCGATTTACGACTTCACCGCGCATCGCCGCACCGCAGAGACCTATCATATTCCGCCCAAGCCGGTGATTTTAGTGGATGGCATTCTGATTTTCGCCATCGAAGAATTGCGGAAATTATTCGACATCAAAGTGTTTATTGACGCCGACGCCGATATTCGCTTAGCCCGGCGGTTGCAGCGCGACATTCTCGACCGGGGACGCTCGCCGCAATCTGTCCTCGACCAGTATCTCACGACCGTCCGCCCCATGCACCGCCAGTTTGTCGAGCCGAGCAAACGCTATGCCGATGTCATCATTCATGGCAAAATCGAGCAGCATTCCACTGGCCTTGACTTGTTAGTGACGAAAATCAGAGCATTTCTGGCCGAATCTCATCAGGCCGATACCGTATGAAACGACGATATATTTTTCTTCTCCTCGTTCTCGTCTGCGCTTTCGGTTCGAATGGCTGCGTCAACGGCGCAAGTCAGGCCGATCCCTGGCTTGGCGGGGATAAATTGAAACATGCGGCGATCTCGGCTGGAATTGCGGCGGGTTCGACCCTGTTCGCCAAAGAAGCGGAGGTGTCGGCCTCATCTGCGCCCATCATCGGGTTTTCGGCATCATTCGCTGTCGGGATCGGAAAAGAAACTTATGATCAGCAGATCAGAAAAACGTTTTGGAGTTGGAAAGACCTCTGCTGGGATGCGCTGGGAAGCACGGTCGGAAGTCTGGCGGCTTCACGCTGAGAGGCTGCCAGAAGAGATGGCGTTCTATTGATGAATGCCATCTCTTCTGGCAGAAGTTGTTTTCCGGTTTGTTTTTTCATTTGACAAAATATCAGGCGATTCTTTTACGTCATCAATAGTGAAATCGCTGGAAATATCGAATAACAAACTGCAAGAGCGCACATTACCTCGTACCGGGGTTTATTGTATTTATGGCAAAACGAGATTATTATGACGTGTTAGGCGTGCATCGCGACGCCACGAATGAAGAATTGAAAAAGTCGTACCGCAAGCTTGCTTTAGAGTTCCACCCGGATCGGAATCAGGGGAATAAAGAGGCCGAAGAAAAATTCAAAGAAGCGGCAGAGGCGTATGAAGTTCTCTCAAATGCCGAAAAGCGCAACCTCTACGATCAGTTCGGGCATGAAGGCTTAAAGAGCACGGGTTTCAGCGGATTCAGAGGGTTCGAAGATATTTTCAGCAGTTTTGGCGATATTTTCGGATTCGGCGATATTTTCGGCGCAGCCTCCGGACGGCGTTCTAACGGACCGCAGGCCGGCTCGGATTTACGCTACAATCTGCGAATCACCTTCAAAGAAGCGGTTTTCGGGATTGATAAAGAAATCGAAGTTGAAAAATTAGACACCTGCAAAATTTGCAACGGCGAAGGCGCGGAACCCGGCACGTCGCGCAAAACCTGCCCAACCTGCCAGGGACGCGGACAGGTCGCGCGGTCGCAGGGCTTTTTCACGGTCAGCACGACATGCAGCCGGTGTCGCGGCGAAGGCATGGTGATTGACACTCCCTGCCACGAATGTCACGGCGCGGGAAAGATTCGGAAACAAAAAAAGCTGTCGTTCAAAATTCCGGCAGGCGTGGACAGCGGTTCGCGGATTCGATTGCAGAGTGAAGGCGAAGGCGGCCTGCGCGGCGGCCCGCCCGGCGATTTGTACGTGTTTATTGATGTGCTGCCCGACGAAGTGTTTCAGCGTGAAGGAAACGATGTCTATTGCCAGACGGCGATTTCATTCACACAGGCCGCATTAGGCGCAGACATCGAAGTCCCCGGCCTTGAAAAACCGCAAACGCTCACGATTCCGCGCGGAACACAAACCGATAAGGTGTTCAAGATTCCGGATGCAGGCATTCCGTCGCTGCGCGGCTACGGGCGCGGCGATCAATACGTCAAGATCGTCGTGGAAACGCCGACCGATTTGAGCGAAGAAGAAGAACGACTGTTGCGGGAATTTGCCGAGCGGCGCAGCGAAAAAATCGCCGCGAAAAAGAAAGGATTGTTTAACGGCTTATTTCATTGATTCCCCTCTTGGGAGGGGAAGGGGTGGGTAACGCCGTGTTTCGATCATCTCTATTACATAGCTGTCAGACACCTTCAAGGAGTCTGACAGCTATTCGTTTGTCTCCGTTTCATTTTCCAACGCCGCCTTGACCTGCCGACAAATGTCGTCGAAATAGCGTTCCATCGGTTCATGCGTTCCCCGCATACCCGCGATCACTTGTTCCGCCCACAATACATACTCTTTCCGCCGTTGCAGCGACCACCCTTTCGGCGGCGCGGCAATCATATCCCGCACGTTGCTGATTTTATCCGCAAGCTTGATCTGTCTGGCCTGAGACGAGGCGCGTGGCGCGTGTTCGATTTGTAGGCGTTTGCGCTCCTCTTTCGGCAAGCGCTTGTCATCGGTCACTTCTTCGACAATGCCGAGAATCCGGTGTCCGAACGCTTCTTCAAGCTCCTCCGGCGTGGTCGTTGTGTCTTCAATCGTATCGTGCAATACTCCGGCAGCCAGCGTGTCGGCATCTTCGATCTGCCCGATATTCCAGAGAATGTCGGCCACATCTATCAGATGATTGATATACGGAATCGCCAGCCCCCCTTTGCGGTGCTGGTGTTGATGTTTGTGCGCGGCGAATTTGAGCGCCTTCAGCAGTACGCCGATTGAAGGAATGTCAGAGTGCGTGTTCATGGGTATTCAAGGAAGCCGTAGGGACGTTCGATTGAACGTCCTTACACGTCCCGCTGATGCAATTCCTGATACAAATTCGCGTGTTCGATGGCAATTGAGGCGTACATGGAAATCGAGGAGAGCAGATACATGTTGTCCTCGTTAAATGGCTCGTCCTGGCTGTGATTGATGACCTGAATCACGCCGATGACCTCGTTGCGGATTTTGAGTGGCACGCAAATCATGGACTGCGTTCTGAAGCCGGTGCTTTCGTCAATCGAACGGTCAAAGCGCGGATCGGCATAGACATCGGGCAGCAGCAGTTGCTTGCCGGTTTTGGCGACCCAGCCGACGATGCCTTTCCCGGCGGCAAGGCGTTTATGCCTGATTGATGGCCCGGCCATGCCGAGCGCCACTTCGAAAATCAAATCTTTCGTCCCTTTTTCCACTAAGAGCAGCGAGACGGCTTCGACGCCCATGATTTTTTGAATCTGCCCCATGACGATATGCAGCACTTCATTGAAATCGAGGGTCGAGGTCAAAACGCGCCCCACATCGTTCAGCAGCGTCAGTTCGCGAATCCGGTTGGTCAGATAACTGACATCCTGGAAAATCATCAATGCGCCGGTATATTTCCGTTCGTCGGACATGACATTGGAGAAATTGAAGTCCAGCGTCTTTTTCTCTTGCAGAATGGTCATTTCAATATTGATCGGTTTTTTGGAGGTTTTCAGCCGGTGCAAAATTTCCTGAAATTGTCCGTCATACCGCTTGCCGAGGACATCGGAGACATCGTGACCGATAATCTGCATCTCTTCCTTGCCGATCATCCGTCTCGCCGCCGGATTCAGATAGACGACCGTATCCGTCTCATTCATTTCCAGAATGCCGTCGCCGACGTTATGCAGAATTGTTTCGAAATGTTTGCGTTCGCTGAGCAGTTCCTCGACGACCACGCGCGGCGAACGGCCTTCGAACCCGAATGTGCGATTTTCAAGCGTCGCGATGGGGAAATTACTCTCAAGTAATCGCAGGCAGCGCAGCAGATTATTGGCGACATCCATGATATAGCCTTTGGCGATATACATATCCGCGTCGGCTTCGATAATATCGTATGTTTCGGCAGCGGTGAGCGGCGACAGCACGATCACCTTGATGCCGAAAAATTCAGGCTGCGTTTTGAGGTACCGGCATAAGCGCACGCCGTCAATGCCCGGCATGAACAAATCAATCACCGCGAATTCAGGCAGGTGCGCGCGAATCGTTTCCAGCCCCTCGATGCCATTATACGCTTTGAAAACGACATACCCTTCCCGGCTGACAATTTCGGCTAACGCCTTACTCGACGCTTGATCGTTATCAATAATCACGAGCTTTTTCATACATGCTTCCTTTGTTTACCTGATGTTACGCAGCGTTTCCGAGATTCCCCTCCTGGGAGGGGCAAGGGGTGGGTGTCGTCATGGGCGGCATTCCCGTCAACCCACCCCCAACCCCTCCCAGGAGGGGATTTCACGGTCATCGTTTCGAACCTGGTGCGTAACATCAGGTTACATCCGATCCGGATCACGCCGACGCCCGTCGCGCGCGGGTTTCCGCCCATCTGCGCAACGCGGTGATATGTTCCGCCATAGTCTGCGACAGCGGAACCGTTTCCCGCAAACTGCGCGTGACATCCTCGGTCGTCAATGGCCGACCATGTTCGAACGCATCGAATAACGCCGAAATAATGACCTGTTCGATTTCCGCCCCGCTGAAGCCGTCCGACGCCTGTTGCAGCAGGTCTATATCGAAATGTTGCGGCGAACGATGGCGTTTTTCGAAATGAATGCTGAAAATTTCCTGCCGTTCTTGCGCTCCGGGCAAATCCACGAAAAAGATTTCATCGAAACGCCCTTTTCGCAGCAATTCCGGCGGCAGCAGCGAAATATCGTTCGCGGTCGCAATCACGAATACCGATTTTTCTTTTTCTTGCAGCCAGGTGAGAAACGTGCCGAAGACGCGGGCTGCCGTGCCGGCGTCGCTGTAATGCGAACTGGCGGAACCCGACAGACCTTTTTCGATTTCATCAATCCAGAGAATACAGGGCGCGATGGATTCCGCCAATTTAATCGCTTTGCGCACATTTTCTTCCGACGAACCAACCAGACCGCTGAACACTTTGCCCAAATCCAGCCGCAGCAATGGCACATTCCACTGCGACGCGACCGCTTTGGCCGTCAATGATTTGCCGCAGCCCTGCACGCCGACCAACAGCAGCCCTTTCGGCACGGGCAGTCCGAATTTGCGGGCGTCTTCGGTGAAGGCCACATCGCGTTTCGCCAGCCAGCGTTTCAGCGCCGCCACGCCGCCGATTTCCGCGAACGTCTCGTCCGGCGCAAAATATTCGAGGATGCCGGACTTGCGGATAATCTGCTTCTTTTCCGCCAAAATCATCGGGATCGCGCCCTCGCCGATTTTCTGCTGCGCGAAAAACGCTTTGCTCAACGCACTCTGCATTTCATTCAACGTCAGGCCTTGCGAGGCTTTGAGCAGGCGTTCGCGCTGTTCTTTCTTCAGCCGGGTGGCTTTGGCGGGCTGACGTTCTTCGATAAAACGATCCAACGTGCGGCCTAATTCGTCCAATGTCGGCAAATCCACGTCGAAGACGACGATTTCTTTCGAGATTTCATCCGGCAGCGTCAGAATCGGCGACAGCAGAATCAGCGTTTTTCCGCTCTGCGCCAATGCCCGCGCCGCGTCGCGCAGCCGTCGCGTCACTTGATGATTCGTCAAAAACGGGTGAAAATCGAGCAACACGAACATCGCCTTCTCTTTGGCGCTGATAATATGATTCAACACCTGCATCGGGTCTGTCAAGGAGCGATCCGCCTCGCCAAGCGCGATATTTTTCAAGCCGGACGTTTCCGTCCAGACGCAGAGTTTTTTGCGCTGATCATCCCCTACCGCAATCTGTTCCAGGGCATGAAGCACCCGTTCTTCTTCCCATGACACAAGATACAACAGCGGATATCCGGCCTGAATGTGCAAGGCGATCTCCTGCATCACGGCTGAAACCGACGATGTGTCATTGTCCTGTTTACGCATTGCCATCTGCTTATCCTTAATTCCCCTCCTGGGAGGGGTGAGGGGTGGGTCAATTTTTGTTTCCGCTTCTCTTTTTTCTATCGAACGATTTTTATTTTTGTCAAGAAAACTTTTTGCGGTTTTGCAGCGTGAACAACCCCTGATTCTCCATGCGCGAACGCGCCGCTGCTGTCAAGAAAAAGAACGCGGAATCGAAACGCGCGGCCTTCGCGATTCGATGGCTTAGTGCTTGATCACGTACGCGTATCAGCAGCAAAAATGGCAATTGCCGGGGTTTGCGGCTACGAGGCTTGCGCGATTCATGCCTGGTTCGTGGATCAGTGGATCATTGGTACGCGCATGAACGCACGAACGATGCGCGGGAAGAGCAGGCGAAAGCATTCCCAGGGGTTGAAACCCCCGTCTGTATTCCGCCGCCCTTCCAGGGCGAACAGCGGCGACGTCCCGGTAGGGACGTTTGCGAATAGCCCGCCGATTTATCGGCGGGATTACGCCAGATTTTTTGCGACGTCGGCGCGGAAAGCGTCAATCAGCCCGGTGACGTAGTCCGCGAGGCCGAGCGCGTCGTCGCGCAACAGCGGCGTCAGGTCGAGCGCGTAGGTCGCGCTGTCCAGCGCATCGGTGGCATGAGATTCGAAATAGGTGGCGTTGGCGCGGCGGCGTCCCATCGTGGCGAGATCGTAGCGTTTCCCGCCCGCAATCTGCGAATCGAACACGCCGAGCAGCGCGGCGCTCAGGCTGTCGCGCCCGCTTACATCCAACAGCGTCTTGCGGTCGTCCGGCAGCCAGTCCAGATCGCGCCAGACTTCGCAGCCGTACAACTTTTGCGGACGCTCGGCGGCGGGCAGGCTGCGAATCGCCGTCAACACCGCCCGTAGCACGGCGATATGCGTCGGGTGTTTATCCGCCGGATTATGCGTATAGACGACGTCCGGGTGCGCGGCGCGGAGAATCGCGACGAGATCGTCATGCGGCGGCGCGGCTTGCGGGTCTTTCATCACGCCGCTGGGATAATCGAGTTGCAGCATCGCGGCGTATTTGCCGATCATTGCGGCGGTGCGCTGCTCATAGCGCCGGACGCGCTGCATCTGTTCGTCGGCATACGCGGCATAAACGCCGGCGCGCGGACTCCCTGCGCCGTTGGTGCAAACCACGCCGGTAAAGCCCTTGCCCGGAATTTCATAGCATTGCAAAATGCCGTGAATCGCCATGATTTCAAGATCGTCCTGATGCGCGCTGACGCCGAGATGCGTCGTCCGCGCCAACGCCTGCGCGGCGTTCGCGCCGTCAGGAATAAAAATGTCGGCGGTCGAATTGTGAAGTTTCATAATTAGAGAATGTCATTGCGAGGAGCGCCAGCGACGAAGCAATCTCGTCGGGATTGCTTCGTCGCTGGCGCTCCTCGCAATGACACCTATTATTTTTCTCCGTCCCCTGTGGTAATCTTTCCTCTTCGTTATTTTATTTCCGGTAAACTGGCGGCGGCGACCGATTGGCCGACGCGGCGGCTTTTTTCGTCCGGGACATACAGCGTGATCCGTTCTGCGTCTTGCGGGAATTCCTGCGCAAAGACCTCTTTCGCCTTTTCCAGAATGATTTCCCCGCCGCGCCCGGACGTGACGCGCCCTAAAATCAACACGTTCTCGTAGGCGTAATACTCGGCGTAATGCGGCAGCGTGTAGCCGAGATAGACGCCGATGGTTTCGAATATTTTCTCCGCCGCCGGGTCGCCCGCATTCGCTTTTTCCTGCACGATTTTGAGGCGTTCCGGCAGCAGCATCTCCGTCGGGAACGTGATGCCGGCGGCGGGCGCGAGCTTGTTGACCGCCTGCTGCGAAAAATAGAGCGCACCCACGCCGCGATCTCCCGACCATTCGTCAGCGGCGGCCTGTTCGTTGAAATCCACCGGCGCAAAGGCCAATTCATTCAAATAGCCGGGAATGCTACCGACCGGATCGAGATAACCGGTCGCCTCGCTCGACCCCATCGCAATGCCGAGCATCGCATTCTTTTTCAGCGACATCGCCCCGGCGAGCGCAGTCACGTCGCCATCGTTAATCACGACGAGCGGCACGCCCCATTCTTTCTGCAAATTCAGGAACATCGGCTTGATCACCTTGTCGAATTGCTCCGGCGGCACGGAACGGAACAGCGACGCGACTTTGGGGCAATTGTCCACGAAAATGCCCGCCGAACTCCCGCCAATCGCGTCCACGCGCGGCATTTTCGAGGCCGCGAGCTTGAAGCCGTCGGCGATATGCCGATAGTGATAATTCGGATCGCTCTGCGCGACCGGGTGCCAGGGAATTTCGTCGCTGAACACCGCTTCGCCGTCAATCACGGCGGAAAGCTTATAATCGCTCGCGCCAAGGTCGAAACCGATGCGGCAGCCGTCGAGATGACCGCCAATCGAGGAGGTCAATTCTTTCGCCTCCGGCATGTCGGCGGGGGCGACAAGCGCGACCGCAAACGGCTGATCGTAGGAACGCTGCATCAACTGCGCGTCGAACTCCCGCGCGCCGCCCCGCGAATAACGCTGCCGAATGTCGCGGCAGAACTGCTCCGCCCCGCTGAGATACAATTTCCAGCCCCCTTTGGCCCAGAGCAAAAATTTGATATGCCGATCCACAAAACGCAGCGTGTCGGCGTCATGCGCTGATCCCGGCGCGAAAATCGCGACATCGGCGCGATAGACAAGCCCGTTTTCCCGCTCAAGCGCAATGCGCAGCGTCGTCGCGTCGGCTGATGCCGCGACCGCCGCCCGATAACTTCGATTCGCCAAGATCGCCGGAATAAAGCCAGTATCCAATGGGGCGTGAATGCGTGGATAGACGTGTAATAATGATGTGGTTGGCATTGTCATGATTCTCCTGTTGCAATATCATTTTTAGCCCTGACAGGGTTTAAAACCCTGTCAGGGCTTATCAAAAATCAATACTCGTATCAATAAATAATGTCGGCACTCTTTTTTATGCGAACGTTCGCCGTGTCAAGAAAAATTTCATATTTTTTGCCTCGGATTAAAGGCTGATAATGAGGTTGAAGTCAAAATCACCTTTGAAAGAATCACTGAATCTGAAAGGCTGGAATTTTTATTAGCGATGCTATTTTTTCGTTGACATAACGAACGTTCGCCTTATGAAGACCTCAGTCGTTTCGCTCTCGTCGAAACAATAGTTTCGACTTACAATTCAACAGACCTGAATCGCCGACCTTTCAGAGGCTGGCGATTCAGGTTGTTTCAATCCACTATGCTTCCTATTATTCCACGTCCATCAATCTGTTCGGAAAAACCCGGTCAATTCCGATTCACGCCGGAAACCGTTGTTTTCGCGGCAAACGCCATCCAATCCGAAGGCGTATATTTCGCGCAGCAGTTGACTGCCGCAACCGGCTTGCCGATTGCCATGAAATTGACTGCGTCCGCTGTGCCGAGCCATGCCATCCGTTTAGAACTTGCCGATGATTGCCAGCGCTTCGGCGCGGAAGGGTATCGCCTCTCTATTACGCCCGATGCCGTCAAAATTTCCGCCGCCGCGCCAGCCGGAGTGTTTTACGGCTGTCAAACGCTGCTGCAACTTCTTTCGACGAATGCGCCGCGCGCGATTGCTTGTGCGGAAATCGAAGACGCACCCCGTTTTCGCTGGCGCGGGATGCATTTAGATGTGTGCCGTCATTTCATGCCGAAAGAATTTCTCAAACGGTACCTTGATCTGTTAGCGCGTTACAAATTCAACACGTTCCACTGGCATCTGACCGACGATCAGGGGTGGCGGCTCGAAATCGGGAAATATCCGAAATTGACCGAGATCGGCGCGTGGCGCATGGAAAATGGCGAGCGTTACGGCGGATGCTATACGCAGGACGACGCCCGCGAAATCGTCGCGTATGCGCGGGAACGGCATATTACAGTCGTGCCGGAAATCGAAATGCCCGGTCATGCAGTTGCGGCACTTGCGGCGTATCCCGAATTATCGTGCAGCGGTGGGCAGTTTGAGGTCGAGACAACCTGGGGAATTTTTCAAGATGTCTATTGCGCCGGAAATGAGCGCGTCTTCACGCTGCTTGAGGATGTGTTATCAGAAGTCTTCGACATCTTTCCAAGTCAATATATTCATATTGGTGGCGATGAATGCCCGAAAGAGCGCTGGAAAACCTGCCCCAAATGTCAGGCGCGGATTCGGGCGGAAGGGCTGCGCAATGAAGACGAGTTGCAAAGTTACGTTATCAAGCGGATGGAACGCTTTTTACACGCCAACAAGCGCCAGTTGATCGGCTGGGATGAGATTCTCGAAGGCGGCCTCGCGCCGGATGCGACCGTGATGTCGTGGCGCGGCGAAGAAGGCGGCGTTGAGGCAGCGCGTCAAGGGCATGACGTGATTATGACGCCGCAATCGCATTGCTATTTCGACCATTATCAATCGAGCGATTTTGCCAGCGAACCGAAAGCGTTCAGCTTGCAGTCGCCCTTGCCGTTAGAAACTGTGTATGCGTATGAGCCGATTCCGGCAGAATTGACGGCAGAAGAAGCCGCGCATGTGCTTGGCGCGCAGGCGAATCTCTGGACGGAATATATACCGACGACGCAGCAAGCCGAATACATGCTGCTGCCGCGCCTCTGCGCCCTGTCAGAAGTGGTCTGGTCGCCGAAAGCGTTGCGCGACGAAGCGAGCTTCTTTTCGCGGCTGCCCGCCCATTTCGACTATTTCGACGCGAAGGGCATCAATTACCGCCGACTGAAAAAGTGAGCGCCAATCCATATAAACTTGTCATTGCGAGGAGCGACAGCGACGAAGCAATCCCGTTGAAAGTAGGACGCCACTTCGGGTAAACGTGTCATTGCGAGGAGCGACAGCGACGAAGCAATGACAAGTTGCCTATTCACGCAAATTCCAGTACGCCGAATTTGTCGGGCTGATGGAAATTCAGCGCCTCGCCGATAGGCGACCAGCTTGCCCAGTGCGGCTGCGAGGTATCGTCGCCGCATTTGAAAAAATTCCCACGCCAGCGCAGCCCCGCCGCCGGATGCAACTCGCCGAGATAGGCTTCAAACAAACTCAGAGGAAGATTGTATTCGACCACCCATTCCAGCGGCGAGGTCAATTCCTCCTGAAGCGGGGCGGAAATCGAATGAAAGACAGTCATGCCGCGCAAGCGCTCTTGCGGAACTTTTGTAAATTTTTCAAAGCCTTGCGCCGTCCGTTTCGCGTCTTCGATGTAATACAATAACATCGTTCCGAGACAGTTCATTTCCACGTTAAAATAGCCCGCTGCGCCTCGTTCCGGCGACCTCGGCATGACGAAAAATTCGACGCAGCTATCGCGATAGACCGGGTCTTGATAGGTCGTATAAGTTGCTCTGATAAACTGATCTTGCACGCGGAACATGACGTATAGATTGGCGTCGTCATGCAGCGCCTTCACTTCGGCGTTCGGGCGAAATGCGCTGCTTTGCGGATGGAACGCCGCGATCTGCGCGATGCCGGCGCGTTGCCAGATTTCGTCATTCCATTCGCCGCGATAACGCGGCGGTTGGTTGGTTTGATGAATCGTGTATGTCATGTGAATTCGATCTCTCTGTTTTCTTTGGCGGATTGAATTTCCGCCAGACATAATCTCACGGAAGCTGCCGCAGATTCCGGCGGAATGATGGCGGATGCCTGACCGCGCTCGACTTCATTCGCAAAATCCTGCAATTCTTGGTAATACGGGGATGTTATTTTTTACATCTTACTAAGTGTTCATAAACAATACACCTGCAATGGATCAAGCTCCTGCCATAAAGTATTCGTATTTAAGGAGAGCGTTCGCTTTATTCATTCACTCAATAAAGAAATTTAGAATATAATGTGTTATAAAAAATACAAATGTTTTTCTGTCAAGCCTTTATTCCGTGACTAAAAAAATGATTTTATCAAAGAATTAAATCTTTGATAATCAATATGTTACAGAGAAAAAATTTTCGAGTATTCTCTGCGATGGCATATAGGTCACGTGTGTCTCATTTTTATAAATATTTTTTGCTTGACAAGAAGAACGTTCGCTTTTATTGACGATGAAATATTAAGAAGTTATGGCGAATCAGACTGGTAATAAGAAAGGAAATCGGCTCTATGAAGGTGACGATCAAAGACATCGCAAAACAAGCCGGAGTGAGTTATCAAACCGTATCGAAAGCCTTGAGCGGAAAAGGCTCGGTGAATGAAAGCACCGCCGAAAATATCAGAAATATCGCCAGAGACCTCGGCTATATTCCCAGTTTGGCCGCCCGGTCAATGACGACAAATAAGAGTCAGCTTATCGCCGTCTTCCTGCCGCAAATCGCTTCTTCCTTTTATAATCAATTTATCCAGGGCATCGAAAGTCTCGCCATACGGAATGATTACAGCATGTTGCTGTATCTCTTCGAAAACGCTGATTTGGAAGATAAATTAGAAACAATCATCTCCTACCGAGTCGAAGGGATTATCATCTTTGAAAATCATTTTTCATTAGATATTTTGGCTCGGTTTGCGAATAATCAAATTCCCGTCTTGTTCGTGAACTCCACCAATATTCCCTCTGACGCCAACCTGATCTGTATTGATGGGTATTATGGCCTGAAATCAGCCTTCGAGCATCTCTATCATTTGGGGCATCGCCGGTTTTTGCTTGCGCTTTCGGATCATGAAGCCGAAATGAAGCGGATCGAAGAGATGAAAAAGATTGCGACCGAATATGACATCACCTTAAAAACCAGAATTTACTGCGATCATTATTCCAGCGCCGAAGTCCTCGAAAATTTCAAAATCGAGGACGTGCGTCAGGGGATGATTACGGCGGTCATCTGCACCTCCGACTATCTCGCCCTGCCGATTATGACCAGATTGCAGCAGCATGGTGTCAAAATTCCCGACGAACTGTCAATTATCGGTTTTGATGATTTGGAGTTCGCCGCGTACCTGAATCCGCCGCTGACGACGGTCGAACAGCCCAAACGCGGCTTCGGCGAGAAAATTTTTCAGACGTTATTAGGGTTATTGCGTGGAGAGGCGAATCAGCGCATCACGATTCTGCCGAAACTGCTTGTTCGCGGAACAACCGCGAAGGTTGTGTCATAGGCTCAGACCTCACAGGTTTCCAAAACCTGTAAGGTCTATAACATATTTTAAACATGAATTTAGAAGTGAATACTCGCCAAATGCTTCTTGCGACCTATCGCGACGGCTTGCTTCAGGATACGCTCCCGTTTTGGATGAAACACTGCGTAGATCTCGAACATGGCGGGTTTCTTTTTGCCTTAGATCGCGATGGTGCGCGATTGAGTTCGGATAAATTTTTATGGCTGCATGGCCGCTTTGTCTGGCTGTTGTCCACATTGTATCAGACCGTCGAACCGAAGACGGAATGGCTGGAATTGGCGCGGCATGGGCTGGGATTTATTCGCCGTTACGGTTTCGATGCGGATGGCCGCATGTTTTTTATGGTGACGCAAGATGGCCGACCGTTGCGCAAACGCCGGTATCTCTTCTCGGAGGCATTTACCGTCATGGCGCTCGCCGCGTATGCCAGCGCCGCAAAAGACGAAGAAGCGGCGCGGCAAGCGGGCGACCTGTTTCGTCTGATGATACGCTGCATCACCACACCGGGGCTGCTCGAACCGAAAGTGAATCCGCAGGCGCGCCCGCTGAAAGGGTTGGCGCTGCCGATGATTCTGATTGTCGTCGCGCAAACGTTGCGAGACACTACGAACGATCCGCTGTGTGACGAATGGATTCAACGCTCGATTGACGAAATTGGACGCGATTTTATGAAGCCGGAATTCGAGGCGGTGCTGGAAACGGTTGGAGTCAACGGCGAATTTTATGATAATTTTGACGGGCGGCTGGTCTGCCCTGGTCATGCGATTGAAGCGGCCTGGTTTATTTTACACGAAGCGAAACATCGCGGCAGCGATCCGCGCCTGATCCGATTAGGCTGCACGATGCTCGATTGGTCGTGGCGGCTCGGATGGGACAAGCAGTACGGCGGATTACTCTATTATTGCGATGTCAAAGGGCTGCCGAGCGCGGAATACTGGCATGACATGAAATTCTGGTGGCCGCATAACGAAGCGATTATCGCGACGCTTTTAGCCTATTTGATGACTGGCGACGCGAAATACCGCAAATGGCATCGCCAGGCGCACGACTGGGCATACACGCATTTTCCAGACCCGGAATATGGGGAATGGTTCGGATATTTGCACCGGGATGGCTCGGTGTCCACGCAACTCAAAGGCAATACCTGGAAGGGGCCATTCCATCTTCCGCGTATGCAATGGTATTGCTGGCAACTTTTACAAGAAGTTAAGGGTTAAGAATGAAGAGTTAGGAATTATCTATGCAGAGTAACTCTTAACTTTTAACTCTTAATTCCTACGGAAATGGCGCTACCACGTTGTATTACGTTAGTCGGTCCCAGCGGATCGGGCATCACGACGATTGCGAAAGAATTGGAAAGCCTGGGGTATGACATCATTCAGCCGACGCTGCTGGAAACGGTGCAGGATGATGACAACCGGACGAATCTACATGCCTACATTCCGAAAATCTGGGATGTGCTGGATCAGGGAATTCCGTTGGAAAAACTCGGCGAATACGCGGAAAATTTGTGTCGCGCAACGCAGAAATGTCAGGGGAATATCACGATTTTTCTGCGCTCCGATATTCCGATGCTGACCAAGCGGCAGGAAGAACATCGCCTGAAAACGCGGCTGTCGCAGCAATATAATCTGCCGCATCAACAGGCGTTATTGATCGAACAGAAAGTCTTGCAGCCGTTTGCCGATATTGCGCAGATCAAGCTCGATACCACGAATATGAGTCCGCTGCACGCCCGGAGGACGGTCAACCTGCTGCTGAATCTCCGGCTGCCGTTCGAAACCAACAGCTATGAAAAAGTCGTAGATCATCTCGCGTCAGACTTTTTTCAATCCTTTAAAGATGTGCCGCTGATTCAAGAAATTATCGCCCAGACCGACGCTGCCCGCGATTTTCTGAACGGCCAGCGCGAATACGCCAATGCGATTCCGGCGGAGGCGGTCTTGCAATCGAATCGTTCGATTTTTCTCGTCGGCGAAGGGTCGTCGTTATCGGCGTTGAATAGCGCCGCCTGGCTGCTGCATAAAGGATATCGCCAGATATTGAATGTTTTTCGGATTCCCTCGGCAGATTTGCGCTTCACGGATGTGACAAACGCCATTGTTATGATGTGTTCCAATTCCGGGAATTCGGCGGAAATTCGGCAAAATATCGAAGACGGCTGTTTTGACGCGGCGAAGTTGGTTATTGGCATCACCAATCACGAAGATTCCGCCGTCGGGCGCTACTGCAAGCAGCACGGCGTCTTATTTCCGATGGGCGTTCCGGTGGAGCAGCCGATTGCCGCGACCGTCAGCGTGACCAAATCCATCCTGATCGCCACCGCCGCGCTCGCGCGCATCAGCAGCATTTTGGGGAACGCAGAAGCCTACGACCGCGTCTTCGAAGAGGCGACGCATCTGCCCGGACTGCTGCGCGATGTCTTCACGCAGCGGCGAATGAATACGATTGCCTACGTCGCGAAAACATTGGCGCGCGGCATGGTGGAATCGCGGCATGGCTACATCACGGCAGCCGGATTGTTGAGCGATTGCCTGCTGGCTGAGGCGTCTTTGAAGGCCAAAGAGCTTGCCCGCGCCCATTTGGAACCAATCTTCAATTCGCTGTTTCACGGTCCGCTCAATCCAGACGTCGGCACGGCGGTCTATCTCGAAGACCCATTGGCGACGGTGGACGCGATGCGTAAGCATGTCGAAAAATTGTGTTTGTATATTCCGACAGTCGTGACGGTCGGCCCGTATGATTTCGGCGTTCCCAATCTGTTTGTGCCGCAAACGACGGCGATCAACAGTCTGATTCTGCATCTCGTCACCTTGCAGTTGACCTATTTTCTCGTCGGCGTCGAGCATGGATTCAGCCTGGAAGAGATTCAATATCCGATTCGTCTGAGTAAAGTCGTGATTGAGAGTCCGTTGGTATAGTGAGGTACTATTCTATTTACACACCGTACCGCGAACGTCTTCGTCCGCAAGTTCGGCGTTTGGTAAACAGCCTCGCGCCAGAACGACGTTCCCTTGCGAACGAGGACGTTCGCGGCACGTAAACAATACTTTATGATGAATGTTAAGAATATCTGTTTTCAGATGATTCTGGTCTGCCTCGCTTGTCAGTCTTGCGACGCGTTTGAGCAGACCCTGCCTCCGGCATGGCAGGTTGAATTGTGTACTCAGTTAGCCGACCTGAAGGCAGGGAGGTTCTTTGAATTAGTTGTTGACGAACCCGTCATGACCGAAACATTAGCCCTCGATGCCGAAACCGCGATTCCGGCAGTTTTGGAAATGTTTGTCAGGCATAATCATTCTCATGAAGTTGAAATCTTCTGGTGGGCGCATGAAACCAGATCAACTCGATGTTTTACGCTCGCCCTTTATCTGTGCGCCACGAACGAAGGACCATCGTGGATGCCGGAGTTTGAACGAAATATCAAACGATTCAACGAGAAAGAGCAACAGGAAAGACAAGAGGAACTTCAGTTTATTCTTGATCACCGATCTGCATTGGCGGTTATCATCGCGCAAATTTTACAGAAGAGATCACCTGAAATCTATCATTCAGAATTTGAAGGCTATTTTGGAATTATGGCAAAAGTGGGGTTGGGGAAGCGACTGCCTAATTGGTGTACTAACGCAAAAAAATAATTTGATTTGGCGTAACTATTTAGCATGCCGTATCGCGGACAGATACCATGACGAATTGTCTTGCGGACAAGGCTGTCCGCGATACGTAAATGCTTACGATTTGGCATTATAGACACGAAGGAGAATTTTTATGCCTGATATGTTAGTGAAACTCTATACGCTGCCTGACGTAGAGCCTGCTATCGCGCAACAGCGCACGCAGGAGATTGATATTCGCCGCGCAATTGCGCCGGAAAAACATGTTGTGATCGAATGGGTTAAACGGATATTTGGCGCAGGTTGGGGCAGCGAATGCGAGGTCGCGTTTGCGCATCAGCCGGTCGGATGTTTCGTCGCAATCTCTCGCGAAAAGCCCATTGGGTTCGCCTGTTACGATGCGACCTGCCGCAACTTTTTCGGGCCGACCGGCGTAAGCGAAGAAGGACGCGGCAAAGGCACGGGAAAAGCTCTGCTGCTGGCCTGCCTCCACGCCATGCGGAACGAGGGCTACGGCTACGCGATTATCGGCGGGGTTGGTCCGGCAGAATTTTATGCGAAATGCGTCGGCGCGACCATCATCGAAGATTCGACTCCCGGCATGTATCGCGGGCTGCTGCCTGTATAATGGATAACGTTCATAAGGGCGGGTTCTGAACCCGCCCCTACTTTTTTATGCAAAACCCTCGTGTAAAATTGTCACCCATATTTCCCCAATTCTTCAGGTTTTTAGAATAATTTCACGTCATTTTTCAGGAAAATCCATTGACAAATCACCTCTTGATTTTATCTATTCAATTTATTCCTGCGTTGAGTATGCACCCTGGCGGCATTCGGTAGATGACGCGGGAAACAGCCCGAAACTGCCGCCGTCGCGTTGACCACACCGTTCGTAGGCGTGAGGTGGCGCGAAGATATGTGCGATAATTAAGATCGTTACCTCTCAAAAAAACACGACAGTATGCGTATTTCTGAAGACCACGCCTCGTTGGATCAAAATAACGAGACGCCTACCTATTATTTTATCAGTGATTTACATATCGGCGGCGATGGCGCGCTTGATCATTGCGAGTTCGAAACGGAATTAATTGCGTTTCTGCAACAAATCGCCAGGGGGCCGAAACCTGCTGAATTGATTATTGTCGGCGATGCGTTCGGATTGTGGGAGCTTACCGAAACCAACGGCATGTCGAAATTGGAATTGATCATTCAATCGCATCCTATCCTGTTCGAGCAATTTCGCGTGGCTGGAGAACAGATCAAAATTACAATGCTTCCCGGCAATCACGATTATGAACTGGCCTGTGTTCCTGCCTATAAACATCTGTTAGCAGAGCATAACATCCACCTTGATCCGGAATCGGCGACGACGCGGCCTATTGCCGGATATACGATTTGGATCGAACACGGCAATCAACGTGACGCATTTAATGCGTTTCCTGATTTCGGTAATCCGCACAGCCTGCCGTTTGGTTATTTCGTCACCGCGCCGGGCTTGCGAGCGGTAGGCCGCCGCGTCAAAGAAGGACGGGGCGCCTGGCTGAAAGATTTGCAGTCGGTGCATCCGACCGAAGAGATTCCGTTCTGGGCATGGTCGAATTATTTTTACCGGGAAATGAGCATGTTCTTGCGCTGGTGTCTGCTCCCGTTTCTCGTCTCGTTTACGATCAGCGTGATCGTCTATTTAGGACGATTTCTCGAAGAAATCGGCGCGCTGCCGACTGATGTGTTTCATATCGAATTAGCCCGACATCTCGGCATTCCCGGCAGGCTGATTGACTGGGTGATGTGGGGCAATATGACACTGATTTCGTTTTTTCTGATTTTGGCGATTCCGCTTACGCTGTTAGTGCGCGATTTCCTTTCCGCCTGCCAACGCTACGGACTGCGGCGTTCCGGGCGAATCAAAATTCAAAAAGAAGAGCGCTACTTAGCGGCGGCGGAGGAGGTGTTTGCGCAAGACCCGTCTATCGCGTTGTTTATTTATGGGCACACGCATGCGGCGTCATTGCGGCAGGTGGGACAGCGCTACGTCATCAATACCGGCACATGGATGAAACTGTTGGAAAGCGTCCCCTCCGGTTTTCGGCTGCTGCCGGATGTGTATATTCCCTCGTATCAGTTGAATTATTTTACGGTCTGGCAGGATCGCGATGACATCCGCGTTCAATATCATGTCATTCCCAAAGCGATTCCACATGGCCTGACGCCGCTGCAAAAAATACTCATTCGCGGCAAATGGCATCCCAGACCCCGCGTCATTCCGCGAGAGACGGTGATTCCGTTAATGGCGGATCGGCTGGTCAAAGCAGAATAAATATGTTCATGAATTCGTGATAACTTATCATTTCAAAAGGAGAAAAATATGCAACTCGCATTGATGCATGGATTGTATGGCGCAACTATCGTGATGATTGTGTATAATGCCCTGCTGTTCATCAATCTCAAAGAATGGGAGTATCTTGCATTTGTCGGCTTATTATGCGGCGTTGGGATTAATTTTGCGCTGGTCGAAGAGCCTGCGTTCGCGCAATATGCGGACATGTTTTTGCTGAAAGTCTTTATCACTGGCGAGATTATTGCGAGTACGCTCTTTTTTGCCCGCTATTTTTTAAAAACCGCGCGATTTCCTCGCTATGATGCGATGATTCAATGGGGATTGAAAGGGCTAATGATTGCGGTGGGCATTGATATCGTTCTGCAAAAGATAATAATCCTGTTAATCTATCTGTTCGTCGTGTTTTTCGGGCTTTTGATTGCTGGCATTCTCCTCTGGAAAATGAAGGTGAGAGAAGCGCGTTATTATGTATTGGCCTGGAGTCTCTATCTGCTGGGGTCATTGCTGTTTCTCGGCGTGTACTCTCAATCAGGCATGCCGAACAACCTGCTGATTCGATATAGTCCGAATCTCGGATTTTTTTGTTTGATGGTGTTTCTGGCTTTAGGGCTTGCCGATAAAATTCAATCATTGATCCGGCAAATTACGTCGGTGCAACGCGCGCTGATCTCGCATAGCCATCAGGTGGGTGAGGGGGCGACGCAGCTCTCTTCAGCCGTGACGAAACAGGCGGCGGCAACTGAAGAAGCTTCCGCCTCTATCGAGCAGGTCGCCGCCACGATTCGCCAGATGTCGAATAATGCCTTGCAGACCGAACAGATCGCGATCAAGGCCGTGACACAGGCGCAAGATGGATGCGCTGCGGTTAAAGAATCCGTCAAAGCGATGCGGCAGATTTCGGAAAATATTCAAATCGTGAAAGCAATTGCGGCAGAAACCAGGATGCTCTCGTTAAACGCGACCATTGAAGCGGCCAAAGCGCAGGAATACGGCAAAGGCTTTGCCGTTGTCGCCTCAGAAGTTCGCTCGCTCGCGGATCGCAGCCGGGTTCTTGCGCAAGATATTATAAAATTGGTCAATGAAGGCGTGGAAAAAGCGGAACATGCCGGGGAGATGATTGATCTTCTGACCCCGGACATTCAAAAAACCGCGCAGCTTATCCAGGAAATCAGCATGGCGAGTCAGGAGCAAAGTTCTGGCATTCAACAAATTTCAATCGCCGTTCATCAGATTGATCAAGTCTCGCAGCAAAATGCGGCCATGTCCGAAGAATTAGCCGCGATGGCCGAGGAATTGACGACTCATGCGGGCGTAGCCTCCGAGCAGCACCCTCCCTCAACAACGCCAATGCCCCCTCTTCCGACCACGCGCAAGTATGTGTCTGCCAGCCACACTAACGCCAAGAATCAGCCGCCCGACCAGTATGATGAACAATTCGAGCGCTATTAAAATATGAGAAATGTGTTGCGTTCTCTCCCGGCGTATTGGTTGATCTGGCTGAGGCATCCGCGTTCCGTCACGTTGCGCAGACGGTCGCGGGCGCTGGGCGATAATTTGCTGCTGTCGTGTTTAGCGCGGGAAATCAAACGGCGCGATCCGTCGCGCTATGTCATTGTGGAAACGTGCTGGCCGGAATTGTTCGACCAGAACCCGCATGTCAACGCGATTTTCACAATCAAAGCCGCCTTATGGTATTATAAAGCCGAATATGTGATTCAGCCGAACACGCAGACGCATCTCATTGACCAGATGATCGCGAAACTTCCCTTTTCTTTTCAGGACTGGGAACGACAAGTGGATTTGTCGTATCGCGAAAACGCCGTGAACGATACGCTGCAAGGCATACCGTCGTCATATTTTGTCGTCAATCCCTCTGGCAAACAGAAACATTCCGCCAATCGAAAGGAATGGGGCTGGCAGAATTTTTGCGAACTGCGCCAACGATTCGCAGCCGCGCCGTTCGTCCAAATCGGCGATACCGAGACGCCCTTGCTGCCGGACACGATTGACCGGCGCGGGCGTCCGATTCTCGAGTCCGCGCATCTCATCAAATACGCGCTTGTCGGCATCTTTTTGGAAGGCGGCATGATGCACGTCGCGAACGCAGTCAATACGCCGTCGGTGATCATTTACGGCGGCCTGATTCGCCCGGAGATTTCCGGCTATGCGATGCACCGCAATCTGTACGCCGCGCCGCCATGCAGTCCGTGTTTTACATCGGAAGCGGCGATGATAGATTGTCCGACGATGGAATGTATGCGCATGATTTCCGTTGAACAGGCTGCGGCGGCAGTTGAGGAGTTGCGACGTCAACGGAAAATTATTTCTCTCGGTCAAAATATTTATTCGCCCCGCGCGCAGTCATGACAACACGTTCGTATTTCTGGCAGAACGTTATTTTTGAGAAGGCGCGCTCAATGATTGCGATATGATTATCTCAATTTTCAAATTTATTCGTCATAATACCATGAGAGAGAATCTTCACGCATTCTCATTGAAAAAGACACGATAATAGACTGTTATGATGCCATATATGCTCAGAATAATTTTTCTTTAAGAAATGTATATTTTTTAAATTATCTTAATTGCTGAATTTAATTGCAGGAGAGGGAAAGACAAGATCGGCGCGGAAGCCCTGCGCGTTTTTATAATATAATCTTGTGTTTTTTTGCTTGACAAGAGCACGGAATAAATAGTGATGTTTCCCGCGACGAGTAAACCGTTAGCTATCAAACTTCGAAGAAGTAAGTTAAATTTTCATCCTTAGCATAAGAGAATCTGACCCGCCATTGCGCGAGTATTCTCTTCATCATGCAAGGAACTGGCGAGGAGGATTGCCATGAAAAAAGTGTTGATGGTGATGTTGAGCGCACTGATGGTTGTTTCGATGTTTCAGCCGGTACAGGCAGAAACCGTGAAGCTGAAAATGTTTCACTATTTGGAAGCGACAGATAAGGTTGCGATGACCAACTGGGAAGAAGTCTTAACCGCGTTCCAAGCCGCGAATCCTGACATCGAATTGGAAATCGAGTATCTCACCAACGAACCGTACCATAACAAATTACAGACGCTGTCAGTCGCAAATGAATTACCGGATATCATGTTCCTCTGGCCGGACAAACGGACAGGGTATGTTACCGCGAGCGGCAAAGTGAAAGACCTGCGCGAATTTTTGAAAGGTCATGAAGGCGAATTCGTCAACGGCGCATTGACTCCTCAAGGGCCGAACGGCGAGATCTATGAATTGCCCGAACAAATGACGGCGACTCACGTTATGTACGCGAATGAAAAGCTGATGAAAGACTTAGGCTTGACCTTCCCGGCAACGATGGATGAACTGATCGCGCAGGGCGAGAAGATTCGCGCTGCCGGCTTGATTCCGATTGCCATGTCGAACAAAGATGGCTGGCAGATGCAGTCCTGCTTATTAAGCGCTTTGACGGAACGCGCAGGCGGGATGGAATGGTACAACAAAGCGTTGAAAGGCGACGGCGCATCATTTGCCGATCCGGAATTCATCAATGCCTTGACGGTGATTGATACGCTCAGCAAAAAAGAAATGTTCATGCCGGGGATCAATCAGGCCGATTACGGTTCAGAAATGACCGAATTCATCAACGAAAAAGCCGTGTATATGATTGATGGCGGCTGGCGTGTGAATAACCTGGTTGGCGAGTTGAAACCAGAGCAGAAAGAATATATTACGCTGCATACTTTCCCGGCCATTCCTGATCAAAAAGGTCAAGCGGGATCGACGGCTGCTGTTGCCGGAACCGGTCATGGCATGAATGTGGCGCTTGAAGGCGCAAAAGCCGAAGCTGCCTGGAAATGGATTTGGTTCTATTCTGGCCCGGAGGGCGCAAAAATTCGCCGCGAAAATGGCGCGCTGCCTGCGTATAAACTTCCGATGCAAGAAGACCTGGACCCGATGATCAAAAAATTAGCAGAATTCGTCGCGTCCACTCCGACGGGCTACGTGCTTGACTCCGTGTTGGATGGCGAAGGCATGGGCGTATTACAGCCGGCGATTCAGGAAATGATTCTTGGCGCAAAAACCCCGGAACAAGTCGCAAAAGAGTATGAAGCCTGGGTGGCTGCCAACGACTCGAACCGCAAGAAATAACACGTTTATTCTCACTTACGGAGAGCGACTTCGCTCTCCGTAACGTTTTTTCGACTATTCATCTCTCCATCTCCTCCCGATGCGTTTGCTTGTGTCCATCATGATTGCATCTAACGAGGGGGGCTGAATTATTCTGCATGAGGAGTTCATCGTGAAACAAGAAACGCTCAAAAAAGTGAGTTATGGTCTGTTGGTTGGGCCGTCGGTGTTACTGTACGCGTCGTTTATGATCTTTCCGGTCATCGCCTGCTTTACCTTGAGTTTTACCAATTGGGCAGGCCAGGGTTTTGGCGAATGGTGGGCATCAGGCCAGGGCGAAGCCGGCAAAGACCTCTTTATCGGGTTGACCAATTACTTGACAGCGTTGAAAGACCCGATCTTTCTTCATGGCCTGCGCAACAACATCGCTGTCGTCGGAATTTCAGTGCTCGGACAGATTCCTCTCGGCTTTATCTTAGCCTACATCATTCATCGTAAATTAGTGCGCGCCGAAGGTTTTTTTACCGCAATGATTTTTTTGCCGATTACGATTTCGGCAGTCGTCGTCGCGCTGCTCTGGCAGCAAATCTTTTCGCCGGTTGGCCTGTACACCACCTTTATGCGTATGTTAACGGGCAACCCGCGGTATGTGCTGCAAATTTTCGAAAATAAAACATTTGCCATTCTCCCCGTTCTCTTTGTGATTCTCTGGATGTACACCGGTATTTATCTGATTATTTTCTTAGCGAACTTACAAAAAATCAATCCGTCTGTGATTGAAGCGGCCATTATTGACGGCGCCTCGGAAAGCCAAATCCTGTTCAAAATTATTATCCCTTCGATGTTGAATGTCATCTTCACGACGATGATTTTCGCGATTTCCGGCAGTTTGACCAGCTTCGATTTGATCTGGGCGATGACCGGTGGCGGACCTGCGCACTATACCGAAGTCATCGCGATTTATATGTATGTGAATACCTTCAAATATTATAAATACGGATTCGGCGCGGCAGTCTCGATGATCATCATCATCTTGAGCATCGGGTTGATTACGACACTTCAAGCCATTTTCAAAAAATTCGAAGCCAAATACGAATAGGAGAACCGACATGAAATCCCAATACGAATACAATGCCTTATGGAAAAGCGCAGCATATCTGATCATGGTGGGGTTTACGCTGTTGACCGTGTTGCCCCTGATCTGGCTGTTTTACAGTTCCTTCAAACCGCATGCCGATATTGTGCGGAATATTTTCGCGCTGCCGACGGCGCTCAACCTTGAAAACTACGCAAACGCCTGGAAAGGAGGAAACTTCGGCGCAAAGAGTTGGACAGACGGATACTTTGCGATTTATACGCTGAACAGTATTTTCTTTTCGGTCGCGACGACGCTGATTACGACCGTGCTTGCCTTAACCACCGGGTACGGCATCGCCAAATTCGGGTATAAAATTTCCGCTCCGATCTATGGGGCTTTTTTGTTGGGATTGCTGCTGACCGTTCACTCGATCTTAGTGCCGTTGTTCGTGATGGAAAAAAGTATCGGCATTTACGATACCCGCATCGGCGTGTTACTGCCATACGTCGCATTCGGCCTCCCATTTTTGGTGTTTCTGGCGACGTCATTTATCAGGGGATTGCCTGCCGAAATCGAGGAATCGGCGATTATTGACGGCGCGAATTACCTGCAAGTCTTTTGGTATGTGATTCTGCCGATTTGCCGACCGGTGGTCGCTACGATGATGATCTTCCGCTTTTTAGGCGCATGGAATGAATTCGCGCTGGTGCTTGTCCTGACCAGTAAAACCGCGATTCGAACGCTGCCGGTCGGCATCAACGCGTTCGCCGGAGGCATGACGCGCGATTATGGGACGCAGTTTGCGGCGCTCGTCATCGGCACATTGCCGATGATTATTTTTTACATCTTTTTCAACCAACGCATTCAACAGGGATTTGCCTCTGGCGGCCTGAAAGAGTAAGCGTACTCAGCAAACATCATCCCACATCAAAAAGCCCGGTTTCTCAACGAAACCGGGCTTTTTGCGCGTTGCCCACGCAGTCGCCCTTCCCTGACGGCAAATTTTACGCTGACGCCTCCGATGAGGAACGCACGCATTCGACCGTTTCGCGAGGCAAGCCGGTCCACTGCATGATCTGTTCTATCGCAAAGCCATTTCGCAAGAGTTCGCGCGCCACTTGTTGTTTTCCTTCAAATTCCTTGCCCTGAAAGGGCAGCGGGGTACAGACAGCGGTTTCAACCGCTGGGAACAGGCTCCGCGCTGCTTCCGCCCTGAAGGGGCGGAGGAGCATCTTCCGCCCCTTCAGGGCGCATCGGTGACTGGCCGTGTTCCTGGGGATGCATCCCCAGGCTGTATTCCCCTGCCCTTTCAGGGCAGAACGCGACATTTTCAAATCGAACAACGTAGTATTAGGGCGTTGACACCATTAGAGAATGTCTGCCGGATGCTCGCGCGGAAGCGCGTTGGGGAAGGCGGGGAAACCTCACAGACTTTTAACGCCTGTGAGGTTGTGAGGGCGAGCGATTATTTCGCGCTGAATGTCGCGATCAAGTCTTGGATCGCTTTGACCGCGTCTGCGCCGGGCAGCCCTTTGTGCTCGACCTCTTGTTGATATTCGTCAATGACCGGCTGTACGGCCTGTTCCCAACGCTGTTCTTCTTCCGGGGAGAGGGCGTGAATCGTCTTGCCTAACTCCGTCACAAATGCGCGACCCGCCAGATCCGCTTCGTCCCAGATGCGTCCATGCACATCCACCCATTCCGCGCCGACTTCGTCGAACACCTTCTGCGCGTCCGGCGGCAGCGACTCGTATTTCGCTTTGTTCATCACCACGAACATCGTCGAGGTATAACCGAGCGCTTTGCTTTCGATCACATAATCAATCACTTCGCCCTGTTTCCAGCCCTTCAGGGTCTCAATCGGGCAGAATGTCGCTTCCACGACGCCTTTCTGCAACGCTTCGTATGCGGCGTTCTGCGGCATCGCGACGGCGGCGGCGCCCAAATATTCGGCGATTTTGGCGCTCAATCCGGTGCAGCGGATTTTCAAGCCTTTCATCTCCTCCAGCGTGTTCACATCTTTTTTCGACGCCAGGACGCCCGGCCCGTGCGCATGAATTGTCAAGACTTTCACATCCTGCAATTCTTTCGGATTCATTTGTTGGTAATATGCGTACGCCACCTTCGAGGCCACCGCGCCGTTCGGATAGCCTAACGGCAGATCCAGCGCCTCCATCAGCGGAAAGCGTCCGCGCGTATAAGAAAAGACCGAATGCCCCATGTCGGAAATGCCGTCCACCACGCCATCGTAACAGGCTTGCGGTTTGGTCAGCGTTCCGCCCGGAAACACCGTAATTTTCACCTGCCCATTCGTCCGTTTTTCGATTTCTTTCGCCATCTCGATGCTGGCAATGGCGTGCGGATGCGTCGGCGGGAAAAAGACGCTGAAGGAGAGTTCAATCGGTTCTTCGGCTCGAATTGACGGGGCGCAGACGGCGAACAGCGCGGCGCACGCGAAAAGAACCACAAGGCGCGTCAATACAGAAAAAGATTTCATCGGATGTCCTCCTGAAGAAAGCGATCCGGATACGTCGCTCTGACGCGAACGTTCCAGGATCAGCGAGTGTAATACCAGCGGTGTTCGAATATACCAGCAATCGTCTGACAGACGAACTCCTCTCGGAATGCAGAGGATTTGTCAATCAAAAATCGCAATTTCTCTGCGAAGCGACGCCTGCGCTTGAGCGAGAATCTTGCGGTTCGACAAATTAAATCTTGACAGATGTGTTGTCCTCTTAAGTAATTACGTAACTGTTTACGTAATTACAAGAATACTGGTATAGGAGAGTTAAGCTTTAATACGCCCTGTCAGGGGGTTCAACCCTGACAACGATTCAGTTCGCGGCACATGATGAGGAGAATGGATGTATGGAAAAAGTCAATCTTGATTGGACGCAGATCGGGTTCGAATATCGCAAAACAGATATGCGCTATATTGCATATTATCAGGACGGCGCATGGGATGGCGGTCGTTTAGACAGTGGGAATACCATTACGATTCACGAAGGCTCGCAGGCGCTTCACTACGGACAGTCGTGTTTCGAAGGCTTAAAAGCGCAAACGGCGAAAGATGGGCGCGTACTGCTGTTCCGCCCGGATCAAAACGCCAAACGGTTGAACAACAGCGCGCGGTCATTGCTGATGGTTGACGTCCCGGAACCGATGTTTCTCCAGGCGTGTCATGATGTGGTCAAGGCCAACCTGCGCTGGGTGCCGCCGTATGGTTCCGGCGCGTCGCTGTATCTGCGCCCCTATCTGTTCGGGCATGGCGAGAATATCGGTTTGAAACCGGCCAGGCAGTATATCTTTTCGATTTTTGTCTGCCCGGTCGGCCCGTATTTCAAAGACGGCTTTGCGCCGATTGCCCTGACCACGACGGACTATGACCGCGCCGCCCCGAAAGGCACAGGCGCAGCGAAGGTCGGCGGGAATTACGCGGCCAGTTTTCTGCCGCATGAACTTGCCGTGAAGGCCGGATTTACGGATTGCATCTATCTTGATCCGAAAACCCATGCCTATATTGACGAAGTCGGCACCTCGAATTTTTTCGGCATCACAAAAGACGGCGTGTTCGTCACCCCGAAATCGCCTTCCATTCTGCCGAGCATTACGAAATTTTCGCTGATGCACATTGCGAAGGCATACTTCGGGATGCCGGTCGAAGAACGCCCGGTCTCGATTGAGCGCCTCGATGAATTCGCCGAAGCCGGCGCATGCGGAACGGCGGCAGTGATTACGCCGATTGGCAGCATTGTGCATCACGGTCATCGGCATACGTTTTATGGCGATGGCACAGCCGCTGGCCCGGTCACGACAAAATTGTACGAGACGCTCACCGGGATTCAGCGCGGCGAGATTGACGCGCCGGATGGCTGGCTTATGGACGTGGCCGCCTGAGCGCCGACGCAAACCGATGTTCGTGCTCCTCGTTCCACGCTCTGCGTGGAACGAGAATTAGGGCGGCTGTTAAGTTCTGTAATTGCGAGGAGCGATAGCGACGAAGCAATCTCGTGAATATCACCGGATTGCTTCGTCGTTGTCACTCCTCGCAATGACAGGCATGTTCACGAGAACGTAACAACCTTGTCCCTGCCAGGCTTCGAAACGCTGGCAAGGGCGGTATGTATTTTTCATGACCTCATCAAAATCAAATAAACGACATTATCTTGTAAACGAAAGAGGCCGTGAGACGACTATTGATGCGAGCGTTGATTTTGCTACGTCCTGCCAGAGTTTTAACCCAGGGCTGTTACGTTCTGTCATGGCGAGGAGCGTCAGCGACGAAGCCATCCCGTCGTTCTTACGAGATGGCTTCGTCGCTGACGCTCCTCGCCATGACAGCGTTTCGTTAGAACGTAACAGCCCTGCCTGACAGGGCTGAAGCGCAACCATATTAATTTTTTATATTCGTATCAATATTGAGGTATCGGTCAATTGAAAGATCATCCTGATGTCACGCTGAATATATGAAACCTGTAATTTTATGTGTTGACGACGAGAAAATTATTCTCAGCAGTTTAAAAGAACAACTCAAACGGCATTTTGGCAGCGCCTATCACATTGAAACCGTTGAAAGCGGCGAAGAAGCGTTAGAAGTTGTCGGCGAATTTGCGGAACGGACGGTCGAATTGCCGATTGTCATCGCCGATCAGATCATGCCCGGCATGAAGGGAGATGAACTGCTCAAAGCCATTCATCTGCTCCTGCCCAAGACCCTGAAGATCATGCTGACCGGACAGGCGAACGCCGATGCCGTCGGCAACGCGGTCAATCATGCCCGCCTGTACCGATACATCGCCAAACCCTGGGAACCGACCGATTTGTCGCTGACCATTACCGAAGCATTACGCAGTTATTTTCAAGAGAAAAAAGTCGAAGAGCAGAATACGGCCTTACAGAAAATGAATGCCGAATTGGAGCAGATGAATCAGGCGTATGAACGCTTTGTGCCGAAAGAATTTTTGCAATTGTTAGAGAAACGCAGTATCCTCGATGTCCGCTTAGGCGATCAGGTGCAGCAGGACATGACCATCCTCTTTTCCGATATTCGCGGGTTTACGTCCTTGTCGGAGAAAATGACCCCGGATGATAATTTTCGGTTTATTAACGCCTATTTAGGCCAGATGGGGCCGATTGTGCGCGAGTATCACGGCGTCATCGATAAATTCTTAGGGGACGGCATTATGGCGCTGTTTCAGAAAAAAGCGGATCATGCCGTGCAAGCCGCGATTCGCATGTTGCAGACGCTCAAGGACTACAATCAGGAACGCGCGAAACACGACCGCGCCCCGGTGCATATCGGGATCGGCATCAATACCGGCACCTTGATGTTAGGCATTATCGGCGAACAAGGCCGTATGGACGGCACCGTCATTTCCGATTCCGTCAACTTAGCCGCGCGCCTCGAGGGATTGACCAAAGTCTTCGGCGCGTCCCTGCTCATCAGCGAACATTGCTTGAATGCGCTTGAACATCGGGAGAGTTATTATTCGCGCTTTTTGGGCAAGGTGCAAGTCAAAGGCAAAAATACCATCGTCTCGGTCTTCGAAATTTATAACGGCGATGCTGAACCGGAAATCGCCCTGAAACTCAAAACAAAGCCGTTGTTCGAAGACGGCCTGAATCACTATTTCGACAAAGAGTTCGCCGAAGCCGCCGTCTTATTCAAGAATGTGCTGAAAGACCATCCGACCGATAAAACCGCCCGACTGTATCTTGAACGTTCCGCCCAGTATCTTGTGCAAGGCGTTCTGGACACATGGCAAGGAGTCGAGGCGATTGAATATAAATAGACTGTAAAGGAGTGTTCGTGCATGAACGTCTGGTTGAAACGCATATTCATGTTTGTCTGCGTGTTTGCGCTGCTCGATGCCATTGTGATTCGTGGCTTGTACCGGAGCTTGCAAAACAAACGAGAGGAATATTTTACAAAAGAGATCAACGAACTGAAAATTGCCTATAGCGCGATTACGAGAACGTATGACATCAATGCGCAGGGATTTTATCATAAATTGATGGACGTGCCCGAAGTGGCCGTCAGCCTTGAACAGGCGGCCACTGTTGATGCGCGCCATCAGGCCGCATTGCGCGCGTTGCTCTACTACCAACTGAGTTCGACCTACCGCCAATTTCAACAACAGCAAGTCGCGTTGTTGAGTTTTTATCTCCCCGACAGCACGCCGTTGCTGAAGATGAATTCCCCCCTGCTTTCAGGCGACTATCTGCCAGAATCTCGCGCATCCATCCGAACCGTGATGCGAAGCCGACAAGAGCTTTCGGGAATGGAAAGCGTGGATGGCTTCGTCGGGTATCGGTATCTGCTGCCGGTTCAGTCGAAAAATCAACTGTTGGGCGGCATCGAAATCGGCTTAGCGCTCCCGGATATCGAAGAGCAAATGCAAAACTTGCTGATGCGTCAATTCGTGTTCCTCATCAAGCGCGATGTACAGGAACAGACGGGGCTTCATGGCAATTTCGCGCCAAGCGAACTCAGCGATGCGTATCTCGTCTCTCAAGAGAACTTGTGGATTTCCGACACCATCAAACATTATATTGAGAAATATGATGTTGAGAAAAAAGACATTGCAGAAACGGTGGCAGACGTCAAACAATACATCAAAGACAAAGCCGCGCCGGGAATTGCCGCGCAAAAAAGCTTCGCCATCGCGTTGAAACCCGCGTTGATGGTGCATGACAACCAAAATTTCGTGGTGGCGTTTCTACCGATTGCGGATATGAACGGCAAACATCTCGCGTATTTGGTCTCGCATCGTTCGGATAGCACGCTCGACAGCTTCAGCGAGGCGTTTTTTCTCAAAGCGCTGATCGCGAGTTGCGTGTTGTTGTTCGTGATGATTTTTGTGTACCAGATCAAGCGCAGCCGCAAGATGATCTTGAACAGTCGCGACCGTTTGCAAGGGATTACGGACAACATGTTCGAAGGTTTATGCGTGTTGGACGAGCATCATCATATCACCTTCGTCAATCCGGCGGCAGAGCGGCTGTTGGGGTATTCGCGCAAAGAACTGCTGACGCGAACGCTGCATCATCTCCTTGAACATGAACTGAACGACTGCGTCACGTCGGACGCCGCCTGTACGGTCTGCGACGCCATCGAAACCGGTCGCGTGTATCAGTCCGACGATTTAGTGTTAGTGACGCGAGATCGTCGGTTTTTCCCGGCGAATTTGACCGTGACGCCGTTGATAGACAAACCCGGCAAACGCACCGGTTCCATCGTCGTCTTTCAGGATATTACGGAACACAAACAGGCAGATGTGGCGTTGAAGAAAAGCGAGGCGTATAACCGCTTGATTATCGAAACGATGAGCGAAGGGCTGGCCACGTTCGACAGCAACGCGCGCTTGCTGTATGTGAATACGCAATTTTGCCACATGTTCGGCCTTCGCCGGGAGGAATTGATCGGAAGCGTCTTTTTTGAGTATATGGATGCCAGGAATCGCGACACGATTCTTCGGGATATTGCCGAATTCCAGCGCACCGGCATCCAGGCCGCGCCGTATGAGTTGGAATGGCAGCGGCAGGATGGCCGTCGGTTCGTGACGCTGACTGCGCCGCAAGCCTTTCGTGATGATCACGGTCAGTATGCTGGCGGCGTGGTCGTCATGACCGATATCACGCCCCTCAAAGAGGTCGAAGATAAACTTCGCGAAGCCAACACCTTCACAGAATCCATCTTGCAAAATGTGCCGGAAGTGATCTTTTCCCTCGATCAGGAGATGTGTTTGACGTATATCAGCCCGAAATGCGAGCAGGTGTTCGGCTATACCGCGCAAGAATTTCTCCAGACCCCCGGACTGTTGAAAGAAATGATTTTCGCAGAGGATCGCGCGCTCTTTTGTTCCGCGCAAGATGCCTTGCGTATGGGGCAAGTATCGTCAGTCGAATTGCGCATCATCAAAAAGAATGGCGAGATCATCTGGACGCATAAATCGTCCACGCCGACGCTTGACGCCGAGGGGAGTCTCGTTCGCGTGGATTCCAGCATGTATGACATCAGCGACCTGAAAAAAGCCGAATACGCGCTGTCCGAAGAACGGAATTTATTGCGCACCTTGCTGAATGCCATTCCTGATGCGGTTTACATGAAAAATACGAACGGGCAGTATGTTATGGTGAATACCGCCTTTGCGCAGTTGTTCGGCAAACGCCACGTGAGCGATCTCGTCGGACTTGTCACGGCAGATTTGCTTTCCGAGTATCAGGCAAAGCAGATGGATACGTTAGAACAGACGACTCTTCTTACCGGACGTCCGGTCGTTTCAGAAGAAATTTTGCTGACCATCAACCAGCAGGACGCCTGGTTTTTGAAAACTACCGTCGCTGTTCGTAATGATACTGGTGAGATTGTTGGCCTGCTCGGCATCAATCGCGATATTACGGAGCGCAAACGGGCGGAAGAAGTGCTGGTGGATATGAATATCGAATTGAAAGAAACGCTGGATAACCTGAAACGCACGCAATCGCAGCTTATTCAGTCGGAAAAGATGGCCGCGCTCGGCCAATTGATTGCCGGAGTCGCGCATGAAATCAACACGCCGCTCGGCGCAATTCGCGCGTCTATCGGGAATATTGCCAACGCCCTCAGCGAAACGCTTTCCCAGTTGCCCCGACTGCTGTCAACCTTATCGTCAGAAGAACAATCCGTCTTTTTCGCCTTCGTCGAACGCGCGGCGCAGAAAAAATCGCATGCGACCTCGCGCGAAGAACGCCAACTGAAGCGCCAACTGCGTCAGGAATTGGAAACGCATCGGCTTGAGGATGTTGATATTCTGGCGGATATGTTTATCGATATCGGTATCTATGATGATGTCGCCGCCTATTTGCCGATCTTTCAACGGCCTGATGCGGTCAACGTGTTGCAAATCGCCTATAATTTGGCCGCGCAGCAGCACAACAGCGACAATATTGCGACTGCTGTGGAACGCGCCTCCAAAATCGTCTTCGCATTAAAAAGCTATGCCCACTTCGATCATTCCGGTGAAATGGCTTCGATCAATCTCGCCGAAGAAATCGAGGTGGTCCTCACGCTCTATTACAACCAATTGAAGCACGGAATCGAAGTGATCAAGCGGTATCGCGACATTCCGCCGGTGCGCTGCTACCCCGATGAATTGAATCAGGTCTGGACGAACCTGATTCATAACGCCGTGCAGGCGATGGATGGGCGTGGCACGCTCGAAATCGGCGTGGCGCAGCAGGATGGGCATGTCGTCGTGGAGATTACCGATTCCGGCTGCGGCATCCCCGAAAGCATCCGCGAGCGCATTTTCGAGCCGTTCTTCACCACCAAGCCGTCGGGCGAAGGCAGCGGATTGGGATTGGATATTGTCAAAAAAATTCTTGAAAAACATCAAGGAACGATTCAGGTCGAAAGCCGACCGGGTAGGACGACATTCAGCGTCTTTCTGCCGATTGTTGGCGCGGACGATGCGTCGTCGGCATCAATGTGAAATGCTGTTTTCATGCGATGGGTCGCGTTGCCCCAACCCTGGCAGGGTTTTCGCAGCGGCATTGACGCGATCTGAGGAGCGCAAAAGCGCAGCTTTTGCCGTCAAAGCTTCGCGTTGAGACTCCTTCGTTATGTTCAATGGAAATGAAATAGTGCTTGTATTTATTTACGTACCGTTAACGAGTTCCGTATAAACATTATGAAATTCAGCCGATATAATTGGAAGTCAAAAATGATGACATCATGTTCGCGGCAGAAGCGTTTTGGAGCGCTGTTCTGTGCGGTTGTCGTGTTTTGGGTGTTAAAATCGCTGGGCGGAGCGCTCTTCGAGCAAAATTCCCCGCAGACGCCGTTGACCGTCTCGATGTTCGATACGAAAAAAATCGTCTTGAATCATCCCAATACGGACGTGATATTTACGTTCGCCCCCCCGAACCAACCCTCGCCGGAAAGAACACGACATCTTTACATGCTCGAAGGATTCGACGCCGCGTGGAATAAAGCCGGAGATCGCCTGATTGCCAAATATGCGAAACTCCCGCCCGGCCATTATACCTTCCGCGTGAAACGCGAGGACGACGACGACGAATGGAAGGAGATTGGGAAACCTGTCAAGGTGACGGTGACGCCGCCAATCTGGGGGACGCTCTGGTTTCAGGCGTTTTCGCGCCTGTTGATTTTAGGCGGCATGGTTTTTTTATATCTGCTGCGCGTACATAAAATGAAACTCCAGCGCCAGCGCCTCGAATTTCTAGTGAACGAACGGACGCAGGAATTGCAAGAGAACATGCGTCGTATCGAAGACGAGGTGTTGGAACGAAGGCAGGCGGAGGCGGCGCTGAAAGAAAGCGAAGAATATAACCGCCTGTTGATTGAAACCATGAACGAAGGGCTGGTGGCGTTCGACCAGCATCAGACGATTATTTATGTCAATTCCAAATGCTGTGAAATGTTCGGTTACAGTCGTCAAGAGTTGCTCAATCGTCCGCTCGGCGATTTTCTCGACCGCGCTGAACTGACGCTGGTCTGCAAGAATCAACGACAGGAGTGCCGCATTACGCCGCTGGAAATCTGCTGGAAGCGCAAAGACGGCGCGACGTTTCCGACCATCACGTCGCCGCAAGCGCTCTTCGATCATGCGGGCAAACATACCGGCGGCGTGGCGGTGCTGACGGACATCAGCCATCTGAAACGCATTCAGGCCGAACTGCATGACGCTAAAATGTTTGCCGAATCCATCATTGCGAATGTGCCCGAAGTGATCTACTCGATTGACCGCGAGATGAAATTGACGTATATCAGCCCGAAATGCGAACACTTATACGGCTATACGGCGCAGGAATTTTTCGACATTCCCGACCTCTTTCTCAAAATCATTCATCCTGACGACGCGGAACGGCTTGTCGGCGAATTACGCAACGTCTTTACCGGAAAGATGGTGTTTCAGGAATACCGAATCGTCCGGCGGGATGGCGGCATCATCTGGGTGCGGGAATCAGCGCTGCCGACATTGGATGCGCAGGGAAAGCTCACGCGGATTGACGCCAGCGTGTATGACATCACCGCGTTGAAAGAGGCGGAACAGGCGCTGCGGGACTCGGAAGAACAATACCGCGTGTTGTTCGAGAATCTGCAAGACGTGTTTTATCGCGCAGATCAGGCAGGAAACCTTCTCCTGGCGTCGCCTTCCTGTGTCCATATTTTCGGGTACACTGCGCAAGAGGCGTTATCGTTGAATTTGATCAGGGACTTGTATGCCTATCCCGACCAGCGCAAGCATTTTGCCGCTCAGATTGCGCAACGAGGCGAGGTCGTAGATTTCGAGATGCAATTGAAACGCAAGGATGGGCGCATTATTTGGGCCAGCGTGACCTCGCATCTCTATAAAGATCATCAAGGCAATGTGTTAGGCGTCGAAGGCATTGTGCGCGACATTACGGAACGCAAAGAGGCCGAGGAAAAGCTGATTGACGCGAATCTGGAACTCAAAGCGACGCTGGATGACTTGAAGAAAACGCAGTCGCAACTGATCGAAGCCGAACGCATGGCAGTGTTAGGAAAATTGGTCGCTGAAGTCGGACATGAAATCAACTCGCCGCTCGGCGCGATTCGCGCGTCCATCGGCAATATGTCCACCGCGCTCCAGGAAACCATCGAACAATTGCCGCGTGTGTTTTTGCGCCTTGCGCCTGAACATCACCGCCTGTTCCTCGAACTTATCGAACGAACGCGGACGGAAAAACAAGAATTGTCCTTCAAAGAAGAACGGCAATTGCGGCGACGCCTGACGGAAGAATTGGAATCGCATCAGATTGACGACGCCGACAGCATCGCCGATACGCTTGTGGATATCGGCATTTACCGCGACCTCGATCCGCTGCTGACGCTGCTCAAGGCGTATGACTTACCATTCTGCATGTTAGCGCTGCAAGCCGCCTACAATCTGGCCCGGCAGCAGTTCAACAGTCAGAATATCATGCTGGCGGTAGAACGCACGTCGAAAGTCGTCTTTGCGCTGCGTTCGTATTCCCATGTCGATCACTCCGACGAGATGAAAATGACGCAGATTACGGAGGGCATTGATACGGTCTTGACGCTGTATCACCATCAATTGAAACATGGGATCGAGGTGGTGAAACAGTACGATAATGTCCCCGCGATCCCGTGCTACCGGGACGAATTGAATCAGGTCTGGACGAACCTGATTCATAATGCCATTTATGCGATGGAACGCAAGGGGCGGCTGGAAATTCAGGTTTTTCAAGAGGACGAGCGGCTTGTTGCCAGGATTACCGATTCCGGCCAGGGCATTCCTGACACGATCAAAGCCCGCGTGTTCGAACCGTTTTTTACAACGAAGCCCGCAGGCGAAGGGAGCGGCTTAGGGCTGGATATCGTCAAAAAAATTGTCGAGAAACATCATGGCAGCATCGAGTTCGAGAGTCAACCGGGGAGAACGACATTTTGCGTACGATTGCCCGTTCAGGCCGTCCGAACTCAGTCATAACGATGTCGCGCTGTTGCGTCCTGTTGATTATCGCATGGTGCTGTCTTCCGGGAATTGCCTCTGGCGAGTCTGTTCTCCGTGTGCGTGATCAACAGCAGCGCTATTCGTTAAACGCGTATATCGGCGTGTTGGAAGATCGCGACGCGCATCTGACGATTGACGATGTGCGTCAGCCGGAACAGGCCGGTCGTTTTCTGCCTCATGCGAATGACAGTTCGAATGTCGGTTATACTCGCTCGGCGTATTGGGCGCGCATCCGAATCGTCAACGAGTCCGCCTCGCCGATCTGGCTGTTAGATGTTGATTATCCGCTGTTAGATCGTATAGACTTGTATGTGATTGACGCTTCGGGAAGGATCACCGCGAAAACCACCGGCGACACTTTTCCATTTCGGACGCGCGAGATTGCCAATCGCAAGTTTCTGTTCCGGTTGGCGCTGCCTCCCGGCGAACATATGACGGTGTATCTGCGAATCGAAACCGAAAGCGCGATGACCTTCCCGCTGCTCCTCTGGCATCCTGATGCGTTTGCCCAGAAAGACCACAACGAGCAATTTGCGTTAGGCGGGTATTACGGGATCATGGTCGCGATGATCTGCTATAACTTGTTCCTGTTGTGCGCGATTCGCGACCGTGTGTATCTGTATTACCTCCTCTACATAATCACCTACAGCATCGCGCAGATGTCATTGAATGGGCTGTCGGCGGAATACCTCTGGCCGGATTCTTCCTGGTGGGGCAATCGGAATTTAGCGTTTTTTGTCGGCGCGACGGTTCTGTTCATCACGCTGTTCGGCAGGGCGTTTTTGAAAACGACTGTCTATACGCCTCGCCTGGATCGCATTCTGAAGGTCGTGCTTGTCTGGTCGGCGTTGGCGATAGCGCTGGCCTTTGTCTCCGGGTATCGCCTGAGCATCCAGGTTGGCTTATCCAGCGGCGCAGTCGCTGCGATTATGCTCATCATCGCTGGCGTCCTCTGTCTGCGCCAGGGGGATCGCGCCGCTCGTTTTTATTTATTGGGCTGGACGTTGTTCTTATGCGGATTTTTGGCGATGTACCTGCGCTCGTTCGGCCTGCTGCCGCATATTTTCCTGACGACCTATGGCATACAGATCGGCTCGGTACTCGAAGTGATTCTGTTGTCGTTAGGGTTGGCGGATCGCATGTCGCTGATGAAGCGGCAGATCGAGCAGACGCAGCGGGAACAACAGGTCGAACACGAACTGCGGCAGCGCAACGAAGAACTGTCGCTGCTGCATCGCGTCGGGCAGTTGTTTACCTCGTCGTTGGAATTATCCGAGGTGCTGGAATATATTTTGGAGGAAATGCGCCGCCTGCTGGGGATTACCGCCGCGTCTTTCTGGCTCTGCGCGCCAGAAAGCGATGAGATTGTCTGCCAACAGGCAATGGGGCCGGGACGCGACGCGGTTTTGGGCTGGCGGTTGAAATCTGGTCAGGGGGTTGTCGGGCAGGCGGCGCAGAGCGGCGACACCGTGTATGTGCGCGATGCGCGGCATGACGCCCGACATTATAAGCAGGTCGAACGCCTCACCGGCTTAGAATATCGGTCTATTCTGGCGATTCCTTTTCGCGTGAAAGATGTCGCGATTGGCGTGCTGAATTTGTTAGACCACCAGGAAAATCGTTTTTCAGAGAACGATCTCCGCCTGCTTGAGCTGATCGCGTCCGCAGCCGCCGAAGCGGTCGAGAATGCGCGGCTGTATTCGCAAGCGCAACTGGAACTTGCCGAGCGCATTCGCGCCGAAGCGCAATTAGTCGAGGCGAACCAGAAACTTCAGGAATTGCTCGATAACTTGCAGCGCGCGCAGTCGCAACTGATTCAATCCGAGCGCATGGCGGCGTTGGGGCAGCTTATCGCCGGAGTCGCGCATGAAATCAATACGCCGCTCGGCGCGATTCGGTCGTCTATCGGCAATATCGTGACAGCGTTGCACACATCGTTAACGCAGTTGCCGCATGTGCTGCTGCAACTCTCGCCAGATCGGCAGCAGATGTTTCTTGCCCTGATCGAGCGGGCGCGGCAGGAAAAACAATATGTCACTTCCAGAGAAGAGCGGCAACTGCGCAAAAAGGTCGCGCACGCATTAGAAATCCATCAGATTCCTCAAGCCGATTCGATGGCGGATATGTTGGTAGATATGGGCATTTATGACAATCTTGAACCGTGCCTTCCGTTGTTTCAGCAGGGCGACACGCAGATTCGCGATCTCCTGCTGCGGACAGCGTATCATCTTGCCACGCAGTATCATAACAGTCAGAATATCGTGTTAGCGGTAGAACGCGCCTCGAAAGTGTTGTTCGCGCTGAAAACGTATGCCTGTGTCGATCAATCCGGCAAGATGAAAACAATCCAGATCACCGAAGGGATTGATTTGGTGCTGACTCTCTATCATAACCAATTGAAGCACGGGATTGAATTGCTCAAGCGCTATGAGGCCGTGCCAGCGATCCCATGTTATCCTGATGAATTGCATCAGGTCTGGACGAATCTCATTCATAATGCGATTGATGCGATGAATCGAAAAGGCGCGCTTGAAATTCGCGTCTATTCGCCGAACGAGGCGTCTGGCAAGCCGCAAGGCGTCATTGTCGAAATGACTGATTCGGGCTGCGGTATTCCAGAGGACATTCGGGAACGCATCTTCGAACCGTTGTTTACAACAAAATCAGACGGTGAAGGAAGTGGTTTAGGGTTAGATATTGTCAAAAAGATTATTGACAAACATCATGGCCGAATAGATGTTGACAGCCAGCCGGGGAAAACGACGTTTTCTGTCTGGCTGCCGTATACGCAACATGAGTAGAAGCGCGGGAATTGCCCGTGATGTCAAGAATCGAGGTGGCTGATGTCGAAAAAAGTCATTTTATTTGTTGATGACGAAAAGATTATTTTACAAAGTTTGAAAGCGCAGATTAAAAAGCATTTTGGGACGCAATACGTCTATGAATTTGCGGAAAGCGGGGAAGAAGCGTGGGAGTTGATCGAAGAACTGCACGAAGAGGGCGCGCAGATTCTCTTAGTTGTTTCCGATTGGCTGATGCCGAATATGCGCGGAGACGAACTCCTGATCCAAATTCATCAACGATTTCCTGATATTATAAAAGTCATGTTGACCGGGCAGGCGGATGAAACCGCCATTAACCGGACACGAGAGCACGCCAATCTGCATAGCTGTTTACACAAGCCCTGGAGCGAGCAGGAATTGGTTCGAACGCTTCAATCCGGTTTGGCATAAGGATCGCAAAGGTAACTATTTACCAGACTGGAGTGCAAAAGCGACCTGAGCGAAGTTGAGCTTTTGCACCGACTTCGTTCCTACGATTCGCACAAGCTCAACCCGCTTTGCGGGGTCGCTTTTGCACTCCTATCATGCCTGGTAAACAGTTACTAATTTGGAAAACATACCCGAGTGATGGGGCGAATGATATGAGTAAACCTGCAATTTTATGTGTTGATGATGAAAAAATGATTTTAGTCAGTCTCAAAGAGGAACTCAAGCGGAATTTCGGCGATTTCTATACGATTGAAACGGTCGAAAGCGGCGAGGAAGCCTTAGAACTGCTCGATGAATTTCATAAGGATGACGTCGAATTGCCGATTGTGATCGCCGATCAACTGATGCCTGGCATGAAAGGGGACGAACTCCTGATTAATGTCCATCAGCGGCTTCCGAAAACATTGAAGATTCTGTTGACCGGGCAGGCTGGCGCAGAGGCGGTCGGAAATGCCGTGAACTTCGCCAAATTGTATCGGTACATTTCCAAACCCTGGCAGGAAACCGATCTCACGCTGACCGTGAATGAAGCGCTGCGCAGCTATTTTCAGGATAAAAAACTCGAAGAGCAAAATACGGAACTGCAAACGCTGAATTTGAAACTGGAAAAATGGAATGCGACCTTAGAACAGCAGGTGCGGGAACGGACGGCGGAATTGGAAGCGCAGAAAGTCGAACTCGCCGAATTGAATGCTAGCAAAGATAAGTTTTTTTCCATCATTTCTCACGATCTGCGCAGCCCGTTTAATGCGCTGTTAGGCTTTACGCAAATTTTATCGGAAAATCTTGAACAGTATCGCCTTGATGATATTCGGCAAAAAGTCGAAAAAATCCGGACGTCTGCCGAGCGGCTGTTTGCGCTGTTGGAAAACCTGCTGACGTGGTCGCGCATTCAACGCGGCGCTATCGAGTATAGCCCCGAACAAATTGATGTCTGGGAATTAGCGGAAGATAATATCGAACTATTTCTGCCGAATGCGGAACATAAACAGATCGAACTTCGGCATCAGATTCCAGAAGGCACGATGATTTACGCTGATTACAGCATGATCAACACGGTCATTCGGAATTTAACGTCCAACGCGCTCAAATTTACCTCTGCCGGAGAACGCGTCGAAATTCTGGCGCGCGCGCGCGATGAGCGCTGGGTGGAAATTGCCGTGTCTGATACAGGACAGGGGATTCCGTCGGAGGTGCTGCCGAAATTGTTACGCATTGACGCGCAGCATACCACCGAAGGCACCGGCGGCGAAAAAGGCACGGGCTTAGGATTGATTCTCTGCCGCGAGTTAGTGGAAAAGAATGGCGGGAAAATTTGGATTGAAAGCGAGATCGGAAAAGGCTCGACCTTCCGATTTACCGTGCCAAAATCGTGTTCTATAGAGGATGTCCATGAATAGAATTCGTTGCTTCGCGATGATAGGATGCGCGCTGGCGCATATCGGGTGGTTTTCTCCCGCGATGCTTCAGGCATTTGAGCCTGAGGATTGGACGGACAGCATTCAACTGCATGGGTTTGCGTCTCAGGGATACCTTTCCAGCGATCTCAACAATTATTATGCCGAGACAGAGAAGGGCAGTTTCGAATTCAATGAGTTCGGGCTGACGGTGATTGCCGATCCGCTTGATCGCGTCCAGATCGGCATGCAACTTCTCTCCAGAGATTTGGGAAACATCAGCAATAACGAGATCGCGATTGATTGGGCATCCGGCACGTATCGCTGGCGGGATTGGTTCGCTATTTCGGCGGGGCAACTCAAAATTCCCTGGGGGTTCTATAATGAAACACGAGATATTGATCTCCTGCGCCCCTGGATATTTTTGCCATCCGGCCTGTATAATGAGCAATTTCGCGACGTGTATTCTTCCTATTCCGGCATAAATGTCGGCGGCGATCTCTCCGGCGAGCGGTTTGGCAGCCTGACGTATGCGCTGGGATATGGCGAGAAAATCGTCTCTGATTCCACCAGTGCGTATCTGGTATCTCTCAGTGAAGATATCTTCCAAAAGACTCAAGTCAAAGCGTCTGATTTGTTTCTTGCCAAGCTTGATTGGGAGACTCCGTTGCCAGGACTGCGCCTGGGCGCGACATCTTTCCTCGGTCAGCTTGAACTTTCTGCTGAAGCCAATTCACATTCTGTATGGGTTGAAAACAATATCGCGCCAGGCACGCCAATTATTGAAAATACCGCAGATGATCTATCTTTCATTCTTTCGGCGGAATACACGCGCAATAATTTGACAATCGCGGCTGAGTATCAAAAAGAACGCGAGTATCACCAGGTGTCTCGCAATCCTTCTACAGGAGCATTCTTGAAAGGTGACGGTGTGTATGCAGAAGGCTATTATGTCAGTCTGGCCTATCGCTTTACACATTGGCTGCAATGCGGCGCATATTATTCCGTGCATTATCCCAATGCCGATGATAAGGATGGAAAAAAACTGGAAGAAGATGGTGTACCAGCGCATGACGCATGGCAAAAAGAGGCTGTCTTGACGACGCGGATTGATTTCAACGATCATTGGCTGCTGAAATTCGAAAGCCATGCCATCGAAGGAACGGCTGATGTGCCTGATTTTGCCAATCTGGACGGGCTGAGTGAAAATTCGTTTTTGTTTGCCGTGAAAACCACATTTAGTTTTTAACGGAGAGGAGTATCATGAACCGCTTGTTATGCCGATATGTCACATGTTCGCTTGTCTGTCTGTTGTTGTGCTGCCTTCCGACGCTGGCCGCAGAGGACGAGATTGTCATCGTCGTTCACCCTGACGTCGCAGATACGTTGGATAAGGACGATATCAAACAAATTTTCTTAGGCAAGAAGACGCAATGGAACGATACGTCTGGCATCGCATTCGTCCTACTCGATGATGGCGACACCCTGAACGCCTTTCTCAAAACGTATATCGGCAAATCGCCGGATCAATTCAAAAATTACTGGAAAAAACAAGTCTTTACCGGCAAGGGAAAGATGCCGAAAGCCTTTCGAACATCAGCAGAACTGATGCAATTTCTCAGTGACAATCGGGGATCGATCGGTTTCATGCGAAGCGAGGATGTTGACAAGGCGCTTGTCAACACGCTCTCGTTTCAACCATAACCGCAGGAGCGCATGATGAATATACGATATGGTGTAAGCGTCTTCTGCCTGCTTCTGCTGAGCGCGGGGACATGCGTCTCCGCCGAATTCGATTCCGGCTCGCTGGCGGAGAATATCCAAATTCACGGATTTGCGTCGCAAGGGTATTTGACGAGCGATCAGAATAATTATTATGCCAAAACGGAAGAAGGAAGTTTCGAATTTAACGAATTCGGCTTGAATATCGGCATAGACCCGTCCGAACGTTTACGTGTCGCGATACAGGTTCTTTCGCGCGATTTAGGCGAATTTGGCAATAATACCGTCGAAGTAGATTGGGCATACGGTCAGTATCGCTGGCGCGACTGGTTCGGTCTTCAAGCGGGAATGCTTCAAATTCCCTGGGGCTTATACAACGAAACCCGCGACCTCGATTTCTTGCGCCCCTGGATTTTTCTCCCGCCCGGCCTGTATGATGAACAAAGTCGCGATGTGTATGACGCCTTTTTAGGCATCGGCGTTATGGGGGACATGTTTTGGAAGCCAGGAGGGGGACTGAGTTATTCGTTTGGCTACGGTGAAAAAACGCTCGATGAAACCAGCAGCGCATTTTCGAATGAAGCCCGCAATCACTATAATCAGGCAGAATTGCGTATTCATGAGATTCTCGGAGGAAAACTGATCTGGGAGACGCCGCTTGACGGTCTCCGATTTCAAACCACATCAGGGACATATCGCACGACGTTTCAAGGAAGAACGGCGAATCATCCTCTCTGGACAGAACAGGGAGCGCCTGTGGGATTGCTGATCTCCGAATTGCGGGAAGGAAAATATGTCATATTTTCTACCGAATATGCCGGAGATTCGTTAGCGCTTGCAGTGGAATACGGCCTACATGAAGAGAAAAATCGCGGTGACAACGAGTCAGAGGAAGGGTATAAGGAAGGGTATTATGCCAGCGCCGCCTATCGGTTTACGGACTGGCTGGAGTGCGGAATGTATTACTCCATCTCGTATTCGGATCGCGACGATAAATCCGGAAAACGCTTTCAGGAAGAAGGGCTGCCGGATTACTTCGCCTGGCAGAAAGAGTTGGTCTTAACCACCAGATTCGATCTGAACGACGCATGGATATTAAAATTCGAAGGCCATGCGATCAACGGCGTGGCGAATTTGCGAAAAGATGACAATCCTGACGGTTTTCAGGAAGATTCATTCCTGTTTGCTGTTAAAACGACTTTTAGTTTTTAGCACATTGCAAAACGAAATGATTCATGGTTCGACGTCGCTCACCACGACCGGTCACGTTGAGCGACGTCGAAGCGTCTTGAGATCACATCTGATAGCGTTTTGCTCTGTTATCCGGCGGAACGACACGTATGAAACAACGCTTGAATATTTCTACGAAAATTTGGCTGAGTATCAGCATTCTGATTATCGGGTATCTCATCGTCGTTGTGATGGGATTTAGCCACAGCAACAAGTCGAATGAACGCCTGCGCGTGATGTCGCGCGAGTTGATTCCGGCGGCCAAACAAAGCGAAGTTGCGCTGGATGCGTTTACCCAGCAACTCAAGGCGCACGAAGAATTCGCAATGACCGGAGAGACCGAAGCGCTCCAGGAGATGGAACTTCAGGCGATCCGCGTGAGCGATGCGTTCCAAAGGCTTGTGCGATTAGAAGGGCTGTCGGAATCCGAACGAACGCGGATTCAGAAAACTGCCGAACAATTGCAAGATTTTTCAGACGACGCCAGAACGCTCTACCTCGAAGTCGCCGCCTCGTTCGAGCAAAACAATCTCTCTGAAGCGCAGCAGGAATCGCTTCGTCTTGACGCGCAATTGATTGATGAACAAGCCCGAAAATTCGAAGAAACCCTGAAAGAATATGTGGCGACGTTCAATGACGCGTTGGAAAACGAACTCTCTGCGATTCGCCACGAAGCGAGGCGTCAGGCGCAGGCGAATATCGCGGTCTTCCTGATTGTCGTCGTATTCAGCGTCGGCGTCATGGCATTTATTGTCAAACGTTCGATTATTACGCCGCTGTTTCGCATCGTAGCAATTGCGGAGCACGTCACATCAGGCGAGCAGCAGATCGAATGGCTGCCCGACCGCCACGATGAAATCGGGGTGTTGAATACATCGCTGCGGACGATGACCACAAATTTGCAAGCGGAAATTCAGGATCGAAAACGCGCCGAAGAATCGGTGCGCGAGGCGGAAAAAAAATATCGCGGGATTTTCGAAAACAGTTTTGACGGTATTTTTCAAGCGGACGAAGAGGGGCGGATTATTGACGCGAATCCAGCGTTAGCTTCGATTATGGGGTATCAATCGCCGCGAGACCTTCTGGCCGCCGTCACCAATATTACGGAACAGTTCGAATGCGACGATTCCGAGCAAGAGCGGCTCGAAACGATTTTAGCGCAAGAGGGCAAAATCCGACATTTCGAAACGCCGCTTCGCCAGGCTGACGGACAGCGTATCTGGGTCTCCTTCTCCGCTCGCAGCGTCAACGATACGCGCGGCAAGCTGCTGTATTATGAAGGATCGCTGCGCGACATTACCGAACGCAGAGAAGCGGAAGAGTTGCAGCGGGCATATCAGCAAGAAATCGAACGTCAGGTCAAAGAGCGCACGTTGGAACTGTCTCAAACGCTCGACCACTTAAAGGCGGCGCAGCAGGAATTGGTCGAGTCTGAAAAAATGGCCGCGCTCGGACATTTGGTCGCTGGCGTCGCGCATGAAATCAATACGCCGCTCGGCGCGATCCGCGCCTCAATCGGCAATATTTCCAATGCGCTCAGCGAAACGATTCACGCGCTGCCGAATTTGTTCGAACACCTCTCGCCCGCCCAGCGCACGCTCTTTTTCTCGTTAGTACAGCGGGCGTTACAGGAAAAAAAGCCGCATCTCACCTCGCGCGAGGAGCGCACGATTAAACGAACCTTACGCGAGGAATTGGAAACCCACACGGTCTATGATCCCGATACGATTGCCGATACGTTAGTAGATATGGGCATTTATGAACAGATTGACTCGTTCCTGCCGCTGTTCGAGCGTATCGGCAAGCAGAGCGACGACACGTTGGCCGCGTCTATTTTACAGGCGGCTTACAACCTTTCGATCCAACGGCATAACAGCGAAAATATCGTTACAGCGGTCGAACGCGCCTCAAAGGTCGTCTTTGCCCTGAAAAGCTACGCCCATTACGATCATTCAGGCGAAATGGTGAGCAGCGTGATTACAGAAGGGATTGACGTGGTGCTGACGCTCTATCACAATAAACTCAAGCACGGTGTCGAGGTGGCGAAACACTATGAGCCAGTTCCGCCGATTCTCTGCTACCCCGATGAACTGAATCAGGTCTGGACCAATATCATCCATAACGCGATTCAAGCGATGGACGGGCATGGCACGCTGGACATTTCCGTCATGCAGGAGAACGCGAATCTTGTCGTGCGTATCACCGATTCCGGCTGCGGCATTCCCAAAGAGATTCAACAGCGGATTTTCGAGCCGTTTTTTACCACCAAACCCGCAGGAGAAGGCAGCGGCCTCGGTCTGGATATTTGCCAGAAGATCATTGAGAAGCATCACGGGCGGATCGCCTTGGAAAGTCAGCCCGGACGCACCACATTTATCGTCTTCCTGCCTGTAAACGTTCCCGCGTAAAATCGTATCGTGCGCGACGAACGCAAAATTATCCATATTGACATGGATGCCTTTTATCCGTCGGTGGAAATTCTGGATCATCCCGAATTACGAGGCTTGCCTGTGATTGTCGGCGGCCCTCCCGCCAGTCGGGGCGTGGTCGCATCTGCCAGCTACGAAGCCCGAAAATTCGGCGTTCGTTCGGCAATGGCGAGCGCATTGGCGTATAAACTCTGTCCGCAGGGCATTTTCTTACCCACACGCATGAGCCGCTACCGCGAAATTTCTCAGCAGATTCACGCCGTTTTTGCCCGCTATACCGACCTGATCGAGCCGATTTCGTTGGACGAAGCCTGGTTGGATGTCACGCGCAATTTCCAGGAGATTCCTTCTGCGACCTGGATCGCGAAGCGGATCAAACAAGAAATTCGCGATGAAGTATATCTGACATGTTCGGCAGGCGTGTCATTCAACAAATTTTTAGCGAAGATCGCCTCGGATGAGCAAAAGCCTGACGGTCTGTTCGTGATTCCGCCGGAACGCGCCCCGGAATTTCTCGCCGCGCTTGAGGTGCGGAAGATTCCAGGCGTGGGCAAGGTCACGCAAAAGAAATTGGCAGGCTTCGGCATTGAATACGGTCATCAATTGTTGGCGCAGACAGAGGCGTTTCTTGTTGAGCATTTCGGGAAGCATGGCGCGTATCTGTATCAAATTATTCGCGGCAATGATTCCCGCCCGGTCGTGCCGGATCGGGAGCATAAATCCGTCAGTGTCGAAAATACGTTTGCCGCAGACCTGCATTATGGGACGGAATTATTAGAAGAGTTGCGCGCGTTGACTGACGATTTGCTGCGGCGCATCGAAAAGCATCGCTTTCCGCCAGGGAAAACCTTGACGCTGAAGGTGAAATTTTACGATTTTCAGCAGATTACCCGCAGCGTCACCTCGTTAGATTCCTACCAGACGCGGCAGACGATTTTCTCGGAGGCCAGCGAAAAACTGCGTCTCGTCTGTGAGGAAGAATTCCCACACAAACGGATTCGGCTGTTAGGGATTGGATTGTCCAATTTTATCGAATTCGAGCCGGAACGCGATTCTCTTCAACCTGTTCAATTGGAACTGTTTACCGAGGTTGATTTTTAGAGGGGCGGCGGGGGAGTCCGCCCCAAAAGAATTCGCCGATTATTTCGCGGCCTCTGCCGGATTGACGACGCGCCCGACAAAGAGAAAACTACCGGTCGTCATATCTACCATGAAAAAGATGAACGGATGATTCGCCGTGAATTCCGCCGGGGGGCGCGGCGCCGACCGGCTCATCGTCACGGCGGTCGCGGCGGCGGCCTCTGTGCCCTGCTCGTTCACGGCGATAAACGCTTCATGAATCACTTTTGACAACGATACCGCCTGCGTTGACATGCCGGAAAAATCGGACAGGGATGTCAAACCTAATTTGGCGAGCGTTTCTATCAAATAGATACGAAACCGCATCGTAAATTTCGGCAGCGAGACCTTCACGCGCTGCGGGGATGTCTGTTGCAGCCAATTCATGACATTGTCAAGCGTCAGTTGCGCCTCAAGCTGCTGCAAGCCATCGTTGTCTTTCGGCAGCAGCATAACCATCAAGACTTGTTCGCCCATATACGGCAAGGCGAGCATCTGCCAGTCATCTGTTTCGCGATATTCGAACGTGCCAGTCTGCTGCATGGTCGGCGTGGTGATTTGCTCATCTTTCGTCACCCAAAACGGCGCATCCTTCGTCAGCTTTTCGTCAAAGGCATGTTGCCAATTCCCCTTGAAATAGATGGCATTCACTAAGACGGCGGCGGTTTGGGCCTCAATATCGCCCTTTTTGAGCAATTCTTCGATCTTCTTTTGCGTCTGCTCCGCGACCCATTCGTTGATTTGCTTCCGAGAGGCGTTTGTCTCTTCGATAAAATCCACCTGAAACAGATTCGCGCCATAATGTTTCTGCATCAGAGCATGATAGGCGTCTAACACCGAAAACGACTGATCGAGCCAGAGCGAATTGGCGACATTCAGCGTGATATTTTTGCCATCATTGAGCGTGTCGAAGTACGCGTCTAACGCGGAAAATGCAGGGTGGAGCGCGTCTTGCGGCAGGGCAAAATGCAGCGTTTGCGCCATCTGACGTTCCGTGTTGCCGCGCGCGCCGCCATACGCGATTGCCAGCGCGGTAGAAATGCTGTACGGCGAATAAAAAAGATTGCCTTTCTGCGTTTTGATTTGCGCGTAAAGATCGAACGCGAACGCCGCATTCTCTTGCGCTAACGTCAATACGCGATCATCAACGGCTTGCGCCGGCTGTCCCGCGCCGATTATGGCTGCGAGCATCATCATAATACTCATACCGAACCTCCTTACTCGTATATTCCTCATGCGTGGCCTCCTCTGTGTTCTGACAATCACCAAATAGAATACGCTGCTGCGTTCTATGAATAAACATTTCCTTGACATACAAGTATAGCAGGACGACGTAGCGGATGTCAATAGAATTTCTTCTCAAAATGTATCGAAACAATCTACCTGACGGCTGCCGCTCAACGCGCGGGGCAAGTCTATCAGCGGCTTGGATTCGTCCCTATGCTGACAATGCTTTCGTACTCATCAGACATCTCTCCTGAATAATGCCGATGATTGACAGACATCACGGAGAGTCACTCATGCGGTGATGAATTCACGTTTTTTGGGAGTGCCGATGTTTGTCGCAATACGTTTCTTTGACGCTACTCGGCGAAGCCTCCGCGCTCGACAAAACCGCCTTCGCCAAACGCTTCGGCAAACAGACATGAGATATGTAGAACGCTCTTGTTTCCCTCTCCTAATGAAGGATGCCCGAATTAAATTGAACCGCTTTTACCCGACAATTAGAACTTGAAAAAACACTACTTGAAAAAAGCACTTTACCAATTGGTGGATCACCACCCATTCAGAATGCTGTGACCAAGACGCCTCACGCATGCTGTAACGCCGCCGCCAGCGTCTTCGCATCTTGATAGCGCTCTTCGGGCTGTTTGGCGAGGCATTTCAGGATAATCGCATTCAAGGCCGCCGGCATCTCTGCAGTCAGTTCAATCGGCGGGCGCGGCGGCGTGCGCACATGCTGAAAACTGGTATCTTTGCCGATAAACGGCAACTGGCCGGTCAGCAATTCGTACAGCATCACGCCGACGGCGTAGATGTCGGTTCTGGCATCCACGCGCGTTCCGAGGATTTGTTCCGGAGCCATATACGGGATGGTGCCGAGATGCGCGCCGGTGTGCGTGATGGTCGCGCCTGCGATATGCGCAATGCCGAAATCCGTCAATTTCAGTGCGCCGTCAGCGGACATCAGCAGATTTTCCGGTTTCAAATCGCGATGTACGATTCCGTTCTGATGCACCGTATGCAGCGCGTCGAGAATCGGCAAGAGCAATGGCAGCGTCGCCAGCCCGGCGGCGTGTTGCTGCTGCGTCCAGGCTTTCAACGTGCCGCCGGAAAGATATTCCATCACGATAAAATTTTGAGACGGATTGATTTCGATGATCGAGACAATGTGCGGATGGCGCAGGTTCGCGATAATATCGGCTTCTCGGAAAAACCGCGTCAGATGCTCTTCGCTCTCGGCTAAATTCGGAGGAAGCACTTTAATGGCGACCTCACGATGATTTGTCGTATCCTCGGCCTTGTACACGATGCCCATGCCGCCGCGCCCGATTTCTTCGATCAGCGCATAACGCTCTTCCACTGTAATCCCTTGCAGCGTGTGCTGCCCGTCATTTTCGAGATGAAGGCGCGTCTTGGAATCATCGTGATCTGCCTGCGCGGGGACGGCAAACGGGGAAAACCTCTGTCGGTCGAGGGTTTGTAACTTTTCTTTGGCATCCTTATAATTGTAATTACGCTCCAACAGGTCGGCATACGTCTCTTTGGCGGCGTGGATAAAGCCTTTTTGCGTAAAACATTCGGCCAGCAGATAGAGTGTTTCTTCGACGGCTTTCCCAACCGTTTCGGCTTCCTGAAGCTTGCTAATCGCATCGTCCCAGCGTTTCATCTGCATGAGCAAGCGTCCGAATCTGAATTTGATGTCTTTATGAAAGGGAAATTGCTGCTCAAGTCGCTGAAACAGCGCAAACGCCTGCTCATAATTACCAAGTTCGACATATACGTCTGCGGCTCTGCCGTAATCCTGCGCCCGTTCGAAATTTTTAGCGTCTTGCAGCGTATGACCTTGTGTCGGCATCTTCCATCCTCCCAGGAATGTTCTACAAACACGCAACTCCCTGTTTGATTACGTTCAGAAACTGTAACTGTTTACGTACCGACGAACAGCCTTGTTCGTCGAACACGCCGCATGGAGACGCCTTCAGCAGTTGTTTGCTCGCGCCGATTTCGGCGAACAAGGCTGTCCGTCGGTACGTAAATAATTACCAAACACTTTTGTGCCATTGCAGGAGCGATCTCATTGATTGACCTTCCCATGCGGAGCGGAGTCCTGTCAATCATTTTTGTAAAGGAGGCAGATATTCTTGCCTTCGAATAGATCGTAGATTGTATATTTTTTGCCGTCGGCATATTTTTTGTAACCATCCCCAATTTTCCGCCGACGTTCTCTTATGACAGCACAAACACCACTGAGAACTTTGCGCAAAGACATCTGGAGAACAACTGTCACGGACAGCGTACTCATGAACATTTGCTTGTTATACACGATGACTATCAGGAGAATAGACCTATGAAAACACGTACAATGAAACGCATCGCTATTGGCTGCCTCGTCCTTACGGGAATCGGCGCAGCCGCCATCACCATGACACAGCGCGTCACCGCCGCCGCCAAAGAACATTTCGGCATGATGGGCGCAGGATTTATGAACGCGGATGTCATAATCGCGCACATGAAAGAGACGCTTGCGCTGACCGAAGAACAGGAAGCGAAACTTCGCCCGCTGATTGAAGAAAAACTTGACGCCTGGCGCGGCCTGCGCGAATCTTCGCAAGGGCACGGTCGGCAGCGCTTCGCGGCCATGAGGCAGGCGCATGAAACGATGTGGGCGGAGACGAAACCGCAATTGGCCGAGATTCTCACCGCAGAACAGATGCAGAAGGTCGAGCAGTTCCGGGAAGACGGGTTCGGACGATTCGGGAAATTCGCCAGCCGATTCCATGAAGGCGGCGCGAAAATTCAGGAAACGCTCGAAGCCTTGAACCTCACGACCGATCAAAAACGGCAGGTGCTTTCGATGTTCATGAACAACCGCGACATGCGGCAGCAGGGCGTTCAGGGCTTCATCGTCATTCATAAAGAGTTAGGCGATCTGCTGCTGACGCAGGAATTCGACGAACAAAAAGTCCGCGAATTGTTCCGAAAAAATTCGACCGAGTTGGAAAACCTCTTCGTGCAACATGCCAAAATGCTGGCGGAGATAAAAGCCGTCTTGACGCCGGAGCAACTCGACATCTTGAAACAAAAGCGGATCGAACTGTTCGACGAATTGGAAAAACATGCGCAAGCGGACGGCGCTCACGGACGTTCACGCTGGTTCTAACAATAAGGAAATGTTGGAGTGTCAAAGCAAGCTTTGACACTCCGGATCATGCTGCGTAAACGGAAAAGCGACCATTCATGCTGACTGACACCGACATTATTCGCCAGGTGCTTGACGGAAAGATCAATGCGTTTGAGACGTTGATCGAACGCTACCGGCAACACGTGTTACGCATCGTCAAAAAGCATATCCCCTTCGACCAGATCGAAGAGGTCGCGCATGACGTATTCGTGCGAGCGTACCAGGGATTAGCGTCATGCAAGCAGCCGGATCGCTTTCAACAGTGGTTATCGGCGATTGCCGTACGCGCCTGCTACGATTTCTGGCGCGCGCGGTATCGCAAGCGCGAAGTGCCGATGAGTTCGCTCTCGGAACAGCAGCAGCGCTGGGTGGACGCGGTCATCTCAACGCAATCGAGCGCGGCGTTTGCTCAGCATGGCGACGAGCAGGACGGTCACGAGGCGCTGCATCAAGCATTGAACAGATTATCCGCCGAAGATCGCATGGTGGTCGAGTTAGTCTATCTTGAAGGCTATTCGCATAAAGACGCGGCGAATTTGCTGGGGTGGAGCACGGCGAATGTCAAAATTCGAGCGTTCCGCGCCCGCAAACAGTTGCATAAATTTTTGACTGCGCGTGAGGAAACAGGTGTCAGACACGTCCAACGTGTCTGACACCTTCTCCATTATGATGAAACCATTGACGCCAGAACAGCAGCAGCAGCTTGACGAGGCATTACGACAGGCGTATCTGTCGCGCGAACAGATTCCGGTGGAACTTGGCGCGCGCTGGCAGGCCGATGTCATGCGGACGATTCGGCAGCTCGAACCGGCGGCGGCATGGAGTCCGCTGGCCTTGTTCGATCAAGTGGTCTGGAAATTTGCGGCGGCGGCCAGCGCATTCGTGCTGATCCTCTCGCTCTATTCGGGCGTGATGGGCTGGAATCCGCTGAATGATTTGACGGATTACTTTTTCAGCAATCCGGTCGAATTCATCATCGTTCAAACCTTCGGGGAGGTGTTCAGCTTATGAGTAAAATCACCGTCAAAGCGGTTGCCGGAGTGATCGTCGTCTTTGTGCTTGGCGTCATCACGGGCGTATTGGGCACCGGTTTAGTCATTCGGCACGGCATCCGAGAATTTGCCGAACGCGCCCCCGATAGGCACCGCGACGTATTGATGCGCCGCCTGACGCGGGAATTGACATTGACGGACGCGCAACGCCCTCAAGCAGAGGCGATTGTGCAATCCGGCGGGCAGGAGATTCGGCGCTTGCTGCAACAGTCGCATACCGATTTTTCAGAGATCATGCAGCGTAAAACAGCGGAATTGAAGACGATTCTGACGCCGGAACAGCAGCAGCGGTTGGATCGAATGCTCGAACGCCTTCAGAAACGCTGGCCGCATCCTCAATAAAACTGACGCCGTAGGGCGAAACTGTTGTTTCGCCCGTCCCTGTCGTTTTCCTCAAAAAAACCCTTGACAACTTCTTCCGATGCGATAGAGAGAAGAATGTCGCGAATAACCATGTCTGTTCGAAACACACTCTGCACAGGGAGAATTTGCCATGAAAACACGTCTGTTGCTTATCGTTGGGCTTGTTGTCGTCATGATGTTCGCCGCCAGTCAGGTCTTCGCCGAATATGACTCCGCCAAAGTCAAAGAGGTCATGAAATCAAGCGCGGTGGCGATGGGAGAGTTGGGGAAAGCCGCTGAGAGCAAAGATTTTTTTGCCGCCGCCGAAGGATTGATGACGCTTGCCAAAAACTTCAAATCATTAGAAACGATGACGCCAGCGAAAGGCTCGAAAGAAGAATGGGATAAGAACCATCAAACCTTGATCAAAGCCGCATTCAAAGGCATCGGGGCATGCGGCGAAGAAGACGCGGAGAAACTGAATGCCGCGATTGCCGAAATCGGCGGGTTAATCAAAGCCGGGCACGGCATGTTCAAATAACACCTCTCACGCCACCCCTGCCAGGGTTCAGAACCCTGGCAGGGGTCTTCGCAGACTCACTTCTTCGGTGTCGGTGTCAAATTCGGCGTCGGCGTCGGAAGCGGCGTCGTCTGACAATAATTTCCGTCGTTCAGCATGGCCGCGTTGATCGGTTCGGCCTCAATCACGCCCGCAGACGTGGCAATCGTATATTGCAGCGTGTATGCGCATTGTAAAAACGTATACGGACACGCGCCGCAGCCATAAAACTCCGCCTGCCATTCCCGGATCAATGTCCATTGATGCGCCTTCACCTCGCGAACGTCCGGCAGAAACGATCCGCGCCGTCCCTGTTTGCAGGTGGATGGCGGCTCATCCAATGTCAGCGTTTCGTCATAATCAATCCGAGACACGGTAAGCGGCTTATCTGTCGCATTCTCAATGTACAGACGATGCGTGACGCTGCCGCACGCGGTTTGCATTTCCGGCAAAATCTGCAATCTGGCATTTACGCCAGAAGAGCCGGACGAATCGCTCGATGTGTCATCTTCCCCCTGACTGAGAGCCAACGCGACTCCGCCGCCAATCGCTGCCGCGACGCCAACGCCGAGCGCGACTTTCGTGCCGGTGCCCATGCGTTTCTTTTCGCCGGATGGCGTGGTCGGTTCGTTTGTTGGGACAGAAACAGCCGTCACGCCAGCGAACATCGTCATCTGCTGCGCGGCGGCGGCATCCGAAATCTGCGGTTCCTGCTTCGATTCGCCGGAGACAAGGTAACGAACATTTTGATAGATTTCGAATAATGAGACTTCGCCGTTGCGATCCATATCAATCGCGGCATGAATATTCGGGTCCATCAGCGTATTCATAAGATGATACGTAAACAGCCCGTTTTTCTGGCCGTCCCATTCGTAGGCTTCCTGAATGCCGTTCGCCGAAGTCATGACCACCACGCCGGGCTTGCTTTTGGTGATCTCCGCCACCGTTTCATTTTTCAAGCCGGTCAGATTTTCGCGATCAATAATCGGCTTTGCGCCCTTTCCCGCGATTTTGCCACTGAAACAGGCGTCTGCAAAAAAGATAATCTCTTTCGCCTCGATTTTACTTAACGCCTTTTGGAGACTTTCCAGCGTAAACGAGTTTTCGGTATCATACGGCACAATCGGCGAATTATCCTTGCCATGCCCGGAATAAAAGATATAGACGCGGTCTTCCGGCTTAGCCATCAACCCTAACCAGCCAAAGGCGTCGCGAATGTTTTCCCGCGTCGCCTCCCGGTTTTTCAGAATCCGATACTGATCTTCCGGCAGCCCAAGCCCATAGCGCAAAAACGTACTGAATTCAATCGCGTCTTTGTCCGCCCATTTCAGCGATATGTCCGGCAGATTATATTCCGAGAGGCCGATGCACAGCCCCCATGTCGTCGGCGCGGATTGCGCCGCAGCCGTCGCGCACATGAAAAATATGATTGTTACAATGCCACCCATTCGTTTCATTGTTGTCCCTCTCCTCACTCGTAGGTCGAAACTGCGTTTCGACGCCGACGAAACACAGTTTCGTCGTACAATGACCGATACAAAAACTGCCGCCACATCTCGCCGGGCAGCAATACGTTTCTCCATGCAACCGTCAGACAGGAAACCGATGGAAAAAGTCAAGCAGAAGCCGTCGAAAAATTCGACGCTGCTCCGGTTTATCGTTGGCGTCTTTCGCGCTGCCGCTTCACAGAAAAATCTTGACAATTCGGGGGGAAAGCCAAGAGTTGAAAAACAAGACACCTGTCGGAAATATGCCGTTCGGCATATCAACTGCGTCAGATGTTGAAACATCTGTCTGTATTCCGTAGCCGCTTCGCGGCAGATGCCCGCCCTGAAAGGGCGATGGAATAGAGACAGGGGTTTCAACCCCTGGAAGAACAGCGATTTTACAGCAAGTCGGAGAGGGAGCGTAAGAAGATTATGATCTTTATCGGTGAAATCAGCGCATTAACCGCCGCCGCCATCTGGGCGGCCAGTTCCATGATGATCACGCACGTCTCGCAGAAAATCGGCTCGCTTCAGACGAATATGGCGCGAATGCTGATCGCGCTCTGTTTTTTCGTCGGCGCGATTGCGCTGTTCCGCTTGCCAATCCAGCTTTCATCAACGCAAATGTGGTATTTCGTGTTGAGTTCGCTCATCGGCATCGTCATCGGCGATACGTTTCTGTTCAAAGCGTTTCAACATATCGGAGCGCGGCTGAGTATGTTGATTATGGCGTTTTCCCCCGCAATGTCGGCGCTGCTCGCCTGGATTTTTTTGGGCGAAACGCTGTCGCTATTCGGCGTGGCTGGCATATTCGTCACGCTCGGCGGCATCGCGCTCGTCGTGTTGGAACGCCGCGAACAGACGCCGCATACGCCGCATCTTTCGCGCGCCGGTCTGATCTATGCGACGCTTGGCGCGTTAGGCCAGGCCGTCGGCGTCATCTACGCAAAATTAGCCTTTGCCGAAGGCTCAGTCAATGGCTTTGTCGCCGCCTTTGTTCGCATTTTGATTGCCACGATTTTTCTGCTCCCCACGCTGTTCATGATGAAACAATATCGCAATCCGCTTCCGCAAATTTTTCAAGATAAATGGCTTTTGTTTACCATTGTGTTTTCGTCGTTTTTAGGGGCGTTTCTCGGCATCAGCCTGAGTCTGATTGCTATCGAGCACACGGCGGTCGGCGTCGCTTCGACCTTGATGGCGACTTCGCCGGTGCTGATGCTGCCGATGGTCAGGGTTGCGTACAAAGAACGGCTGTCGTGGAAAGCGATTGTCGGCGCCTGCATCGCCGTTTTCGGCGTGGCGATGCTGTTTCTTTTCGAATGATCATGCCGCTTCACAGTTACAGCACCGCGCCGATTCCGTCGTATGTGACGCTGCCGATTTGCCGTCCGCCCTATCCCGATTTGCTCGATTTTTTCGCGCAGCGTTTTCCGAATGTCGGGCGCGATGTGTGGCAGGAACGGCTGGCATCCGGCAAGATTTCGACCGACGCCGGAGAGATTATCACGTCGAACACGCCGTATCAGCCGAATGCGCGGCTGCGCTATTATCGGGAAGTTGTTGATGAGCAGGCGATTCCATTCGACGAGCGCGTGATCTTTCGGAATGAGCATATCCTTGTCGCGTGCAAACCGCATTTTTTGCCGGTCACGCCTGCCGGAATATATGTCAATCAATGTTTGCTCTATCGTTTGCGACGCGCCACCGGAATCAACGAGATTGCGCCGCTGCATCGCCTTGATCGCGAGACTGCCGGGATCGTGATGTTTTCAATCAACGCAAAAAGCTGCGCTCGATACAATGCCCTGTTTCATTCCGGAGCGGTGCGTAAAATGTATGACGCGATTGCGACATTACCGAATGAATCGGCGCGGACAGAATGGGAGATTCGAAATCGCCTCGTGCAGGGCGAGCCCTGGTTTCGCATGAAACAGGTGGAGGGCGCAGTCAATGCGGTATCGAAGATTACGTTGTTGGAACGACGCGGGGCGCATGGCCTGTTTCGCTTAGAGCCGCGCACCGGCAAACAGCACCAGCTTCGGCTGCATCTCAGCCTGATCGGGTCGCAGATATTGCATGACCGCTATTATCCCGATTTACAGCCGAAACAGCCGGACGACTTCGCGCATCCGCTGCAATTGCTGGCCAAAGAACTGCATTTCACTGACCCGATCAGCGGCGAACCGATGAGCTTTTATTCGTCGCGGACGTTATCGTGGTAAAACCAACCCTGCCAGAGTTTCGAACCCTGGCAGGGTTAATAGATCAAGGAGGAAAACATGATGGCAAAAACAGTATTGGTTCCCATCGCTGACGGCACGGAAGAGATCGAAGCCATCTGTATTATTGACACGCTGCGCCGCGCCGGAGCGCAGGTGACGGTGGCATCAGTTATGAAGAGCGTGCAGATTAAAGCTTCGCGCGGCGTCAATCTCGTGGCGGACGCGTTGATCGGCGATTGCGTCACACACACGTATGACGCGATTGCGCTGCCGGGGGGAATGCCGGGCGCGGAGCATCTGCGGGATTGCGCTCCGCTGATTGCGCTTCTGAAAAAACAGCGCGACGCCGGGCGCATTTACGCCGCGATTTGCGCGTCGCCTGCCGTCATTTTTCAGCATTACGGCCTGCTCAAAGGCAAGAAAGCAACCTGCTATCCCGGCATGGGCAATGATTTCGCCGACCAATCAGCGATGGAACAGCGCGTTGTCGTAGATGGCAACTGCGTCACGAGTCGCGGCCCCGGCACGGCCATCGAATTCGCGCTTGCGCTGATTGAAGCTCTGTTCGACGCCGAAAAAGCGGAGAAGGTAGCTGTGCCAATGTTGGCGCTGCGATAAATAGGAGTCTCAAAGCGCAGCTTTGATGGTGTTTGCTGGCAAACGCACAAAAGTCTTGACAGCGCATATTTCTTTCGAGCAGAAGGCATAGCGATATGTCGTATTGTTTCGTCGTATAATTTATGATCTTTTCAGGAGTAGTTGGCGTAAGAACGGATCGCCGAATGTATCCTTTCTTACACATATCCTTGTCGTTTCAAGAAAGAGTTCGAACATGGGACATCATGAACATCAAGAACACGCCCGGAAGCAGGTGGTCTGCTGGGTCGTGACATTAAGCGATACGCGCAACGAAGAGACGGATGTCAGCGGCAAGCTGATGGTGGAACGGTTGGAACAAAACGGCCACATCGTCGCAAAAAAAATTATCCTTCCCGACGAGCCTGAGCAGCTTGAGGCATTGCTGCGCGAAGGCATCGCTTCAGATGAAACGCAGGCGATTCTGTGTAATGGCGGCACGGGAATTTCCGCCAGAGATCGTAGTTATGAAGCCGTCGAACGTGTATTGGAAAAGCGGCTTGACGGATTCGGCGAGTTATTCCGCGTCCTCAGTTATGAAGAAATTGGCTCGGCGGCGATGATGAGCCGGGCGGTCGCGGGGATTGCGAACGGCACGGCGATTTTTTCCGTTCCCGGCTCGAAACATGCGGCTGAATTAGCCATGACGCGGCTGATTTTGCCGGAATTAGGGCATATCATCTGGGAATTGACAAAACATGCGTAGTTTGAAATAGCCCTGCCAGGGTTCGAAACCCTGGCAGGGCTGAGATTGATTTATGAATACGATTTCCGGAATTTTGACCGACCGTTTCATTCGGCAACTCGTCAATGATGGTGGGGTTCACTCGGACGAACCGATTGAAACCCGGCAGTATCAGCCCGCCAGCTTAGACGCGCGTTTGGGTAAGATCGGCTACCGTATCCGCAGCAGTTTCGTGCCCGGCAATCGCCCGGTCGAAGCGGTGCTTGACGAATTGCTGATGTATCCGATTGATCTTGAACAGAATGGGATTCTGGAAAAAAATCAGGTCTATCTTGTGCCGCTGATGGAATCGCTGCGCCTGCCGCCGCATGTGGCCGTCAGAGCGAATCCGAAAAGCACGACCGGCAGGCTCGATATGCTGACGCGGGTGATTACGGATTTCAATTACCGCTTCGACGACGTGCGCCCCGGTTATCATGGCAAACTTTATTTGGAAATCGTGCCGAAATCTTTTACCGTGCGCGTCATGCCCGGCCTTTCATTGAATCAATTGCGCGTTCTTCAAGGCGACTGCGTGATGGATGACGACGCTCTGCGCTCGCTCTATCAGGCCGCGCCGCTGTTGTATGACGCGGAACATCAGCCGATTCCCTTAGAAAACGCCAGCATTCAGGACGGGCTGGTGATGAGCGTGGATTTGCGCGGCGAGCAGAATCAGGGAATTATCGGCTATAAAGCTAAAAAGAACAGCCATATTGTTGACCTCTCGAAAATTCGTTTTTACGACGCCGCCGATTTCTGGGAGCCGATTCACCGGCAAAAAGGGGACGATTTGATCCTTGAACCGGAGGAATTTCACTTGCTCTGCTCGCAGGAAAAAATTCGGATTCCGCCGGAGTATTCGGCGGAAATGATGGCGTATGACATCGGCGCGGGAGAGTTTCGCGTCCATTACGCCGGGTTTTTCGATCCTGGTTTCGGCTTCGGCAGCGGCGACATTCCTGGAACATACGCGGTGCTGGAAGTCCGCTCGCATGAAGTGCCGTATCGCATCAGTCACGGCCAACCGTTTTGCAAATTGTGGTATTCCCAAAATATCGAACCGCCGCAAACGCTGTATGGCGCAGGGATTCAGTCGAATTATCAGCAGCAGCGGCTCGCGCTGAGCAAACAATTCAAACAAGGATAACTCAACCTCGAAAGCCCTGCCAGGGTTTAAAACCCTGGCAGGGCTGCGTTGTCAAAAAAACGCCTTGCCTGTCGTGATGTCTTTCGAAGTCGCAGAAGCCGACCAGCACCGGCATGTCAGTATCGAGCCAGCGCATATTTCGGATATTGACGAGATTGTCGCGCTGGAAAACCGGGCGTATCAGTATCCCTGGAGCCGACCCGTGCTGCTGTCGGAACTCGACGGCGAGGATTTTTCCTATGTGTATGTGGCGCGATTATATGACAATGCGCATCCGGCAGGCAAAATCATCGGCTATCATTTTTTCTGGGTCGTGACGGACGAAGTGCATATCTTGAATATCGCTGTTGATCCAGACTATCAAGGGCAAGGGCTTGGCAAAACCCTGCTTGATTTCGGGATCGAATTCGGGCGAGAACGCGGCGCAGGCTGCGTGTTATTGGAAGTGCGCGTCTCGAATGCGCCTGCCTTAGCGCTCTACCGCAGGTCAGGGTTTCAGGAGATCGGCATTCGGAAAGGCTATTACAGCGAAAGCAAAGAAGATGCGTATGTGATGAAAAAGGAATTGCCGCCTCGATTGTAGGGCGAAACGACAGTTTCGCCCTACAATCGTCATTCATATTGTCGCTAAAATATTTCTCAATAACGCGGTGATCATCGGATGCGTCATGACCTTGACATTGTGTCCCGGCGTGAAGCCGATAAACGTCCCTGCCCCGTATTGATGCGTCCAGCCGGAAATCAGCCGTCCATATTCTGATGTTTCGCTTTCAAGAAACACTTCGGTCTGTTCAGCCACAACATCCGTGACATACATTTCGTCAAACAGTTCGAACGGTTCAATCCCCTTGCAGAATGGATGTCCTTGTTTGGGAAGAACCTTGTAGGCAAGTTCCGGTGGATGATGAACGAAATGGCCTCGCATCATCTCGCGCATCGGCCCGCCGACGGCATACGAGCAGACGCCAGAATGCAGGCCGAGAAAGCTCCCGCCCTCAGCGGTAAAATTCACAAGCTGTTGTTCCTGTTCAAGGGATAACCAGCGCGTATCGGGATCGTGATTCGCAATTCGCCCTTCTTTGTAAAGCGCAATGGCGTCAAACTCCGCGAGATTGTTCCAGGGCACGTCATGATGGGTAAAGACAGTCGTCAGCGCAGAGCCTGATTCCTGACATAACGTCCGTATCACATAATCTGCGCCGGCGGGAGCGTGCCAATAATCGCCGCAGATCAATAAAATGCGCGGCTGTGTCGTTTGTTCAGGGCTTTTTTTCATGCGTCACCTTGTTTCATAAAGACCTCACAGGTTTTGAAAACCTGTGAGGTCTGGCGTTTCAACCAATCATTCGGGATAATATTGAAAGATGTTCCCAGTATCGGGAATCGTTGTTTTCAGTTCAGAGGAAATTGCTGTCAATCTGTCCAGAATGCCATCGGCGACAGAACCCGATGCGGCGTTGATACTTCGGAGAATCTGCTCCGAAGAACGAGCGCCGACAATCACGGAAAGAACTGACTTCTGATGAAGAATCCACTTGATGGCTAATTCCACTAACGTCGTCCCACTCTCGTCAGCGAGTTGTTGCATGGCCGAAACCGCCTCATGCACGACCGGCCAGACGTCTGGCCTGAAAAAAACGGAATGCCTGCGGGCATCATCATTTCCAGGCTGATACTCTTTCGGGTATTTCCCCGTCAGAATGCCCTGCGCTAAAGAACTGTAGGAAAATATGCCGATCCCGTGTTTCGCGCAGTATGGAAGCAAGTCCTCTTCATGTTTTCGCCAGAGGAGGTTATAGCAAAGCTGCACGATGTCCACTGTTCCGGCTTCGCGTAGCAAATCTATCTGCTCAACCGAAAAATTACTCACGCCGATGCCGCGAATCAGTCCGTTTCTACGGCATTCTTCCAAGCCTTCCATCATCGGGCGCGGATCAGCATCCCCCGCAGGCCAATGGATATAAAAAAGATCAAGATAGTCCGTTGCTAAATTTTTCAGCGACGTTTTGACTCCGTCAATCGTCTCGCCTTTGCTTTTTTTCAATAGCATCTTTGACGCAAGGATATATTGATCTCTTTTGAAGTGTCCGAGACATTCGCCGAAGATACGTTCGCCCTGGCCGTCACCGTAGGATTGTGCGGTATCAAAATGGTTGATTCCCGCGTCAAACGCGCTCTGAATCGCTTCCCTGAAATCATGAAGCACATCCTTCTGATCGAGCGATGTATAGAGGCTTCCGCCAAACCCAAGCACGCTGATGGGCTGATGGAACAACGTTGATGTTCTGGTGGCGATCTGACCGGGCAATGCTGTCATATGTACTCCCCTGAACATAGAATTTTCATGCGCTAAGGCGTACGTCGAAACTGTAGTTTCGACGTACATAAATGTCCCTTAATCATTTTCTAACAGTTCCACAACCGTATTGATCGCCTTAGTGGTATCGAGATAGGCATAACGCCCGCCAGTATATTCACCCTTCTGAATCAAGCTCATGCCCTCATTGCCGAACAATTCGATTTTCTGTTTCATCCCTTTGATTTCAAAGGCAAGATGTTGAATGCCTTCGCCATGTTCTTCCAGGAATTCGCGCCAGACGCTCGGTTTTTCATCCGGCTCAATCAATTCGATATCCAGATTTTCCAGATGGAAAAAGGCGAGTTTGGCGGTAGCGTCGGACGGCTTGCCGCGATACTCGGTCTGAGCCTGTTCATAGCCAGCAGTCGCCACCACATCCGGCGCATCCATTGCAAAAAACGTTGCGAATCGTTGGCGCGCTTCTTCGATATCCTTCACAATATACCCAATCTGGGTCACTCGCAGTGCATCAAAAAATTTTGACATGTTGGTTATCCTTTTTTGTGGTTGAAATCACCGTCATCAGAATATCTGATCGAAATGGAAACGTATTCATAAGTCATGTATCGTATATGTAACAACATTGTCAACTGATTATAAACGCGATTGCTGGTTTTTCGATATACACCTCACAGAGTCTTTTAGGAAGAGATTCGAATACAAAATGCTTGACATGACCGAACTCGCTTGTATGTAGCACATTGCCTGCATTCGAACATAGAAGTCAACACGTAGATATCATGTTGCCAGGCAGTCTCATGCTGTCCGACAACATGTTCCCACAAAATATTATGGAATTATTATTCGACATCGGCAACAGCCACACCGTAATCGGCTTGCATACGGAGGATTCCCGCTTTAAAATCTGGCGAATCGGCACCAAAAGTTTTGAAACCGAGGATGAACTCTTTTCCAAAATTTATACCCTGTTTCAGGTAGCGGGGATTCAAAAAGAGGAAATTACCGCTATCGGCGTGTCGTCGGTCGTGCCGCCAGTCAATTATATCTTTGCCAAGTTAGGGGAAAAGTATTTTGGCCGCGTCACGCAATTTGTCACGCCGGACGCGCATGTGTTCGGCATCGAATATCGCGTGGATTATCCGCAGGAAATCGGCGCGGATCGGCTGGCAAACGTTTTCGCCGCCCGCAAAATTTACGGCGAAAACACGATTGTGATCGATCATGGCACGGCGATTTCGATTGACGTGCTGCATCGCGGCAATTTCATCGGCGGCGCGATTCTGCCCGGTTTTCATACCGCGATGTTATCGCTCTTTTCCAATACCGCGCAACTGCCGCAAGTCGAGTTGAAAATCCCGCAGCATTCGGTCGGCACGAACACCACCGACAATATTCAAATCGGCATCCTGAAAATCACGATTCTCGGCATCGAGCGGCTGATTGAAGAGATTCGGAAGGAAACCGGCACGGATTACGTGATTGTTTCGACCGGCGGAATCGGCAAGTTTTTGCAGGGGAGTTCGTACATTTTCGACACGTATGACCCGGATTTGACGCTCAAAGGGATTCTCTATTTCCTGCGCCGCTGAATTGTAACCACGAAACACACAAAATACACGAAAATTTTTATGGTTTTTTCGTGTATTTTGTGTGTTTCGTG
>CAZRSF010000029.1:0-68837 GCA_964602655.1 uncultured Candidatus Moduliflexus sp.
AGCGGAGATTGTCAAAATGCATCTTTATGAATAAATAAGGAGACAAAGAACGTGAACCGATGTTGTTGCTTGATTGGAATCGTTTGTGTCCAGTTGTTATTTTTTTCTCAGTCTGCCGCATTCGGCGAATCGCCATTAGAGCGCCTGACGCGGGAACTTGAACCGAAAGTCGCGCAACTGCGCGGCCTGCCGTTTCAGGAAGAGATTGAAAAAATCTTTCAAACGCCCGGCGAACTCGGCGCGGTCTTAGATCGCGAATTTGCCCGCGCATATCCCGGCGACACGCTGCATTATCTTGAACAGCGCCTGTTGAAATTCGGCTTCGTGGTCAGTCCGATTGATTTGCGCAAAACCTACGCGCAGCTTTTGACGCAGCAGGTCGCCGGGTATTACGACCCAATCACCAAAAAGCTCGCGCTGATTACCGGAAGCGGGCAGGCCGCCATGCCGATTCAACTCCTCAGCAACATGCTGGTGCAGCAATTGGGACTGACGATGGAGCAAATCCTCCTGTCGCATGAATTGACGCACGCCCTGCAAGATCAGCATTTCCGGCTGATGTCGCTGCCGCTCGAAGATTTACAGCAGGAAGACGCCAGTTCGGCGGCAAAAGCGCTGATTGAAGGGGATGCGATGCTAGTCATGATTGATTACATGCTGGATCACCAGCAGCCCGGCATAGACGCCACCCAGGTCGCGGGCGTCTCTGAGAACATGCGGGCATGGTCGAATCATCCGCTGATGCGCGCCATGATGATGATGCAGACGGTGCCGCGCTATTTGAGCGACAATCTGATCTTTTCCTATATTGACGGCTTTGATTTCGTGCTTGCCTTAAAACAGCGCGGCGGCTGGGAGGCAGTCAACAAGGCGTATGCCGATCCGCCGCGTTCCACCGAACAGATTTTGCATCCTGAAAAATACGTAAATGAGCGCGAGTTGCCGATACATATCGAGATTCCCGATTGTTCAGAACTTCTGAGAGACTGGCAGAAAATCGAAGAAAATACACTGGGAGAATTCAACATCCGCCTGCTGCTCGACGGGTATCTTGCAAAACAGGACGCCATTCGCGCCAGCGCAGGCTGGGGCGGCGACCGGTTCGCGCTCTATCAGCATGAAAAAAGCGGACAATTGCTGTTGGTCTGGCAGACGGTCTGGGACAGCAAGCGCGACAGCGCCGAATTTTTCCGTATCTACCGCCAGATGCTTGAAAAGCGCTACGCCCCGCCAGCGACTGCGACGCCATCCGAAACGGCGTCAAAAGCATGGCAAACGCAGACGCCCGCCGGAATCGTCCGCCTTGAGCGGCGCGGCAATGCTGTCATCCTGATAGACGGAGCGCCGGAAGACCTGCTGCCGCAGTTACGCGAGCGCATCCGGCGAAAATGACGAGACAACTATTTCAACGAAAAACTCCTCAGGGTTTCGCAGCGGCAGCGTATCAATCAATACCCGATATCCTGCTGCTGCGAATGCTGAAACATCATTTGCCCGCAAAGACTGAGATCGTAACCGTGTAATTCGTTTGCAATCATTTTCAATTCGTTTTCCTGAAGCATCCGCAAAAAAAGCTGAACGCCTTCCTCAAAATACCGATGCTTCGCGATCAACAGATCGTATCGTTCCCAACGCAGCGGAAGAAAATCAAGGTGAAACAGTTCCGCTGCCGCGCGAATCCCGATCCCGGCATCGGCGTGGCCGGAAAGAATCTCGATCGCCACATCCGAATGACTCTGACATTCCCGCTGATACCCGCGAATATCAGTCTCGCGCAATCCGATTTTTCGAATTTCCCGATCCAGCAGCCAGCGCGTGCCAGTATTCGCAGGACGATTCGAGATCGTCACATCAGCGCGGGCAAAATCGGCAATCGAACGGATCTCTTTCGGATTGCCTTTCGCCACAAAAATCCCTTGTTCGCGCTGACAGAAGTTGATGACCGTCGCGATTTCCGCGCCAAGTTCCTGTTGCGCAAACGTAAAATTATACTCCTGCTCATCGTCTTCGAGCAAATGGCTTGTCGCAATATGACAGCCCCCCTGCCGCAGAAGTTTCAGTCCGCCCAAACTCCCCACATTCCCAAAGACCGCGACTAATTCGGGATGCAGGCGATTGAAAAAATGAATGGCTCGTTCTAACAGTACATCATGACTACCCACCAAAATCAGGACGTGTTGCGAGCCTGGGTTCTGCGCCGACTTCGGGTAATTGATGATATGCTGCTCTAACCACTGTTCCACAAGATGACGGGGAAACAGCCATTTTCCTGTGATTTTTGTGGCTGGCAGCCCTTTTTCGGAGATCAGCGTATAAATCATTTTTTCATTCACATCCAAAAACTCCGCCACTTCTTTGGTGCTGAGAAACGTTTTATCAAACATATTCGTCACTCCAGGCTGTTATAGCATGATTCAGTTGCGTCGAAAAATTCTATTCTGATGCTGCCCCAGTATAATTTTCAAGAACACTCCTGTCAATCAGATTTTCTCTCAATTCGCATGTTGACATTTTTTCTTGACTTCTTTCTGACCTCTCTTGTAGTCCCAAAATGGACATTCATACGATAACGCTTCCAGGAGGCTGATATGACCAGAAAACTTTTTCATGAAAATCAATATCTGCAAAATTTTTCTTCGGCAATCGTCGAACGTTTCGAATATCAGGGAATTCCCGCTGTCGTGCTTGAGCAAACCGCGTTTTATCCGACATCCGGCGGACAGCCGCATGACCTCGGCACGCTTGAAGGCGTCGCCGTTGTAGATGTGATCGAAGACGACGCAGGCCGCATCATCCATCTGCTCGAACGCCCGATTCAAGGGCATAAAGCGCATGGGCAGATTGATTGGAGACGGCGTTTCGACCATATCCAGCAACATACCGGGCAACACCTGCTCTCGCAAGTCTTTTTACGCCTCTGCGACGCCGAAACCACCTCGTTTCACCTCGGCGCGGATAGCGTTTCGATTGACGTGAATCAGGCTGAACTCGACGCCGATGCCGTCGAATTCGTCGAAGCCCTCACCAACCAGATTCTGTATGAAAACCGCGAGGTTGTGATTCATCGCGTCGAACAGGACGAACTCTCCAAATTCCCGATCCGCAAGCCGCCGACCGTTGAAGGCGTGATTCGGATTGTGGAAATCAAAGATTTCGATTATTCGCCGTGTTGCGGCACACATTGCTCGCGCACCGGCGAAATCGGCATGATTAAAATTACAAAAGTCGAAAACTACAAAGGCGGCAGCCGCGTGAATTTCTTGTGCGGCAGTCGCGCCTTAAAGGATTATCAGCAGAAAGGGCGGATCGTGCAGCAGCTTTCGGAGGCGATGAGTTCCGGCGGAACGGATCTGCCGCAGCACCTGAGCAAACTTCAGGACGAACTCAAAACACTGCGCAAAGATCGCCAGCAATTCGCGCAGCAGCTTTTGGAAGTCGAAGCCCGCGCCTTGCTTGGCGAACGCGAAGCCGTCGGGAACATCTTCGCGCTGAAAAAACGTTTCGACCAGCGTCCGCCGAAAGAATTACGCGCGTTAGCGTCAATCGTGGCCGAGATTGCTCCGAAAACGGTCGTGTTATTCGGCGATAGTTATGACGGCAAAGCGTCGCTCGTGTTTGCGCGGTCGAACGATGTCACCGCGCATGTCGGCGACTTGATGAAACAGGCCTGCGCCATTCTGAATGGGCGCGGCGGCGGTCAACCGCATCTCGCCGAAGGCGGCGGCGCAGCGGTTGAAAAATTGGAGGACGCATTGGAAATCGCAAAAAAACAGATCGTTGAATGATCATCCCCAGGGGCGAGGAGACCTCGCCCCTACCGAGCGTATGTTTATCCTCGAAATTAATATTCGCCTTTTTATTGCCTATCTTTTTGTTTATATTTTTACCTTGACAAAAAATCGCGCCGGATTCGAGCATGAAGCGACGTGAATTCAATCTGCTTTATACAGCATTTTAGAGAACTCCGAGGTCTTCAAGACTTCGGAGTTCTCTTTCGTTTCCTTCTTCTATTCGGTGTACCACTATGTCAACCACACACATTGTCATCAGAGGCGCGAAACAGCATAACCTCAAAAATATCGATCTTGAAATTCCACGCGACAAATTCGTCGTGATGACCGGGCCGAGCGGCTCTGGCAAGTCGTCGCTCGCGTTCGATACGATTTACGCCGAAGGTCAGCGGCGCTACGTCGAGTCGCTGTCGGCGTATGCGCGGCAGTTTTTGGATCAAATGGAAAAACCGGATATAGAGTCCATTGAAGGGCTGTCCCCGGCCATTTCCATCGAACAGAAAACCGTCGGGCGCAATCCCCGTTCCACCGTCGGCACGGTGACGGAAATTTACGACTACCTCCGCCTCCTGTTCGCCCGCATCGGCAAGCCGCACTGCTGGCAATGCGGCAAAGAAATCACCTCCCAGACCGTGCAGCAGATGGTGGATAAAATCCTCGCTCTCCCCGAAGGAACGAAACTCCAGATTCTCGCGCCGATGGTGCGCGGGCGCAAGGGGGAATATCGCCAGGTGTTCGAGGATTTGCAGAAACAGGGCTATGTCCGCGTCCGCGTGGACGGCGAGATGCGCGAATTATCGGAAGAAATCGTGCTGGAAAAATACAAAAAGCACGATATTGACGTGGTGATTGACCGCCTTGCCATGAAAGACGGCCTGCGCCAGCGCATCGCCGATTCCGTCGAGCTGGCGGTCAAACTTGCGGAAGGGATCGCCCGCATCAGCATCATAGACGGCGCGGAAATGCTCTTCAGCGAAAAACTTGCCTGCATTGACTGCGGCATCAGCTACCCCGAACTCGAACCCCGCATGTTTTCGTTCAACAGCCCGCACGGCGCGTGTCCCGATTGCGACGGACTCGGCACGCAGCGCGGCATTGATGCGCGGCTCGTCGTGCCGGATCCCGAAAAATCCATCAACGAAGGCGCGTTAGCCCCCTGGGGGATCGACGGGAACAACTATTTTTACCAGGCGATCCGCTCACTGGCGAAACATTACGATTTCTCGATGGATACGCCGTTTCAAGACCTGCCGCCCCGCATACAACAGATTATTCTGCATGGCTCTGGCGACGAAAAAATCCAATATCACTACCAGAACGACAACGGCAATTTCGTCTATCAAAAAGAGTTCGAAGGCGCGATTTCTCAATTGGAACGCCGCTACAAAGAGACCGATTCCGAATTTATGCGGGGGAAATACGAGGAATTCATGAGCATGGAGCCATGCCCGACGTGCCAGGGGAAACGCCTGAGCAAAGAGAGCCTGTCGGTGAAAATTCAGGGCAAACATATCATTGACATGACCCGTCTTTCCATCAAAGAGGCGCTGCACACCTTCGCCACCATGCAATTCACGCCGCAGGAAGAAATTATCACCGCGCCGATCCTCAAAGAAATCAAGGCGCGCTTGAGTTTTATGTCGAAAGTCGGATTGAATTACCTGACGCTTGACCGGGGGACGGCGACGATTTCCGGCGGCGAAGGGCAGCGCATCCGACTCGCCACGCAGATCGGTTCTGGCCTCGTCGGCGTGTTGTACATCCTCGACGAGCCGAGCATCGGCCTGCATCAGCGCGACAACACGAAATTGATCGAGATGCTGATGGCGCTGCGCAACCTCGGCAACACGATTCTTGTGGTGGAACATGACGAAGAGACAATGCGCTGCGCCGATTATCTGATCGATCTCGGCCCCGCCGCCGGGAAACATGGCGGCGAAATCGTGGCGCATGGCACGCCGGATGAAGTCGCGGCGCACCCCGATTCGCTGACCGGCAAATATCTGAGCCATCGCCTGACTATCCCGATTCCGGCGAAACGGCGAAAACCGCTGCCGAACAAATCGCTGCTGATTCGCGGGGCGCGGGAGCATAACCTGAAAGATATTGACGTGGAAATTCCGCTCGGCGTCTTTATCTGCGTCACCGGCGTTTCCGGCTCCGGCAAAAGCACGTTGATCAACGGCATTCTGCACAAAGCCCTCGCGCATCATTTTTTCCGCGCCAAAGACCCCGCCGGGGCGCATAAAGAGATTCTCGGCATCGAATACATTGATAAAGTGATTGACATAGACCAAAGCCCGATTGGGCGGACGCCGCGCTCGAATCCTGCCACTTACACCGGTCTGTTCGGTCCGATTCGCGACCTGTTTACAAAACTGCCGGAAGCGCGGCTGCGAGGCTATAAGCCGGGACGATTCAGTTTTAACGTCAAAGGCGGGCGCTGCGAAACGTGCAAAGGAGACGGCGTCATCAAAATCGAAATGCACTTTCTGCCGGACGTGTATGTGACATGCGACGAATGTCACGGCAAGCGTTACAACCGCGAGACGCTGGAAATCCGCTACAAAGGGAAGAATATCGCCGAAATCCTCGACATGACGGTCGAAGAAGCCGCCGAATTCATGGAAAACGTGCCGGGCATCAGCGACAAACTCAACACGCTCGTGGATGTCGGCCTCGAATACGTTCATCTCGGCCAGCCCGCCACCACGCTGTCGGGCGGCGAAGCGCAGCGCGTGAAGCTCGCCAAAGAATTGAGCCGCCGCAGCACCGGCAACACGCTCTACATTCTGGATGAACCGACCACCGGCCTGCATTTCCACGACATCAAAAAGCTGCTGGAAGTATTAGCGAAATTGGTGGACGCAGGCAACACCGTTGTTGTCATCGAGCATAACCTCGATGTCATCAAAAGCGCGGATCATATCATTGACCTCGGCCCCGAAGGCGGCGACGAAGGCGGGCGTGTCATCGCCACCGGCTCGCCCGAAGAACTCATCAAAATCAACGCCTCCTACACCGGCCAATATCTGCGCAAGATATTGTGATGTGTTTTTCGCCGCAACGCGGCGTTTCATATTAGCCCAGGGCGACAGCCCTGGGATAACGATTTGCGTATGCGTTCGCGCTCTGAAAGAGCGCCTCAACGCGCATGATGCGCCCTTTCAGGGCGCGGGTGTTGCCTCTCGCCTTATCCCCAGGGCTTGCGCCCTGGGCTAATATGAATCGCCGCGTTGCGGCGAGTTCACGACCGTATTTCCGATATTGTTTTTATTTAAATGCGGCGCGGAGGACGCTGACCGGCACGGTGTCGAAGAGTTCGCTGATCGACTCTTTGCGGCTGATGCGGGCGACGGCTTCCGCAAACAGTGGGCCGACGGAAATAATCCGAATTTTCGAGGAGGCTTTGACATACGGATTTTCCACCGAATCGGTCGAAATCAGCAATTCGATGTCGCTGTCTTCGATTTTTCGAACGGCTTCTTCGCGCATCAAAATATGAGACAGCCCCACGATAATCCGCTGCGCGCCCCGCTGTTTCAGCAATCGCGCCAATGACACGAGCGTCCCGCCGGAAATGCTGAAATCATCCACAATCAGCGCGTTTTTGCCCTGCACATCCCCGATCAATTCGAGTACCTCAGCCTGTTCGTCATGCGACGCCCGCATTTTATCGGCAATTGCCAGCGGCGCGCCGAGGCAGTTCGCGAATTTTCGCGCATTTTTCGTGAAACCGGAATCCGGCGAGACCACGACAAAATCCTGAAGCCCGATGGTCTTGACATACTCCACCAACACCCGCAGCGCATGAAGATGATCCACCGGGCGCTTGAAAAAGCCCTGAATCTGCGGCGTATGCAAATCCATCATCATGACGCGATCCGCCCCGGCCAATTCGATGCACTCGGCGCAGACTCGCGCCCGGATGGAGACGCGCGGTTCGTCCTTTTTGTCGCCTTTGGCATAGCCGAAATACGGAATGATCGCCGTCACGGAACTGGCGCTGGCGCGTTCGAACGCATCCATCCAGAACAGCAATTCCGTAAACTCGATATTCGGGTTCAGCCCAATCGGCTGGACAAGAAAGACCTCTTTCGAGCGCACGTTTTCGCCGATTTTGACAAAGAGATTTCCGTCTGAAAACGTAAAGACTTCCGATGCGCCAAGCGGAATATTCAGATAATCGCACATGTTGCGGGCAAATTGCGCTCCGCTGCTTCCGGCAAAAATTTTAATGTCGTTGTGTTGGGGCAGGCTCGTTAATGGCATAATGCTGTTCTCCGCGATCCAATTGTCAACAATGTTGATGTGCTTGTGAATAAGATTCCAATATAGCAAAATATATGACAACCATCTCTTTTTCTCACTTCTGTCAAGATTTGTTTGGGGAAATACGATTTTACTTGCGAAGAATCGCATCAGGCGCGTTGCCCCTGTCTCTTATTGTCGCGTGTTTTCGCCGCGCCGACGAACATGGCGCATGGAAACTCGCCGAAATCGCTACTTTTTCCTTGACGTTTTCTGCCAGATGCGCCTATATTTTTCATATAGGATTTTTTGAATTTTTTAATGACCATTTTTTGACAGGCGCAGAGCGTCGCCATTCTGCCTGTAGAATGGCGACGCTCCCCCGCCTGATCAGCTCCAGATGAAAAAATTTCTTCTTTCCTTGATTCTTGCTCTGTTCATGTTTGCGCTGGGAGCGAATACGATTTTCGCGCAGGAAAAAATCATTGTCCCGAACGTCAGCGGCATTCCGCATGATGTCGCCGCGCACTTGCTGCGCATCGCCGGGCTGAGGCCGATTGTCAAATTCGACCCGCAGCGGTCGCTGATCATTACGCAGCAGGAGCCCAAGCCGGGCATGTTGGTCGTTACCGGAACGGATGTGATCATTTCGACCGGTACTGTTTCGCAATCCGCCGTGCAATCCGCGCCATCCGCCGAACCGGAAACATCATACCTGACGGCAATTCCGCAGGAAGATCGCACGCGCTCAGTTTCAATTCAAGCCATCCCGTCGTCGCAGCCAACAACGCAGCAACGCGCATCACAAGTCACGGGCGCGCCGCAATGGTATCCGAAAAAATTCCTCGGTCAGGTGCAGGATGTTCAGGTGCAAAGTTTTCTGCGCAAACGTACGCTCTCGTCAGGCTCATCGAATATTTTGGGCGCAACGCCGTATTTGCAGCAATCTTCGCGACCGGTCGTTTTGCGGAACGCGCGCGGCTGGCAGCAAGGGTGGTTCGTGCCAGGCTGGGAGCCAGGCAATACAACGGTACAGGCCGTAAACCCGCCATCTCTATGGAGTTCGATTCAAGGCATCGGCCAGTCAACGATTCAAGCTCAGCCCTCCGACACGACATCAACGGCGGGAGAGGTTGTGATCGTGCCACCTGTCTTGCAGCTTCAACAGCGCGATGCCGCCGCCGCCTTGCAAATGGCTGGATTGGTCGTTGGCTCGGTATTCAGCGTTCAGGATTCTCAGACGCGAAGCGGCGTCGTGACGCAGCAGTCTCCGAAGGCGCATTCCGTTGTGTCGAGAGGCACGGCGGTACAACTTTGGGTGGTTTATTGAGGCCAGGCTGAACGGCTGTCGAGAAAGCGTTTGAGGCAGATGCCGAGATTGGCAATCAAGTCGGGTTTGGTGTTGCTGAGAAAGACGATATTATTGATCGTAAATATCTCGTCATGCAGGCTGCGTACAGGATAGTCGCTGTCGGCTTGGCTGCCGAATCGCTGCCGCAGTTCTTCCTCGAACATCGGCACAAGTTTGTCTCGCATGCGCAGATGCGTATCTTCAAGAAAAATCGCGATTTCCGGACGAAGCTCGCTGACGCGCTCGAAAAACGCGTGAATTTCAGGATATTCGATATGTTTCGGCGGCGACGATTTGACTTCAATATAGGCCAGACGCCCTTCGATATTCGCAATGACATCATAATCTCCGCCAGTTCCACTGTGTTTCAAACGCATTCCATGTTCCGCCTGGCAATCGAATTCTCGCCGCAACGCTTGCGCGACAAACCATTCGAGCGTATCCCCGACATTATGCATTTGCGCGTTGGCTAAGGCATATCGATCCGACGCGACTTTTCTTAAGATACGCCGTTCCAAAAGAGTGGTGACATATTCCCGCGCCGTGACTTCCGAACAGTAGCGCGTCAGCAGCGCCATATCCATCTCCGGCAGCGACGCGACTAAATCCCGCAGAAAAATGCGGAACGAATATTTTTTCATCAGCCCATACATCACGTCTTCAACGTCGAATGAGCTGTCTTCAGGCAGAATGATCGCTTCGGCAGACGCATATTTAACGGCATGAATCCCCCGCCGCCGCAACATGGATTCGATCAAGGCGCGTGAATCCTGGTTTGGCATCATCATCGGTTTGCGCAAGATTGATGCAGAAGCGAGAGCCACGCTTCCGGCTCATCTATATCTCGAAATACGGTATATACAACCTGGCTCGAATTCTGACGCGACCCAACGACCAATACTGTCGGTTCAGGATGGAGAAAGGGGAGCAATCCGCCAAACCATCCGCGAGAATAAGAACGTCCGAAGAATTTCTCCTCGAACTCCGACAGCCTCAGTAATTCGACCGAACAGACATCTGCCAGCGGTATTCGGAAGCTGACTTTCGTGTAGGCTTCCGGTTTGTTGAAAAGAAAAAGGCCGGACTTTGGAAAATCTTCGAAACACAGGTGTCCTTCCATTAAAAAACACAATCCGCTTTTTTCCGGACACGGAAAGCGTATCGGCTCGATCCAGACGGAATAGGAGAATTTGATCAGTTGTTCGCCGAATTCACGTTCTTTCGCTTCCCAAAATGTACGAACATTGTCAGGGAGCTTGTTTAATTCAGATTTCATCATATCGCTGTCCTTGCAGAATGGTATTGTGTTATTCCTTTCATCGAAAATGTTCCCTTTAGGCGACGCTTTTTGCTTTTTGTCAAATAAATACTTGCATTTTTTGAGAGACTCGTTGTATTTTGGTCAAGAGACGTGATATGACAGCGATGAGGATGTTACCCACCCCTTGCCCCTCCCAGGAGGGGAAATTCGGAAGATGATTTTATGAAACTTTTTCATTCGGAATCTGAAAAAGATGACATGGAGCAGATGCAAGCCGTGTGCGAAAATTTCGAAACATTAGAGGACACAGTTGAAGCGTTACGCCATCGCGTCAGCCAGAGGCGAACGTTGCTCAAAAATGCTGAGAAAAAACTCCAGGAGTTTCAGGATTCGATCTATGCCATGCTGATTGAAGAAGATGCGCCGAAGAAATCGGCGTTGTCAAGAGAAAATGACGAAGAACCGAGCTCAATAGATGCTGAAGAGGACGAGGCGCTATTCGATCTGCTCGGCGACGATCAAGAGGAGACGGCATAAACATCGCTCTCGCCGAGGCCGCAGCAAGCCCGGCGAGACGAGTGTCAGACGCCAATAATCGCACAATGGCGCTCATCGGAATGCATGTCTATGTCTCTGGACAAGTACAGGGAGTGGCGTTCAGATATTCTGCCGTCAGAGAAGCCAGAGGTTTCGGTTTGGAGGGCTGGGTCAGAAACCTTCGCGATGGTCGGGTAGAATTGCTGTTCGAAGGAGAAGAATCATCTGTTCATGACATGCTCGCATGGTGTTATCATGGGCCGTCAGCAGCCTATGTCACAGATGTCGAAACTGAACGGCTGCCGTATTCAGGGCAATTTTCAGAATTCGAGGTGGCATTTTAATCGCGCCCGGCGGACTGCAACCCAAGTTCGCTCTTCAAACAATTAATCACCGTCGCAAATTCTCGCGCATTTTCAGTAGAGAGTTCAGCCAGCGTTTCATGCGCGGATAAAACATGTTCCGCATACTCTTGCACCGCAGGTTGTTCTGAAAATGTCAACTGCGACAACATCTGCTTTTCGAATCCGCCAACCCGCTCGACTAAACGAAAGAGCATGTTCAAATTCATCCGCCGAAAAATGCTCTCCAACGGATTGCCTTCCAAACCGACCAAAAATGGCAGCGACGAATGCGTTTTATGAAACACAATCGCCCACCGCGCCAATATCCCTAAAATCGTACTATCCATGTACGCGCATTGCGTAATATCCACCAGCGCGAACAACACCGAGGGGTCTTCCATGCACTTTTGGACAGCGGTATTCGCATTCCACAAAGATTTTTGGGTCAACCGCCCCTCAGCTTTGAAAATAAACGTGCTTTCGTATTTTCCAATAAACACACATTCATCATGAATTGTCATAGTATATTCCTTCTAAGAAGAAATATTGTCACATCATCAGGGAAATCTTCCGCGCGAGCTTTCTGGCGGATGTATGAAAATAACGCATCCACCATCCCCGGATGCGCTTGCGTTTTTTCCGCGCGAATATAGGCCAGTAATGCCTGCTCGTCGAATATTGGTTGTCCGGTATCGGTCTGAATATCCATCACGCCGTCAGAATACAACAGCAGAGAGGCATCGGCCTGAAATTCGCAGACTTCGTCGGTGTACATAACATTTTCCAACAGGCCGATAGGAAAGGAGTGCATCGAAAGCAATTGTTCATGCGATGAAGAATAGAGAATCGGCGACACGCTCTGTCCCGCGGAACTCCAGGTCAGCCGCCCCGTGTTGGTATCTAAGATGCCTAAAAACACCGTGACGTATTTTTCCGTCAACCGTTCGCGAAAAAACTGCTGGTTCAGCATGTGCAGCAGTTGCCCCGGCGTATGACCTGATTTGCCGTTGATGCTGAAAAATATCTTGGTGAAAATCGTAATCAGCGACGACGCCACGCCATGCCCTGACACGTCGAGAATATAAAATAACACCTGATGCGGGCTGAGTTGATGAATATCGAAAAAATCGCCGCCAAGCTCGTCGCACGGCAGATAGACGTATTCGAACGCCACATGTCCTGGGAGTTCGAGTTCGCGCGCCGGGAGCAGGTTTTGCTGAATCCGACGGGCAGTCGCCAAATCTTTTTGAATGCGCTGGTTGGTTTCCAGAATCGTGCGATACATCTGCCGCAGCATGACCTGCGTCCGCACGCGCGCCAGGATTTCCGCCGTATTGAACGGTTTCGTGATAAAGTCCACCGCGCCGAGTTCCAACCCTTTGATTTTATCTTCGGTGCTATCTAACGAGGTGATAAAAATAATCGGAATTTCTCGCGTCGTTTTCTGCTGCTTCAACAGACGGCAGAGATCGAACCCTGTCATCTCCGGCATGACGACATCGAGCAGAATCAGTTCAGGCTTGCGATAATCCAGGATTTTCAGGGCGGCGTCCGCGCTTTCCGCTTCGATGAGTTCATACCCTTCCATCGAAAGGCTTTTGTTCAGCACCATCCGATTCATTCGGCTATCGTCAACGACTAAAATCAAAAATTCCCCTTTCATCGGCACATCATCCTCGTGACATGTTTACTGAACCGCCAATGATGCGGTAATTTTCCATCCCGCGGCTTCCTGTCGCAATTCCAACAATTCTGTCTTCGTAATATTGACGGGTTTTCCGCCAGAACCGCTTAACACAAAATGATATTGATTTTCAACCCGCGCCGCATTATTCTGTGTCTCTGTCTTCACCGTCTGAAACGTGAATTGGATCGTCTCGAATTGAGAAAACCACAATTCTGCGTCGGCTTTCAAATCCTCGTATGTTCTGTCACCGCTGCGATAATCTACCGAAAAACACGCCAAATACTGCGTCAGGTCTTTCTGATTCAATGCCGCCGCCCGGCGTTCTAAGAGCGTCACAATCGCGCCGGACTCATTGGAAGACGCTGAGAAGAACTTCACGCCCGCCACCGCCGCGATCACCAAGATCATCACGCCGATCCCGCCGAACAGCATCCGCCTCCCATGTTTTTTCTCAGCCATTGCCACCTTCTGCGTTCTATTTTCCATAAAGAAACATTCTTCCAAACTGCCCGAGAAAATGTCAAGTTGTTATCTTGCGGATATTCATGTTTCCTCAGACCTGATCCACAACAACCCCCTTGACAATTGCTTCAATATTCAGCAAAGAAATCATCCGGCCATTCCAATCCACTTTTCCGTCAAGATACCGTTCCGCCGACAGCATGTCGCTCTCCGCGAACGGAAGAATCGCCTGCTCTGGCAAATCGAGAATGTCAAGCATTTCGTCAACAAGGAGACCAGCGACCAGTTCCCCATATTCAACAAGAATAATGCGGCTCTGTTCCGTGAGATGGCTGGTTCCATCATGCAGAAAACGTTCCAGATTCACGACCGCCTGCACTTCTCCGCGCACCGCGATCACGCCGGAAACATACGTTGGCGCACACGGCAGCCACGTCATTTTCGGGACTTTGAGAATCTCGCGCACGGAGAAGATGCGAATTCCAAAAAGCCTCTTCTCTAACGCAATAACGACAATTTGAACGCGGGTTTCCTGCGAATCTGTTTGGGCTGACGCTTTTGACTGACGCAATAATTCCATCTTTGTTGGCTCGAATTCGTCGAATTCCTGTTCGATCCCCAAAGAAGTTTCGTTTTTTTCCATAAATTTTCTTGCCTTTTACACTGATTTTTCGACTCTTTTCTTTTGTAACGATTACATAGAGCGTATTTTCCCGTTCCTGAAAAATGCAAGGGGACGACCTGCTGTTCTTTTCGAAAATGTTATTATTACAACCAAATGGAGGCTATCGCATGTTCGAACTCATTAAAAAATCTATTTTTGCCGGAATCGGCGCATTTGCGGCCACTGAAGAAAAAGTACAGGAACTTGTCAGCGATTTTGTCGAAAAAGGCAAAATCACGGAGCAAGAAGGAAAAACATTGATCAACGATTTGCAAAACGCCGTAAAAGAAAACCGGGAAAAAGTCTCCTCCATGATTGACGAACGTATCACCTGCATCATGGGGCAGTTGCATTTGGCGACCAAAGAGGATATTGCCACTATCAACGAACGCTTGGCCCGCATCGAGCAGCAACTCAGCGAGCAGCGTCAGGCGTAACGCAATATTTTCATTCAGGGGTTGAAACCCCCGCCTTTATTCTTTCGCCCTTTCAGGGCGAGGTTTTGCCGCGAAGCGGCAACAGAATACAGACGGGGGTTTCAACCCCTGAATCTGAATCGAATTATTCCAATTCCGCCGCGATTTCTTTGCCATTCATGCGCAGCGTGACGGCCTTTACAGATGAGCAAAACGCCTGAAACGCGGCTTCTTCGAGGTGTTTCGTCAACACAGATGCCAGCCCGCGCGCCCCGGTTTGCCGCTTGAAACTCTGTTCCACAATCGCGTCCAAGACCTCTGTTTCGATGCGTAATTCGATCCCTTCTTCCTTGAATTCGCGCTGAAATTTTTTGACCACCGACTCCAATAAAATCGCTTTCAACGTCTCCCGATCCAGCGCATGCAGCGGCAAAATGCGGGTAAAGCGTCCGATCAATTCCGGGATAAAGCCGTAGCGCTGCAAATGTTCGATATTGTTCACGTCTTCTTCGGCGTAATTAACGGCAATCGTGTGCGTCGTCTGCGGCAGTTCCGGCGTATTGAAGCCGATATGCGGCTGATCCGCGGACGCGACACCTTTCAAGCCGGAAAACGTGCCGCAAGCGAGAAACGTGATGTCGCCGGTATGCAGCGGAATGAAATCGCTGTAGCGCGTGTTGTTATAATCCATCGGCACCATGATTTCCGAGCCTTCGATAATTCTGAGCAGTTCGCGCTGCACGCCGTAGCCGCTGACATCTTTCGTCGTCCCCTGCCCATCGAATCGCGCCTGATTCTGCGTGGTCGCGAGCTTGTCGAATTCGTCTAAGCAGATAATCCCGGCAGACGCCGCAATCGGGTCATGCCCGGCATGTTCTAAGAGCGTTGTCAGAATCGTGCAGGTGTCTTTGCCGACATAGCCGGTTTCCGAAAGCTGCGTCACGTCAATGACGGCAGTCGGCAGTTTCAAAATCTTGCGGAACAGCAATTCCACTAAAAACGTCTTGCCGCAGCCCGTCGGCCCGATCATCAGATAATTCGTTTTCGGCGGCAGGTTGTCGCGCTGAATCCCTTCCAGATATATTCGTTTCAAGCGCCTGACATGGCGATAGGCTAACAGCGTGATCGCTCGCCGCGCTTCCGGCTGGCCTTTATATTCGTATTGCTCCAGCAGTCCGAACATCGTCTGCGGTGGAATCAACGGGATATTTTCGAAAAACGCCCGCGCCCGCGCCATATACTGCCGCTGCTGCTCCTGCACCGTAAACGCCGCCGAGGCGCTTTCATATTCCATATAGTCGCTCCTTGCAATCATGCGAATCTTGCCTAATCGAATATTGTCAAGATATGAATCTGTGAAAATCTGTGATGATTACTCCGCGCGGCGCAAGGCCGGAAATACGAACCATGTCAGCATTGCGACAAGCAGGCAGACGCCCGCGTTCAGCGCGATGGTCAGCGGAACGCCGATATGTTCGGCGAGAAAGCCTGAAATCAGCCCGCCGACAGGCATCAGGCCGAACAGCAGGAAGGAATAGATTCCCATGACGCGCCCGCGCAGATGATCCGGGACGCTCACTTGCACTAAGGCATTCCCCAAATTCATCAACAGCACGAACCCCACGCCCACCACCGTCAACACCAGAAAAGACGCGGGGACGGAGCGCGTCGTCGAAAAAAGGAACAGAGCGAGCGGAAAAACGAACGAACCAAGAGTAAATAGACGACCTTTATACGAAAATCGCCCAAGCGCGGCAAGCCCTAACGCGCCGGTTACTGCGCCGATTCCGCGAGCCGATTGCAGCAGGCCGTTCGTCGTTTCGTCGCCGCCGAGCACGTTCACCGCCCATGCCGGAAGCAGGGTCATGAATTGAATGCCGAAGAGCGTCAATGCGCTGATTTGCCCCGTCAAGGCGCGAATCATCGGATCGGCAATCACATAGCGAATGCCTTCCAGCATATCGGACAACGCGGAGGTCTGAGCGGCGCGTTTCGCCATCGGTTTCAGGCGCATCAGCCATAGCGCGACAATGACGGCGAGATAACTGATGCCGTTGATGGCGAAACACCACGCCGGGCCGAGCCATGCGTAAATCAAGCCACCGAGCGCCGGCCCGACCGCCATCGAAGCGTTGAACATCGCGCCGTTCAGGGCAATCGCATTCGTCAAGTCCTCGCGCTCGACCATTTCCAGTGTAAACGATTGACGCGCCGGCGCGTCGAACGCATTGGCAATGCCGAAACCGAAGGCCAGCCCTAAAATATGCCAGGGCTGCACGATTCCTGAAAATGTCAACACCGCCAGCGCGAACGCCAATATCATCATGACGCTTTGCATAATGAGTATGATCGTCCGGCGCGGCAGGCGGTCGGCAACAACTCCGGCGTACACCATGAACACCCATGACGGCAGACCGGTCGCAAACGCGATATAGCCCAAATAGGTAGGGGAATTCGTCAGTTGAAAAATGAGATAACCTTGCGCCGTCGTCTGCATCCACGTCCCGAACAACGAGACTAATTGTCCGCAGAACCAGAGGCGGTAATTCGGATATTGCAGCGCGGCAAACGATTGTTTCCAATGAAATTGTTTGATTGTCATCGGAGCATTTTAACCACAGATTACACAGATTTTCACAGATTTTTATTAAAATATAAATCTGTGAAAATCTGTATAATCTGTGGTTGGCAATTTTAAAATTTGCCGGAACGAAGAATCGAGAGCAGCAGCAAGAAGCCGAGCACGGCGGCGGAGACGAAGCCGATCACGCCGAGCACCGGAATATCCATGAACATCGGGCCGCGATTGAAATGAATGACGATGGACGACCCGACGATCAAGGCGGCGATAATCAGGCTGGCAGAGACGCGATTGCTGGCGGCGTCCACCACCATAATCAGGCGTTCGAGATGGACATGTTCGAATTCGATCCGCAACTTGCCCTGACGCACTTCTTCCAGAATCTGATGCACTTGCGTCGGCACATCGCGCATGGCAAACGACAGGTTGCGGAAACCGATCATCGAATGCGACATGAGGCGTTGCGGATTCCAGCGCTCTTTGATGATTTTCGTCACCATCGGCTTCGCCTCTTCAATCGCGTTGAGTTCGGGATAAAGCTCCTTGCCGATGCTTTCGATGGTCAGCAGCGCCTTGATCATGAGCGTGTAATCTGAGGGAATGCGGATGTCGTAGCGCAGCGCCACATCAAGAATGTCGCGTGTCAATTGACCGAGATAAATCTGCTGAAGCGGCATACCATAATAGCGTTCGATAATATCGCCGACATCTTTCCGAAACGTCCGCATATCCACCTCGACATCCTGATGGCCGAGATGCGCAAGAATATGGGCGATTTGCGGCACGTCGCGATTGATCACCGCCACCAGCAGATCCGCCAACTCATCTTTCATTTCCTCGTCAACGCGCCCCATCATGCCGAAATCGAGAAACGCGATGCGGTTATCCGGGAGGATGAAGAGATTGCCAGGATGCGGATCGCCATGAAAAAAGCCGTCAATGAAAATCTGTTTCAGCACCGAACGAAAGCCGTGCCGGGCGATCTGCTCCAATTCCCGACGTGTGCGGATCAGTTCGCTGATTTTCGTACCCTCAATATATTCGATAACTAATACATTACGGGTGCTATATTCCTGATACACGTTCGGCGCGTAAATGTGTTTATCGTGACGGAAATTATGGCGAAAACGGAGAATATTCTGGGCTTCGATAGCGTAATCCAACTCGCGATGAATCGCTTTGTCGAATTCCTCGACAATCCCAACCGGGCTGTACACGCGCACTTCCGGGACATTATTTTCCAGCAGTCGCGCCAACAGATAGAGGATATCGAGATCGCTTTCGATTTTGGAGCGGATTGACGGACGCTGCACTTTTACCACGACTCGCTCTCCGGTTTCTTTCAGCGTGGCTTTATGTACCTGGCCGATTGAGGCCGAGGCGATGGGTTTGGCGTCGAAATGCAAAAAAATTTCGTCCGGGTTTTTGCCGAGCGCCATCGTAATTTGCTGGGAAATTTCGCGGAAGCTGACCGATGGAACGCGATCCTGTAATTTTTTGAATTCTTTGATGAAATTTTCTGGCAGAAGATCGGGGCGTGTGCTGAGCACCTGGCCAAGCTTCGCAAAGGTCGGGCCGAGGTCTTCCAGCACCATACGGGCGCGTTCAGCGGTTGTCAGATGCGGCGGCAATTCTTTTTGCGGCGGAGTATTCGCAAATTTTTTGACTAATATCCGATATTCCAGACCGAGCTTTTCGATGATCTGACCGAACCCGTGTCGAATAAGAACTGCCGTAATCTCTCGAACCCGCTGAACATTTCTGACCGTATGGAGTATTGACATGCAATCTGTTTATCGAACAACAACTCGTCGAAATTCCGCTGTCGAAATTTTCCCGTCGCGAACCAACGCAATCGCTTGCTGTTTCAGGTCATCTCCGAGAAATTCCTCGCAAACGCGGCGAAGATACTTTCCGAACTGTCCCTGTTGTTCGAGGAGCGTCTGCTTGAAGGCTTTGTCAATTTTCAACAACTCGAACAGGAGCATTTGGCCGGCCACACCGGTATTCATGCACTCCTGGCAGCCTTCGCCGAACGACGCCGATCCGAACAGTCGCGCATCTTCATCGGAGAGCGTTTGCTCTTTCCGGCACGCCGGACATATCGTCTGGACAGAGGATTCCACAAGAATGCCATTCAGCAAATCCAATGCGAACGGCAGCACATCACAGACGTCTTGCTGGCATTCGGCGGCGATAGTCGTCACGAAACCGATCAGCGCATCTGCGGCGTCTGTGGCGGTGATCGAGGCGATGACCGACGCGCTCGACGCAAATTCATACGCAAGCCGCGCCATCACGGGCGCATCAATCGTTTCAATCGCGAATACTTGCGGTCCGGCAAACGCAATCGTCGAACACCATTCCCGATATGACATTGCCGCATGACGCGACAGTTGCGGAACGTTCGGCAGAAGCGGCGCGACAGGCGACGCAATCGCCAGCATTTGCGTCTCAGTCGGAAAGCATTTTCGCGCGAGCGATGAAATAACTGCCGATGTTCGCTGCTGCTGCGGCGCGGCAATCAAGAGCAGGCCAAACGGTCTGGCAAGCGCTCGCTGCAACCCTTTGATGGTCGCATCGTCCAGCCCTGCGACCTCGCTCTCTTTCGTCTTCGACAGAGGAGAGAACTGCGCGACCACGCTTTCGCCGAACGGGGTGGGATAGAAGGCCAATGCCAGATTTATCGCCTGCTCGCGCAATCGCGCGGTACATATTCCTTCTGAAAATGGTTGCTCTTTCTTCAGCAATGTGACCGGGCGAGCGGCCTTCCGCAATCGTTGTGCGATCCCCTGCCCCAATGCGCCAGGAATTTCGGTCTGATTTACGGTGACGCCGTTCCAGGTCATGCGCACCTGATATTGCTGGCGCGAGGGGTGAAAATGAAGCGCGGACGCCCCTTTATCCACAGCAGTGTTCAGCATTTCGATCAAAAATTTGGTCGCCGGATGTTCGCGATCCAGGGCGGCAAACGCATCCGTATCATCTTCGCCGAACATCGCGCTGCCAATCGCTTCGGAAAAGGCGGCATTCAGGGCAGACGAGCCGGTCTCAATCGCCATAATCCGTGACGTTCGCGCTTTTGCTTTCGGCTGTGCGGCTGACGACATGGATTGCGCGTTGTAATGCGTGGCAATCGCCTCGCGGATAGCCCGGACAGACGCAATTTCCGCTCGAATCGTACACCCGGTAGCAAACGTAATCTCATCCAATGCCGCAAGCGAGGAAGGATACGCGACCGCTAACGTCAATCTTCCCTGACGTTTCCCCTGTTCATACGCCACCGGAAAGACCGTGTATTTGACCGCAACATCTTCCGTAATCCGTTGAAACATCTCGTCTTTCGGCGTAAACGCTTCCCATTTGACGACGGGTAAGCGAAATTTTCGGCTCAGGGCATTCAGGAAATCGGCTTCGCGAAGAATCCCGGTTCGTTCGAGCACGACATCCACGCTGTCGTCGGATTGTTCGCAGGCGGCCTCGACCTGGCGATATTGCTCGATGGTAATGACCTTTTCGTCAAGTAACAATTTCAACAAGACATCTTCCATGATGAAGCAGCGCAAACAACGATTGATGAGAGGCTTGCAGGCGCAAGCAGCAGACGCCAATCGTCTGCGCTATTCAAATCATCGTTGCTCTGAGGACTTCCTGAATAGTGGTCACGCCTTGCTTGACTTTTTGCATCCCGTCATCCCGCAGCAAAGGGATGCCTTCTTCAGCGAGCATGGCTCTGATCTCTTTGGCAGACGCCGTTCCCGTAATCGCGGAGACGAGCGCGTCGCCGAACGGAAAGGCTTCGAACAGAAACGTCGCACCGTTATATCCGGTTTGCCCGCATCGGTCGCAGCCCTTTCCGGCATAACAGGTTTCATTCGGCTGTAGTCCTAATTTTTCGCGATGCGCGTCAGATAATTCGACTTGTTCCTTGCAGGCGTCGCAAATCTTTTTGACGAGGCGCTGCGACGTGACACATCGTATGCGGTTCGCCACAAATTCAGGCGCATTAAACGCTCGGAGTTTCACAATAGCGCTCGCCGTATCCGCCGCGCCGATAGATGTGACGACTAATGCGCTGGCGGCCAATCGCAACGCGGCGACGGCCATGTCGCGATCAAGGACCTGATCAACCATGACGACGGGCGGTTTCTGCGCCTGAAGATCGCGCAGATATTCATCGTACCCGTCCCCGGATTCCAGACTCGCTTCTCCCTGTATCACACCGTCTATTGAAGCATAGACGGGCGCTTCGACCGACATTGCGTAGCCGTGCGATTCCCTGACAGCGGAGAGCAAAGCGTAACGGGCTGCCGCAAGACCGCTCTGCGTTGTCCCGGACACCACAATCATACCGGTTCTGGCGCGTAAGGCACTTTGCAGGTCGCGTAACGTTCGGGGCAACAGGTCAAAATCAGCGACAGATGGCAGGTTTTGTTGATCCTGAAATTTGACGATCATTTCTTCGCCGAACACGCCCGCATACCAGAGATACGATAGATCGCGTTCTTTCTGGCTGCCGAATATCAGGACGGTATGTCCTTTGGCGCAGGCGGGGGCTGTTTCAGTGGTTTCAATGCCCAAAATGCGTTTGAGACGGTTCTGGAGGTCATGAAGCGTTTTCAAGGGAATTTGCGCGACTTCCCGCGTTTTTCCCTGCGCCGTCATCAGTAAGACGCCGCGATCCCGTCCATGTTTGATGTCAAGTTGGCTGGCGTTTTCATCGCAAGCGAGTAATAAAAGCTGTCCAATAGTTTTGACGACCGGCTGGTCAGTATTAAGCAACGCTTGCCCATCTACGATCGCATACGATTCATGGTCCCTTTGCGGAGTGGACTTGAGTGACGCGACTAATTCCCGTTCAGTAAAAGCGGCATACACGCGTTCTATTTTCTCGCGCAATTCATCCTCTGGCGCGTATTGTACGATCAGTGTACGCTCTACGCGAATCTTGACGGCGTCAACCGTGGACATATCCAATGGGTCTGACATCACAATCGTTAAACGGCGATTTTTGGGATCGTATTTGATTGGAAGGGCAAGATATTTTTCCGCCTGTTCTCGCGGCAAAAATTTGAGAACATCATGGGGAATGTCCAAATTCTGCACATTGACATACGGTACTCGCAGCAGTTGAGAGATTTTACTGGCAAACATTTGTTCATCCAACTCTCCAAGCGCAAGAAGATGTTCCCGGAGAAATCCTCCTTGCTCTTGCTGCTGCTGCCGCGCTTTTTCCAACGTTTCCAGGCTGACACCGATTTTCTGAAGAATTTCCTCGAATGTTGCCATACTCTCCTCTCCGCAGGTTGAAAGGCTGGTTAAGCATGATGCGGCGCGTTCGAAGGCTGCTTCGCGCCGCCGGATACGATGGCTTCATTTAGCCAACCCTGCCAGAGTTCGAAACCCTGGCAGGGTTTATAAAAATTTTAACCTTTCGGGATAATCAACTTCTGTCCCGGACGAATTTGACGCGGATTTTTAATGGCATTAGCCTGCGCAATCGCTTTGGCTGAAGTCTTATAAAGTTTGGCAATTGTGTTCAACGTCTGTCCTTTTTTTACTAAATGTTCCGTTTTGGTTTTGCTTTCGGATGGCTGCGTCGAAATCTTTTTCGCCTGGGCTGTTCGTGTCACCGATGTCGGAATTTTCAACGTTTGCCCTACCTTGATCGTCTGTGATTTTTTCAGGTTATTGGCTTGCATAATGGCATTGGCAGAAAGATTATAGCGTTTCGCAATGCCGATCAGGGTCTCGCCTTTTTTAATCGTATGCTTGTGAAAATAAGCCTGAGATTGTACACCGCTTTTTTCTTTTTGAGTTGCTGCTTTTGCCGAGGCAACTGTCGTCTCGCCTTTCGAAACCGGAGCATAACCGCCAGGAATTTTTAGTTTCTGGCCGATTCTGACTTTCTTCGCATCCTTGATATTATTGGCGGCCATCAACGCTTTGAGCGATACGCCATATCGTTTGGCGATTGTAGAAAGCGCCTGCCCTTTCTTCACAACATGCACGGATTTGACCGGCAGATATTGGAGCTTCAACGATTGCGGAATCGCCGCATATCGAGCTTCGAATGCTGTTTTATGTTCTTCTGGCACGTTCAGGATATACCCTTTCGGGAGCAAGCCTTGCGCATTGAACACTGACGCATGCAACGCCGGATTCAATGCGCGAATCTGCGCCTTTGTCAACGGCGTATATTTTTCCAATGTTTTCGCAGAAATGTAATCCGGGAGTTTGATCTGACCTAATGCTAAGGGCGATTCGAGTTCGATCTCGCCGAAATATTCGGGATAACGCTGACAAATATCCACAGCGGCTAAAAACTCGACATAGAAATTCCGCGACGCAAACCCGAAGGCTTTGCCTTTATACTCCTCGATAATCGTGCCAATATCGTCGCTATTTACTGCTCGCGCAGCATTTTTCATCCCCTGTAAACCGTGGTTATACGCTGTAATCGCTAACGGCCACGATTGAATAACCTTATAATTATGGCCAAGCAGTTGCGCGGCGGCGCGTGTCGAGCGCAACGGATCTTTGCGTTCATCAACCGTCGGATTGATGGTCAAATGATATTCTTTGCCGGTCATCCGCATAAATTGCCACATTCCCGCTGCGCCAACGAAAGACTGCGCTTCAGTATTGAATGCGGATTCGATTAACGGTAAGTACACAAGATTTTCAGGCAGTCCGGCATCTGTAAAAATCTGTTTCATCGCCGGGAGATACTGCCCCGCCCGGATAATCCCGCTTTTGAACCGATCTGCCTGACCGACCTGAATCCGAATCCGGTCTTTGGCGTCGGTTTTCTTGAAATGTTTCGATTCGGGAATATCCTTGTACAACTCATAAATCTGCTGCTCGGTCTCAGTCATTTTCTTCGCATCGCCCCAATGCTCTGCCAGCGAAGTCAATACCTTGACATATTTTTCCTGTGCCGCTTTGGCCGCTTTCCACCCCTCTTTTTCGCTACCATATACGCGGTCATTAATATTCACCACTTCATACACGACATCCACATACCAGTCATCATGAATGATGGCCTGTTTGCTGGTATATTGCGTAAAAACCTTCCGCCAGAAATTCACCTGGGGCGCAAGTTTTTCAGAGTATGGAAACGGATCATAAAGCGAAGTCTCTGCCTCCTGTTCTACGGGCATAACCGTGATCTCTGGCTCTGGAAGCACAGGCGGAGCCACCCGATGAATCGGCGTGGCAAATGCAAAGATAAGACCAATCAGCCCCACCAACATTACCAGTCGTTGATGAGAATACTTTAACACATGTTCAAACAACCACTTCTTCTGTCGTAGTGTCATCAATCGTTTCGAAGCCATTATTCCTCAGGATGAAACACGATGATATTGGTTTCCCCCCAGACGCCAACACATCTGAGAAATTGACACATCAAAGATTTCTCTTAGAGATATAATCGTATCCATCCCCATTTACAATGCAAGTATTTTTTTCGAATATTCTGAAAATTGTACAGCCTTTGAAATATTAACGATTATTAATCCGACGATTCAACCCTTCCAATAACACGTCGTCTATCAAGCAGAATTGAAAACCGATAGATCAACCATAGTTATTACATTGACGGTGGAAAGACCAAAAAGATAAAACGGAAGACCGATAATCACTGAAAGGAGCGCGAGCATGGCAAAAGTCTTAGGCTTGGATGTTGGGGATTCAACAATCGGCGTGGCTGTAAGCGATACGCTGGGATGGACGGCGCAAGGCATTATGACAATTCGCCGCCGCAATGTGAGTTACGACCTCTCTTCGCTGCGGCAACTGATTCGAGAACATGACGTTTCAGAAGTCGTCGTTGGTCTGCCGATGATGATGAATGGCCGCTCAGACGGGCAAACCCATAAAACTATTCGATTCGTCAACATCTTACGCGAAGCGTTTCACCTGCCGATCTATACATGGGACGAGCGCTTTTCAACGGTCGAAGCGAGCAAAACGCTGGAGGTCGGCAACGTGAAGCGCAAAAAACGCGCGGAGTTGATTGACAAAGTCGCGGCCACAATTATTTTGCAGGGCTATTTAGACAACAAAAACGAAAAGCTGGCGGTGCACGATTTCAGTGGCTCGGATTGAACAATTCGCCGGAGTTCAACCTGGCAGAAAGCGTGTTCGAATGGTTACGCAGCCGGATTGTTGGTATAATAAGATAAACCACAATATCTACGAACGCTATGATGTTACTAACAAAACGAGAACATGTGGCTGGCGCGAATGTCACGAAATTTTTCTTGCGACTTCCGGTAAAACGCTATTTTATCCGCAATCTCTGGTGCTGTTCGGCGATTCCATCCGTATCGAAAGGGAGTGGCGCATCCAATCGAGTGCGTGAGTTTTCATTCGCGCCACAAGCTGCGCCCCTTTCTGAGGCGTGGCAGCGGACGGATAGCCCTGACATCCCGGAGACGCTGGAATCGGCGTGTCTTTTAAATGTTGCAGGTAGGGCTGAAATTCTTCCAACGGCGTTTCGAAATCGCGAATGTTCTCTCGCCGCACTTTATCGGGAAACAGGTGCAGCATGACGGATGTTTCGGCTTCGCAGGCATGTTTGGCGACAGTCTGCTTGTCTAAAATATCCTGCATCTCAAAATCATACGCTTCAAGCACAAACACCTGGTCATGTTTTGTTTCGCGCAATGCCTTGACATGAAACAGGTCTCCATGGGCGGTGATGAGAAAAAACTGCGCAAACCCCTGAAGTTTCCACCAGCAGATGACGGAAGCGATGGTGTTGCGCAAATCTTCGTAGAGAATGCTGGATGAGCCGGGATAGACGCGATCACAGGGCAGGCCGATTCCATAGGCGAATGTCGGCGCAACGAGCAGTCCAGTCTCTTGCGACAGGTAGTCCGCAAGGAATTCCGCCGTCAAGGTGTCGGTATTCAGGGGCAAATGCGTCGAATGCTGCTCGCAGATGCCGACCGGAATGATCAAGCCGTCATGCTGGCGCAGATACGCCGCCACCTCTTCCCAGGTAAATTCTTCTAAACGCATCATCAGTTCCTTGATTCGAACATTCTATAAACAGGCCGCGTATGATCGGATCGTCAGCGCCAGAATCCACGTCAAATACAGTAGAGAGAAATTTTCTGACGAATTTTCTTTTCAATCTAACCTATGCTGTAAAAGTGGTGTCAATATAGTCAGCAGAGCAAAAGTCGCCTGAACATATTCCTCCAACGTGCAACGAAAGGATGCCTGAATGCGCTGGTTCAATTTGATGGATGATGACGAAAATTTTGTCGTGGAAATTACCTCTCTCCCATTTCCGTTTCGAGATCGCGAACGAATCGGCCAGGTGTTGTCCATGTCGCGCGACAGCGTGCTGATCGAAACGACTGACGGTCAGCGGATTCGTTGGGAAAAAGAACGATTATTGACCGCGCAGGCGTTTATGCTCTAATAATCGTCACGCCGAGAGAGAGCGTTCAATCGAACGCTCTCTCTCGGCGGTTAAAACTGCTGCTCCAAATGGCGCTTGATGTCTTTATGCGGCTCGCGGCGTTTCCAGTACGTCGTCGCTTGCGGGTCGTATTTCTCGTCCAGCCGATCCGGGTGGCCGATTCTCCTGATCATGCCGATTGCCGTCATGCCGGTATAAAAGAGAACCGTCAGAATCACTCTGGTCATGATCGAGCCTAAGACAAGCGCGAATCCCATCCAGCCGATATAGAACTGCCTCAAAATCATCGGTTGAACAAGGCCAAGCACCAAAAACGCTCCTGTTAACCCGAACACATAGGGAAAGATTCCGCTGTGGCGAAACCAGGCTAACGCGCTCAACAGACCGAACGCGACCGCCATCGTGATGCCGAATTTGCGTAAATCGCTCGCTTCGGTTTTCAATTTTTTCAGTTCTGGTCGAATATCGTCGAACATCATATTTTCCTTTCGTAATTATTATAGATTGTAGGGCGAAACTACAGTTTCGCCCTACGTTTAATCCAATTCGAATTCCTTCTGCCAATCCACGTCTTTTTCCAGCGGTTTTTGCTGCGTTTTGTCCAGCAGATAATTGCCCATCACCAAATAATCCATGTTGGTGCGCATAAAGCACAAATAGGCGTCTTTCGGCGTGCAGATAATCGGCTCGCCGCGCACGTTAAAGGAGGTGTTGATAATCACGCCGCAGCCATATTTGTCGTTGAATTGTTTGATCATGGCGTGATAGAGCGGATTCGTCTCTTTGTGGACGGTCTGAACGCGGGCGGAATAATCCACATGCGTAATCGCCGGGAGCGTGGAACGCACGATATTCAGCTTTTCCAGGCCGAACAGTTTTTCCTGTTCTGCGGTCATCGGTTTCTGCAACGCTTTTTTCACCGGCGCGACCAACAGCATGTATGGGCTGGGGCAGTTCATTTCGAAATAGTTGCTGACTTCTTCCATCAACACCGATGGCGCAAACGGGCGGAAGCTCTCACGGAATTTGATCTTCAGGTTCATGATTTCCTGCATTTTCGACGACCGCGCATCGCCGATGATGCTGCGTCCGCCGAGCGCGCGCGGACCGAATTCCATGCGGCCTTCGAACCAACCCACCACGTTTTCCTGTGCGAGGATATCGGCAATCGTTTCCGGCATTTTTTCGGGCTGAAGCTTCGTGTAGGCATAGCCATGCCGGTCGAGATACGCCTGAATCTCGTCGTCGGAAAATTCCGGTCCCAAATACGAGCCTTTCTGAAAATCGTTCACGTTATCGGCGTGACGTGGTTTGTCCAAATAGCTGTGCCAGACCATCAGCGCCGCGCCGAGCGCCCCGCCAGCATCGCCTGCCGCAGGCTGAATCCATAAATTTTCGAACGGACCTTCCCGCAGAATGCGTCCGTTGCCGACGCAGTTAAGCGCCACACCACCCGCTAAACAGAGGTTTTTCTGCCCGGTTTCTTTGTGAATATGCCGCGCCATCCGCAACATCGCTTCTTCGGTGACATCCTGCACTGACCGCGCCAAATCCATCTCGCGCTGTGTCAATTTCGATTCCGGCTCGCGCGGCGGTCCGCCGAACAGCATATCGAATTTTTCGTTCGTCATCGTCAACCCGGCGCAGTAGTCGAAATACTCCATATTCATCTTGAATGACCCGTCGGCTTTCAGGTCAATCAGATGTTTGTAAATCAGGTCAACATATTTCGGCTCGCCATACGGCGCAAGCCCCATGACCTTGTATTCGCCGGAATTGACCTTAAAGCCAGTGTAGTACGTGAACGCGGAATAGAGCAGGCCGAGCGAATGCGGGAACGTGATTTCCGCCAGCAAATCGAGCTTGTTGCCGCTGCCGACGCCGTAACTCGAGGTTGTCCATTCCCCCACGCCGTCAATCGTCAGAATCGCGGCCTCCTGATACGGTGATGGGAAAAACGCGGACGCCGCGTGAGATTCATGATGATCCGGAAATAAGACCTGCCCGCTGAAACCGACTTCATCGGCAATCAGCGACCGAATCCAGAGCTTTTGTTTGACCCACAACGGCACGGCTTTCAGGAAGGATTGCAGCCCTTGCGGCACATACGCGAGATAGGTTTCCAAAATACGTTCGAACTTGATGAACGGCTTGTCGTAAAATGCCACATGATCCAATTCGTTAGCCGAGATTTTCCCTTCCCGCAGGCAATATTCCACCGCGTGTTTCGGAAACGAATGGTCGTGCTTCTTGCGCGTGAAGCGTTCTTCCTGCGCGGCGGCGATAATCTCGCCGTCTTTCACGAGACAGGCCGCGCTATCGTGATAAAAGGCTGAAATGCCAAGAATGTTCATGCGATTCTCCTTCTGGATACACTATCAGGCATTTTGAACGTGCCTGACAGCTTTTCTACTCTTAAAAAATACACATCGCGTCGCCGTAGCTGTAAAAGCGATAACGCTGCGAGATGGCTTCCTGATACGCTTTCCGAATTAATTCCATGCCCCCGAACGCCGAGACAAGCATCAGCAGCGACGATTTTGGAAGATGAAAATTCGTGATTAATCCCTGCGTCATTTGAAATTGAAATCCAGGGTAAATAAAAATGTCCGCCCAGCCATTTCCCGCCTGAATACGGCCATATTGCGCATACACCGCTTCAATAAGGCGCGCGCTGGTCGTGCCGACGGCGATAATGCGTCGGCGCTGCGCAAGCGCGTCGGTGAGCTTTTGCGCGGATTCTGTCGAAATCTCGTACCATTCGGAATGAATGCGATGGTCTTCGACGCGTTCGACTTTGACAGGCCGAAACGTTCCGATCCCGACATGCAGCGTCGCGGGGACAATCTCAATCCCTTTCTGTCGAATCTGCGCTAACAGCGGTTCGGAGAAATGCAGTCCGGCGGTCGGGGCGGCGACTGCGCCTTCTTGCTTCGCATATACCGTTTGATAACGATCATGGTCGGTCGGCAGCGCGCCGTCATCGCGCTTGATATACGGCGGCAGCGGGATGCTGCCTGCCGCGTAAATTTTTTCTTTCAGTTCCGGCTGCGGTTCGAATTCGATGATCCCGCTGCCGTCTGGCTCTTTGTGCGTAATGCGACAACGTAACGCGCTCTCGCTGAACTCAATGATCGTTCCCGGCGCGACTTTACCGCCGATGAGCGCTTCCCAGGTCGTTTCGCGCAATTGCCTCAGCAGAAAAATTTCGATTTTACCGCCCGTCTTCTCTTTATGCCCGATCAGCCGCGCCGGAATCACTTTCGTATTATTCACCACCAGCACATCCGACGGATTCAAGAGATCAACGATGTCGGCAAAGGCGGTATGCGTGATTTCGCCAGTTGCGCGGCGAATCACCATTAAGCGCGATTGTTCGCGCGTTTCCGCAGGATACTGGGCAATGAGTTCGGTCGGGAGCGTATAATCGAAATCCGTAACCTGCATTAATTGACTTTCCCTGCGCGGAACAACGGCCAGAAACGGAAGGCGATTTTGGCTTCGACGTTATGTTCCGGCAAAAACCCCCAGACGTGACCGTCGGCGCTGTTGTTGCGGTTATCGCCAAGCACGAACAAATGGCCGTCCGGCACGGTCATCGGCGGCATATAATAATACGGTGTCGAGGCGTAGGGTTCATTCCGCCGTTCGTTGTTGACATATAACGCGCCGTCTTTCACTTCGACCACGTCGCCTGACACCGCCACCACCCGTTTCACAAAACGCGGCACATCCGCCTGCGCTTCTTTCGGCGGCTTGAACACCACGATTTCCCCGACATGCGGCTCGCGAAAATGATAGAGAAATTTCCATCCCAACAATCGGTCGCCAATGCCGATGGTGGGGCGCATCGAGCCGGTCGGCACGTAATACGCGCCCACAACCGTCACGCGCACGGCAAACGCGATCACAATCGAAAAGAGGATCGTCTTCCCCCAATCATACAAAATGCTTTTATACTCCGCCGAAGAGGATTCCTGTTCGGCGGACTGTTCTTGCTCTGTCGTGTCCATAAAAATTCCGTTATTCGACCTGAATTGTAAGAAGGAATATCATGTCTATTATGTGGAAACAGCATATTTCCGATATGATTTTTTCGAGACAAGCCATCGTGTCAACAAAAATGTTGCGGTGAAGTGATTATCGAGGAAAGCATGCCGGGCGAACGAATGTCGCCCGGCAAAAGATTGATAAAGTCATTTTAGAAAACTCCTTGACAATGACCGCTTTTTCGATGAACAGGTTGGCATCAGTCTCGCGTATGCAATGGAAACAACTTCGCGGCGCGGTGCGGGCGATATGCGAACAATGCGCGGCGGTGTATTGGCTTGATGGCGCGAAAGTTCCGGCGGGCGGCGGCAAGGTGAAATGTACGACATGCGGGTATCCGGTGGAGATTGGAAACACCGAGGAAAAGGATTGAGCCGATGCGTGTCGTTCTATCAGCACAAACGCCTCCTGACGCGATGTGATCGCGTCGGAGGCGTTATGTGACGAACTATTGCATGAGAAAATTACACACCACTTCTGAATTTTCTCTGCAATTTCATTGCTTTTCTTCTACGGGCTTCGCTCGGTTTTTCATAAAACCGACTTTTGGTAATTTCATTTTTCAAGCCTTCTTTATTAAATTTATTTCTCAAAATATAAAGGGCTTTATTGATATCGCCATCCACCGTCACTTCAACTTGCACTTTTCGCATACCAGCGGTCACCTCCCCTTTTATTCAATCCGTGTTTCTGTCTGAAATTTTTTATAAAATCACAATGCTTCTGTGAGAATTAACGGTTCGAATTCAATTTTTTCCGGATCAAGCGGGATATATCCGATTGCGCCTTGTTCATCTAAAATGATTCGAATTTTTTCATAGCCTGACAGCCGATGGCTGAGCATCTCTTCGGCTAACAGATCTTCAATCGAACTTTGAATCAATCGCCGCAGCGGACGCGCTCCGTAAGTCTGATCATACCCTTTCTCCGCTAACCAAGTTTTTACTTCATTATCAAGGATTACTGTCAAGTTTTTTTCGTGAAGTTGCGCATTTACTTCGCGAATCATGATGTCCACGATCTGTCGGATATGCTCAGGGGTCAAGGAATGAAAGGTGATGATGTCATCAACGCGATTGAGAAATTCCGGATTGAACACTCGTTTCAATTCCCCTGTCGCGAGGTCTTTCATCTGCTGATAGTCGGCGGTGTCGCTGGCCTGTCGAAACCCAAGATGCGCGCGTTTTTGCATCATTTTGGCGCCGACGTTGGATGTCATGATGATGATCGTGTTTTTGAAATCTACTGTGCGCCCATAATTATCGGTCAACTGACCGTCATCCATGATTTGCAGCAGAATATTGAAAACATCGGGATGCGCTTTTTCGATTTCATCGAACAGAATGATCGAATAGGGACTGCGTCGAATTTTTTCGGTCAACTGTCCGCCTTCATCATAGCCGATATATCCGGGAGGCGCGCCAATCAGCCGCGAGACTGCGTGACGTTCCATGTATTCGGACATGTCGATCCGAATCAGCGCGCTATCGAAGCCGAAGAGATATTCGGCGAGCGCTCTGGCTAATTCTGTTTTGCCCACGCCTGTGGGTCCGAGGAAAATAAACGTCCCGACCGGTCGTTTGTTATTTTTTATGCCGGTACGCGAGCGTCTGATGGCGCGGGAAACCGCCTCAATCGCTTCATCCTGCCCAATCAACCGATCATGAAGCTCGGCCTCCATACGTAACAATTTTTCAGTTTCGCGCTCTTCGATTTTGGTCAGCGGAATTCCCGTCCATTTCGACACGACATGCGCGACATCTTCTTCGCTGACGAATGGCGCGTCTTCCTCCTGTTGCTGCTGCCATAAGCCGCGAACAGTCTCCAAGCTTTTTCTGATCGTGCGCTCCCTGTCGCGTAATTCGGAGGCTTCGTGAAAATCCTGCGACCAGACCGCTTCATCTTTTTTTTCCGTAATCTCTTTCAACAGCGCTTCAGCGCGCATGAGTTCGGCGGGATAGCGATACCCTTGCAATTTGCGCAAGGAACTGGCTTCATCAATCACGTCTATGGCTTTATCCGGGAAAAATCGGTCAGTGATGTATTGTCCCGCTAACCTTACAGCTAATCGGAGACTGGTATCAGGAATGCGAACATGGTGGTAACTTTCATACGTTTCCCGCAGTCCTTGCAGAATGCTGATCGTATCATCCGCGCTGGGCTGCACGATATGCACCGGTTGAAAACGGCGCGCTAACGCGCCATCTTTTTCGACATATTTGCGGTATTCGTCCAGGGTCGTCGCCCCGATACATTGAATTTCGCCGCGAGACAGGGCGGGTTTGAGCATACTGGACGCGTCCAGCGAGCCGGAGGCCGAGCCTGCGCCCATTAACGTGTGAATTTCATCAATAAAGACGATGATCCGGCGGTCGGAAGCCATCAATTCTTTCATGATCGCTTTCAGCCGCTCTTCGAATTGCCCGCGATACATTGTTCCGGCGACGATGCTTGCCAGATCGAGCATGATGACCTTCTTGTCATGCAAAACTTCCGGGGCGTCTCCGCTGACGATCCGTTGCGCCAACCCCTCAACAATGGCGGTTTTGCCAACGCCAGGTTCTCCCAATAAGATCGGATTGTTTTTGGTGCGGCGGCTGAGAATTTGAATAACGCGCCCGATTTCGGCATTGCGGCCAATCACGGGATCGATCTTCCCCTCGGCGGCGAGTTGCGTCAAATCCGTGCTGAATTGTTTGAGCGCTTTCGATTCGTTTTTTTTCTGCGTTGTCTCCGAACGATTTTCGCCAAGCAATTCAAGAATTTGCGCGGCCAACGCGTCTTCCGTGACGCCGTATTCTCCGAGCATCAGCGACGCTAAATTACCGCCCTCACGCAGGATGCCTAATAGCAGATGTTCTGTCCCGACGTAATTATGCCCCATTTGTCTGGACAATTCGAGGGCAAGGCGCAGCACTTCTTTTGCCGTCGGGCTGAAGGGAATATCGGTGACGCGACTTTTGAGAGTGCCGATTGGCATACGATATTCCAAATCAGCGCGCAGGTCGTTCAAATCAACATGCAGGCGTTGCAAGGCGTGCATGGCCACCCCTTTTTCATCGTGCATCGCCCCCAAAAGCAGATGCTCGCAATCCAACGCGCCATGTCGAAAACGCAACGCTTCTTCTTTCGCGGTCGTAATCGTCCGCCGCGCCCGCTCTGTAAACCGGTCAAACATACTCGCCATCCTTACTCCTCGAAAATTTCCATGCTCGCCGTTCGGCTTTCTCATTCAGGAACACCGCGATATGGCGGCATTCCTGAATCTCTCCTCGTCATCTTTTTCGATACGCGGCGTTCTGTTCAGACTGGCACGACTTTCGTAACTTCCGGGATTTCTTGCTGCAAAATGCGCTGCACGCCGAACTGCAACGTCATCATTGCGCCAGGGCAGCCAGCGCATGCGCCGCGCAACCGTACCTGCACCACGCCAGCATCATCCACATCTACCAATTCGATATTTCCACCGTCCCGCTGTAATGCCGGACGAACTTTTTGCTCGATGACTTGTTCGACTCGTTCTTTTAACATACGCACTCCTTATAAGATGTTTCTGATGCGCCACTCTCCGCCCTTTTCAAGGAACGCGATTCCGTTGATAGGCTCAGAAGGCGTAAGAATCCTGCAATGCTCTTTTTTATATAGGATTCGCGTCCTCGAAAGTCAACCAAATTTTTTCAGAAAAAGGAAAACAGACAGAGACCGGATCGAAAAGGAATTTTTTCTCCCATAATCATTTGTCACCTCGTTCCCTTCGACATGCTCAGGGAACGCCGCACGCTGAGCTTGTCGAAGCGTACAACTTATTTAGGCTTGCGATATTATGAATTAGCCGGAGTGGAAGGCTCTGATGATGGCGCGTCCTGTGATGGGGGTTTTGGCGCTCTCCGGGGATGTTTCGAATGCGAAGGCTTGCGGTGATCGCCTTTGCCAGGAATTTTTTGCAGTTCCGGCTTTTTCGGGGTGACTTCTTTTTCGATGGTTTCCTGCTGATTCGTAATGAGGGCTGCGACTGAGGACTCTGATTCTTTCGCCGCCTGTGCCAATATTGATCCTAATAACCCAAGTTGTGCCATATCGCAGCATTTAAGAGGGCAATCTTCAAGAAGCGTTTCGACACGGCGAAACACTCTTCAACATGCGCTCTTGACCAGATTATTCGAATGATGACCCATTCAGGACAGCGGAATTTTTTGCGTTGAACGTCTGATGTTGTCGTTCCTGAAAGGTAAGCGCATCATTCGACAAAGATGAATGTATCGTTGTTTGACAAAAAATCGGATGAAAACGTTGACAGGACGCTGTGCAATGGCAAAAAGTTTTGTCAAGGGAAACTCTGAATTTTTTATCGGAACGCTGATTCTAAAAAAGGAAGGTCAGGCATGAATTCGTTTCAGGATGAGCCGTTTTTTGAGGATGAAGTCACTGAACGCCGCCCGTCGTATGGCAGTCGCATTTGGCAGCGTATCAAAAAGGCTGTCTGGCCGATCATCCCTCCGTTGACGCTCGACGCCGTTGATTTCTTTTGTTTTGGGCCTATCGGGATATATTTCGGGTTGATTATCGGCTGTCCGGTGGGATACTGGGTCTGCTCATGTTATCGTATGCCGTTCTGGAAACGCCTCATCGGAGCAGTAGTGGCCGGATTATATTGCATGCTGCCGTTTACGGAATGGCTTCCAGCCGCGACGCTTGTCGCGTTTTATGCGCGATTTTGGGAAGATGAATGAAAATAGAGAGATTCCGGAGCGCCCTTTTTCGGCCTCATAGGTTCGTCGAATGTGCCTCTTCGGTGCGCTCCAGAAATCTATAGACGTGTGATATGATAGAACGTATTTTCATAATGTTATTGGTGAGAAAGCCGTGATTCTCTCGATATTCATCCGAGCATGAATCCTTTTATGTCGCGAATCTTCCCCTTGCCGCCCCGGAACGCCCATGCTCAATGGCCCCATGTTTTCGAATATGTGCCTGAAATAAATTCATGCAGGTACGCTCCAGCAACTATTTGGACACAAGAGACGCCGAACAGGAGACCGTCACCGGGCCGATTCCTCGTGGACAGCCCTATTGTCCGCCATGCAGGCGAACGTTTATCGCTCCATGCTCAGTTTCCCCTGGTTGAAGCCGCTTCATGCTTTCCCTAAAATTCGTTGATCGCCTCCTCCATCATTCATCATTATGACATTATCGGTAGAGACGTTCGTTCGAACGCTCCTACCAAGCGATTCGTGAGTGATACCGTAAAAGAACAGTCATTATTGAATGTGTGTGTATAAATTTTCGTACATGTTTAAGTATGAAATCAGATTACCTAACAAACGTTATTTTGTCAAGAATTATTTTAATAATTATTCTATTATATAATTATAACATTTCGTAATTAATTGTATTTAAAATACTTATCGGTTAACATTTGTTAGTAATAAAAATATATCATCGCATTCATGAGTGTCTTCTTAAATTTTCAGGAAGAAAAATGTCTTGACATCCTTGGCGGTTTTTCGTTTCGATTCATCCGAATTGATCAGGTCGAAAATATGGATGCTGTTCCGCGGCAGAAGAGGGGAAAGGTGGCGAGAAAGAGCATTCTTGCGCGCCATCTTTTACCCTTTCGAAGAGACGATTATGGAAAATGTCATTATTATCGGTTCAGGCCCGGCGGGGTTGACCGCCGCGATTTACACCGCCAGAGCGAATTTGAATCCGCTGGTATTCGAAGGCTATCAATATGGCGGGCAACTGATGACAACAACGGAAATCGAGAATTTCCCAGGCTTCGAACATGGGATTCAAGGGCCGGATTTGATGTCTGAGATGCGCGAACAGGCGAAACGATTCACGGCGCGCCTGGAACAAAAAGATGTCGAAACCGTCAAGTTGTCGCAGCGTCCGTTTCAAGTGCTGGTGGATGGCGAGACGTATGAAGCGAAGACGGTAATTATTGCCACCGGCGCAAACGCGAAAATGTTAGGACTCCCGTCTGAAAAGCGGCTGATTGGGCGCGGCGTCTCCACGTGCGCCACCTGCGATGGCTTTTTCTTCCGAGACAAAGAAATCGTGATGGTGGGAGGCGGCGATTCTGCGATGGAAGAGGCGATCTTCCTGACAAAATTCGCGTCGAAAGTCTCCATTATCCATCGTCGCGATCAACTCCGCGCATCGAAAATCATGCAGGAACGCGCCTTCAAAAATCCGAAAATCGCATTTGTCTGGAATACGGTCGTGGAAGATGTGCTCGGCGCAGAAAAGGTCGAAGGCGTGCGCTTGCGCAATGTGAAGACCGATGAGGTGTCTGATCTGCGCTGTGACGGATTTTTTCTTGCCATCGGTCACATGCCGAATACGGCGTTATTCGAAGGGCAAGTCGAACTTGATGAGCAGAAGTATATCGTCACGCAGCCCAAAAGTACGGCCACAAGCATTCCGGGCGTCTTCGCCGCCGGAGATGTGCAGGATTCGAAATATCGCCAGGCAATTACCGCAGCGGGCACGGGCTGCATGGCCGCTCTTGAAGCCGAACGATTTTTAGAAGCGCAGGAAAATATATAAGCCCTGACAGGGTTCGAAACCCTGCCAGGGCTGTGAACCCGTTTTTTATGTCTCGAAAACACCCCCCCTGGATTCGCGCGAAAGTCGCGCAAAATGCTGATGTCACGCGAATGCAACAGCTTGTGAGTTCGCATCGCCTGCATACGGTCTGCGAAAGCGCAAGCTGCCCGAATCTCGGCGAATGCTGGGGGCGCGGAACGGCGACATTCATGATGTTAGGCGCAACGTGTACGCGCAATTGCCGGTTTTGCGATGTGCAGCCGGGCGCGCCGGAGCCGCCGTCACACGATGAACCGGCGCAAGTTGCCGACGCAATCCGCCTTCTTGGTCTGCGTCATGCCGTTATTACGTCCGTCACTCGCGACGACCTGCCGGATGGCGGCGCGGCAATCTGGGCGGAGACGATTCGCCAGATTCGCGCAGTGAATCCCGCGTGTCGAATCGAAGTCTTAGTCCCGGATTTTCAAGGCGATGTCGCTGCGTTACACATCGTTTTCGACGCGTACCCGGACATTTTCGGACATAACCTTGAGACGATTGCGCGACTCTATGCCGCTGCCAGGCCGCAAGCGATCTATGCGCGCTCGTTACAGGTGTTGCAGTACGCGAAACAGGCTGGCTTGCTGACCAAATCCGGCCTGATGCTGGGCATGGGCGAGACCTTCGATGAGATTCTTACAGCGATGCGCGATCTGCGAAGCGTTGACTGCGACATTCTCTCGCTCGGTCAATATCTCTGCCCGACCGCGCTGCATTTGCCGGTAGCGCGCTACTGGACGCCGGAAGAATTCGACCAATTGCGCCGCGAGGGGGAACGACTCGGTTTCCGACACGTCGAATCCGGCCCGCTGGTACGAAGCTCGTATCATGCCGATCAGGTGACATTGTAACGCTTCAGCGCCCAACACAGAATCATGAAACGAATTCCGACATTGTTGCTGACCGGATTTTTAGGCGCGGGCAAGACGACCTTGCTTAATCGCCTGATTGCCTACTATCAAAGCCAACGCACGGTGTTGCTGATCAACGAATTCGGTCAAGTCGGCATTGACGGGCAGTTGCTCGATGCTGGCAATTATGACCTGGTCGAGTTGAATAAAGGCAGCCTGTTTTGCATCTGCGTTCGCACCGATTTCATTGCAGAAGTCGAGCGAATCGCGACGGAACTCCGCCCGGAATTGCTGATTATCGAGGCAACCGGACTGGCCGACACCTCGGAGATGGAAAAAATGCTGGCGCTGCCGACGCTTTGCAGTCGAATCGAGTTGCGCGCCTGCCTGTGTCTCGTTGACTGCCAGAATTTTCCAAAGATCAAGGATTTCCTGAATGCGCCGATTTCACAGGTGAAACATGCCGATGCGATCCTCTTGAACAAAATTGATTTAGTGTCGGAAGAACAGAGGCAGCAGGTCGAAGAGGCGGTGTTACAGATTTCGCCGACCGCGCGGATATATCAGACGACATTTGCCGCTGTGCCGTTGGACGTTTTCGATGCGATTCGTCGTCCGTCATCCGCGGAAAAAGACTTGCCGGGAGATGGACGCCCCGATCCCGTCGTCTCGCTGACATTGGAAGGCCGGGGAGTCTTTACGCAATCGGCATGGGAACAATTTCGCGCCATGCTTCAACCGCAGGCGCTGCGTGTCAAAGGCTTTCTCTCGCTCGACCGACAGGTCTATCATCTCGACGCGACTGCCGAGCAGTGGCACATGACGCCGACAACGCGGCATCCTCTCGGAACCAATCAATTGATTGTTATCGGTCAACATTCGGATTGGAGACTGATTGAGGAACGCTTTTTTCAGCAATGCGTTTCAGAAGAAAAATAGGTCTGAATTTCGTTGCAATACTGACATTTCACAAACCTGAACGCACGATACGGAAAATAATGCCTTGACAGTTTTGGTTGACAAAAATAGTGGTAGCTTCTGATAAGAACATAATAGCGATTGATATATGTAACGAATTCGAAAGGACACCCTGTTCCTGCTTGAGCTGCTCGCGTTTTAACGTCGTGGAAAGAGTTGAGGCGGGTGTCGGCGAGAAGAATGATCCCGAGAGGTTCTGAGATCGATCTGCGATCTTCGAACCTCTTTTTTGTATTCATCTGCGCTCTCTTCGTCTTCATTGTCGCATTTTTTCGATCTATGCGATCTTGACACGATGCTTCGCATGACTGATTTTCTCAGTATTATAGATGACATCCGCTGCGAACTCCCGCAGCAATAGGACAGCAGAAGCGTAACGGAGACCGTTGGCTTCTAAAAATTCACCTTTCGACTCATGCGCGTCTAAGGCGTTGATCTTCCCTTCACGCCTATTCCGAATGAGCCACGGACTCTTTTATGATGCACTCATCTGACGTAGCACAACATCCCGGCGGGCGTTGGCCTGCGCTGAAGATTGGAAATTTGACTGTGTCTGTCCCGATTATTCAAGGAGGCATGGGAGTTGGCATTTCGCTGGCGAATCTCGCGGCGGCTGTCGCCAATGCCGGCGGCATCGGCGTCATCGCGACCGCGATGATCGGCATGAGCGAACCTGACATCCAAACGCACTCGACGCACGCCAATACGAACGCCTTGACCAGAGAAATCAGGCTCGCGAGAAGCAAGACGAGCGGCGCGTTAGGGGTGAACGTCATGGTCGCCACCACCGATTTTGCGGCGTTAGCGCAAACGGCGATTGCAGAGCAGATCGATGTCATATTCGCAGGCGCCGGGCTGCCATTGAATCTGCCCAAATACCTTGAACCCGACTGCCGCACCAAGCTTGTTCCTATTATTTCGTCAGGACGAGCGGCGACGATTCTCTGCAAAAAGTGGCTGTCAGGCTTCGAATATCAGCCAGATGCGTTCGTGGTCGAAGGGCCTATGGCGGGCGGGCATCTCGGTTTCGAACGCGATCAGATTGACGATCCGGCGTATGCGTTGGAACGCTTGATTCCAGAAGTGCTTGACGCAGTCAAACCGTTCGAGGATCGCAGCGGCAAAGCCATTCCCGTCATCGCTGCCGGAGGGATTTATACCGGCGCGGATATCTACGAATTTTTGCAGATGGGGGCTGCCGGCGTTCAGATGGGGACACGCTTTGTCGCCACGCATGAATGCGACGCGGATATCGCCTTTAAACATATGTACATCAACGCGAACCCCGAAGACCTGACGATCATCAAAAGCCCCATCGGACTGCCGGGGCGGGCGATTCGGAATAGGTTTCTTCGCGATGTCGAAGCAGGAAAAGAGATGTTCGAGATGTGCCTGTTCGATTGCTGCAAACCGTGCGATCCCCGCACTGCGCCGTATTGCATCGCTGCCGCGCTGGACAACGCCAGACACGGAAATTTGGAAGGCGGCTTTGCCTTCGCTGGCGCAAACGCCTATCGCGTCACGGGAATCGTCTCCGTAAACGAACTGATTGCGTCGCTGCAAGAAGAATATCTCTCTGCTGTTCAGAAAAACGGTTCGCTCTAAGCCTCTGGAAAGGGACGCGCTTTCAGACACGTTTAACGTGTCTGACTGCGCTGCCCATAGCAGCCCCTCGCGAGAATCTCTGCGTTCTCCTTGTCATCGCGTTCCGAAAAAGAATCAGACACTTTTTCATTGACAAAAACCTCCCTCGTCTCTTTGCTAAAAATGTTTTGTTCTTGCCTTGTCCGGGGTGATTTTCGCCTTGAGACAAGCGCGTGTACGTGTGATCAGGATTCATAAGGAGGTTCATCGTATGAAAAAAGGATGGCTCTGTCTTAGTGTGGTTGCTCTGCTGCTGCTCGCCGCAATGAACGTCTTTGCCGCGGACGGAATGACGATTGTGTATGGCACGACGGAAAAAGTCAGCGATATGGACCCGGCCAATGCGTATGATTTTCATACGTGGGAAATTTTTTACAACGTGTATCAGGGGCTGATGTCGTATCCGGCCGGATCGACCGAATTAGTCCCAGGTTTAGCCGAATCATTCAGCGTCAGCGGGGACGGCAAAGCCTATACGTTCAAACTGCGCGAAGGGGTGAAGTTTACGGATGGCACGCCATTTAACGCCGATGTCGTCAAATGGTCAATCGAGCGCGTAAGCAATTTGAAGGGCGACCCGTCCTGGCTCGTGACCGACTTTGTCGAGGCTGTCGAAGTCGTCAGCGAATACGAAGTCAAATTCGTGTTGAAAAATCCGGTAGCGTATTTCCCGTCATTGGTCGCCACACCGCCGTATTATCCGGTCAATCCGAACGTGTATCCGGCGGACAAAATTATTGCCAACCCGGATGAATTGATCGGTGGTCAATTAGTCGGCCTCGGCCCGTACAAAGCGTTATCGTTCAAACGCGATGAAGAAGTCGTACTGGAAGCCAATCCGGATTTTTACGGGGAAAAACCGAAAAACGACCGCGTGGTGATTCGGTATTTCGCGGACGCGACAACAATGCGGTTAGCCCTTGAAAAAGGGGAAATTGACATCGCGTTCAAATCATTCAATCCGTCCGACATCAGCGATTTGGAGAAATCCGACAAGATCAAAACCATCAAAGGACAAGGCCCATACATCCGTTATCTGTGCATGGTCTGCGCGCAGCCGCCGTTCGATAATAAAGTCCTGCGTCAGGCGATTGCGGCGGCGTTTGATCGCCCGGCAATCATGAAAAAGGTCTTCCTCGGCCAGAATGAGCCGTTGTACTCGATGGTGCCGATGGGGATGTGGTCGCATACCGATGCCTTCAAAGACGTGTTCGGCGACGGCAACATCGAAAAATCGAAGGAATTGTTAGCCTCCCTCGGTTACACCGCTGACAAGCCGTTCGAAATCGAATTCTGGTTCACGCCGTCGCACTATGGCGACACCGAAGTGGATATGGCTGCGGTTATCAAAGAGCAGCTTGAGGCGACCGGCGCGATCAAAGTCTCGGTGAAATCGGCGGAATGGGCGACCTACAAACAAAACTGGAAAGACAAAATCATGCCGATGTATCTGTTGGGCTGGTACCCGGATTATATCGATCCGGATAACTACACCGCCGCATTTGCCGGCACCGCCGGTTCTGCCGGGAATGGCATCTTTTTCTCGAATCCTGACTGGGACGCCAAATTGAACAAAGCCCAGATGGTGACTGATATGGCTGAACGCGAAGCTCTCTACAAAGAGATTCAGCAGATGTGGACGGACGAAGTGTTGACGGTGCCGATTTTCCAGGGATCGCTGTATTTGTTCACCCAGCCGAACGTTGAAGGCGTCATGATTTCCCCGACGCTGCAATTCAACTATGGGCCAATCGAACTGAAGTAACAATGTCAACCTCTCCCCCTGCCCCCTCTCCTGATTCAGGCGAGGGGGACGGGCTTGTTATGAAGCATCTATTCCGCTATATCCTGACCCGTTTGTTCCTGACCATTCCGATGGTGTTTATCATGCTCACCATCGTCTTTTTCGTGTTGCGCGTCATGCCTGGCGATCCCGTGTCCGCGATGCTCGGCGGTCATGCGCCCGATAAAGTGATCGAACAGAAGAAAGAAGAATTAGGCTTGAATCGCCCGCTGTTCGTGCAATACCTCAATTATCTCTGGCAGGTCTGCCGCCTTGACTTCGGCAATTCCATGATTTATAAACAGCCAGCGCTCCAGCCGATCAAAGAAAAACTTCCGGCGACCCTCGAATTGACGCTGTGCGGCATGGCGTTCACATTGGTCTTTGGCGTGTTGCTCGGTGCGTATGCCGCGGAAAAGCGGCGTACCGCGCGGGATTACGCGATTCGCCTCTTCGGCATTGTGATTTATTGCATTCCGGTCTATTGGTTGGGCTTGATGCTCCAATTGGTGTTCGGCGTCTGGCTCGATTGGCTGCCGATTGCCGGACGAACCGGACCGAGGGTCTTTGCGTCGGCCTTCGAAAAAACCGGATTTTATGTGATTGATACGCTGTTGGTCAAAGATTTTGCCGCATTTCAGGATGTGCTGCTTCACCTGATTCTTCCGTCCATCACGCTGGGGCTGGTCGTGTCCGGTATTTTCGTGCGCCTGACCCGCGCCAACATGCTCGATGTGCTGAAATCCGATTACATCGTTGCTGCCCGCGCCAGAGGCATTCCGAACAAGCGCGTGGTGTACAAACATGCCTTAAAAAATGCGATGGTGCCGATTCTGACGATGCTCGGTCTGCAATTTGCCTTGCTGTTAGCCGGAGCGGTCTTGACCGAAACCACGTTTTCCTGGCCTGGCATGGGGCGCTTGCTGTTGGAACGGATTTATTTGCGGGATTATCCGACGATTCAGGGCATTATCATCATGTTCGCGCTCTTCGTCGCGGCGGCGTCGCTGCTGGTTGACGTGCTCTACGCCTTGATCGACCCGCGCGTGAGATATTAAGAAATCATTTTTAAAATAATGACCAAGACGTTGTGGCGAGGAAACAGGTGTCAGACGCTTTGGAAGAGTCTGACACCTTCTCCATAACCTTCTGTGTCATTATAAATAATGCTGTAGCATTGTAAGGTTATGCAAAAAGCTGTCAAGCACGTTCGAAATGCCTGACAGCTTTTTGCAAACACTCCATGAAATATTCGCTTGCCGCTCATCTTGGAAAAGGGGTTGCCAAATTTATCGAATACGGGAAAAAATACGGCGTAGAATGGTGGATTCTCGTCTTCGGGGCGTTCATTATTGTCTCGATTCTGCTGATGGCGATTTTTGCCGAAAGCATTGCGCCATTCAGTCCGCACGATCAGGACGCCGGCCCCCAGTTGACGCCGCCAAGCGAGCAGCATCCGTTCGGCACGGACAATTTGCAGCGCGATGTCTGGTCGCGCATCGTCTTCGGCTCGCAAACGATCCTGAAAATTTCCGTCTTAGCGGCGATAGTATCATTTCTTATCGGTGTGCCGCTCGGCCTGATTTCAGGCTTTACTGGCGGAGCGACCGATAAAGTCCTGTCGCTCGTCATGGATTCGATCTACTCGTTTCCCGGTCTGATTCTTGCCATCGCGTTTGCTGCCATGCTCGGCCCCGGCGTGATTAACATTACGTTAGCGGTGGCGGTCGTCTATATTCCTACCTATTTCCGCTTAGTGCGCGGACAAACGCTGACCATCAAACAGGAATTATATGTCGAAGCGGCGCGGGCAATCGGCGCAAAAAAGGCCACGATCCTGGCCGAATACATCTTTCCGAACACGATTGCGACCATCGTGGTGGTCTTCACGCTGAACGTGGCGGATGCCATTATGATTGAGGCCGCGCTGACCTATCTTGGGCTTGGGCTGCCGCCGTCAATCGTGGATTGGGGCATGGATTTGTCAATGGGCAAGAAATATCTGCCATCCGGTCAATGGTGGCTGATTACGTTCCCCGGCGCGATGATCTCGCTGCTCGCGCTTGGCTTCACCATGCTCGGCGAAGGGCTGGCGGAAATCCTGAATCCGCGCTTGTTAGAGCATTAAGAGAGATTCCAAAAGATTGCGGAAAATTTTTATGGGCATCAAGCCGCCATATTGAGGATTCGCAGTTATTCTTCCTATCGGAATTGATGCCTCCAAACAGCCTCTGGATGTAGCTGTTCGACCAGATCGATATAGGGCGAGGACGAGGCGCTCGCCCCATCGTGTTCTTCCAACCGGTCTTGGAAGATTTGAGAAAATTCGGATTCTTCGAAGACTTTCTTCTTGCTTTTTTCATCCCCTTCCTTTGCATGGTGAGCGCTGGCGTTAATCTATGATGGACAACAGGGGGGAAATTGCCTGCAAACAGCCGAAAGATCAACCACGATACCGGGACTGGGCAGGGCGTTTATGGTGGCAGGAATGAAAAAAATCAAACGAGGATTTATTTTGCCCAGCGCGGCGATTACGATCAAAGAGCGGCATGTCAAATATTATGAAACCCTTGAAAAAGCGCCGCAGGTTGGCGACGTGGTGTATGGTCAGATCAGCCGGATCGGCCAGCATTCGTCATTAGAAAACTCTTCAGGCCGCATTCATTCGATTCATAACGGCACACGCGCGATTTTCGTGTATGGCAACCGCTATGCGCCGGATTATTATGAGGGCGTGGTGCCGACAACGTTCAGCGAGGATGTGGATTTATTGGCGCGATCCGGCATGATCGGCATCGTGAAAAATAAAAACGCGCTGATCAAAGACCCCACGCGCGTCAAAATTTTTGGTTATATCTGCCATGAAGATGGGCGGGTTTTGAATACGTGCGACTTTCCGCTGATTAAGGCGAATCATCTGACCAAAAAAACGCCACGCGCCCGCCTGATTCTGGTCTGCGGCACGTCCATGAACTCTGGCAAAAGCATGGCGGCAACGGCATGCTGCTGGGCGCTGAGCACGATGGGACATGTGGTCAGGGCGTCAAAAGTGACGGGAACGGCCAGCCTGAAAGATATTTTGCGCATGAACGACGCCGGAGCCAGTCCGTATGCCGATTTCACGCATTTAGGCTATCCTTCGACCTATCTGCTTGAAGAGCGTGAGGTGTTGCATATTTTTCATCAATTGGATTTGAAATTCGCCAATAATCCCAAGAATTACTGGGTCGTCGAAATTGCCGATGGCATCATTCAGCGGGAAACCGCAATGTTGCTGCGCTCGCCGGAAGTGATCTCGCGGATTCACAAGTTCATCTTTTGCGCTTCGGATGCGTTCGGCGCGATTGGTGGACTGCGCGTACTACAAGAAAAATTCAATATCGTGCCGGACGCGCTGTCCGGGATTTGCTCAAGCTCGCCGCTTTCGATGCGCGAACTCTCGGAATTCACTGATATTCCGGTCTTCAACAGCGGCGATCCGAACTTGAATCAATTGGCCGAAATTTTATTGAAATAACGGATTGTCATGCCAATTGTGGTAAAACGGGCACACCTCAGAACTCCGAAGCCTTCAAGACTTCGGAGTTCTTATGTCGGGAATTTCAGCGTTTGAGTCGGGTGTTTGCGGCTGATGCAGATGCGCATTCAGCTTAGGAAAGGCAATCTGTTGATTCTTTTCTTTAAATACACGTTCGATCTCGAAACGGATATCTGTTTCTGTGGCAACGCCATAATCCAGCAATGTCCAGACCTGAAGCTTGAACATCAGCGCGTTGTCGCCAAAATCGGAAAACAGCACCATCGGCGCAGGATCAGTCAATACGCGCGGATGTTTTTGGGCGATGTCGTATAACGTGTGTTCGATAAGTTTCGGGTCTGATCCGTAGGCGGCGCCGACCTGAATCGTCCGGCGCATCCGCATATCTCGGAACGTCCAGTTGGTGACTTGATGCGTGATAATTTCAGAATTGGGAAGAATAATGGCGGAATTATCAAACGTGCGAATCACCGTAGAACGGACGTTAATCGTCTCCACCGTCCCCCAAACCCCATTGATTTCGAGCACATTGCCGATTTCGATGGGGCGTTCGAACAGCAGGATCAGCCCGCTGATAAAGTTGTTGAAAATGCTCTGCAAACCGAAGCCGATCCCAATGCCTAATGCGCCGAACGCCACCGTCAATGTGGTCGTATCAATGCCGATCACATTCAATCCGACCATCACGCCGAAGAACCAGATACTATAGACGGAAAGCGTCGTGATTGAGGCTTGCACGCCTTTTTGAAGCCCGCTGCCGATAAAGATGCGATGCGTCAGCATCCAGCGCCATATCCGCACCAGAAAACTGATGAGGATCAGGGCGATCCCCCCATAAACGAGACGTAAAATGCTGAACTTCATGCTCCCAAGCGGAACTGTGTAGGTGAGGATTTTGAGCAGATTCGTTTTGACGACCTCTTGTTCGCCCCAGGCAATCAATAATTGCGTGAAGACCAGCAGCGGCAGCAAAACCCAGGACAGACGAAACACGAGCCATTCGATTTGATGCGATTTCCCCGATTGTTCAGCCGTGTCCATCGTTTTGACATGCTGCTCCCATTCTTGAATCACCGCAAAGAGAAGAAAACCCCAGAGCGACACCGCCGCCGTTCGCAGCCAACCGACATACCAGTACTGCGCTAACGCCGCATAGCCTGACAATTCCATCAGGATGCCGCCCGCGCTGATGAAATAGGCCAGTCCGACAAGTGCCGCGTCAAGCGTCTGCTGGCGTTTGGGAGAGGCGGTGAAATACGTATGCCCCGCAGGCAAATCAGAGATCAGTTTCGAAAATGTGAGCGTCCAGACCAATCCCCACGCCTCCAGAATGAACCGTTCGAGCAGAAACAGCAGGCTGGCGTGGCCGAACAGCAGGTAGAGCAGCTTATTGAATAGCGCAATCAACGGAATTGCGACGGTTAAACGGCGGACATGCGTCAGGCATCGCAGGAGGCGTTCATCATGCGCATCGCGGCTCCAAAAATTCAGAATATCACGCGCCCAGCGATTCAGCAACAGCAGCAGAATGGCTGTCAGCATGACATTCAACACGATGTTGATGGAGTCTTCCTGATGCATGCGAGCGTACACACACAGAGAGAGACTGCCCCCTAACAACGGAAAGGAACGCTCTAACATTCGAAATAAGAGATTGCGACAGGGGTATTTTTCCAGGGTGATTGTCAATGGAAGTTGCTTGAGAAAACGACGAAATTTGAACAGCATTGCTACAAACAACGTCAACACCAACGCAAGATTCATCAGGTTGAGGCCATACGCGGCAAAGAAATTCTGCAATACCTGAAGAAGCCCGCCGGACTGCTCGATAAAGTCGAACGGTTTTTTCAACAGGACAATGTCTTGCCGCAGTTGATCGGAACTGAATAACGAGGCAATATCCGTATTGCGTTCCAACAGTTCTCGGCGCTTGCGCGTTTCAAGCAGGCTGGCGATACGTTCGGCCAAGGCGCGAAACTCCTCATGCGCGCCTTGTATGTTCGTCAGCAGTTCATTCTGGGCTTGTTGAAGCCTTTTGGCCGTGAGATGATTCTGTTCTAATAACACCGTAACCTGTTCCAGCATCTTGATAATGCCTACGGTTTGCGGGTCAGGCGAAGCCTTTGCTCGCGCAGCCGCTTGAATATCGTCTAATTGCCGCTGATTACGCGTATATTGTTCATACAGAATGTCTCCGGCTTGTTGTGAGGATGCGATCGCGCTCTGCGTCTCTTGTATCTGTGATTCAAGCGTATCTAAGGTCGCGCGCGTTGCTTTTCGGATGTGTTGCAGTTCGTCGGCAGTCATATTTTCCACCGCCAACAAATTATGATATGTGGAGAGTTGAATAGAATACGCGCGGATATCCGCATCCACATCGCGTCGTAATTGCTCGACACGCTGCCACTCGTTTTCCAATGCGGTCTTGCGTTCTTGTTCTGCCGCCAGCGTCCGCGCCAACGATGATTTCACATCCATGCTCTGCGCCGGGATTGGCGTCGGCGGCGCAGATTGCGCCGTCGCCGGAGATACGCCTCCAATGCGCGCAATGCAGCAGAAAATGATGGTGAAGACGATGAGATGATGACGTGTCATACCCGAAAACCTCCATCAAGAATCATGACCGCAAGGGAAGGAATGCGCCAGCGTTCCGATACTCGTCGCTGTTACCAGCGAATACCTCCGCGCCAGCCCGGTCGGTTTCCCATGCGACCGCGCAGCCTGTTGATGAGGGCGGCGTCGGGCGTAAAGGGATTGTCGGGCTTGTCCGGCATCGGCAGCGTGAGGCTTTGGGCGAACGGCGTGGGGCGGACATGGAGATTATAGCTGTGCGTCATCAGGTGTTCCAAATTGATGACGTCTTCGATATTGTACGCTAACAGGGTTTCTAAGGCGCGTTCATTTTTGAACCGCGTATATTCGTTCCAAAACAGCACAGCCATAAAGCCGTCCACATCTTCCAGCCCGTCGCGATGAATTCCGACTTGCTGCTCGCAACGCTTCAAGCCGCCGGAATATCCGAGCCGCTTGAGGATATAACGCAGGTCAATCTGCGCGTGGGGCAGCCTGATATCGAAGTAGCGTTCCAAAAACGGAATGTCGAAACACTTGCCGTTGTACGTCACGAGGAGTTTGTATTTTCGAATGTCGCGTTTGAATTCGTTGATATTCTGTCCGTGCACGTAATAAAAAACGGACGCGCCGTCATATAAGGCAATCGAGGTGATATGATCCGCGTAGCTGCGCAAACCGGTGGTTTCGATGTCGAGATAGGCGACGGTCTCGCGAAATTCTCGAAACAGCCGCCAATGTTCTTGCGCGTCCAATCGTTCCGCGAAATAGAGCGGGTTCTGCTTCTCTAAATTCGAAAACGAATGCTCGATTTCGCGCGCAATATCCGGCTTATTGGCCTGTGTTTCGTGGCGAAGCAGATGTTCCCATGATGTAATCCCCGACGACCAGAGTTGCTGTTCGCGCGTCAATCCGACGCCCGACAGATGACAAAAAGTATTTTTCAGCACGTGTTCGATTCCTTCCCAATCTGATGTCCTCGTTTATTTGCAATCTAAATCTTGACAGCATCGTATTCGACGTAAAACGCAGCTTACATACGCCGCATTTGTCAAGAAAATAGCTCAGAGCGCCGAGAAATTTATGAATTTGGGCGTGTCGCCGTGAAGCGTTGACTGCAAACGCTTCACTTTCGCGCGCCTCTCCGATATATGAAAACTATTGTGACCGCCTGCGCCCGCGATTGCTACGACACCTGTTCGCTTGTCGCGACGCTGAACGACGCCGGGCAGATCGTTTCAACCAACGGCGATCCGAACCATCCGTTGACGCAGGGCTTCACCTGTCCGCGCGGCGTGAAAGACGGACAACGCCTCACCACAAACCGCGTGACGCAGCCGTTTCTCCGGCGAGGGACTGAATTTGCGCCGACGGATTGGGACACGGCGCTGGACATTGTCGCCGTGCGCTTTGCCGAGATTATCGGAACGCATGGCGCGGAAGCGTTGCTCTATCTCGATTATGCCGGAAACGCCGGGCTGATTACCGAGACGTTTTCGCGCCGCCTCTGGTATGCGCTCGGCGCGACGCAGACGGATCATGCCGTGTGCAGCAAGGCCGGACATCGCGGCATCGGCCTGCATTACGGCAGGCGCTCCGGCGTCTTTCCGCATGAACTCCCCGACATGCCGCTGATCGTGTTCTGGGGCTTCAATGCCGCCGTCAGTTCGCCGCATCAATTTGCGTTAGCGCGGAAAGCGCGGCAGCAGCATGGCGCGAAAATCGTCGTCATTGATCCGCGCAACAGCGAAACCGCGCAGCAGGCCGATCTGTGGCTGCAACCGCGCCCCGGCACGGATGTCGCGTTGGCGTATGGCGTTATGTCGCATCTGATTCGGCGGCAGGCGCTTGACGAGAATTTTTTGCGCGATTGGACGCTTGGCGTTGACGCATTACAAGCCGAAGCCGCGCAATGGACGCCGGAACGGGTCGAGCGCGTCACCGGTGTGTCGCCAGCGCAATTGGACGCGCTCGGCGATCTTTATCGTACATATCGCCCCGGCGCGACGCTGATCGGCATCGGCTTGCAAAAATGCGATTTCGGCGCGGATCAAGCGCGGGCGGTCTCGTTCATCCCTGCGCTGCTCGGCCAGCATCGCGGCTTTTATTACACCAACGGCAGCGCATTTTATACGGATGACGACATCATTGCCGGAAAAACACTGACCGGTAAAGCTTCGCCGGTTGTGCCGCAGGTCGGATTAGCCGAGTTGTTAGCGCAGGGAACGTTTCGCGGGATGATGATTCAAGGGATGAATCCCGCCGTCACGCTGCCGAATCAACGCGCATTCCGCGCAGGGCTGCAACGCGATGATCTGTTTGTCGTCGCGCATGACACGCATTGGACTGAGACCGCAAAATATGCCGATGTCGTCTTGCCTGCGCCGACCTATCTTGAAAAAGCGGATGTCGTCGTCCCCTGGTCGCATGACCGGATTCGTTTGTCGCCAGCGCTCGTCGCGCCCGTGACCGATAGCCGCGACGAAGTCTGGCTGATGCGCGAATTGGCGCGACGGCTGCCTGTCCAAGATGAATGGGTACGCGCCGATCCCTGGAATGTGCTTGAAGCGTCCTTTCAGGGGGCATTCGAAGACGGCAATTGGCACGATCTGATGGCGGGGAAACTGCTGACGCTCAAAAAACGACCGAACGCGGAATATGAAACGCCGTCGGGAAGAATCGAATTTGCGGCGTCGCAAGCCGCGCAATTCGGCGTCAACCCGCTGCCGATCCAGCATGAAATACGTGCGGCAGATGATGAATTCACGCTGCTGAACAGCGCCAGCGCCCGCTATACCAGTTCCCAGTTTCAGGAAGTGTACGGCGCGATTCCGGCCATCGTTCAGATCAATCCGGTGGACGCCGAACGACTTGGCATTCAGCAAGGGGAAACCGTGACGCTGATAAACGAGCGCGGCGAATTGCGCGTCTGCGCCGACGTAACCGATAACGTGCCATCCGGCGTGCTCTGGTCGCCCCGCCAACATGCCGATTTGGTCGGAAATCCGCAAAATATTTTAATGACCAGCGATCCGCAAACATTCGGCAGTGGGCCGAGATTCAATTCGACGCGAGTGAGAATTATCAAAAACCCCGGCGGGAAGGCTCCTCAGTAGCATGGCAGGGTATCATTGTCGATCACTTAAGGCAAGGCTGTTAATCGTGTATTATGAGGAGCGTCAGTGACAATGTTTCATGGGAACTCACTGGCAATGCAAACGCTATGAACAAAAAGAATCGGACATGTTAACCTCGTTGAAAAAGATGCGCATGGCGCGCATTGGTTCTTCAGATATTTTCTCGCCTTTCGTTGTCAACCGAACCGAGCAATCTGCGTCAGAAGAGAATATAACTTTTTCAGATTAAAGTTGACAGAAAAACCGCTGTTCCAAATATGATTTCGCCCTGTATTCTCCTCTGATAAAGGCAAACTTATGTTGTTATCACAAGATGCGGGCGGGAGCAATGACATGCCTATTCCTGCCACATCGTTTCTGGTTTTATGAACGCCCAATATAGCCAAAAGAGAATCGTATGGAGTATCCAACAATTGAGCAACTGATTGAACAATTAGAACAAAAACATACCAAGATCGCTGCCGGAGGCGGACTTGACAGCATCAATAAACAGCATGAAAGCGGCAAATTGACGGCGCGGGAACGGATCGCAAAATTATTCGACGCCGGAACGTTTATGGAATTGGACATGCTGGTCGAACATCACTGCGTCAATTTCGGCATGGAAACGAAAGCAGTTCCGTGTGACGGTGTAGTGACGGGCTATGGGCAGATTAACGGCCGTTTAGCGTATGCGTTCGCGCAGGATTTTACCGTGATTGGCGGTTCGCTCGGCGAAATGCACGCCCGGAAAATCTGCAAGCTGCAAGACCTCGCGTTGAAGATGGGCGCGCCGATCATCGGCATCAACGATTCCGGCGGAGCGCGCATTCAAGAAGGGATTGACTCTCTATTCGGCTATGGCGAAATCTTTTTCCGCAATACCAACGCATCCGGCGTGATTCCGCAAATTTCCGTGATTGCCGGCCCATGCGCAGGCGGCGCGGTCTATTCGCCAGCGTTGACCGATTTCGTCTTTATGGAAAAAGAGTCGGCGCGGATGTTCATTACCGGCCCGGACGTTATCAAAGCCGTCACCGGCGAAGATGTTAGCGCGGAAGCCCTCGGCGGCGCGATGGCGCACAACCAGACCTCCGGCGTCGCCCATTTTGCCTGCGATTCCGAAGATGAATTGTTCGACAAAATCCGGGAACTGCTGACGTATCTGCCGCAGAACAACATGGATGAACCGATGTTCGTCGAAAGCGACGACGCGGCGGATCGCATGGATGACGCGCTGGCTCAGATCGTTCCGACCAACCCGAACAAGCCGTATGACGCGCGAGACGTCATTCGATCCGTCGTTGATTCCGGCACATTTTTCGAATCGCATCAGCATTACGCTCAGAACATTGTCGTCGGGTTTGCGCGATTGCAAGGACAGACGATTGGCATTGTGGCGAATCAGGCGAAGGTGATGGCGGGCTGCCTCGATATTAACGCCTCCGATAAAGGGGCGCGGTTCGTGCGGTTCTGCGATGCGTTCAATATTCCGTTACTGACGATTGTGGACACGCCCGGTTATCTTCCCGGCACAGCGCAGGAACATGGCGGCGTGATTCGGCATGGCGCGAAATTGCTGTATGCCTATTCCGAAGCGACGGTGCCGAAAGTGACATTGATCGTGCGGAAAGCTTACGGCGGCGCGTATATCGCGATGTGTTCCCGCCATCTTGGCGCAGATATGGTGATTGCCTGGCCGCAGGCGGAGATCGCGGTGATGGGCGCAGAGGGCGCAGCCAACATCATCTTCCGCAAAGAGATCAATAGCGCGGCAGACAAAAACGCGAAACGGCAGGAGAAAATCGAAGAGTACCGCGATAAATTCTCGAACCCGTATCAGGCGGCGCAGCGCGGCTATGTGGATCAGGTCATTCATCCGAAAACGACGCGGCCAACGTTGATTTCGGCGTTTGCGATGGCATCCACCAAACGGGAGAAACGCCCGCAGAAAAAGCACGGAAATATCCCGTTGTAGTAAGTCGTTTCAGTTGTTCGGACGTTCGGAATACGAAAAATGACTGAAATGATGCAGTAGGTTATAGCAGCCCTGTCAGGGTTTGAAACCCTGACAGGGCTTCAGAGATAGCAGTCGAATGTTTCGGGAGAGGTCATGTATTCTATTATTAATATATTATGGAGGTAACCACATGGAATTAGAAGGTTTATACGGAGGAATCATCGTTTCGCTCGTTGATTTCGCGATGGTCTTTCTGATTCTCGGCGGTCTTGCATGGGCGGTAAAAGGGCTGGAAAAATTCGTCGCCTTTTTAGAACAGCGCAAACTGTCGGAATCACCTAAATAGTTTTTCTGGAGGACATATATTATGGAATTAGAAGGTTTATACGGAGGAATCATCGTTTCGCTCGTTGATTTCGCCATGGTGTTTCTGATTCTCGGCGGGTTAGCCTGGGCGGTCAAAGGACTGGAAAAATTCGTGGCCTTTCTCGAAGCGCCGCAATCAGCCCCGAAACCGGCTATGCCGACGCCCGTCATTCCGGCGTCCATGCCGCCGATTGACGTGCCGGCGCATTTAGCCGCTGTCACCGCGGCGTTGTGCGACTATGCGGGACTCACGCCGGGATCGTTCGCGATCACCAAAATCGAGCCAATCGGATATCTGGTTCCTGCGCAAGGAGCGCCGATAAACGTGCCAGCGCATTTGGCGGCCATCACGGCGGCAGTCAGCAGCTATACCGGATTGACGCCCGGATCATTCGAAATTGATTCGCTTACGCCGTTGAATATGCCGACGTGGTTGACGTATGGCAGTAACATGGCGGTAGAGATGGGCGCGGCTCAAGTGGCGGCAATTACGGCAGCGATTTCTGAGTTTACGGCAGCGCCGGTCGGGTCGTTACGGATTACCGGAGTGACGCCGGTCGCATCGGCAAATGCCTGGAAAGTCGCTGGCAGAATGGAATTGATGAATAATCGAGAATAACACGTTGAAACGGATTGCAAACAAAATATAAAGGAGTCTTGTATGTCGAAATTGCATTTCGACACCCGCGCCGTATGAACAGGCGGACGAGTGGACGAAAAAAAATTTCGTCCTACATGTACATGGGAGAAAAATATTTATGAAAACATATCAAGTGACTGTAAATGGGCAAGTTTTCGAAGTGACTGTGGAAGAAATGGCTGCTGGCGCAGGAACGATCCCGGCTGCGCCGAAAGTTCAACCGATGGCTGCGCCGAAACCGGCTCCACAGCCTGCGCCTCAAGCCGCTCCTGCCCCGGCGCCGAAACCGGCTGCTGCTCCGGCTGGCGCTGTTGCAGGCGGAAAAACGATTCAAGCGCCGCTGCCAGGCAAGATCATGAAAATCAATTTTACGACCGGCACAAGCGTCAAACGCGGCGACGTGCTGGTGGTGTTGGAAGCGATGAAAATGGAAAATGACATCATGTCCCCGATGGATGGGACGATTGCGTCTATCAATATCAATCCCGGAGATACGGTGAACACCGGCGACGTGCTTATCGTGCTCGCGTAGCCGTTCACATTTCGAATAAAGGAGCGAATGAATAATGTTAGGTAAACTGTTCGAGATTTTTACAGACTCTGGTTACGCTGCCCTCATCAACGGCGGCGGCAAACAATTTATCATGTTGATTATTTCAGGCGTGTTGCTCTATCTGGCAATTGCCAAAAAATACGAGCCGCTGCTGCTGCTGCCGATTGCCTTTGGTTCATTCATGGTCAATCTTCCGCTGTCAGGTATTATGGGAGAACATGGGTTCTTGCATTATATCTATTTTGGCACGGAGCATGAAATCTTCCCGATTTTGATTTTTATCGGCGTTGGGGCTATGACCGATTTCGGGCCGTTGATTGCGAACCCGATCACGCTGTTATTGGGGGCGGCGGCACAGGGTGGCGTCTTTATTGCTTTAATCGGCGCGGTGATGCTTGGTTTTCCGTTAAAAGCAGCGTCGGCGATCGGCATCATCGGCGGCGCGGACGGCCCGACCTCGATTTATATGGCGGCCAAGATGGCGCCTGAATATCTCGGCGCAATCGCGGTGGCGTCCTATTCGTATATGTCGCTTGTGCCGCTGATTCAGCCCCCGATCATGAAATGGCTGACCAAGCCGGAAGACCGGCAGATTATTATGCATCAATTGCGCCCGGTATCGCAGACGGAAAAAATCTTGTTTCCGATTGTTTCCACAGCGTTGGTCGGCTTGCTGCTGCCGCCGGTCGTGCCGTTGCTGGGATCGTTGATGTTCGGCAACCTGCTGCGGGAATCGCTGGTCACGAACCGTTTGTCTGATACGGCACAGAACGCGATGATCAATATCGTTACGATTTTCCTGTCGTTAAGCGTCGGCGGCACGATGGAAGCGGAGCAATTTCTGCGTGCGGACACGCTGAAAATTATTTTCCTCGGATTGGTGGCGTTTGCCGGAGGCACGGCAGGCGGTCTTATGCTTGGGAATCTGATGTGCCGATTGTCAGGCGGCAAAATCAATCCGCTCATCGGGTCTGCGGGCGTGTCGGCGGTGCCGATGGCCGCGCGCGTGACACAAATGGTGGCGCAAAAAGAAAATCCGGCGAACTTCCTGTTAATGCACGCGATGGGGCCGAATGTGGCGGGCGTGATTGGCACGGCGGTCGCTGCTGGAGTATTCATTGCGTTGTTGAAGTAATTGCGTAGAGACGCCCCGGCGGGGCGTCTTCTGCAAGCGCAAAACGCCCTGCGAGACGCCGACAGGAAACGCGTCTTCCGAACAAGAGACGCCCAACCGGAGCGTCTCTACAGGATGGAAAAGCCGAATTTCTGCAAGAAATTCGGCTTTTTGTATTTTTGTGAGAGAAAAACTTGCAAAATTTCCTCTCTTCGCCTATGGTAGTTAAAGAGGCGCGAAAAAACATGTTTGACAGTGCATCTGCATCATCCGATCATCAATCAACATCATCACGGAGGTAACGGTATGTCATTCTTCTATGAAGTCAGCGATTTGCGCGAGATTCCTGTTGTCAACGGCGTGAGCATGAAAACGATGGATTCTGAGGAGAGTTCCTTTGCGTTTGTGGATTTCCCGCCCTTATCACATATCCCCATGCATCACCATGAAAGCGAACAGGTTGCAATTGTATTGGATGGAGAGATTGAATATACCATTGGCACTGAAACCAAAATCTGCCGCGAAGGCATGATAATAGTCGTGCCGCCGAATACACCGCATTCTGCGATGGTGGCGACTGAGCGGCATGTCAAAATGCTTGATATTTTTACGCCGAAACGGGAACTGCATCACCCGCTGAAGTACGTGAAATAGCGTCGTGATGCAGCCCTGCCAGGGTTTAGAACCCTGGCAGGGCTTTTTTATTCGGTCACTTTGATCACGTAAGGGCTTTTAATCATCTGCGACGCATTGCGCATCAATTCTTCTTTGAAGGTTTCCGCCTGATCGCGTTTGACAAAATTCCCAATCCGCACGCGGTACCACACCCCTTTGTTTCCTAAATCCGCCACCATCACATACGCTTGAAACCCGGTTGCGCCGAATTTCTGCACCAATCGTTCTGCATCTTCCCGGCTCGGACTTGACGCGACCTGGACGGAGTAAATCGTGCTGCCCGGAGGCAGAACCGGTTCATTCAATCCGACTGGCTGCGTCTGCTGCCGTCCGACATGGATTTCGTCCGTCGGATTTTTGGGGACATTCGGCAGCGCAGGCGCTGCGCCAACGGATGCGGCTGGCGTCTTTGCTACCGGCTGCTGTTCGGACGGCGGCACAGGCGTATCTTCTTTCACCTGCGTTTGTTGCGCCGGATCGGCTGCGGCGACGTTTTCGACCGGTTCCTGCGGAGCTTCTTCAAGCTGTTGCGGAGCCGGATTCGCTTCGCGTACAGGCGTCGCTTCGACTTGCACATACGTCTCTTTATCCGGCAGCACTTTATAATAGGATCGCCCGCCGGTGTTGGCGTCGGCTTCTGGGGCGGCAGCGTCTCCGTCGGGCGATTCCGGCTGCGCATCAAGCGCCAGCGCATCCGGCGCGCCTTCGACGTCGTCCGTCATTTCGCCCGGAAGCGTCTGCGCGGTGGAAAGCGGACTGGCAACGCCTTGCTCTTGAAGCGATTGACCGAACATAAAACCTAACACGAAAATCAACACGCAAATAATCGCCGCGCCGCCGCCAAGCACATACAATTCTTTATCGTCAAACAGAAATTCTCGTTTTCCTCGCACTTTATGGAAATTTTTCATACCGTCCCCCTGATAACGGATCGCCGACATCTTTTGCCGACAGGATGTCAGCGATCCCAATTTACGCTGCCGCTTACATCTGCTCGGGCGCGGACACCCCAAGCAGATCGAGCGCGTTGCGCAAGACCACCCGAACCGCCGATAGCAGCAGCATTCGGGCATGAGTCACGGCGAGATCGTCAGTCACGACACGATGCTGCGCCGATTTATTGCCTAAATTATAATAGGCGTGAAACAGCCCCGCCACTTCCTGCACATAATACGTGACGCGATGCGGCTCAAGGTCGCGGGCGCTGATTTCAATCACTTTCGGGAAATGCGCTAATTCGGAAATCAGATCCATTTCTTCCGGCAGCGTCAAGCGGGAACAATCAATCGCCGATGATTCAGGCATGGTGATGCCCTGTTTTTCGGCTTCGCGGAAGACGCTGCAAATCCGGGCGTGAGCATATTGAACGTAATACACCGGATTTTCTTTCGATTGCTGTTTCGCGATTTCAAGATCGAATTCAAGCTGGCTGTCGCTGCGCCGCATATTGAACATGAAGCGCGTCGCATCCACGCCGACTTCGTCGAGCACTTCCGCCAGTGTCACGAATTCCCCGGCGCGCGTGGACATCGCGACCCGCTCGCCGTTGCGCAGCAAGCTGACCATCTGGACGAGCATGACTTCCAGCGCGTCGGGATGGCCGAGCGCCTTGATCACGCCTTTCAAGCGCGGAACATAGCCATGATGGTCTGCGCCCCAGACATTGATAATTTTTTCGAAGCCCCGTTGAAATTTATTGTCGTGATACGCAATATCCGACGCAAAATAGGTCGGACGTCCGTCGGAACGAACCACCACGCGGTCTTTCTCGTCGTCGTGCCCGGTTGATTTGAACCAGAGTGCGCCGTCCTGCTCGTAAATCGAGCCTTCCGATTTTAAGCGCTCGACCACGCGGGGCACTTCGCCGGAGTCATACAGCGATTGCTCGCTGAACCAGAGATCGTATTTGACGCGAAACCGCTCCAAATCGGCCTTCATCCAATCCAAGACGTAGTCGCAAGAAAACTTCTTAAAAAATTGCAGCGTCTCTTCTACCGGTAAATTAACGTATTTGTCGCCGTCTCGCTCGATAATTTTGCGGGCGATGTCGTACACGTATTCCCCCTGATAGCCGTCCTCAAGCATCTGAACGTCTTTGCCCTGCAACTGCATGTAGCGGCACCAGGTCGAACGTCCGATGCGCTCCAGTTGCGCTCCGGCGTCATTGACGTAGTATTCGCGCTGCACGTCGTATCCGGCCTGCGCTAAAATTTTCGCCATCACGTCGCCGACAATCGCGCATCTGCCATGTCCGACATGCACCGGGCCGGTGGGGTTGCTGCTGACGAATTCGACCTGCACTTTTTTCTGCTGGCCGAGAGTCAGCTTACCGTAGTCGTCTTGCTGCGTGACAATCGTCTGCAACAACTCATACCAATACTGTTGGTTGAGGAAAAAATTCAGAAAACCCGGCCCCGCAATTTCGACGTGTCGAACCGGCGAATGTTCGGTCTGAATGTATTTCAAAATAATCTGCGCAATCTCGCGCGGCGCGCGGCGCGCTTGCGACGCCAATTGCATCGCAATGGTGGAGGCAAAGTCGCCATGTTCTTTTTCCGATGAGCGTCGGAAAGCAATTTCCGGCAAGGTGTCGAAGTGTAATTCTCCGGACGCGTTCGCCCGTGTTAATGCGTCAGTCAGCACATCTTTCAAAATTTGTTCCATTATGGCGTCTCTTCCTTCATCTGCGTATTGTGTTCGAATGAATCATAAATTATATGACGAAACTGTTTTGTTCCCGTCTATCGAACGCGAGAAACTTGTCAAGAGGATTCATATTTTTCCTGACAACACGGCTGGCATTATACCAATTGCCTTTTGAAAGATCATATTCGCGGTGTACGTCGAAACTACAGTTTCGACGTACAATTTACGATCTATTCGAGGGCAATTGGTATTATTACGGTTTTCGCCGTGTGATATAGCCCGTAAGGTTGAAGAAGCCAAGCGCCATGAACGTTGTTCCGAAGAACCAGTTCATGCCTCTGCCGCAAATGCCGACGCCGGACGGAGGCTGATACGGATTCTCGCCGGGGTTCGGGTTCGGCGTCGGATAGCTGCCGCCGCTGTCTGGCGTCTGGCCTAAGGCCGTCGCCACGTCAATTTTGCCATACCCGAAGTAGGTGTCGCGTCCCGACACGCCGATGTCTTGTGCGCTGGCGGTCATGATTTGCCGGATTTGCGCATTCGTCAAGCCCGGATTGCGCGACCAGAGTAAGCCTGCTAAACCGGCGACATGCGGACTCGCCATTGACGTGCCGTTCCAGGCGTCGTAGCGATTTCCGGGCAATGTGCTGTAAATGCCGTCTCCGGGCGCAGCCAATCCGATATGGCTGCCATAGTTGGAAAATGAGGCTTTATCGCCGGAACGGTTTGTCGCGCCGACTGCCAATACTTCAGGCAGCGCCGCCGGATAAAGCGGCACGCCGCTGCCGTCGTTTCCGCTGGCCGCGATGACCAACGCGCCTTGCTGCGTCGCCTGCTGCACGGCGAGTCGGATCGTATTGGAATTATCCAGTCCGCCTAAACTCAAATTAATCACATTCGCGCCAAGATTGACCGCATTCGCGATGCCGTTGGCGATCCAGGAATTCGCGCCGGAGCCGTCGGCGCTGATGACTTTCACCGCGAGAATCGAGCAGCCCTGGCAGACGCCGGAAATGCCGATGCCGTTGTTTGCGAGCGCTCCGGCGATGCCGGCCACATGCGTTCCGTGTCCGTTATCGTCGCGGGGATCGTAATCGTTATTGACGAAATCATACCCTTTGATCACTTTTCCGGACAGGTCTTCATGCGTATAATCCACGCCGGTATCTACAATGGCGATAATGGTCGAATTCTGGCCGCGCTCGATGTCCCAGCCGCCAAACGCATTGATGCCTTGATTGCCGCTATACAAGCCGTATTGAGAACTCAAAAACGGATCGTTCGGCATACCGAAGACGTAAAACAAATAGTTCAATTCCGCGTATTCCACCTCATCCAGACTGGTATAGGCTTGTATGGCGGCGGTTTCATTGCCGGATTGCGCAAGATTCAGCAAGACGACATTATTCAGCGGACTGTCTTGCTGCAACATGCGCCCCCCTGCCTGCGCGTCAAACACGGGCTGAATATTCGTCACGCCGAATTGTTGATTCAATGCGTCAAGATTACGACTTTCCATGCTGCGGGAATTCGAGAGCAAACTGCGCGTGACACTGGGCAATTCATTGCGAATTTTGACAATCAGTTCTCCCGGACGGTATCCGGCAATCGGGCGTTGCTGCGCCGAAAGAATCCGCTGCTGCCCGAAGCATGTATTCGTTTCGATAACAGCCAGTAGGCTGACGAGCGATAATAAGAGAGACAAGAGCCTCTGCATTCTCTTCATAGCAATAACTCCTTTACGAGATAATTTTGATAAACATATTCGCTGACATTCAGCGTCATTCAAGTATTACAGCGTAAAATTCATCGAAAGTCAAGAATTAATTTCTCTCTTTGCTGAAGAACATAAAGATTTATCGCGACTTAAGCGGACGGCATTATTTTTCTGAATGTTGTTTGGCAGAGAATGAAAAAGGCAGGGCTGTTACGTTCTCACGAAATGCTGTCATGGCGAGGAGTGACAACGACGAAGCCATCCCGTCGTTCCCACAAGATGGCTTCGCTGAAACGCGCTCGCAATGACACGTGTTCACGAGAACGTAACAGCCCTGGAATGAAAAGGGGACACCGCTGAAACGATAAGAATGAAGATAAACAAGAATACCGCCCATACTTGCGTATCTTCATTCTTATCGTTTCAGCGCAAAGGGATAACCTGAGAAATGATGCGTGTTAAAACCGTTCGAATTCATCATCCCGCGCGTCATAGACTGGCTGAACTGCCTTCCAGTCTATGACGGCAGGCGGAGTGACCTCCGGGGGCGCGGAGCGTTCCGCTTTCTGCATTGCAGGCGTTGTCAGCGTTTCGACCGGGACATAGCCGTTCTTTTCCGCAATCGTGAAAAAATGAATCACGTGCAGCAGATGTTCCGACTGACGGGTAAACTCTTCTGAGGTTGACGCGATTTCTTCGGCAGACGCGGCATTTTGCTGCGTAATTCGGTCTAATTGTTGGATGGCGTTGTTGATTTGCGCCGTCCCCGCATCTTGTTCTTTGGCAGACGCGGTAATTTCCTGCACCAACTCCGCGGTTTTTTGGATAGTGGGCACGAGTTCCGTTAACATCCTCCCGGCGCGTTCCGCGACCGCAACCCCTGCCTGCGCGAATTCGGTAATTTCCCTCGCAGCGGCCTGACTTCGTTCTGCAAGCGTGCGGACTTCTGCGGCGACGACCGCAAATCCTTTGCCGGACTCCTGCGCTCGCGCCGCTTCAATGGTGGCATTCAGCGAGAGCATCCGTGTCTGACGTCCGATATCTTCAATGATCGCAATCTTTTTGGCGATTTGCTGTATCGCGGTCACTGACTCTTTGACCGCCTCGCCGCTTTGTCGGGCATCCTCGGCGGCTTTGCTGGCAAGGTGGCTGGTTTCGATGGCATTATCTGCGCTCTGCCTGATATTCGCCGTCATTTCTTCCATAGATGAGGAGACTTGTTCCGTTGCTGCCGCCTGCGCAGTCGCTCCCTGCGACATTTGCGCGGCGCTGGAACTCGTCTGCGCGCTTCCGGCGGCAACCATATCGGCGGCAGATTTGACATCCCGAAGCGTGTTCTCCAAACGATCAATCATCTCCTGAAAGGCCGCAGCCAACTGTCCGATTTCGTTGCGCTGACGCACAGCGATGTGATACGTCAAGTCGCCGCGCCCTACTGCTTGCGCGATATGCAGCAGTTCCTCAATCGGGCGCTTGAGCAGACGTTGAATCGTCACGGACAGGCCGATCAGCAGCAGCGCATCCAGCAGAACAATCAATAACGCAATCCCAATCAATTCTCGCCGCAATTCCTGTCGAAGAAATTGCTCCGTGCCATACACTTCGACGGAGCCTAACGATTCATTCAACTTCATAATCTCATGGGAATGCTTGACGGAGTAGCCGGAAACATCTTTTGTATCAACCGGTTGCCATTGCGCATTGCGAATTTTCCCGTGGATGATTTCCTGGCTCTGATTTTTTACGAGGATGGCAGCGATTTCGCGTTCATTCATTTCAGAGAGCAGCGCATATTGAATCGCCTCTTCGTCAAGATTCCAAAGCGGCGTCGCCAGATTTTCTGTCAAGCGTAACGCGGCAGATTCGGCGAGATGGTTCAACGCGACGAATTTGCTCTTTTTAAGCTGCATATATTGGTAGATGCCCGAACTCAGCAAGACGAGGGTGGTCAAAGAAATCAAGACGAAGCCGATCTGAGCGCGTAAACTATTTTTCCATGAATATCTGCGTAAATTTTGTAGGCGCATCATATACCTCCATAAGCCTGTTACAATAATCCTTCCTGTGTACTTTCCCGAATCTGTTTTCCTGCTGTTTTAAAGACACCCTGCGTCGTCATCGGCATTTTTACGCGCTCTCCATTCAAGATTTGTTCGACGGTCAAAATTTGAATTTTGGGAAATTGCGTGTGATACATGCCAATGATTCCATCCTCAGGGGTGTAATACCCTTGTTGCTTCGCTTCTCGTTCCATTGGCGTCGTGACATGCTCATGGAAACAGACAAACACTCCGATTGCGGCTTTTTGGGCGTTAATCACATGAATGAACTCTCGTAAATTTTTCACATTCACATGTCCGCTTTTGACTTCGATCAGGACAATTTCCTTCTTTTTCCCCATCGCAAAGGTCATGTGGCCGTCCCAGCCGCCATCTGCGGTTTTTTTCGGATTATTGACGCCTGAGAGCATAAACTCGATAATCCAATCCTGGAACTTCAATCGCCCTTTGTCCTCATTGGTCGCTAATGACTTTGCCGAGGCAATATCTTTCGGAAATCCGAAAATTTCGAAGGTCTGGCGGATCTGCGCATATTTCGTGTCATACGTCTCTTGCAGGCGTTTTGCAATCAGTTTGATTGACAGATGAGAAATGTCCACGCCGAGCCACCGACGATTCAATTGCTGCGCAACAGCGATTGTCGTTCCGCATCCGCAAAAAAAATCCGCGATCAGATCGCCCTCTTGCGAACTGGTTCGGATAATTCGTTCCAATAATTTCTCAGGTTTTTGCGTCGGATATCCTAAGCGTTCTTTCGCCTGGGAATTGATTGAAGCGATATCATCCCAAATATTATCGAGGATGACGCCTTTGCGCTCATGCAGATAGTTTTTGATTCGGGGCTTTCCTCCTTTCGTGTATTCGACCCGTTTATCCGCAATCAGTTGTTGTAATCGTTCTTCCGAATAGGTTTTCAAATTATCGAGATAATACCAGCCGCGTTCGTCTTGCTTGGTAAATCGCGCTGTGTATTTTTCGGAATAATCGGTTCGAATATGCTCGAAATGATAGGTCGCGCCTTTGGTATAAAACAAGATGATATCGGCATTCGACGGATATTTTTGAGCAATTGATTTACTGCTTCCGGTGTTGGTGGTTCGTCTCCAGATGATTTCACCTTGAAATTGCTGTTCTTTGAAAATCAAATCACAGACGATTTTCAAATAATGGCTCATCGTCGGGTCGCAATGGAGATAAAAACTGCCCGTCTCTTTCAGAACTTTGTGCATATACCAGATTCGAATCGCCATTGTCGTCAGATAGGAGATCGCGCTTTTGGATACCGCTGTTTGATCTAAGGCATGTAAAAAACGGGATAGCCCTAAATCAATGTCCTGAATTTCATGAATCGTGTCAATATAGGATACGGAACTCCACGTATCGGCAAACGCTTCTTTTTGCGCTTTCGTATCCTGTAAATCAATATCTTCGAACAGGATATTATAGTTCCGTTTCGAATTGAATGGCGGGTCAATGTAAATCAAATCAATCACGCCGTGAGGGTATTCTTTGCGCAGTTGTTTGAGCACATCTATATTATCGCCGAAATACAATGCGTTCATCTGTTGTTGTTCCTTGTTTTGGGGCTATCGCTGAATAAGTCTGACATCATTGCAGATTCCTGCTCTGACAATAAAACATATCATTGTTCGTTATATTAAAATTGTCAATAAAAGAAACATCTCATTATAGCATTATTCATAAGCATTGGATACGTTTCAGGAGTGCCCAAGCGAAGCTTTGGCCGTCAAAGCTTCGCTTTGAGACTCCTTCGTGATGTTCAATGGCAATAGATAGCGCTGTATCATGATGTGTAACGCAAGAACTCGCGCGCAAGCCAGCTTTCGAATTGCGCCGCCGGAGTAATCTTCATGTTGATGGCCATCGCATAACATGCCGCCTGAAATGCCTGACCATATCGTTGGAGTTTCGACTCGTCTTTTTCCGTCGTGATCATCGCCTCTATTCCATGTTGTCGAATTATCTCGTTGATGCCATGAATATCCTGTTCCGCATACCAATGATGATCCGGGAAATCGAGCGTTGTTGCGATGGACAGGCCGCAGCCGCGAATCAGGCGATGAAACGATGCCGGGTTGCCCAATCCGCACACCGCGAGCAGCCGTTTTTCATGAAGCGCGGACAGCGCAACCGGCGCGTGTTGGCCGAGACGATGCAGCGAGTGATACGCATGAACCCCGAAAAATATCGGCGCAGCCGGGTTGATGCGCCGGAGCGCGTCAACAATCGGCGAGCAATCGGCGACTTCATCGCTGCGCGTAATCACGAAGGCGTTTGCCCGCGACAGATGCGCGACCGGCTCTCTTAGAAAACCGGCGGGGAGAAGATGACCGCCGCCGAACGGATTGGTGGCGTCAATCAGCGCGAGATCGCAATCGCGGCGCAATGGCAGATGTTGAAAACCGTCGTCTAACAGAAAAATGTCTGGCTGAAAGCGGTCAAGCGCGAACAGCCCGGACGCATGGCGATTGCTGCCGACAATCACGGAAATTTCGGCGGCGTTCGGTTCGCGCTGATTGAGGGCGCGCCAGATGAATAACGGCTCGTCGCCGACCTCGTCCGCCGTTGAATCCGCCGTGACAATGACATGCGCCGCCGCGCTTTTGCGATGATAGCCGCGCGTTAAAATAGCGACGCGCTTGCCGCGCTGCCGCAGCAGCGTCGCAATGGCAATCACGGTCGGCGTTTTGCCCGTGCCGCCGGTCGTGATGTTGCCGACACTGAGAACCGGTCGCGGGAGCGCGCGCGATGGCAGCAGGCATCTTTGATACGCCGCAACGCGCAGCCGCGCAATGCCGCTATAAAGATGCGAGAGAATGCGAAGAACGCTAAACAGCACGAGGCGGACGGCATAGCGCAGCACATTCGATACGCCGAATGAAGGCGGAAAAGACGGTTTTCCTGATTGCATCGCCGCAAGAACGGTATTTTTTATATTCATACCATAATAAAACTTGACAATGATATTATAAGATATTATATTTTTGCTATATTAGATTTATAGGTTGTGCGTCGAAACTGTAGTTTCGACGTACTAAAAGCAAATCAAGCCGTATGTCGAAACTGTAGTTTCGACGTACTGAAACGCAAATCAAGAAAAATCGCCAAAAGAAAGCGAGGGAACATAAATATGCTGAATGATAAATTAACGATTAAGACGCTTGAGGCAATCCAGCAGGCGCAGCGGATCGCGACACAGCGGGATCATCAACAAGTAGATGTCGAGCATGTGCTGCTCGCGTTATTGGATCAGTCAGAAGGATTGACGCTGCAAATTTTGCAAAAACTCGGCGCGCGGCCTGAAGTCGCGCGACAGGAGATTGAAGCCGAATTAGCGAAAATCCCGCAAGTGTCCGGTTCCGGGACGCAATTATATATCGCGCAACGCCTGAACAAAGCCTTTGATACGGCGCTCACCGAGGCCGAACGCCTGAAAGACGAATACGTCAGCGCCGAACATTTGTTGATCGCGTTCGCGGATAAGGCTGGCGGCGCGGCACAACGGATTTTGAACAAGCATGGCGTAACGCGGGATGCTATCTTGCAAGCGTTGCAAAGCATTCGCGGCGGGCAGCGGATTACGGATCAAAATCCCGAAGAAAAATATCAGGCGTTGACGCGCTACGGCAGAGATTTGACCGATCTCGCCCGGCGAGGCAAGCTTGATCCGGTGATTGGCCGCGATGAAGAGATTCGGCGCGTGATGCAAGTGCTGTCGCGCCGCACGAAAAATAACCCGGTGCTGATCGGCGAACCCGGCGTCGGGAAAACCGCGATTGCCGAAGGCTTGGCGCTGCGCATCGCGAAGCATGACGTGCCGGAGTCGCTGAGGGAGAAAAAGCTGGTGGCGCTCGATCTCGGCGCGTTGATCGCAGGCGCAAAATATCGCGGCGAATTCGAAGACCGCCTGAAAGCCGTGCTGAAAGAGATTGACGAATCCGCCGGGGAAGTCATTTTGTTTATTGACGAACTGCATACGCTGGTCGGCGCAGGCGCGTCGCAAGGTTCGATGGACGCGTCGAATATGTTGAAACCGGCGTTGGCGCGCGGCGAATTGCACTGCGTCGGCGCGACGACGTTGGACGAATACCGCAAATATATTGAAAAAGACGCGGCGCTCGAACGCCGGTTTCAGCCCGTGATCGTCGGCGAACCGACGGTTGAGGATACGATTTCGATTCTGCGCGGCTTGAAAGAACGCTACGAGCAGCATCATAACGTCAAAATCCAGGATAGCGCGATTGTGGCGGCGGCGACGCTGTCGGATCGCTATATCACCGACCGCTTCCTGCCGGATAAGGCGATTGATCTGGTTGACGAAGCGGCTTCGCGCCTCAAAATCGAAATCGAAAGCTTGCCGACCGAGATTGACGAAATCGAGCGGCGCATCACGCAATTGGAAATCGAACGGCAGGCGTTGATACGGGAAACCGACGCCGCCAGCAAGGAGCGTCTGCGCAAGTTGGAAGAAGAGCTGGCGAACCTGAAAGAAGCGAGTCACGCGATGCGGGCGCACTGGCAAAACGAAAAAGACGCGCTCGCTAATATCGGCAAGTTGCGCGAGCAAATCGAGCAAACGAAACAGGACATCGAACGTCTGACGCGCATGGGCGATTACGCCAAAGTCTCGGAATTGCAATACGGCACACTCGTGGCGCTGGAGAAACAGGTGGAACAGGAAAATGCGAAACTGCAAGACGTTCAGAAACACAAACAGATGCTGCAAGAGAGCGTGACCGAAGAGGAAATCGCGCGGATCGTGTCGAAGTGGACGGGCATTCCGGTGTCGCGCATGATGGAAAGCGAAATCCAGAAACTTGTCAAGATGGAAGACCGCCTGAAACAGCGCGTCATCGGTCAGGACGACGCGATTGTCGCCATTTCCGACGCGGTGCGCCGCTCGCGCGCCGGGCTTCAGGACATCCATCGCCCGCTCGGTTCGTTTATGTTCCTCGGTCCGACCGGCGTCGGGAAAACCGAATTAGCGCGCGCTTTAGCAGAATTCCTGTTCGACGACGAACAGGCGATGGTGCGGGTGGATATGTCGGAATTTATGGAAAAGCATTCGGTATCGCGGCTGATCGGCGCGCCTCCCGGCTATGTCGGCTATGAAGAAGGCGGCTACCTGACCGAGGCCGTGCGGCGGCGTCCCTATTCGGTGGTCTTGTTCGATGAGATC
>CAZRSF010000030.1:0-67812 GCA_964602655.1 uncultured Candidatus Moduliflexus sp.
CAACACTCAAACGACATTACGCATCTATTAAAGATTAATGAATCAGTGTACTACTAACACTCAGGCGCAAAAGGATTTGAAGACGTTGCAAGATACTATCAAGCGCGTACAAACTGAGAAGTATTTGAAAGGCGATGCGGAGGAAGATGGACAATAGCTGTCAGACACGTTAAACGTGTCTGACAGCTTGGTGTTCTCCATAGCAGATTGCGCGGCAGTTCATCGCCTTTTTCGAGGGGAAGATTGACCTGCCGACGCTGAAAGCGCATTTGGAAGGGAGGTAAACGATCATGTACCATTTACTCACCGTCGTTGACGGCAATCAACAAGCACAGGCGTTCGCCACGATGAGCGAGGCGGTCGCGTATATTTTGCGCCACCCGCAAGCGACGTTCACGATTTATGCGGCGCGCGAGATCTATAGGGAAACATGCAAGCGCCTCATAGATCAAGAGAATCGCGAGGATTACGACTCGATCTATCATTATGGCACGATGAAAAGCTCTATCACGAGTTGGGGCGATCTCAACGATTTCGATGACATGATTGAGGATAGCGAGGAACGGATTCGTAAACGCAAACGCGAATGCGAACAGCGGTTGAGCTATGGCGGCGAGCAGAAAGAATAACCATTTTTCGCCCTGAACGGGCTGCGGAAATTCCTGCGCCCCTTCGGGGCGCGGGGACGTTCGCGGTACGGGGTATTGATTAGTGTAAAAACAAGTCCCACTCTTCCAACTTTTCCGGGAGAATCGGTTTTTCCGGCGAGAGCATGCCGCCGCTCATCAGGTATTTGAAGCCTTCTTCCACAGTCATCGAGAGCGGAAGAATTTCGCGTTGGCGATAGATGACCATAATGCCGCTGGTAAAATTGGGGGTGCTGGGGATGAACACGTTGATTAACACGTCATCCTCAGAGGGATGCTCCTCACTGCGCTCGATATGAAGCGACGGCGCGGACGACGAATTGAGCTTGCCGGTCACGACGCCGAGCGCATACGATCCGTCATGCGGATACGGCGCTAACACGACTTGCTGGAATGGTTTTTCTTTTGTCGAAAAGATCAACTCGATGATCTGTTTGACTGAGGCATAAACACCTCGCACTAATGGAATTTTTTCTACCAGCTTTTCGCCGAGCGATACGAATTTTTTGCCGAGAAAATTCGTGCTGAACAGGCCAACCATCAACACGAGCAGGAATGTGACCACAAGCCCGATGCCCGGAATTTCGATATGAAACAGATGTTCGATCAATGGTCTGCTCACCCGATCAATGTAATTGACAAGCAGTTTCAAGAAGAAAAAGGCGAGCATCGTCGGGACGGTGACCACGAGTCCCGCTAAAAAAGTCCGTTCGATCTTCAGGCGTAAGCGTCGAATCATCTGTCAGGATGCTGAGAGGCGAGCGGCAAGGGCTTCGGCCTCCTGGCAAAAAATATCCAACAATACATGTTCGGGAAATTTGCCGAGCATCTCTCCTTGTCTGAAAATCAATCCGCACTCTTTGCCTCCGGCAAGGCCGATGTCAGCATCTTTCGCTTCTCCCGGCCCATTCACGACGCAACCCATGACCGCCACGCGCAACGGATAGGTGATGTGCGCGAGCCGTTGTTCCACCTGTGCGGCAAGGGAAATCATGTCCACTTCGGTTCGTCCGCAGGTAGGGCAGGAGGTAATGACTACGCCGCGCTGGCGCAGACGCAATGCTTTGAGAATCTCATAGCCGACGCGGACTTCATCGAGCGGGCTGCCGGTCAGCGAGACGCGGATCGTGTCGCCGATCCCTTCTGCCAGCAAAATTCCGAGGCCGACGGCTGATTTGATCGTCCCGGCGTTCAGCGTCCCGGCTTCGGTGACGCCGACATGCAGCGGATACGCGACGCGTTGCGCCATCAGGCGGTACGCTTCCACCGTGCGCGGCACGTCCGACGCTTTGAGCGAAATTTTCAGATTGGCGAATCCGAATTTTTCCAGCAATTCGACATGGCGCAACGCGCTTTCCACCATCGCTTCCGCAGTGGCCGAGCCATATTTCGCCAGCAGGTCTTTTTCCAATGACCCGGCGTTCACGCCGATTCGAATGGCGACATTTCGCGCTCCGGCGGCTTCGACGACGGCCTGAACGCGGTCGTCGCTGCCGATATTGCCGGGATTGAAGCGAATGGCGTCCACGCCCTGTTCGATGGCTTTCAGGGCGAGGCGATAATCGAAATGAATGTCGGCGACGAGCGGAATGTCAATGCTGCGCCGGATCGCGCCGAGCGCGTCGGCGGCCTGCATATCCGGCACGGCGGAGCGGATGATTTCGCAGCCGACGGCCTGAAGTTCGCGAATCTGGGCGACGGTGGCCGCAACATCCCGCGTGTCGGTTTTGGTCATGGACTGCACCGAAATCGGCGCATCTCCGCCGACGGCGACGTTCCCGACGCGAATTCGATGTGTTTGACGGCGTTGAATCATAAAAATATCCTAACTCTGTGGAACGGAACAATGCTGTTCGATCAACGCTTTGATCTCGGCAAGTTGCTGCGCCTGTTCGAAGCTCTGTTCGATTTTTTTCAGCATATCAGGGTCTTGAATCGTCTGAAGCATTGGCATAACTCCTGCGGCGTCGTTCCCGAATTTGACGCGCAATATCCCATTCATCCCTTCCAATAAGCCTTGACGATACGCCTGCTTCTTTCCTATTTCTGCCTGTTTTTCAGCGTATTGGATGCCTTTTTCATACCCTTTTTCATACCCTTCTTGAATCCATTGTTCAGCGAGCGTCATGACGACATTCCTCCCTTCGATTGCCATAAAGGTCTTTTCGACAATCTTCATGATCTGTTCTTTTTTGATTTTGTCTGTCGCGCTGGCGATATACCGCAACAACGTTTCCAAATACTGCAAGCCGCTTGTTTTATCGAGCAGTCCCCGCAGCAAGGACAAGATCGCTGGCAAACGCTGTTCGATATCTGCATCGAAAATGTGTTTCAGTAACAGCAACACAACTCGCGACATGATCGTTCCTCGAATGTCTTCATCGGAATATCGGGAAAGATCAACTAAGACATATTCGAACATCGGGATGTATTCTGTCAACAACTCTTCCCGTTTGCCGAATGCTCCTGAAAAATTCAGCGGAATTGTCCAATTTCGCTGCCCATGATATAATACCATCGGAGCAATTTGAGGCAGAACGGTTGATCCCGGATGTTGCTTCAGATGTAGTCGCCAAATTTTCAGCATATATTCCATCAATTGCAGATGAATATATTTTTCAGGGTAGCTTTTGTGTTCGAACAAGAGATAGAGATAGCCTGCATGTTCTGAAAAATTGACGAAATACAGCAAATCAGAATGAAATTCTTTGAATGCCAGATCAACAAACGAATCTTTGGATATGCTTAACGACTCAAGATCAATTCGCTGTAAAATAGTATCGGGAAGATAATTCTGCAAAAAATCCTGCGCGAACGCTCGATTACTCCATGTTTCCCGAAACAATTTATCATACGGATTGGAAATATCGCCCATTTTTTTACCACCCCAACAGCCGCGTGATGTCGTTGTAGAAGATGAACACAATCAGCGGAATCAGGATGAGCAGGCCGATTTTCTGAGCCAATTCGCGCCGTTTCATGCTGAGCGGCCTGCGATTCAGAAACTCGACAAGCAGCAGAAAGATATGACCGCCGTCTAAGACCGGAATCGGGAGGAGATTGAAAATGCCGAGGCTCAAACTGACGACACCGATGAAGCTGATCAAATCCGATGCGCCCTGTCTGGCGGCTTCTCCCGACATTTGCGCGATCATAATCGGACCGCCGATGGACTTCACGGACGCCTGCCAGGTAAATAACCGGCGCAGCATGTCGAAGGTCAGCGCCGTCAATTCCCAACATCGTTTGAAACCTTTCGAAATAGATTCCGTCAGCCCGTATTTTTTCAACACGGTATCCTGTTCTGGCGAGATCCCGAAATAGCCAAATTCTCCCTGCTTTTTCGGCGTCACTTTCAATTCGATGGTCTCACCCTTTCGAATCAGTTTCACGGTTAATTCCTGCTCAGGCCGGGCATGAACGAAATGCGCCATTTGCAGCCAGTGAACGATAGGTGTGCCATTCAACGCAATGACTTCGTCTCCGATCTGCATTCCGGCTTTTTCCGCAGGAAATCCGGGAGACAGCGAGCCGACAATCGCCTTCATGACCGGTTGAATGCCGATATAGCCTGCGCCGAGGGATTTGATGAGTTCCGGCGTGACGGTGATGGTCATGGGGCTGGCATGGCGCTGAAAGCCGATTTCAAGCGGTTTATCGCCGGTCGAAGCGATCATCAGCATCGCCTGTTCCCACGTATTGACCGTCTTTCCGCCCACTGTCGTAATAATGTCATTCGGCAATAAGCCGCTTTTCGCTGCCGGAGAATCCTCTTCGACCCATCCGATGAGCGGCGTTTCGTCCAAATATTTCGGTTCTTCGATGCCGATATAATAGACAAACGACACGAGCAGCAGGGCTAACAGGATATTCATGAGCGGCCCGGCAACGAAAATGCTGAATCTGGCAAGAATCGGTTTGGATTGCAATTCGTCTGCTGCGCCGGTGGTCTCTTCGTCAGGGTTTTCCCCTTTCATTTTGACGTATCCGCCGAGCGGAATGGCAGACAGGCAATATTCCGTGTCGCCAACCTTTTTTTTCAGCAGTTTCGGCCCCATGCCGATAGAAAACGTTTCGACAAAGACGCCTGCCCGTTTTGCGGCCAGAAAATGACCGAGTTCATGCACAAAGACTAAAATACCCAGCACAAATAAAAACGAAATCAATGTTGTCAACAAGAGAATCTCCGTGTATGCGTTTGTAGGTCGAAACGACAGTTTCGACCTACAATGTGTCAGTTTTCAGGCTGCGGTAACGTTATGTTTGTCGCGTCGAGATCGGATTCGACCGTGACGCTTTTTCCTATTTTGTCAATGCAGATGCGGGCGTATTTTCGCGCCCAGCGATCCACCTCAATCGCCACGTCAATCGAAGACATCGGTTTGACATCATGCGCTTCCATGACCTGATGAATGATCCGGCTGATGTCGAGATAGGCGATGCGCTCCTGCAAAAACGCTTCGACCGCGATTTCGTTCGCCGCGTTCAGCGCCGCAGGCATCGTTCCGCCCGCTTTCCCCGCTTCGAAAGCATAACTCAGACAGGGAAACTTCTCCCAGACCGGTTCTTCGAATACCATGCTGCCGACGGCGGTCACGTCTAATTTCGGCACATCTGTGTCGAGCCGTTCGGGATGCGCCATCGCATACGCAATCGGAATGCGCATGTCCGGCACGCCTAACTGCGCAATCAAGGAGCCATCGCGGTATTCCACCATCGAATGAATCACGCTCTGCGGATGGATGACGACCCAGATGTCCGAATACGACACGTCGAAGAGCCAGTGCGCTTCGATGACTTCGAGCCCTTTATTCATCAGCGTCGCGGAATCAATCGTGATTTTCTGCCCCATGTACCAGGTGGGATGGCGCAACGCATCCTGCGCCGTCACGGCCTGAAGCTGTTCGTGCGAATATTGCCGGAACGGCCCGCCGGAACAGGTGAGCCAGATTTTGGCAATATCTTCGCGCCGATGACCTTGCAGCGATTGAAAAATCGCGTTATGCTCGCTATCCACCGGCAGCAGCATCACGCCCTGCGCTTTGGCTTCCGGCATAATCAGTTCTCCGGCGACGACCAGCGTTTCTTTATTGGCGAGCGCGATATGTTTTTTCGCGCGAATCGCCTCATACGTCGGGAGTAATCCGGCAAAGCCGACGATGGCGGATACGACGAGATCAACGTCAGGATGCGTGGCGACCGCGACCGATCCGGTTTCTCCGCTGAGAATTTCGACATCCATGTCCCCGCATCGCGCGCGTAATTCATTCGCCAGCGTTTCGTCGGCGACCGAGACGACTTGCGGGTGAAACTTGCGAATCTGTTCCTCTAATTTGAAAATATTCTGCTGAACCGCCAGGCCGACCACCTCGAAGCGGTCGGGAAATTGCGCGACGATGTCCAGCGTGTTTGTCCCGATAGAGCCGGAAGAACCTAAAATCGCAATCTTTTTCAGCATAGATCAACCCCTGTTCCGTAGGATCATGTTAAACATAATCAGCGTAACCCACCCCGCCCCCCTCCCAGGAGGGGAATTTCATTCAGGCGACCAGAAACGCCTGCGCGTAATAATATAGCACTGGCGCGGCGAACATCAGGCCGTCCACCCTGTCGAGAATGCCGCCATGCCCTGGCAGCAGCGTACCAGAATCTTTGACATTCACCGACCGTTTCAGCAGCGATTCGCACAAATCGCCGATTTGGGAGACGATTGCAAGCATGACGCCGAGCATTGCTGCATGAAGCAGGCTCATCTGCGGCAGCAGCGTGAACTTGACGATTATTGACGCCAACAGCGTGGCCGCAAGCCCGCCAATCGCGCCTTCTACCGTTTTTTTCGGGCTGATGACCGGGGACAGCAGATGCTTGCCCAACGATTTTCCGGCATAATACGCGCCCGAATCGCCCGACCAGACAGCAATGAGCAGGTAAAATACGAATTGCTTGCCATACGGCAAACCACGCAGCAGCGTCAGGTGCATGAACAGCCAACTGACGTACATGATGCCGAATACTGTCACCGCAAGCGCGGTCATCGCCTCTTGCAGCGGTTCTTTGGCAAACAGCGCATACATAAACAAGGCCAGCATCGCCAGCGTGACGGCAAATAACATCAGCATGTCCTTTTGTATGCTGATCGCCGCCAATGGCGCGAGCGACAACAGCCAGCCCGCCAATATGCCAGGGAGCGGATAGGCCGGAAGCTGCCCGCCTTTGGCGATCTGATAAAATTCATGTAAGCCGAGGACGGTGGCGCTGCTTACCAATACCCAGAACAGCAGCAGGTTGCCCCATCCGACTATGGCGATGACGATGATTGCGCCAATGACGCCTGTAATCAGTCGAGTTCGATGCACGGGAGTTCTCTTTTGTCAAGGTCAGGAATCAATGTTCCTGAGTATTCATTCATCAGGGGGATGATGGTATTTCTATTCCCTGTATGGACGCGCCTGAACTTTGTCAAGGTAAAATTTTTACCGCTCGAAAGCCGCGATAAAGAGCGCCGAATCATAGAATACAGCATTCTCAGGCGACAAAAGCAAGCGCGTACTCCCGTTTTGTTCGACTGAAACCAATCATGCGACAATAGTCATCCTTTCAGTTGATGAAGCAACTGCTCCAATTCTTCGAGATACCGGCGCAACTGCGTTCTGCCGTCGTCGGTAATCGCAAAGGTCGTGCGGGGCTTTTTGCCATAAAAATCTTTCGCGCTCCGAATCAAGCCATGTTTTTCCAGAATCGAGGCATGAACACTGAGATTGCCGTCCGTCACCCGCAACATCTCCTTGAGTTCGGGAAACGTGAGCATGTCTCGCGTCATTAACGCCGAGAGAATTCCGAGCCGCACCGGTTCATGGATAATTTTATTCAGGTCAGTCGGATTCATCGCGGCGTTCCTTCTGTTTGCGCATCTGCCGCGCGATGCCGGACAGCAGATGCACTCCTCCGAAGCCAAGCCCTAAAAGCAACGGCTGCCACTGCAGCGGCGCAAACGCAGCCACCGTACCGAGCGTGATGAAGGTGAGGCTTTCGATTTTATGTTCCACGCCGGTGAAATAGGAAAAGGAATAGAGAATGACGCCATACAGGCCGAGCCAGAGCGCCGGAATCATGGCGTACGCGTCATGAACGCCGAGCGCGACGGTCAACATGCCCGCGACCGCGACCACCGGGATTTGCGAGAGAAACATCCGCGCCGCTAATGAATTCCAGGCGGACACCTCGTGCTTCCGCGCTTTACGCCAGGAAAGAAGGCCGACGACGCCTATCGTGAGCAGAAAAATCGCGAGCCATGCCCCGGCGAGCGGCAGCATCGTCAGCGACGACAGTGTTGCGGGATTGGTCTCTTTCAAACACACGGCTGTGCGCCACGCGCCGAACAATCCGAAACACCCGGCTGCGGCATAGCCGGAAGCGGGAATGTTGGTGTAGCGCGACGACGATTCCATCATCTGGCGAATCAGTTTGAGATCGCGTTCGATCTGAGAAAGTTTCATAGCGGTTTGCACTCCTGAGTCCGGCGTCAAACACACCGGTCATGGTTGTGTTCGATCCTTATGAATAACGCTGTCGCATAAACTTTATTTGGTAAAGTTGAATCGTGTCAAGGGTTTTTTGTCAATCGCGAAGAAAGAGGAGCGAGGTCATTTTATTTGATGCGTTGCAGTATCACGAGAATCAGAGGCGTGTTTCTGCTAATTTGCCCTATGGCTGCTCAAAATGAAACTCTTGGAAAATTTGGTCAATGACGCCTTTCTCTTTCAAGATCGTCAGGCCTCGATTGAAGTCGTCCATTTTTTTCTTCCAGTCGCCTTTCGCATTTTTCATGAAGCCGTTTCGCATGGGGATGCGTTGCAACGTGGTCAGCCATTCGATATCGTTTTCACATCCGAATTGTTTCGCGAAATATGCGCCAAGCTGCTTGTCAATCAGGGCTAATCTGATCCGGCCATTGACTAATTTTCGAATATTCTGACGATCATCTTTCGCTTCTTCAAGCTTCACGCCAGACTGCGTCACTCCTTCAGGGTTGATATAACCGCGCACCGTGCCGACGACGACATCTTCGGTTTTTAATGCCTCATAATCCGTAAATAGCAACGTATCGCTTTTCCGTTTATAGAAACCGATTTCATTCTCTACCATCGGCTCGGAAAGCGCCATCCAACTCTCGCGATCTGTATTGAACCAGACGCCGATCAGAATCTCACACGCGCCGCTTTCCCCTTCTGCAAGCGCGCGCCCCCAGGGGACAAAACTCACGTCGAAATCATAGCCGACCTCTTGAAACGCAAGGCGCGTAATCTTGATAATCGGGCCAAAATCAGGCAGATTTTCACCATAAAATGGCGCATAATCATTTGTCAACGCCACGATTTTTTCATTGGCAAATATCGGCAACGCCAGGATTAATTGATAAATCACAGTCAATATGACTATTTTCTTCATCAATGGTTTTTCTGCTTTATCGTGAGTAAGATAATGCGATAAGATCAGAAGCGTTCGAATTCATCATCCAACTTGTCTGAAGCAGATCGTTCTCCTATAATATCAAAATGATGTTTCTCCGTTTGGGTTGTATTATGAGGAGCCGTTGGAGTTTTTTTCTCAACCCCGTATTTCGAATATTTCGATTCAGCTGCGTCATCTTTCGGTTCTTTTAAGACGTTTCCGATCGCTAAAAGGAGATGTTCTCGCGCGTCTTTGTCGGGAATCGCCTGGATCGTCTCAAGCAGTGCTTGCCATTTCTCATGTTCCGCCGGTTGCGAAGAAATTTCAGGCAACTTGAAGAAGGCAATCGTTTGCTGCAACTGTTCTGATTGGCTGGTCAATTCTTCTGCGGTCGAGGCGACTTCTTCGGCTGTCGCCGCATATCCCTGGGTCACGTTGTCTAATTGCTGCATGGCCTGCGTAATTTGCCGCGCGCCGGAGCGTTGTTCCTGGCTGGCGGCGCTGATTTCCTGAATCAATTCGGCGGTATGTTGAATATCCGGCACAAGCCGGTGCAGTTTTTGCCCGGCGTTCTCGGCAAGTTCAACCGTCGAATGCGCCAACGTATTGATTTCTTTGGCGGCGTTTTGCGATTGAGCGGCCAGATTCCGAACCTCAGAAGCGACCACGCCGAATCCTTTCCCGTATTCCTGCGCTTTTGAGGCTTCGATGGAAGCATTCATGGATAAAATATGGGTGCGATTCGCGATATCTTCGATGATTGAAATGGTCTGGGCGATCTTTTTGATCGCTGAGACCGCCTCGATGACAGCCTGCCCGCCTTCCTGAGCATCTTTGGACGCTTGCAGCGCAATCAGTTCCGTTTGCTTGGCATTATCAGCATTTTGCGAAATATTTGCCATCATTTCTTCCATTGACGACGAAATTTCTTCGGTCGCAGCCGCCTGTTCCGTACCGCGCTGCGACATAGTCGTCGCGCTATCCCGAAGCTGTTGGCTGCCGAGCGTCGCTTCGCTGCTTGCCTTTTGCACCTGATTGAAGACCTTCGCCAGCGTATCTTTCATCTCCCTGAACGCTTCGGCCAATTCGCCGATTTCGTCATGCTGGCGAATATCAATCGTCTGGCAAAAATCGCCTTCTGCCATAGAGCGAGCGATCCGAAGCAGGCTGGTCATCGGACGAATGAGCAACATGCGCACACTGATAATCAGCATCATAAAGAGGAGCACATCTAACACGATCACGATAATCGCAATTTCTCGGAGCGCTAATTTCAATTCCTGCTGGACAAGGCGTTGCGTGACATACACCTCCACCACTCCGATCACATTCTCCTCTTTGACAATATTCACGCTTGTGGGAGAGGAGTGTTCCGGTAATTTTTCTAAGGTATCAACGATATTCCATCCCTGATCGCGGCCTTTTTCGACGAGAATGCTTTGGTTTTTATCTTTGACAGCAATCGCCAGGATATTGCCATCTTGCATCGCCGTCTCCACGACTTTGGCCATCTGAATCTTATCGAAATCCCATATCGGCGAAACCAAATTAAGCGCAAGCTGCTGCGCGGCATTTTGACCGAATGCGTTGAGTCTGGCCTGTTCGCGAGCCTGGCGCGTATAATATTGATAGACGCCGAATCCTAACAGAATCACGGTGGTCAGCAGAATAATCGTCATGCCGATCTTGAGTTGAATGCTGAATTTTCGCTGTCTGGAAATACGCGGCGGTCGTCGAGTTGTCATAGCCAACCTCCTTCATAAAAAGATTGATTGCCGCGCGCCTCACCGTTTTTGGAACACGGTGAGGCGCGCGGGGGTAATGGATGTGAATGATATTGTCGAAACGTATTCCCTATAACTGCGCCCATGAATCACAACGCCGAACAAATGATTCTCTTGACCATATTTCAGCATACCGGGTGTTATACGAACGGTGGTGAAAACGATTATAAATGTGTACGACGAAACACCGTCTCGACACACGAATCGGATAGAATCTTCTTCGCGATAATTCATATTTTATTCTTTCGAAATTCATTTTTGGCAAGTCTTTTTGTCATTTTTTTTGCAAATTATTCGAATACGAATGAAGCGAAATCAGATGAGGGGGCTGCTGCGTGGACAACTTGCCTTATTCATTTCGAATTCTTCATCAGAAACGATCTGTTTCCGAGACGCGCTGTCAGCGGTCGAAACCCTGTCAGGGCTGAAGCGGAAAGATATGAAAGACGATACGAGGGAAATCGGCTGATTGAGACACGTTCGAATTCCTCATCGAACAGGTCGCGGATCAGATCGACGCGCCTTCGATCAGGCGGTAATCAAGCAGTTCGATTGAGGCGACCGGCTCGTTGTTAATCTGCGCTAACAAGCAGGCCACAGCGTTTCGCCCTAATTCCTCGATCGGATAGGCGATGGTGCTGAGCGATGGAGTGACATATTTTAATACCTGAATTCGGTCAAAGCCCATCAAGCCGACATCGTTCGGAACGTTGATGTTTTTCGCGCGGAGATAATTCAACACCTCTAATGCGTAAATATCGCTGGAACATAGGATCGCGGTGCGCTCTTCATGCAACGGGATCGTGTCTAATTTTTCTAAATACGCCTTTTCGCCGATCACAATCGGTTTGTGCGGCATCCGCGCCTCTTTCAAGCCCTCTTTATATCCGGCCAATCGTTCTTCGACCGAGTAAATATTCTCCTGTCCTTTATATGAGAGCGGCGGACTGACGTACACGATGCGTTGATAGCCTCTTGCGGCGATAAAGGCGACCGCCTCTTTGATCGCCTGTCGGTCTTTGACGCCGATAAACGGGAACGCTTTCGACACACGATTCCCAATCGTGACAATCGGCGTTTTCAGGGTTTTCAGGTATTGCGAAAATTTTGCGCCGCCATTGATCGGATCAAGAATAATTCCATCCACGTTCAGGCTCGAAAGGCTGTCGAGATAGTCTAATTCTTCCTCGATATTCCCTTCGGTAATCGTCAGATAGACAAAATATCCGGCATCTTTCGCGCGCTCCTCGATCTCTTCCACTAACTGCGCGAAAAATTGATTCGCGAGATCGAACACCACGACGCCGAGCGTCATGGTTTTGCCTTGTCTCAGGCCGCGCGCCAGCAGATGCGGACGATAGCCAAGTTCTTTCGCCATATTGATGATCTTTTCTTTCGTTTCAGCTTTGATCCCCGGCCTGTTGTGCAGCGCCCGATCTATGGTTCCAATGGACACGTCGCAAATTTTCGCAAGCTCTGTTGTCGTGATGCGCATAATACTTCCACCCTCTTTTCTCCTCAGATCAGCGCGAACGGCGGTGTCATTCGCGCTGCCGCACTTTTTTTAAGATATTATCGAGTATGATCCATCATAAATTGTCATTCCGTTAACGTCAACGTTTTTCTATTTTTTTTACGGTTACGTGGTTTTTTTACTGAATTTGACTGTATAGCAACGGTTTCATCTTTTTGGATATTTCAAAAAGATGAGAAAAATTCTGACGTGCATTACACGAAAAAAGAGATCATCATCATACGATCAGAGATCGAATGCAACAATTTTCATGAGATGCCTGTATCTATATAACTGTCTAATTATAAATATGTTGAATAAGAAATTACCTGAAATAATTTTAAACAATATAAAAATTCTTGACAGATTATTCTTTCATTTTTTACATCGTGTACGTCAACGTTAATAATGTTGCGCGGATCATTTCACTCTTTTATTAATCAACCTAAGCATGGAGGATAGAGTATGATTCTCAAACGTGGATGGATTGTTGCATTAGTGTTAGTGGGGAGCATGGTGAGCGCATTGGCTGCATGGGCAGAACCGAGCGGCGAAATTACGATCTGGGGCTGGCCGACGCATGACAAAGCGTATGAGACGATGATTGCCGGATTCAATGAAAAGTACCCGAATATCAGCGTGAAATGGGAGATGGTGCCAGAAACGGCGAATGCCTTATCAACGGCGATTGCCGCTGGCGATGGCCTGCCGGACGTGACTGCCATTGAGATCAATCATATTGACCGATTCGTATTTCAAGGCGGATTTGTCGATCTGCTGTAGCCGCCATATAATGCCGGTCAATATCAGAAAGATTTCGTGCCTTACAAATGGGCGCAAGCCACGACGCCCGACGGCAAACTCTTTGCGTTGCCCTGGGATATCGGCCCGGCCTCCATGTTTTATCGTCGCGACATTTTCGAAAAGGCTGGATTGCCGTCTGATCCAGAATCAGTCGCCAAGATGTTGAGCACCTGGAAAGGGTATATCGAAACCGGCAAAAAAGTCGCAAAACCAGAGGAAAACCTCTTCTGGACGGATAACGCCAGCGAAATCCCGTATATCTATTACGCGCATAAAAACTTCTTTGACGAAGACTATAACCTTGCGATCAATAACCCCAAAACGCTGGAAGTGCTGCAATACGCCAAAGAAATCCGCGATGCCAATATGGATGCGAAATCCGTACTCTGGGCGGAAGAATGGTATGCCTCCATTCGCGAAGGACACATTGCGACCTTGATTTCCGGCTGCTGGTTCGGCGCGATGTTGAAAACCTTTGTCGATCCGGAGGGCGCGGGACGCTGGGGCATCGTGCCGATTCCTGATGACCCGTTGCAGAACTGGGGCGGATCATTTTTAGCGATTCCCGAAAAAGCGCCGAATAAAGAAGCCGCCTGGGCGTTCGTCGAATATTGCCTTGCCACGAAACGCGCGCAAAATGAAATGTTCACGTTAGATTATTTCCCTGCCTACATGCCCGCCTGGGACGATCCGATGTATCAAGAAGGCGACCCCTATTTCGCCGGACAGAAAACGCGCGAAATGTGGACGAAGATCGCGACCTCGCCTGGCAAAATTTTCACCACGCCGATGGACGCTGCCGCAGAGCAAGCCTTCATGGCAGAAGTGAACAAAATGTTGAACGAAGGGCTTGATCCGCAAGCCACGATTGCCAGCATTGAAAAAGCCATTACCGAGCAGACCTCGCAAGACCGCGAAGTCGCGCTGGAAATGCTGAAGAAGAAAAAATAATTTCGCCAGCATTTTTCAGGATTGAACGGTACGCGCCTCGCAGGTCTTCAACGTCTGTGAGGCGCCACCATCGCGCATCCAACGACTACGTTTGCACGTTTAACATGACGAGTTGATTCATACCCCCGAACACTTGCAAGAATACTGCGATCAAAAACGCGTTTCAAAGGAGAAATTTCATGAGAAAAACAGGTCTCTCGTTATGCGCCCGCGCGGCGCTCGTGACAATCGCTGCGGCGATGGCGATCATATCTTCTGCCGGAGCGTTCGCGGCAGAGAAACCCTCTGGGGAAGTTGTCGTGTGGGGCTGGCCGACGCATGATAAAGCGTATGAGGCCATGATTGCCGGATTTAACGAGCAGTATCCCGATATTACGGTCAAATGGGAAATGATGTCCGCTGAGGAGATGTATAACGCCTTATCAACGGCGATTGCTGCTGGCGACGGTCTGCCGGATGTGACGGCGATTGAGATTAACGATATTGACCGCTTTGTCTTTCAAGGCGGATTCGAAGACTTGCTTCAGCCGCCCTACGATGCTGGCCGATATAAAGATGATTTCGTCCCGTATAAATGGGCGCAAGCCACGACGCCCGACGGAAAATTATTCGCCTTTCCCTGGGATATTGGCCCGGCCTCGATGTTCTACCGCCGCGATATTTTCGAGAAAGCCGGATTGCCGTCAGACCCGGAATCGGTGGCCAAGATGTTGAGCACCTGGAAAGGGTATATCGAAACGGGCAAAAAAGTCGCAAAACCAGAAGAAAACCTGTTCTGGACGGATAATGCCAGCGAAATTCCGTATATCTATTATGCCCATAAAAATATCTTTGATGAACAGTACAACCTCGCCATCAATACCCCGAAAACCCTTGAATTATTGCAGTATGCCAAAGAACTCCGCGACGCGAAGATGGACGCAAAATTAGTGTTGTGGACAGAAGAATGGTATGCCTCAATCAGGGAAGGACAAATTGCCACGTTAATTTCCGGCTGCTGGTTTGGCGCGATGCTGAAAACCTTTATCGATCCAGACGGCGCAGGCCATTGGGGGATCGTGCCGGTTCCTCAAGACCCGTTGCAGAACTGGGGCGGCTCCTTCTTGGCGATCCCTGAAAAAGCGCAGAATAAAGAGGCGGCCTGGGCATTTGTCGAGTATTGTTTGGCGACAAAACGCGCGCAAAATGAAATGTTCGCCCTGGATTATTTCCCTGCCTACATGCCAGCCTGGGACGATCCGATGTATCAGGAAGGCGATCCGTATTTTGGCGGCCAGAAAACGCGCGAACTCTGGACGAAGATTGCGACCTCGCCGGGCAAAATTTTCACCACGCCGATGGATGCCGCCGCAGAAGATGCCTTGATGGCAGAAATCGGCAGAATGTTGAACGAGGGGCTTGATCCGCAAACCACGATTGCGAACGCGGAAAAAGCTATTACCGAGCAGACAGCGCAAGATCGCGAAGCCGTTCTGAAAATGCTGAACACGAAACAATAGTCATCATGAGAGAACGGCGGGAAACACCGCCGTTCTTCTGCTTGCGAAGGAGACCGCTATGAACGCGCAACAACAAGATCATGTCCGATACGATCTCTGGCATGACATCAAAAAACATTGGGTCGCGTATGTCTATATCTCGCCGTTTTACATTCTTTTCGCAATTTTTGGCGCCTTCCCCATACTCTTTTCTTTTTATCTCAGTTTTCAGCAATGGCGCGGCAATGGCCCGATGACATTTATCGGATTAAAAAACTACTCCGATGTCTTTCATGATCCATTATTCTGGAACTCTTTTTGGAATACGGCGGTCATTTGGATTGGCGCGCATGTGCCAATGCTCTCACTCGCCTTGATTTTAGCATTTATCCTCAACTCCGGCCTCGTCAAATTCAGCGATTTCTTTAAAACGGTGTATTTTACGCCGATGGTGACATCTTCGGTGGCGGTGTCGCTCGTGTTTATGACCATGTACGGCTTGCGGTTCGGCTTGATCAACGCGACGTTGAAAGCAATCGGCTTGCCGACGATTGATTGGTGGGGCGGCTCAGGATTCTGGATCAAGCCCGCAATCATCTTTTTATTTATCTGGCGCTGGACGGGTTGGAACATGGTCATCTATCTCGCCGGATTGCAGGGGATTGATAATGAATTATATGAAGCAGCAAGAATTGACGGCGCAAGCATGTCGCAAGTGTTCTGGCATATCACTCTGCCGCTATTGCGCCCGGTGATTCTCTTTTCCGTGATTTTATCGTTCATCGGCGGAATCACCGTCTTTGACGAACCCTACATTCTCACATCAGGCCAGACCTTAGGCGGCACGAATCACGCCGGATTAACGTTAGCGTATTATTTGTATAATATGGCGTTTACGCGCGGACATTTAGGGTATGCCTCAGCATTGGCCTATATCATCTGTGCGATCATTATCACGCTGTCCGTCTCGAATATGAAAATATTCGGCAAATCCGACAATGCGTAAAAAATCTGAGGGAGGATTGTAGAGACTATGAAGCACGACCATAAGCTGCGCGAACAGTCGAAATTCTCGAAAAACATCACGAAAATCGTCATGTATCTATTTTTGATTATCGGAGCGATTCTGTCATTTCTCCCATTTTATTGGATGCTGACTCTGGCGACGCTCGATTCGAAAGCCATTTTCCAATTTCCGCCGCCGCTGCTTCCAGGCCATAACACGCTCATCAATTATAAAAACATGATGACCGTCATCCCATTCTGGCGGAATTTGTTCAACAGCGCGTTCGTCGCCACATGCGTCACCGGCCTGACGCTGCTCTTCTGCTCGATGGGCGGATTTGCGTTCGCGATGTATAAATTCCCAGGGCGAAATAAATTATTTGCGCTGATGCTGAGCACCATGATGATTCCGGGACTCGTTCAATTGATTCCCTGGTTCATCATTATCAGCCGCCTGAAATGGATTAACCATCTCGAAGCCCTGATTATTCCGAGCGCCGTGACCGCGTTCGGCATCTTCTGGATGCGGCAGTATATCGCCGCCAACATCCCCGCCGAGTTGTTAGACGCGGCGCGGATTGACGGATGCCCGGAGTTTACGATTTTTTTCCGCGTAATTGCCCCGTTGCTCAGCCCGGCGTATGGCGCGTTAGGCATCATGACGTTTATGGGCAGTTGGAACAATTTCCTGTATCCGCTGACCGTGCTGCGAAAAAAGGACGTGGCGACGCTGCCGATTGCCTTGCAGTTGTTGCGCGGCGATCCGTATCGCGGCGGCGACTACGGCGTTTTGATGTTCGGCACGGCGCTCGCCATGCTGCCGATTCTGATCGTCTTCTGGGCGGCTTCGCGTAAATTCATCGCCGGACTGACCGCCGGAGCGCTCAAAGGGTAGATGTATTTATTCTGCGCCTTCAGGCGTAAAATTCGTGTTTGCCCTGAACGAGCAGAAGAATACAGCCTGAGGATTGATCCTCAGGAACAGTCTCCCGCACAGATGCGCCCTGAAGGGGCGCAAGAAACGCATCCACCGCCCTTTCAGGGCGAGCGGTTTCTGATGTATCGTTTCCTGGGGATGAATCCCCAGGCTGTATTACTGAGCCCTTTCAGGGCAAAACCTTTGTTCGAAGGAATCAATTATGCGACAATCATATCCCCCGATCAATCCGAAGTATCCGCATTTTCTGCATGGCGGCGATTATAATCCGGATCAATGGAAAGAGACGCCGGACATTTGGGACGAAGACATGCGGCTGATGAAGCTCGCGCATTGCAACGCCATGTCCATCGCCATTTTCTCATGGACGGCGCTTGAGCCGGAAGAAGGCCGTTTCGAATTCGGCTGGCTCGATACGATCATGGACAAATTAGCGAAAAACGGCGCGTATGCCGTGTTAGCGACGCCGAGCGGAGCGCGTCCGGCCTGGATGTCTCAGAAATACCCGGAAGTCTTGCGCGTGCAGGCCAATCGCGTTAGAAATCTACACGGCCAGCGCCATAATCATTGTTTCACTTCGCCAGTCTATCGCGAGAAATGCCAGATCATCAACCGCAAGTTAGCGGAACGCTATAAAAATCATCCGGCCTTGCTCGTCTGGCACATTTCCAACGAATACGGCGGCGATTGCCATTGTCCGCTCTGTCAGGATGCCTTCCGAATCTGGCTGCAAAAGAAATATGACGGCAGTTTGGATAAGCTGAATCATGCCTGGTGGACGGGCTTTTGGAGTCATCTTTACACCGATTGGTCGCAGGTCGAATCGCCCGCGCCGCACGGCGAAATGACGGTGCATGGGCAGAATCTCGACTGGAAACGTTTTGTCACGGCGCAAACCGTAGATTTTTACAAACAGGAAATCGTTCCGCTGCGGGAATTGACGCCAGATACGCCGATTACAACGAATTTGATGGGAACGTATCCGGGATTGGATTACTGGAAGATCGCGCCGGAATTGGATGTGATTTCCTGGGACAGCTACCCGCGCTGGCATGGCGACACGCCTGATCCTGAGTTAGCCTGCGAAATCGCGTTTCACCATGACCTCAACCGCTCGCTCAAAGGCGGGCAGCCGTTCATGCTGATGGAAAGCACGCCCACCATGACCAACTGGCAGCCGGTGGCGAAATTGAAACGTCCGGGCATGCATCTGCTCTCCTCCCTGCAAGCGGTTGCGCACGGTTCGGAGACAGTGCAATATTTCCAATGGCGCAAAAGTCGCGGTTCATGCGAGAAATTGCACGGCGCAGTAGTAGATCATGCCGGGCATGAGCATACCAGAATCTTCCGTGAAATCGCCGATGTCGGGCGGTTGCTCGAAAAACTCGATGACGTGATCGGCACGACGACGCGCCCGGAAGTCGCCGTGATTTTCGATTGGGAAAATCGCTGGGCGATTGAAGACGCCTTTGGTCCGCGCCGCGAGAAAAAGGATTATTTGGAAACCTGTATCGCGCATTATCGCGCCTTCTGGCGGCAGGGCGTTCCGGTAGATGTCATCAACATGGACTGCGATTTTTCAAGCTACAAAGTGCTGATTGCGCCGATGCTCTATATGGTCAGGCCGGGCGTGGCGCAGCGCATCGAGCAATTTGTCGCGGCAGGCGGCACGTTTATCGCCACCTATTGGAGCGGTATCGCTGATGAAAACGATCTCTGCTTTTTAGGCGGATTTCCCGGCCCGTTACGCCGCATACTCGGCATCTGGTCAGAAGAACTTGACGCCCTCTATGACCGCGACAGCAACGTGCTGAATTTCCTTCCCGGCAATGCATTGGGGCTGTCCGGCGACTATGGCATCAGCATTTTCTGCGACCTGATTCATACCGAAACCGCGACAACGCTGGCGACATATCAAGAGGATTTTTATGCCGGACGCCCGGCGCTGACTGTAAACACATTCGGGCAGGGGCAGGCGTATTACGTCGCCGCCAGAACCGAAAATCGTTTTCTTGAAGATTTTTACGGGCAAATTATGACGCAGCGCGGCCTGCAACGCTCACTGAATGCGCCATTGCCGGAAGGTGTGTCCGTGCAAGCCCGTTCGAACGAAACGCATGATTATCTCTTTTTGATGAATTTTTCGGCAACAGAACAGATCGTCCTGCTCGGAAAGGCGCGTTTGACCGATATGGAAACCGGCGAGCCGCTGACCAACGCGCTGCGGCTGCCGCCGTATGGCGTGAAAATCGGGAAACAGACCCGCCACAAAACATCCGAGAATTAACCGCAAGGTGATGGAGAGCGCTGTCGGGCACGTTCAACGTGTCTGACAGCGTTTCTTGCGCCCTTCGACTCCACTCGCCCATTTTTTGCAAAAGTCATCAATCAGGAGTGCATGACTTCTGCAAGAGGTCTAATTTCTCTTGACACGTCTTTCGGAATGTTCGAACATGTTTTCCGAACATAAACCGAGAGAATGTCCCTGATATTTTCAACATCAAATTCGATCACATAAAATATGGATATGCTCACACCCCGGAAACCATCCCGCTCATGGCGGCGGACAATCATGCGAGGCGCGCTTATGCTCATGCTGTTCGGCGGCGTTCTTTTTGCGGCGGCGCTGGGAGTCAATCTGTATATCACCCGGACGGCGACACCGATGATCTATGCGAACGTCTCGCAGGTTCCGCCAGCCTATACCGCGCTGATTTTGGGCGCGAAAGTGCATGGCGGCGGACGCCTGTCGCATATACTGGAAGACCGGGTCATTACCGGCCTGGAACTCTACCGGCGCGGCAAAGTCAAAAAGCTGCTGCTGTCCGGCGATCACGGCCAGCAGGCGTATGACGAAGTCAATGCCATGCGGGAATATCTGCTTAAAAACGGCGTTCCGGCGCAGGATATTTTTATGGATCATGCCGGATTCGACACCTACAGCAGCATGTATCGGGCGCGTGACGTGTTTCAGGCGATGGACGTAATTGTCGTGACGCAGGAATTTCATCTGCCCCGCGCCGTCTTCTTAGCGCGTTCGTTGGGCGTAAACGCCGTCGGCATCGTCGCCGACAGACGCGCATACACGCAAACATCGCGCCTGAAATCGGCAGTGCGCGAGCCATTGGCGCGAGTGAAATCCTTTGTGGAAGTGATGCTTCGCGCCAAACCGAAATATCTTGGCGACGCCATCCCGATCACCGGCGACGGCAGGCAGACATTGGGGTAAATGTGTACAGAAACGATGGAGGAACATACCATGAAACAATCTGCTCGAAAAATGACGTATGGCGATTATTTGACCTGGCCTGAAGGCGAACGCTGGGAACTGATTTCCGGCGTGGCATACGATATGAGTCCCGCCCCCTCGCCGATGCACCAGTATGTGTTAGGCGAATTATTCGCGCAATTACACGCGCTTTCTGCAAATTCGCGCAGCTCCGTATATCTTGCGCCATTCGATGTCCGTTTTCCTGAAAAAAACGAAAAAGATACCGACATCAGCACCGTCGTCCAGCCTGATATTTCGATTGTCTGCGACGCCTCGAAAATAGACCGGAAAGGCTGCAAAGGCGCGCCGGATATGGTAATTGAAATTCTCTCGCCTGCGACGGCGAAAAAGGATATGCGGGAAAAATTCCGCCTGTACGAACGCCACCACGTGAAAGCGTACTGGATTGTCTCTCCGCTTGACGAGATTCTCAACGTCTTTACGCTGAATCAAGACGGCAAATATGGCGAAGCGGACATTTATACCGCCGACGACCGCGTGCCGGTGAGCGTCTTTCCCGGCGCTGAAATTGACTTAGCGCGGGTCTTTTCCGTGAATCGCGAGGAGGACGAATAACAGATGAGTACGCTGCTGTTTTTAGGCACAGGCACGTCCAGCGGCATTCCGATGTTAGGTTGCGACTGCGCCACCTGCACATCTCACGATCCCCGCGACACGCGCTTTCGCACCAGCGCGTATATCGTCACCGACCAGGGCGTCAAGCTGCTGATCGACGCGGGCACGGACTTTCGTTTGCAGGCGTTGACGCATCAATTGCATTGGATTGACGGCATTCTGATCACGCACAGCCACCACGATCACATCGGCGGCATTGACGAACTACGGCAGATCAATTTCGTGATGCAGCGTCATATCGAACTTTACGGCACGGCCTTTGCGCTCGAAGAAATCCGCGAACGCTTCAGCTACATTTTCAAACAGACTCAGGAAGGCGGCGGCAAGCCGCAACTCAATCTGATTGAGGTTGAGGCGTTCCAGGAATTTCAGATCAACGGCCAACCGATTCTGCCGCTCGACGTGCGACACGGCCAAATTCCGATTTTCGGGTATCGAATCGGCGGACTCAGCTACATTACCGACGCCAGTTATCTGCCGCCGGACACGCTCGAACGCATTCATCGCACGCCGCTGCTCGTCATCAACGCGCTCCATTTCGAGCCGCATGCGACACATTTCAATCTTGAGCAAGCCCTTGAGATGATCGAACGCATTCAGCCCGGCGCAGCCTACCTCGTCCACATGAGCCACCGCGTCAAACACGCTGACGTGGAACACACGCTCCCCTCCAATGTGCAGTTAGCGTATGATAATTTGGTGGTGGAGTTTTGAAGTTGCCTCACCCTTTCCGAATTCCTCCCATGTACATATAAGTAGGACGAAATTATTTTTCGTCCACTCGTCCGCCTGTTCATCGGCGTACGTGTCGAAATACGATTTCGACACACAAAACTCCTACCGCGCTGCGCCTTTATGCAGCGTCTTTTCCAGCCAATGCACGAAGAACGAGAGCGACACCGTCAACATCAAGTATATCACGGCGACCGTAAACCAGATTTCGAACGTCAGAAAGGTTTCCGCCACAATCGCCTGCCCCCGCATCGTGAGGTCGTAAATCGCGATGGTGCTGACAAGCGCGGAATCTTTGATTAACGAAATCGCCTGACTGGCAAGCGGCGGCAGGATGCGCCGAAACGCTTGCGGCAGGATGATGTAGCGATACATATCCGGCGTGCTGATGCCCAAACTATACGCCGCCTCCCACTGTCCCTTGTGAATTGAGAGAATCCCGCCGCGCAAAATTTCCGACGCATACGCCCCTTCGAACAGGCTCAATGCCAGCACTGCCGACGAAAACGCTTCCATATCGAACACGGGCGCCATCACAAAATAGATGCAGAAGAGTTGAATCAGCAGCGGCGTATTGCGAATCAGTTCAAGGTATGTGCGAGCAACCGCGCGGGCGGTAAATGAATGCGAGAGTCTGAACAACGCTGTCAGCAGGCCGAACAGAACGGCAAATATCAGACTGATTCCAGCAATGCGCAGCGTCACGCCTAAGCCTTGCAGCAACGGGCCTGCCGTAAATTTACCGTCGCGCATGGTGAACAAAAACTGCGGCACGCGATACCATTGCCAATGATAGCCGGAATGCGTCGTGCCTCGCGCCATCAGCCAGATCAGCAGGCCGGACAGCGCGAAAAATTTCAGCAAATCAAATCCGATAGTTACGCGGGAGGCAGTCTTCATGCGTTCACTTTTCTAAGCGTTGTAAATGCTCTTGGATCAAATTGGCGCGTTCAAGACGCCCGCGTTTGAGGTTGACATAATGCTGCAAACGCAGCGGCGGCACGCGGATGGCGTACCCGTTCCAGACGACCTCTTCAAGATGCGCCTTCGCATACGGTCCGCAATCCACCGGCTCAGGGTCATCTAACGACGGATGCGGATCGGACGCAATATCAATTCTGGCATGAAGAAACAGCACACCGAAATCTTTGGTCAGCCAGCCATTCGTGTCAATAATCGGCTCAATCGTCACATCGGCAAACAGTTCGCGAATCCGCTCGACATCGCGCCCGTTTACCATGATGTCCACATCGTGCGGATTGAATGGAATGCCCCTGATGCAGGCGGCGCAACTTCCCGTCAACCACCAATCAATGCCTGAACCGTCTATTCTGCGCACGAATTCAAGCAGCCCATTTTCCCAGGGAATCGGGCGGAAATAGCCCAATTGACCGAACATCTCTTCCGCGTGTCGGCGATAATATTCTTGAATCGCCGCAAGATGCGGCGTCGTTTTGGCAAAACGTTTGATGTAGCTCTCGCCATCTTGCTGATAAAAACACATTTCGAACACGTCTTCATATTTCGGTTCGAAATCGGACAGTCGAAATGTCACCAGATCATCGCATTCCTCAAAAGAAATTTTCATGTGTCGCTCTCCACTTCTTTTAGGTAATAGACATAATTTCCCCTTTGGGTAGGGGTTCGGGGTGGATAATGCGTCTGTACGCTCGTTGAGAGAACATAAATGGCACCTCGATCTGTCAAGAAAAATGACGTGCCGTAGCGAGTTACAACAAAAACCGCCTATTTTGGTTTCGGCGAAAAATAGCGCTTGACTTCTTCTCTTGCATAAAATTGATTATTTGGATATTTATGTCGCAGCCAAGACATTTCGATGTTATCACTGAAAAGGGAGAGATTATGACGACCACGCCAACGATTTACCTGATTGACGGTACGGCGCAGATATACCGCGCCTTTCACGCGATTCAGCCGCTTTCGACTTCGACCGGTTTTCCCACCAACGCCATTGTCGGGTTTATCCGCATGCTCATCAAATTGATTCAGGACGAAGCGCCGGAATATCTCGGCGTCACGTTCGACACCGGCGGCGTCACGTTTCGGCATGAGATGTTCGAGGCGTATAAAGCGCATCGCCCGGAAACACCGGCGGAATTGAAGCAGCAGATTCCGAAAATCAAGGAATTCGTGCGGTTGATGAATATTCCGGTCTATGAACAGGAAGGCGTCGAGGCTGACGATCTGCTGGCTACGCTCTCGAAAAAGGCCGAGGCGCAAGACATCAACACGGTCATCGTTACTTCCGACAAAGACCTGCTGCAACTCGTCTCCGACAAAATCGTGACGCTCAGCGAACGGATGGGGCACAAGGCGATTTACACGCCGGAAAAGGTGTTCGAAAAATACGGTGTCAGGCCGGATCAAATTCGCGACTTTCTCGGATTGGTCGGCGACACCAGCGACAATATTCCCGGTATCGAAGGGATCGGGCCGAAAACCGCCAGCGAACTGTTGCAGCAATTCGGCACGGTCGAAGAAATCCTGAAGCATCCCGACGCGGTGAAAAACAAGAAGCAGCGGGCGAATTTGGAAAACGGGCATGACATCGCGTTGCAAAGCAAGGCGCTGGCAACGGTCAAGACCGATCTGCCGATTGAGTTGAATTTAGCGGACTTGCAACGCAAAACGCCTGATTATCAAGGATTAAAGACCTATTTTCATGGCCTTGAATTTTATGCGCTGATTCGCGAGATGATCCCGTCGGACGAATACGGCTATCCGCCGCTCGATTTGGAAGAAAAACAGCAAGAAACGCCGCAAAAGGTATATCGAACGATTTTGACCGAAACGGAATTGAACGAATTACTCGCGGAATTGCGGCAATCCGGCGGATTTGCGGTGGATACCGAAACCACCAGCCAGCATCCGATGATTGCGGAATTAGTCGGCCTCTCCGTCTCGATCAAACCGCATACCGGCGCGTATATTCCGGTAGCGCATCGCTATCTCGGCGCGCCGCCGCAGCTTCCGCTCGAAACGGTGATTCAGGCGTTCAAGCCGCTGCTGGAAGACGAAAACCTTCCTAAATACGGGCAAAATATCAAATACGACATGCTTGTCTTGGGGCATTACGGTATCCAGATGAAAGGCGTGACGTTCGATTCGATGGTTGCGTCATACGTGCTGAATCCGTCGCGCCACAGTCACGGCATGGACAATCTGGCGGAAGAGTTTTTGAATTATCGCACGATTACGTTCGAAGACGTGGTCGGCAAAGGCGCGAAACAGACAACGATTGACACGATTCCTGTGGATATTGTGACCGATTACGCCGCCGAAGACGCGGATGTCACGCTGCAATTGACCAACGTCCTGCGTCCGGAAATCGAACGGCAAGGCTTACAGCAATTATACGAGCAAATCGAATTGCCGCTGCTTGACGTGCTGGCAACGATGGAACGGTACGGCGTCAAAGTGGATACTGTCCTGTTAAACGAGTTGTCAGCAGAATTTTCTGTCAAACTGCGCGACATCGAGCAGGAGATTTTTCAATTGGCGGGACAGCCATTTAACATCAATTCCCCCAAGCAGTTAGGGCCGATTCTGTTCGAAAAGTTGCAAATGCCGTTCGGCAGAAAAACCAAGACCGGCTACTCGACCGATGTGGACGTGATGACCGATCTCGCCCGCGCCGGGTTCGAACTGCCTGCGAAAGTGCTGGAATACCGCCAGTTGTCGAAATTGAAATCCACGTACAGCGAGTCGCTGCCGAAACAGATCAATCCGAAAACCGGGCGGATTCATACCTCGTTCAATCAAACCGTCGCCACCACCGGACGCCTCAGCAGCAGCGATCCGAACCTGCAAAACATCCCGATCAAAACGGTAGAAGGCCGCCGCATCCGTCAGGCGTTCATTCCAGAACCGGGCTGCGTCATGCTCTCCGCCGATTATTCGCAGATCGAACTCCGCATTTTGGCGCATGTCACGGGCGACGAAGAATTGATCAAAGCGTATCGAAATAACGAAGATATTCACACCAAAACCGCCATGCGAATTTTCGGACTGCCTGCCGACCAGATTACGCCTGCGATGCGGCGCGAGGCCAAAACGGTCAATTTTTCGGTGATTTACGGCATCAGCGCCTTCAGCCTCGCCAAAGATTTGAACGTGCCGCACGCCGCCGCGCAACGCTATATTGACGGCTATTTCGACTTCTACAAAGGTGTGCAGCGCTTTGTGGACGAGACCATCAAACAGGCGCAGAAAGACGGCTACGTCACCACGCTGCTGAACCGGATTCGTTTCATTCCCGACATTAACAGCAAAAATGGCAGCGTCCGCCAGTTTGCCGAGCGCACCGCCGTCAATACGCCGATTCAAGGCACGGCGGCGGACATGATGAAACTCGCCATGATCGCGCTGCACAAGCGGCTGTTAGCCGATTATCCCGATGTGCGGATGATTTTGCAGGTGCATGACGAACTCGTCTTCGAAGTGCCTGAACAGAAGGCCGACGTCGTGCGCGATCTCGTCGTAGAGCAGATGTCATCCGTCTTGAAACTGAACGTGCCGATGAACGTCGAAGCGCATTACGGTAAAAACTGGGATGAGGCGCATTAACGAACGGTAGCTGCGTCTCGTGAAAATATCTGAAATTTTATGGAGGAAACAAATATATTCAAACAGGTTGGTTGGATTGTCGTTGCAGGCGGACTGTTGTTATCAACGCCTGTGTTGGGCGACGAAATTCATTTGATGAATGGCAAAATCATCACGACAAGCGAATGCCGCGAGGAAAACGGCATGGTGATTTATCGCAAAGGCAAAGGGGAAATCAGTCTCAGCGACGATCTGGTGAAAAAGGCCGTGTATTCGTAACGATGTAACAGGTTTATGTGAAGGTTATGATGCTTGAGGATGGCGACGAATGGACATCAACCACCGATTTGGCGGTGATGTTGCAGCAAGAATTATTGTCCGCCCGCCCGGTCGGAGCAAAATAAGGCGCATCGGAGAAACATTGGCGCGGGGTACAAGCCCTGTCATGGTTTTTAACTCTGAAAGGATTGATGAAAAGTGCAAAAATGTCAGGAAATTCTGTTTGCGCTTTCTGGCATTGTCATGGAATACAATGTTGTGATATTCGCGTCATTTTGCGACAAATTTGTCATGAAATTGGATTGACATTTTGTTCGAATGATAATCTGCGCGAATAAAATATCCTGTCGTTTCCCTTCCGCTTTTGATGCGCAACCTGCTGATTTTACTATCGTTATAGCCTTTCTATGCATTGTCTGAGACGTGCTTCGACCGTTTCGTTTCATGTCATTATCGTTGATGGTATAGCTCTTGCTTTCGTGAATGGGGTAGTGTTTGCCCTGAAATATCATACAAGAAAAGGAAAAGAGATCATGAGCGAATTATTCGGATTATGCGCGGATGCGGCAATCAAAACATCGTTTACGTTCGACAATACTACCGGCAAAAGCCGGGTTGATGACGCCAGTTGGGGCGTCGGTTTTTACCGCAACGGCGAAATGGATCAGCCGTATGCGGCGATTATCAAAGAGCCGATTTCGGCGAGATACAGCCTGTTTAATTATTTTTTAAAATATGGCTACCTCAAAACCAATATGTTTATTTCCAATATCCGGTATGCCAGCGTCGGTGCCAAAGTCTATCTCAATACGCACCCATTCGAGTTGATGGTTGACCCCAGGCCGGACGCCTACACGGAAAAATCGTGGGTCTTCACGCATAACGGCACGATGCCCGAAATTCGGACTGATCCGGTCTTCTTCAGCGCCATTAAGCCGCATGGCAATACCGATTCGGAGTATATCTTCTGTTATATGATCGAACAGTTGCGGAAAGCGTATATTCAGAACGGATTCAGTCTGAACAATGAGGAAAAAATTCGCATTATCGAAAGTACGGCCAAACGCATCAGCGCGTCGTATCCGAACAATTTGAATTTTATCATCTCCGACGGCTCTCGGATGTACGCCTATTATGGCGGGTATGAGATTGCAGGCGGGATGTGGTATAACGCCAACATCTTGCTGAAACAGAAAATGGCGATGACCGATCCTGCCGACGGCATGAGTGTGGCGCTCGTCTGCGAAGAATTCGGTCAGAAAGGCTGTATAGTGTCCTCCTCGCCGCTGACGCCGTCATTGAACGGCGGCTGGAAGCCGTTCCCGCTGCACGAATTGAAAGTGTTCGAGAACGGCGAGATGATCAGATAATTCGAATGTTTTCGTCGAGACGCCCCGACGGGGGGGCGTCTCGACAGCGATTACCACTCGCACAACGAATTGACGAACGCCGCCGAGCCGTCTCGCAGCCAGCCGTCCAACTGCGCCGGTTCTTTCAATTGCTGCCCGCGCCGTCGCGACACCACCATAAAGCGACAATCGAACTCCGGCAGCCCGGTCATGTCGCACCACAATTTTTCGAACTGCGCTAACGGGAAGATGTCTTCCTGACCTTTGCCCCAGCGCTTTTTGACATCTTTCAGCGTGATGTACGTCGGCATTTTGGCCGCGATCCGCCGCACCGCCGCCGTGACTTTCTCGCGATTCGACAAATCGGCGACAGTCAGGTCGAAAATTTCCAGCAGCTTCGGAATGTTGATCCAGGCCGTATTCGTATTATAATACGACAAATCGAACTCAAGTTCTTCGCGTGGCAGCGACAGCCCTTCGACCAGCCGCAATTGTCCGTTGATGCGGGCTAATCCGCCGCCGCGATCCTCCAAATGCCGCGTGATGACTTCCATCGTGCAGGCGGCGTTTTGCTCGATCACGTACCCCAGAATCGAAGGATTGATATTCGTGCCCAACGTATCAATATTATGCACCATCAGGTAGCGTAAGTTGGGAAATTCCTCAAGCAATCGGCTCAGAACGCCGTTTCGCAGAAGGTTCGGCGCTTCGTACCAATGCCCAACCGGATGCAGGCATTGCAACGGCAGATTGTCGCGGTAATCGCTCCCTTCCCCCATATTTTGCGCCCAGTCAATCAACGCCGAATGCAGGCTTTCCCGGACTTTCTGCGCCTGCTCATCCAAAAGTTGTTGCGGCATTTCTTCCCAGGCAAACCGCAAATCTCGCGCCATCGGAATCAGTCGCAAGCCGACGCTGCGCCCCTGCGAAAGGTAGAGCGGGTCGGTGTAACCGTAATTGCGCTCGGCCTGTAAATAGCGTTCAATCGGTTCATGCGTCAGGTAGCTGGTCGTGATGACGTGCGGCAGCGGCGTTCCGGTCAACCGGCTGGTCAAGCGGCTTTTCGCTAAATGAATTTCGAGAAACGCGCGATGCTTTCCGGCGAATTTGCAGAACGGGTTCAACGCCTTGACGACGCCCGCGCCATGTGTCCAGCGGCTTCCCGCGCCCCCGGCCAGCGAGACGACGGCGACGCTTCCGTCCGCCAGCGCATCTAAGCCGATCTGGCAGTAGGTTTCCGGCAGCCCTTGCGAGGCGTCGTAAATATCCTCCGGGCTGACATCTTGAATCTGTGCGCTGACCGGCAGCCGGTTCTGCGCGAGGCCGATGCGACCGTCGCGCAAATCGCTCCGAATCTGTTCGTGCTGCACGCGATCAAAACCGAGTTCTTCAAGTTGAGCGTCCAATGAGTGCGCGTTCGCCTGTTCGCGCGGCGCGCGCGGGAGCAGCCGGTCGAATAACCGGAGCGCCATGCTCGACATATCAGGGTTTTCGCGGCAGGACACCGCTAATTGGTCTATTTCAGCCCGCCGTTTCGGGGAGAGTTGATGTCGTTCCACCCGAATGATGGCCGGGACGGTCAGCGTGTAATACTGCTGCGGCATCAAGGCGTCCGCCCCATGAAGCAGCGTCGCGTATGTGCCATGTTCGTTGATGGTGAAGTCATAGACGACCGGTTCGATGGCAAACGGCACGGCATGTTCGAGACGCCGTTTGAGGTCGCTCATGATCGGCTGCAAGCGTTCCTGCGCCGCCGGTTTTTTCTTCGGATCGAAAATAAAGCCCATGCCGCCACCGGACATGCCGCCAATCATCCAGAAGCCGAAAAAATCCTTGCCGAATTCCGCCTTGACCTGCGCAATCAGGGCTTCGGTGAACAGATTGCTGGCCCAGGGCACAATCGTCTGAATCGGGCGGTCGAAATTGCGCTGCGTGATGCCGCCGATGGCCTCGATATTTCCCTGCCGCAGATGTTCGATGATCTGATCAAGAAAGGTGATCGCCTCCAAACGCCCCTGCCATTCCGCATCGGAACGCAGCAGGTATTTTTCTGTCACCATTTCCAGAATCGGCCCGACATCCTGCGCCATGCCGCCATGCACCAGCACCAAACTGTCTTGTAAGCGTTGGCGCGTGCTTTCCAGCACCTCATTTTGCGTGATAATGCGGTGGCGCGGCAACAAACAGCCGCGACTGACGCCGAATTCCGGATCATGTTCTTTAGCGCGGACGCCTTCGATCAGCTTCATGCCCGGCCAGACGCCGCCGGAATCCTGCCAACCGCCGCCAGACCCGGCCAGCCATTCGCCGAGAATGGCGCGCGCCGCCACGAGCCTCCGTTCATCTTCGTTCAACATGCCGGTCATCGCGTGAGTTTGGCCGGTCGCCCGCATACACGCGGTAATCAGGCAGGCTAATAATGTGGTCGAAACCGCTAAGCGCGAACCTTTCGGAATGCCGTTGACGCAACTGACGATTTCGAGGCCATGTCCCGGCGCGACGACCTGCGCCAATAAATCCGCCAATGGCTGCCGCGCCCCTTCCATGCCGGACGGAACGAGGCCGGACGCAATGACCGCCGCTTTCAGCAGACCAAGATAATCTTTGGCAAAGTCGAACAATTCCGCCAGCGTTCCGATGTCCGCGCTTGCGCCCAAGTCCACGCTGACAAGGCGCAGCACCGGACGATCAATCACGCGGATGTATGCTTCTACCGGCGGACGCGGTTTGCCGTCGCCGTCTGCGCCGCGCACGCTCAGGTTGATGGAGGTGTTCAGCACGCGCGCGCCTTCCGGGAAATCCATGCCGAGGAAAAAAATGTCGCTCCAGCAGCTATGCGTCAAATCCATGCGCACCGGCGTCGCTTCGAACAGAATCGGAAAGAGGTCGTTCGCGGGATGCGGCGTTAATAATTCGGGGCGGATGCGCAACGGATGGTCGGCGGGATGGCCGGTGCGGAACATCCATTGATTGCCCCGCGCCGAGCGGACGCTGCGGCGCACTTGATCCGCTAATGTTTGAAAGCCCAAACTCCGATACGCGGCGGCAAGGGCGCTGGAAATGCCGTCGCTGACGCCGCCGGTCGCCTGCGCGCGCAAAAAGACGCCAATCGCTTCCTCGAAACGCCGCGACAGCAAATTCTGATACCCGTCGAACGGAATGTGTCCGCCAACCTGCATTCCGGCTTTCAACGGCAGATGGAAACGGTGCAGCGCATACAAGAAAAATAACGCTCTGACGCGCTCGTACAGATTGTCGCTCTCTTTGCGAAACTGCTCCAACATCCGGCATTCCGCCAGCAATTCGTCGAGTGACGCAGCCTGGCCGAACGCGTCGAGCGAGCGATTTCTGACGCTCGGATCGGTGGAGGTAATCATATTGACTAATTCGCTCTGCATCGCTTATTTCCCCCTTTCGCCGAGTTCGCGGGTGGCGAGCAAGCCTAACAACGTCGAAAGCACCTCATCGCGATCTTTTCCGCTGAGGGCTAAGGCGAGTTGCGCGTTCAGCAAGCCGTATTTGACGCCGACATCATAACGCCAGTCGGTTTTTTCAAGCGCGAGATATTTCTCGCGTTTCGCCAATTCCGCTAAGGCGTCCGACAGCGTGACGCGCCCGACGTCGTCAGTCAATTTTTGTCGCAGAATGTCCATGACGGCGGGCGTCAAGACGTGCATTCCGAAAAAGCAGAAATAATATCCGGCGCGTAAGCCCGGCACGATCAGGCGTTGTTCCGCTTCGGTCGGCGTCGGTTTTTCAATGACGGTTTCGATTCGGTAGAGGTTCGGTTTTTCCGGTTCGTGACGTCCGCCAATTGCGCCGTAGAAGGGGAGCAGATGTTCGCGCGTCGCTTGCACTGCCGAGACCGCGCAATCTTCGGCGGCGGCGATTTCGACCAAGTGTTCGGCGCATCCTTGTTCTGTTCGGCTGATATAGAGGTGGTCACCGACAAGATGCAGGAATGGTTCGTCGCCGACAAACTCGTAGGCGCAGGCAATCGCGTGACCATAGCCGCGTGGTTCGGTTTGATGCGCGAAACGCAGGCGTCCGGCCAAATCGCCAGCCACGCTGCGATAGGCGGATTCGTCGCCGGGACGCACCACTAAACAGATTTCCTCGATATTGGCTCGCAACACTTCTTCCCCTAAAATCTGCAAGACCGATTTTTCCGCCCCATCGCGGTCAACCAGCGTTTGCAGCGGCAGATTGCGCTGTGTTTCGCCAGCAGCAGTGATAACGGCTTTGGTGATCTTCATCGTCGTTCCTCCTTTTGACAGGTTAGTTAACATCCACGCGAACCGATTTTACGAATGCAATCCGTTTGCTCCGTTCAAACAAGAAATGCAAGAAAAAAGGTGATTATTTAGCGTTCCGTACCAGCGGACAGCCTTGTCCGAGTCGGGCGACGCTTCGGGGCGAATTCACGGATATGCGTTATGAAAGGGTAAAAATAGAAGGGGGGGCATTCACGCCGGACGTTTCACGCCCGGCGTTGTTTAATTCAGATAATCCGACAGTCGCCGTTTTTGGGCTTGATGGCGGAGGCGTTTTTTGGCTTTGTCTTCGATCTGGCGGATGCGTTCGCGGGTTAAGCCTAAGCGCACCCCGACTTCTTCAAGCGTCATTGAGACCGTATAATCAATGCCGTAGCGCAGCCGGAACACGATTTCCTGCGGTCCATTCAGCATCTCCCCCAAATGATTCCTGGCGCTGAGTTCGATTTTTCGCACTTCCTGCAAGGGAATTCGTAATTCCTGCGCGGCCTCTTCATATTCTCGCGGCGGCTGGCCGGCAATGCCGTAAATGAGTTCAAGCAAACGGCGCTCGTTACTATCCATTGTGTGCTGTACGATGCGAATGGCGGCTTGTTCGCGCTCTTGCACGGCCTTTTCGGAAAGATGCAGATACGTCGCGGTTTCTTCGACCGACAGCGGGCGTTCGAAATTCAGCCCGTAGCGCAACCGCAAGACGACTTCTTCGCGCTCGCTGATCTGCCCAAGCATTTCCGACAGCAAATCTTCGATGGATTCATTGACCAACGTTTGATCGACCGGCGGAATCTGTTTGGCTTCCATCAAGTCTATGAACGTGCTGTCGTCGCTTTCTGAGACCGGCGCATCAAGGGAAAGATAGTTGCGGGAGACGCGCAGGATGCTATCTACTTCTTTGCGCGAGACGTTTAATTGTTTGGCTAATTCCTCTGGCGTCGGCTCTTTGCCGTCGTTACGCTGGAGCAATTCCGTGTACGCCTGCCCTAATTTGTAGAGCAATCCGGCTTGTTTCAGGGGCAAGCGCACTGCTCCGGATTGTTCGGCCAGCGCTTGCATAATCGCCTGCCGAATCCACCAGACGCCATACGAGATGAATTTCACCCCTTTTGAGGCATCGAACCGTTTTGCGGCTTCTAACAGGCCGATATTTCCCTCGTTAATCAAATCCGGCAGCGACATGCCGCATCCTTGATAGCCCTGCGCGACTTTGACGACGAAACGCAGATTGCCTTCGACAAGGCGTTTCACGGCGTCAGCATCGCCCGCCTGAATCTGAGTCGCCAACGCCAATTCCTCTTCCCGCGAGGTGACTGGAATCTTGCCGATGGCTTTCAGGTACGTATTGAGTGTGTCATGCGTCAATGATTGAGATTGTTTGGGGGCCATTGAATTACGCGAATCAGATATCTGATTTCGTCATCAGATCTTGTCGTGTCACTTTCACTAATGCGTTTAATATTTGCGGATTTCGTTCTGTGACTTTCACCTGAATTTCTAACTGTTGCACATATTGTACCAGTTGCTCCATCGCTTCCTGGAGTTGTTCCATTTTTTGGCGCATGCTCAGAATGACTTCGACTCCGGCAAGATTAACGCCAAGCTCGCGGGTCAAACTCAAGACGCGCCGGAGCTTATCAATATCGTCCTGAGAATAGAGGCGGGTATTGCCGTCCGTGCGTTTCGGGATGACCAGCCCCTCCCGCTCATACAGCCGCAGCGTTTGCGGATGAATATCGAGCATTTCGGCCACCACGCTGATCATAAATACTGGTTTGTCTTTGTCAGGCGCTGAATTCGTCATACTCGCCCTCCTTTGTTCAGTTATGCAGGTTGAGACGTTGCAAAGGCATCTTCCCGCGGATCTTTCGGATTCAGCCGGGCGATTTCCCGAAACAGTTCCATCGTGCGGGTATCAGGATTTTGCGGCGTGATGACCTTGACCGTCACGAATTGATCGCCCCGCCCCACGCCTTTCAGATGCGGAATTCCTTTGCCGCGCAAGCGGAACGTTTGGCCGCTCTGCGTTCCAGGCGGAATCGCCATCGAAGCGTCGCCGAATGGCGTCGGCACATTGATGCGCGCGCCGAGCGCCGCTTCCGGCATAGTAATCGGCACGTCGCAGTAAAGATTGTCACCGCGCCGCTCGAAAAACGGATGATTCTGCACCCGCGTGATGATATACAAATCGCCGGTTTTGCCGCCATTTCTGCCGGCGTGACCTTTTCCCGCCACACGGACTTTCGAGCCGTTCTCTGCGCCTGCTGGAATTTTAACGGAGATGCGTTCCGTCTGCTGCTGCGTGCCATGTCCGTGACACTGGCGGCACGGATGGCTGTTCAGCTTGCCTGCGCCGTGACATTGCGGGCAGGTTTGCGGAATGCCGAGATTGATGAAACCGGATGACATTTTGACCTGTCCGCTCCCCTGACAATTCGGGCAGGTGTCGAGATCGTGTCCCGGTTCGGCGCCTTTGCCCTTACAATGTTCGCAGGCGGCATCATGTTGAATCAGCAGCCGGGTATTCAACCCATTCAGCACATCCTGAAAGCTAAGGTCAATCGTATATTGCAAATCGCTGCCGTCCACCGGTTGGCGCGAGTTGGCGGCGCGTTGCTGTCCGCCGAAAAATGAGCCGAACAGATTGCCGAAATCATCAACATTGATGTTTTTGCCAAATTGGCTGAAATCGAAATTGCCAAAATCCCAGGGACCTTGCTGCCCGCCTGGAGTGCCACGACCGAACGCCTGATGACCGAAACGGTCATACATAGCGCGTTTCTGCGGATCGCTCAACACCTGATACGCTTCGCTGATTTCTTTGAAGCGCGCTTCAGCGTTCGTGTCGCCGGGGTTTACGTCGGGATGGAATTTCCGCGCCATTTTTCGATACGCGGCCTTAATATCCTTATCCGAAGCGCCTTTTTGGAGTTGCATCACTTCATAATAATCGCGTTTATTTGCCATACATTCGCTCACTCCTTACGCGATAATACCAACGAATAATGGGGACAAATTACTTTCTGTTTCATAATGTAATAATATGATATGAGTGCGTTATTGTCAAGTTTTTTATAGGTAGTTTATAAATCAATTTAGAAGCCTATTATCTCGAATGGCTTACGAATATAGGAAAGTGGCAGAATAAAATGTTTTGAGGAAAAAGACAAGTAGAAACTTCGCGTGTACAAAATTTATATTGGAGAGACTCAACTTTTCGCGCAGAGGCCGTACGGAGTTTTTTCGAAATTACCAAAATGGGCGTAATCGCCATTACGATAAAAAGATCATGTTGGAACCGTAGGGCGAAACTGAAGTTTCGCCCTACGGTAGAGTAACGCTAACTCGTGATTCGGAAATTGCGCATCATCCCAAGATCGCCGTGTTCCAAAATATGGCAATGATAGACATACACGCCGGGGAAATCCTCGAATCGCATGAGTAGCCGCGCTTTTTCGCCGGGCATGAGCAAGACGGTATCTTTCCAGCCGGAATCCACATATCCTTCCAGAAACTCCTGCGGCGAGCCTTCACGCGAGAGCACCCGAAATTGCAGGCCATGCACATGCGCCGGATGCGGCATCGGCATGTGCCCCGCGACATTTTCGAATTCCCAGAGTTCCGAGGTGTTTAACCGAACGATTTCATCAGCGGCAACGGCCTCCATCTCGAACGTGCGGCCATTGATCGTAAATGTCGTTCCTTGCATGTCGAACACAAAGCGGCGCGGGGCGGCGGCATTCACAGCGTCATTCGGTGTGGCGGGCAAAAGCGTTGACAAGATTTCCGGCAGCGCCGTCGAATCTTCTACCTGTTCAATAATGCGAAATTGCGCCAATACGCCGTTCTCGCCGCCATGCGCCGCATCAGTCGCGGAAACGGACGAATAGGCAAGCGTCCGCAATTCGAGCGTCTCGCCGACCTGACGCGCCGAGAAATCCACGATGACGTCAAGCCGTTCTGCCGGACCAAGCACGAGATACGGCTTCCGAATCGGTTTATCCAACAATCCGCCATCTGTTCCGATGACGGTGAACGGCGTCTGATCGCCCAACGCGATTTTATAAATCCTGGCATTCGATCCGTTCAACAGCCGCAGCCGATATTTCGCCGTTTTCACTGAAAATGTCGAGTTAAGGCATCCATTTATCACAATCGTTTCGCCGAAAAACCCGTGCATTTTCGGGTCTTCGCCGTGCTGCCCGTGTCCGCCATGCGCTGTCTGGGGCTTCGGCTGACTGTCCTGCTCACCATGCATATCATGCGTGGCTTTCGCGCCATGTCCCTGATGCCAGGAATGCGCCTGTGCAAGCCGTTCGCCGAAGTAATTCAACGCGCCGTCAGCATCGAATGTGCGATCCTGAATCACGAACGGCAGGTCGAATTCGCCGCGTGGCAGCGAAAGTGCCTGCTCTTCGTCATCTTCGACGATAAATAAACCAGCAAGGCCGAAATAGACCTGTTTAGCGGTGAATTCGTGGGGATGCGGATGATACCAGTACGTCCCCGCGCGATTTTTGACTTCGAATTCATAGACGTAAGTCGCATCGGGTGGAATTGCATCTTTCGGATGTCCGTCCATCTTTTCCGGGACATGCAGGCCGTGCCAGTGAATAATCGTCAGTTCTGGCAGCGCATTTTTCAAAAAGACGCGGACTTTTTCGCCGCGTTTGACGCGAATCGTTGGCCCTAAAAAACTGTCAGGCTGATGAATCAGGCGCAACGGCTCGCCCTTCAGCAGACGCCCGGCATAAGACCAGACGGTCGTCGGTTTCCCCTCATAAAAAGCGTATTCACGTGAAGCTGTGACGAGTTCAATCTCAAGATCAGACTGAAAATTCGGTGACGGTTCGGCATGTGACGAATGATGCCCATGCGTCATCTGCCCGAATACGTCGAGCATCGGCAATATTGCCGCTGTCACGCCTGAAATCATGCCGATTTCAAGAAATTGTCGTCGTGTAAAGTCTCTCATAACATGCCTCCTGCGAAAGTGTCGCGCATGTTCGATATGCAGCAACAGCGCGACGATTATCGTTTGGCAATGAATTTTATGTGTTTATGTCAGGCCAACACGGAAAGATGCAAGAGCGAGGAATAAAATTACTGGAATGAATGATGGTAATTATTGAGATGTACCGGCGAACAGCCTTGTTCGCAAGACAACTCGTCATGGTCTCTGTTTGCGTCAGGCCGGTATGTTCACTGCGGACAAGGCGTCCGTGGTACGGTATGCTAAGTACCTGGACAGAATTAATGCCATATTTCATGGTTCGACTCCGCTCACCATGACGGTCACTCTGAGCGGAGTCGAAGAGTGACAAAATATTGCAATAATTTTGTCCAAGTACTTAAATAGTTACGATTTTCTTTTGTAAATCAACATCAGGTTACGGAGATAAATGACAAGCCCGCCTGCTTGACCTAAAATAAAGACGTGATCGCGTTGATGGATCGCGTAAAGCAGGAGCAAAAAACCGCCGATCACGCTGAAAAACCAGAACGATACTGGGACTGTGCTTTCGCCTTTGCGTTCGGAAGCAAGCCATTGCACAAAAAACCGACCAAAGAACAATCCTTGCGCGATAAGACCGATAATTGTCCATGTCTGCATGTCTAAAACCTTTCAGTTAATACCAATTTTTCTTTTGGCAATTGAGAAAGTAGGAGAAAATTTTTCTGCTGAACACGATAGGCGCCAACGATATAGAGAGGTATCCGTATTTCCTGCCGGATACTGTCCAGATATTTCTCTCTTACCAGGCAATAGGCCGGGGACGATGAGGAAAAAAATGCCCGCTTTTCTTCAGGAGTCACCAGCACAGGCACATGAAATGGGAGATAATATTGAATCGGAGAGTACGATTCCCAGAGCGCCAATACGTTCTCGCCATTTTTAAAATGACGCATGTCCCGAAGCACTGATTGAAGCGACAATTGCTGGTTCAGCATCGGCACAACATCGAATGCGCTATAACATACGATGAGTGGCGTGATGCTGCATACGACGCCAAACAGGAGGCGAGAAGAACGCCTCGTCACGGCATACATCAACAAACCGCCAACCGCGGTTAACAAGACGATTCCGCCCCAATATTCAGAACTTTCGCCTTGAAGAATAAGAATGATTGAGGCAATGAGCAGCGTTCCGGCCAAAATACTCGCCGGAATTTTCAGGCTGATGTCATTCGAAACCTCGCGCGGTTTTTGTAACGTATGCCAAAAATGAGCAGTCAAAATCGCAGTTGGTGGCAGCAGTGGCAAAAGGTAGATTTCTAATTTTCCGCTGACGAATGAAAAGAAGAAGAAGGTCGCGCTCCACCATATCCATAAAAACCGAGACGTATCAGCCTCCTTATCATCTGAAGCATTGGGCGTTCTCCAGAAACGTATGATCGCGCTGATAAAAAATGGAAACCAGGGGAGCGTAATCCAGGGAAACGTATGCAGATAAAAATACCAGGGACGCGCATGGCTGAAAGAATCATGCAGGCGTCCCCAATTTTGTCTGATCGTAATGAGATACGCATATTCCCACCCCTCTTGGATTATGGCCGGAGCAAACCAGGCCAGGACAATTGCCAGATAGAGCAAGCTGCCCCAGAACAGTCGCATTTTCTTGAGTACATCGAATTTTCGCGTCCAGCCAAGAAAGATGAGAATAATCAGGCCGGGCAAGCCGACGCCGATTGGCCCTTTGGTCAGCGTGGCCAGAGCGGCGGGGACAAAGAACAGCACGACATAGATGCTGTCATACGGCGTTGTGCGGATATACAAGCGAAAGAAACTGAACAAAGAGAGACTCAGACACAGCAGCAAAAACATATCCATGCGGACAAACTGTCCGACCCCGATAAACAGGACGCTTGTCATCAGGATCAGCGAACTCAACACGCCGACACGCCGGTCGAAGAAAAGCGTGACAAACCCATAAACAACGATGATGACGCCAAGCGCAGACAGCGCGGCGGGAAAAATCATGGCAAACGGCTGCCATGTCCCGAATAATTTCGCGCTTCCGGCCAACAACCAGAAATAGAGCGGCGGTTTTTCCGTATAAATTTCGCCATGCAGATACGGAACTATCCAATTGCCGCTTTCTGCCATTTCCATAGCAATTTCAGCATAACGTGGTTCATCCGGCAGCCAGAGTTCCCGTGTCAGCGGCGTCAACAGAAAGAGGGGAAGCGCGATGCCAATAAGTAACCCTATCGTCAAAAGATGTGCTTTCATAAGAGGTAAAACGAATAGGGGGAAAACGATCATCATTTCCAGCGACACGTCTCCCCCGTATCAATCCGTTTATCGGGTCATGAACGCTTCCGTTTTTATGATTTTTCCAGAGACATCCAACACATGTATATCGAATGTATTCGGCGGGAGTTGTTCGATGAGCAGAAAATGATGATATTTTTCCCCTAAACCGCCATCATAGATCGGCGAGCCAGCGCCGCCGGTGACGACATACGGGATTGTATCTTTTTGATACAGGTAATATTGGTGTTCATGCCCGGAAAACACTGCGTCAACGCCATATTGCATGAACAACCGATGGAGTTCCTGCGCATTCGCAAGATCGTGTCCTTGATAATGGCCTTGCGGGAACACGGGACGATGGGTAAATACAAAGGTATATGGCGCGGAGGCATTCGCTTGTAAATCTTGCGTGAGCCAGGCCAATTGTTCCCCGACAATTCCGCCCATCTGCCCCGGCACTTCGGTATCGAGGATGATAACGTGGCTATCCTTCACGTTAAAACTATAATAGAGCTTGTCTGACGGAGCGCCTAATACGCTCTGATACATTTTTTGCGAAGAAACCGAACCGACATCATGATTTCCAACAACCGCATACCACGGCATCACTTGAGCAACCGGAGCCGTCATGTTGAGAAAATTCGTCCATTGCCCCTGATTGCCAGGGTTTTCAATCATATCGCCGACATGGATCATGCCATCTGCATAGGAAAGCGATGAGGTGATAGCGCTCACGATTTCTCGATAAATACTATCGCCGGAACGACTATCGCCCACGACAATAAATGAATTCCCTATCGGGCTGGGCGCAGTGATACCATTGCGGAAAATATGATCGTCCCGACAAGCGGACATGATGAACGTGAACAGCGAAAAAACGAGAAGCGTCGAAAACTTTCGATAGGTATGTATGCAGTATGTTATCATAGATTTTCCCTTTTTCCGAACATTGAACCTGTGTATGAAATATTTATACGACAGGCATACGATACGGAATATTTCTTAAATCCTCATGAGAAGGAGATTAAAATATTCTAATCTTTCTGAGAATGGCGAAATAAGAGGGAAAATGCGGAGATCATTTGTCAGGCGGAGCAAGGCAAACTGATACGGAAGGTTGTGCCTTTGCTGACAAGGCTGGAGACGGCAATCTCTCCGTGATGAATTTCGACGATTTTTTGCACAATGGAGAGGCCGAGTCCTGAGCCGCCGGTTTCATGGGAACGCGATTGTTCGACGCGGTAAAATCTATCGAAAATTGAGGGCAGCGCGTCTGCTGGAATGCCGATGCCAGTATCGGCGATTGTGAAGATGGCATATCCGGCGTCGCAATGCAAAGAAAAGCGGATTTCGCCTCCGGCAGCCGTATAGTGAATGGCATTCTGCATCAAATTCGCGATGGCGCGAACAAGTAATCTCCTCTCACCGTGAATCTCTGCTGGTTCGATCTCTTCGAAATGCAATGCTAAATGTTTTTCTGCGGCAAGCGGGTATAATGCCTCAAAGACTTCAAAGAAGACCTCATTCAGGGCAACCGGCGTGGATGTCAATACGAATGTCTGCGCATCCAATTTGGCGAACAGGAGTAAATCTTCGATAATATGCTGTAATTGCTCGACATCAGCGATGACATGCAGTAGGGCAACGCGATACTCTTCTGGCGAACGATCATGGCGTAAGGCCACTTCAGCATTACATTTCAATTCAGCTAATGGTGTTTTCAACTCATGCGCCACATCCCCTGAAAATTGCGTGATCTGCTTGAATGACCGTTCTAAACGAGCGATCATCTCATTTAACGTGACGGCTAATTCTCCGATTTCATCACGGCTTTCAGTCGGATCAAGCCTGTGTGACAGATCCTCAGCCGTAATCTGTTTGGTGAGGGCGACCATGCGTTTGACTGGCGAAAACACATGCTTCATAAACACATATCCTAAAACCGACAGAATAACCAATAAGGTCGGGAAGAGAGCGCCAAAAATCGAGAAGAGATTTCGCAGCGTGGTGTGCGTGTCTTGCAACGACATCCCTAATTGAAGGATATAAGAGCGTCCCTCCATATCATGCACTTGCAAGCTCAACATCCTCAGCGGAAAATCAAAGAAATGTTGAATGGTTTCGGCCTGATAATCGGAATCTTGAAGTGCCTGATAAGCCTCAAGAGAAAGAGGGAGTCTTCGATCGTTCAACGTTTTTGTTTTCGCGATTAATGACAGGTTCGGCGCATACGTTCGAGGATCGGCAAGCAGTTGGATATACGCCTCATTGATATAAAAGATTTCGTCAATTTCTTCATCAATTTCATCTATGAAAAATTCTTCCTTTTCTTCCGGATCATATAAACTTTGCGGATTATCCGTATCCTGCAAGGTATATTCAGACAATCCAGCGGCTAAGATTTTCCCACCGTTATAGAGTATCCGATCCAAATTGCTTACCAGGATGGATCGGAAACTCAACAAGGCGATTCCCCCGAAGATCACCACTAAAAGGCTGATCGAGCCGATATACCAAAACGTGAATTGCAGGCGGATTGACTTAATGATCATCGTCCTCTTTCAGCACATAGCCGAGTGTTCGAACCGTGTGTATCAGTTTTTGGGGGAACCCTTTATCAATCTTGTTGCGTAAATAATGGATATACACATTGACCACATTGGTAAACGGCTCTGATTGCATATCCCAGACATGATCGATGATATTCGTTTCTGTGACCACGCGCCCTGTATTCCGCATCAAATATTCAAGCAGAGCGTATTCTTTGCCCGTTAAGAGAACCGCCTTTCCGGCGCGAGTCACAATATGCGACACCGGATCAAGTTCTAAATCGGCAACGCGAAGGGTCTGACCTTTATAGGCGGAGGCTCGTCTGAGTAAGGCGTGGATTCGGGCTAATAACTCATCAAAGGAAAATGGTTTGGTCAAGTAATCATCAGCCCCGACATTCAATCCTTGAATTTTATCGCGCACGTCATCTTTGGCCGTAAGCATCATTACGGGCGTGAGGATTCCCTTTGCTCGGAGTTCCTGACAAACTGCCATCCCATCCTTGCCTGGAAGCATAATATCCAATATGATGACATCATATTGGCATTCCTTTGCCCAGTATAGTCCGCTGACTCCATCATGATACGCATCAACAGCATAATGCTCTTCAACAAGCCCCTTTCGAAGATAGCCAGCCAGTTTTTTATCATCTTCCACTAAGAGTATTCGCATCAGATCATTCTCCTACTGACAAAGCTGTTGAGTTTATTCGGAGGCGGGCTGGAATTGCAGCCAGTAATTTTTATTCGGCAGCAGCGTTTCTGAGGCGCGTAACAGATTGATGCGTTTGACAGTCTGGCGCAGACGCTCGAATTCTTCGGGCAGATGAATGTCTTGCACATGCCGGTTCATACGGCAGCGGCACTGTCCCTGCGGATTGTATAAGGCACATTCATCGGTCAGAAAATGCTGCAATTTACGGCGCGAGCGCGAGACCATTTTTCTGATAGCGGTTTCCTCTTGCCCCATAATTTCGGCGATTTCAGCGAACGGCAATTGCGCTAACTCGCGGAGCACGTACACAAGACGAGCATCGTGATCGAGACAATGCAGGATGCCGGTCAGGCATTTGTCGCACATCTCTTTGGCCCAACGCTCTTTGACGAACCACGACTCCTGCGGCAACTCCCACTCGGCCTGATGAAAAAAATCTTTCAGCTTCTTGATAGAATATGTACGTTCTTTCCAGGCAAAGCGTTTGACCACGCGAAGGGTAATCGTGTAAAGCCAGGTGGAAAATTTCGACCGTCCTTTGAACGACGGCAGGCTGTTCATCACCTCGATCCAGACTTCCTGCGCGGCGTCTTGCGCGGTATCGTCATCCATGATGATGCGGCGGCAGAGCGACGACACGAACCGGCCGTATTGCTGGGCAATTTCATCTATAGTCAATATCATAACCGTTTCCATTCGAATTCCATCTGCCTCGCTGTGGCGACCGCGAGCGGTTCGCCGAGCAGTCGGGCGACAAGATGCAGGCTCATGTCAATGCCTGCCGAAATTCCGCCAGAGGTCACGACTGCGCCTTCGTCCACCCAACGCGTCTGTTCGCGCGCGATTACGTCAGGAAACATCTGGCGCAAATCGGCAAGGTCTTCCCAATGCGTTGTCGCCTGTTTTCCTTCCAGAAGGCCGGCTTGCGCCAACAAAAACGCACCGGTGCAAACCGACGCCGTAATTTCCGCCTGCGCCGCGCAATGCGCGATCCAGTCAATCACATCTGGCTTTGCTAATTCTGCGGTGACCACGCCGCCCGGCACAATCAACAAATCGAGCGCCGGATGCGTGTTGAAATCGCTGGTCGGCGCAACCATCAGGCCGCCTCGCGCTCTCACAATGGCGGCTTGTTCGGCAATTGTAAAGACCCGAAACAGCGCATCCGCTGTTGGATTCTTACGCAACGCGACGCGTGACGCGGTGCAAAATACTTCGAACGGCCCGGCAAAATCAAGGACTTCGACCTCGTCAAACAGAAAAATCCCGACGTTTCGCATCGTTTATATGGCTCGAAAATGATCGTAAACCGTAGGGCGAAACAACAGTTTCGTTATACGATTTATGGTGGTATTATTCGATGAAATGGTTCGAAGACGTAATGATTTTCTCAGCGGAGTTTGTCAATGTTGTTTTGCGCGAATCGTCGCTATTTTTTGCCAGGCTGCCAGAGCCACAGATGACTGGTTTCATCCAGGTCTTTCAGGCGAAACAACCCAACCGGTCGGCATTGGGCTTGTAATGTGCCTGGAAGCTGTTTCATGGCCTCTTCTGTGAGGAGAATGCGGTTTTCTGATGGAAACACGCCTGTTTGTTCCGGCGCCTTCAGCCGATCCGCAAGCTGGACGCCTTCGAGCCGCATCGCTTTGTGGAGTTCGATGCCGTTGACATCGTTTTGCAGGCTGAGTTTGACGCCGCCCCAATGCAGCCCCATGCGGAGTTGAATATCAGGATGTGGCGGAGTATTCAAAAACGATTTGCCGATTGAAAAAGCAATTTCTGCGGTATTGAATAAGGCGATAAACCCGTCTCCTGTGCTTTTCAGAAAGACCATATCCAAGGCGAACGGATGCTGTTTGACGCGAGCGTTAATATCCTGAATCAGCCTGATAAAATAGGAATCTCCGAGCCGGACGACATGCTGGGTCGAACCGGCGACGTCAAGGACTAACAGCGCAACCTGTCGCTTCGGAGAGTGCGAGGTCGTGGACGATTTTTTCTCTGGCGCGGGGCGTTGCATCTCGTTTTGGGGCACAGGCGCGCTGCCGGAGCGAGATTGTAACGTCATGCGTCCTTCTTGCGTGGCATGTGCGCTTTTCTTCTCGGAAATTGGCGACATTCCTGCTGATGGAAGATGATCTTCGCGTCGAATATTGACAATCAGCCTGGTCGTTCCGACCATGATTTCGTCACCGTCTCGCAGGCGCACTTCGTTGATTGGCGCTTGTCTCATCCCTTGAATCGGCGGAATCTGTCCGCCGTAACGGATGCCGTTGACGACCACGCCGTTTTTGCTGTCGAGATCGCGCAGTTTGCATTCTGAGGCTGCGATGTTCAACGCAAAATGATGGCGTGAAATGAAGGCGTCCGGCACAGAAATATGCGCGTCCGCCGACCGTCCGAACACGCAATTCGACGGTCGATCAAAAATAAAATTTCGCCCTTTTACCGGCCCGGAAATAACGCTGATTTCTACTCGCATATCCGCTTTTCTATGGAGAATGACGTTCTTCGATGTAATGGCATTATGGAAATCGTTGTCAATGTTCACTATGTAATAGCAAAAGCAATGCCACTGAATATCCTTGTCGTATAACCAACTCATTTATAATGAGTTATGTGTATGAGCATTATACTGTAATAAAAAAATCGGACAAAAATGGCAGTACGATTTAATGGAATTCTTTGAAGATACTGCAAAAATGCGGTAAAGAAGGCAATAAATCAAAAATGTCACTAATGACACATATCCGCCACTAATGGCATTTTGATTTTGCATATTGCCTTTCTGATATTTTTGTTGACAAGACAATCATAAAAATCATATTTCGATGCTGAGAATTCCGAGGTCTTGAAGACCTCGGCATTCTGGAATATGTGATCCATTCGAACACAACTTTGGTATAATACCAACTGCGTTTGAAAAGATCATATTCGCGTTGTACGTCGAAACTGCGTTTCGACGAGGGCGAAACAACAGTTTCGCCCTACAATTCATGATCCATTCGATCTCAATTGTTATAACTACTATTGCGACTAAAAACTTACGAAACTATGCGCGACTGTGACTGATACCATTTTAGGAGGAGACGAATTTATGGCATCTCAAACGCTTCTGACGGCGATTTCGGAATTTTCGGCATCGCACAACACGATGTACGGCAAGGACATGTTGTTAACGTGGGAAAAAAGCGAGGACGAACTTCGCGCAGTGCTGACGGCTGCCGCGCTGCTGCGCGAGATGTACGCGCACAATATTTCGACTCGCGTCTTCGACTCCGGGTTGGCGGTATCGAATTTCCGGGATAATTCCACGCGCACGCGCTTCAGTTTTGCCAGCGCGACGAATCTGCTCGGCCTGACCGTGCAAGACCTCGATGAAGGCAAATCCCAGATCGCGCACGGCGAGACGGTGCGCGAAACCGCAATCATGATGTCGTTCTTGACGCAAGTCATCGGCATCCGCGACGACATCTATCTTGGCGCGGGCAATACCTATATGCGCCAGGTCGCGGCGGCGGCGGACGAAGGCTTTCGCGAAGGCACATTGATGCAACGCCCGACCATCGTCAATTTGCAATGCGACATTGACCATCCGACCCAGACGATGGCGGATTTGGCGTATCTCAAGCAGTATTTCGGCGGACTGGAACAGTTGAAAGGCAAAAAAATCGCGATGACCTGGGCCTATTCGCCGAGCTACGGCAAACCGCTCTCCGTGCCGCAAGGCGTGATCGGCCTGATGACGCGCTTCGGCATGAACGTCTCGTTAGCCTATCCCGAAGGCTACAACCTGATCCCGGAAACGCTCGACATTGCGCGGCAGAACGCGGCGCGTTCCGGCGGATCGTTCGAGGTCGCGAATTCCATGGAAGCGGCCTTCGCCGACGCCGATATCGTCTATCCGAAAAGCTGGGCGCCGTACAGCGTGATGGAAGAGCGCACCAAATTGTTGAGCGCGAAGGATTTTGACGGCCTGAAAGCCCTTGAACAGCGCTGTTTGCAGAATAACGCCAGGTTCACGAACTGGGAATGCACTGAGGCGCAGATGTCCCGCACCAAAGGCGGACGCGCCCTGTACATGCACTGCCTCCCGGCAGACATCACGGATGTCAGTTGCAAGCAGGGCGAAGTCAGCAAATCTGTCTTCGAAAAAGCGCGAATTGACACGTATAAAGAAGCGAGTTGGAAGCCGTTCGTCATTGCGGCCATGATTTTCCTCTCCAAATTCGAGCAACCCGCCAACGTTCTGCGCGAATTGGCCGAACGCCCGATGAAACGAGTCTTATGCTAAAGTGGCTAAGTTGTCAGACACTTTCGAAGTGTCTGACAACTCTTGCTCGCCTAAATAATGAACGCACACACCTCATGGCGACAGCGCGCATTCAACGTCATCGCCCATCGCGGCGCATCGGGTCACGCGCCGGAAAATACACTCTCAGCGTTCCAGAAAGCGATCTACATGGGCGCGGATATGGTGGAACTCGACGTGCATCTTTCGCGCGACGGCGAACTCGTTGTGACTCATGACGAAAGCCTCGAACATCTGACCAATGGCTTCGGCTACGTGAAAGATTATACCGTGTCCGAATTAAAGCATTTCGAGGTTATGGTAAAAACAGGAGACCGTCGGCCAGAGCGGATTCCTACGCTGCGGGAAGTCTTCGAATTCGTCGGAAAGCGCGTCGGCGTTGTGGTGGAAATCAAAACCGGTCAGTTTTCATATCCGGGAATCGAGGCGAAAACGGCGCGTTTGCTGGAAGAATTCGATCTGCTTGACGACGCCCTCGTCATCGCGTTTTATCATCCGACCTTACGCGAAATCAAACGCATCAACCCGCATATCGCCACCGGTATTTTATATGCGGCCGGTTTGATCGAACCCTGGGCCGTCGCGGAAACGGTCGGGGCTGACGCGCTGCATCCGCATTTTCATTATATCTGGCCGGAAGTCGTCGTCGAATCGCAAAAACGCGGCTATCGCGTCCATCCCTGGACAATAGATTCGCCCGACGATCTGCAACGCTGGAAAGCGTTCGGAGTAGATGGCATCACCACCGATTTTCCGGATCGGCTGATTGAGCTATGAAATTCATCGCTGATTTTCACATCCATTCCCACTACTCCCGCGCCACCAGCCAGGATTTGACGTTCGAGCATCTGCATAAATGGGCGCAGTTGAAAGGCGTGCAGGTCGTCGGCACAGGCGATTTGACACACCCAGGCTGGCTGAACGAGATGCGCGAGAAGCTCGAACCGGCGGAAAGCGGCCTTTTCCGCCTCAAAGACCGGTAGCGCGACCTACCACTACGACCCGTTGGGTCGCCGCGTGGCGAAAATCCTTGACAATGTCGTCACGTACGACGTCTTGACGATGGAGCGGGACGGCGCGGTCTATACGTACCATCGCGACTCGCTCGGCAGTGTCACCGAGATCGCCGACGCACAGGGCGCGCTCGTCGAACGCTACGAATATGACGTGTACGGCGCGGCACGGCTCTTTGACAGCAGCGGCCAGCGGATATTCGACTCCGCCATCGGCAATCCGATCCGCTTCACCGGGCGCTGGTACGACGCGGAAAGCGACAACTACGACTACCGCGCCCGCGTCTATTCGCCCGCCTTAGGCCGCTTCTTGCAGACCGATCCACTCGGTGCTGTGGATGGCTTCAATCTCTACGCCTACGTCGGCAATAATCCGGTCACGTGGCTCGATCCGTTCGGGTTATGGCATGCAGGCGTAATTGCTGATTCATATAACGCGCAAGTATCTATCGCAATGGCTGGCCTGAATGATCTGACGGCAAATTCGACCAACCCGATCACGCATCTGTTGTCAGCGACCCTTCAAACAGCGATGATTATTGGCGGCGCACCAGTATCTTTGCTGAATTTCGACACTGGCTTAGGCGAATGGTTCTCCGATCCGACTGACTACAATAAAATTCCTGTGCTGGGTCCGGTAGGGCAGAATTTTGGCACGAGCTTGGGCGAACTCATCATGGACCCGTCGGTAGAAAACGGGGCGCAGTTTACGATGGCAGGATGTCAGGTTCTCACCACGGTGGCGGGTGGATTGCAACTCGCGGAAATGATTCCTGGAATGAAGACAATCCCAGTCAGTCCTGCGGGGCTTCCTGATAACCTTGCCTCTACCTTTATGGGGAATAAGTATACAGCACGGGTACTAAGCCAAGACCTGATTCTCTATCGCGCGGGAACGAAGAACCAACCACTGGGGCAATTCTTTACAGAAACGCCTCCGGTAAGTGAAATACAGGTGAGAATTGATCAGGCTGTTTTGCCTATATGGCCTGGAGGAGGAACTTCTCCAATCGATACAGGATTTAAAGTAAGCATACCGAAGGGGACAACTATTTATGAAGGAATAATAGCCCCCCAAGGAGGTTTCTATTTGGGAGGAACGAAACAAATTGTTGTACAAAAACCATGGACAATTAAAGATGTTACGGTGCTTGATAGCTTTCCTTTAGTCAAGTAATGGGTAAAGATGATGAATATTGATAACGTAACCAATAAACTGAAACAGATCGAAATTATTCTTCGGACATGTGGTGAGTCGAGGTGGCTTTCAGTAATTGAGTCCTTTATTGCTCAACTTTTAAGTCATGGCGAAGATGACGATTTTCGTGGTACTTTGCGTGAGATCATTGGAATGTATGGAGGAATGGGATCATTTAATGATCTTGTTTTATTTGATGGTGGAAAAGTATGTTATAGCGAGAATGAACAATTAAATACATTGAGAGAAGAGTTATACGCACTCTGTCAAGCAGTACTTGTAAGCCAGTAAATACGAATTACAAAGATATTTCGTTTTATCTGCGCTGGTACGACACGGAAAGCGGCAACTACGACTATCGCACCCGCACCTATTCGCCCGCGCTGGGCCGCTTCTTGCAGACTGACCCGCTGGGCTACATCGACGGCTTCAACCTCTACGCCTACGTCGGCAATAATCCGGTCAGGCGGTCACCATCCCACGGCAGCCCTGAACAGGATTGAAACGCAAAACGCCGTCAGCGAGGACGAACCGCACTGACAGCGTTTGTGTGTTCTGACGTTTTGCAGTTTTAGCGCTTTAACGTCTTAGCGTCTTGACGCTATGCTGTCTTACTGGTTTGGCATTAAGGCGTCATGCCATCGTGCTGATCAAGCCAGGCGATCAACGCTTCTTCGAGAATGCCGGACTTACTGACGGCGGCGCGATGTTCGTCGCCGGGATGTCCAGCATTGTCGAACCCGCCTTCAACGACATCTGGACGATTCCCGGCGAAGAAGCGCTCCCGGCGCAATGGCGGCAGGAAGATGAGGCGCTGTTCCGCCGGATTGACCCGACCTCGTATTTTCATACCCTGCAATTCTCCGATTTCGCCGACGCCATCCGCAATGGACGCGCGCCCGCCGTTGACGGCAAGGAAGGCCGCAAGAGCGTTGCGCTGATCGAAGCGATTTATAGATCGGGTCGAGAACGCATTCCCGTAAAATTATAGGACGGCAATGATCAAGGCAACGAAACAGCGTTCCGTTGCCTTGAGGTGAGAAGGGGGGATTAGCGAAATCAACACGCATTATTGACTTCTATACGGGCGTTCCTGACGAGGGGGCGGTTTGGTTTCATCGTCGTCTTCTTTCGTGCCGCGCACTCCGACAGTCACCCGCGCAGAGCCGCCCGTAGAGAGCGTTGCGGTATTCGTAAAATAGGAAAATTCATTTTTTGCAATGTCTTCTTTATGCGTCACCATGCTATAGAATACCGTCGCCTCGGTATCAGGCGGGATATCGGCAAACGCAATCTTGAATTCGCGTTCGTTGATATGCCTGACGGTACAAGTGGCTTTCTCAGGACACTCAATGTTGAATTCAGCGAGTTGTAATGACCCGCCTTTGGTACCTTCGGACAAGACATCGGTTAATTCTGTATGATTTTCAAGGCTCGTGTCCGTATTACGGAGAACCAATGTATAAAGGAACGTTTCCTGACCGTACGTGACGGCTTCGGTTTGATTGACTTTTTTTTGCACGATAAAATCCGGCATACCGCTTTCAGGTACGCAGTTACTATACCGATGGACAAGCGAAAAGGCGCGGCTGCAATCGTACCCGCCCGGCGGGCATTTGGCGTTAACGCTGATGTGAATGTTCGCGCTGCCGTCGCCAAATTTTGGCTTGGGTTGAATGCTGATCATCGCGTAGCCACAGCGCGGATCAAATCCCTTGCCCCCCTGACATTCGTTCAAGTCAATCCGTACGCAGCCGCCATCAGGTTTCCATTCGATCGAGCGTTCGTCCTTTTTGACAAAAAACAGATCGGACATTCCGTCGTGATTCTGATCGAGTTCCGCGCGTTGGTACGCGTCCGTATCAGTGAAATAGACGAAATCGAAATCCTGGTTCACATCGCGAATATCGAACCGAATGCTGCACAAATCAATAAAGTCCATCAACGGCGGATAGACATCCGGCGTGGTTTGATACCAGATGTAATACGGGCCGCATGTCCCGGCCTGACCATTCGGCGACAGCGCCTTTGCCCACAAATACGGAGCGGCAGCAAAGATGATTGCATTCATCAGAAAAAAGCGCAATCCACGCTTCCAAGCTTTGGGTAATCGAGATGCATGATTCATTGCTCGAAACCTCCTTTTTGAGAGTGACGTATGTTAACGATATGCCGATTGCTCGATATATCACACACGGCGCGGCATTCGTCAATCTTTTTTTGTGAAAATTTCCTGAATCGCTCAGACGAATGAAATTTTGCAATAGGCGTATATTTTCCTTGCTAAATTTTTCTGCGGCGCAAATCTTTTTCAATGCTGTTTCGAATCAATCGAAAGAAACGTTTTCATACATAATGGGGGGATTATGAAAAACTCGTTTCGTGCTCATCTTGTCTTTTTAGGCGTCATTGTCGCACTCTGGGGCGCGCAAAGCTGCCAACACGATTCCTCGCCTACGTCGTCCGCCACTTCGCCTGCTTCAGATACAAAACCTGCGCTGACCCCGACAACGGGAGCGCTTTCAATCGAAGGAACATTGGTTGGCGCTGTCAGCCGACGCGCCTTGCCGAATGTCCAGGTCAAACTCGGCGCTCACACTGCGATCACGGATGCGCAGGGGAAATTTACGTTTGCGAATGCGAAGGACACGCCGTTGTCTTTTCAGGTGAGCGGCGAAACCGTGTACACGCGAGTCGCCGCAATCGAGAACAATGCGAGCATTGAGCTTGACGCCATTGAAAAAGACAGCGGCTTTCATCTCGGTTTTTATCGAGAACTCGCCAGAGGGAACCATCCGACGGAACAGCATCTCTATCCGTTGCAACGCTGGACAAGCCCCCCGACGTTTTACATTGATACCAATCCGGCGGCCACGAATGATCCGGAAATTTCCAGAGAGACGATTGAGTCTGTCAGACAGCTTATCACGAAGATGACGCCGATTTTTACCGGAGAGGTGTTCGAGGCTGCCGACATTCAACTGCACTACTTTGGCGGGTATGATTTTTCGTTGATTCCCGACAATACGATAGTGATTTCGTTTGACGATTCGTTAATGGACAGAGGGGCGATGGGGGTCACGTTTACTGAGCCGAGCTTTCAAGCTGCGCCAACCGGAGCGCTGTCGAAGGCATGGATTTTTGTGTTGAACGCCGACGCTCCTTATCAGAATACCGGAATCAGCAAAATCGAACTGTTAGCGCACGAGATGGGACATGCGTTCGGTTTTCGACATACATCGCTATTGCCGTCCGTGATGATGAAAATCGGCGTGTTTGGGGGAACGTACAGCAGCCATGATCGCCTGCACATGTCTCTCGTCTATCACCGCCCGTTCGGTAATACGGATATTGACGCCGACCCGCTGCCGAATCAAAAATCATTTGGGGAACTTCCAGGCCGACAGGCATTTATTGATCGCGCGCCCGTGTCTCTTTCTCCAAAGATGAAGAGCGATCCGTCCCGATTATCAAGCCCAACCGCCTACCTGTTTTCTACCGTGCCCGGCCACAACATTTCCGAATAACTGCGCGATGCCCTATTATTCAGGGCATTATAGGGCACGAAAAGCTGTCAGACACGTCGAACGTGCCTGACAGCTTTGTCATAACCATGATCAAATATTCGGCATGAGTTATGGTACAAGTTTTACAGATATTTCTGTTTCTGACGCAAAAGTGGTATCGTTTTTCGGGTAATTTTTTTCTCAAAAGCGTAAATTTCTATTGACAACATTATTCATAAAACGCATCGTATAATTCAAGAAATGAGTTGTGACGCTGTTAACCGTTTACTGATTGCCGATGACAACTTTCAATAATATCATAAATAATAAGAATTTGTTGGTTGCGTGGAACTTTTTTGCAACGACCTTGTCAAAAAACGTAGATACCGTAAGCGTCTCCAAATTAGGAGAAGGAGAGACGCATACGTTGATCTCGGATGAGGAACTTGTATCATTCTCGCAGCGAGGTGATACCAATGCGTTTGAACAATTGATCATTCGCTATCAGCGTCAGGTGTTTCATCTGATTTATCAGATGACCAATAATGCGGAGGTTGTCGAAGACATTGGGCAGGATGTGTTTATTGCTGCCTTTAAAGGAATAAAAGATTTTCACGGCAAGTCATCGTTCTTTACCTGGTTGTACCGCATCGCGATCAATCATTGTAAAAATTATTTGGCTGCATCTACTCGAATCCAAAATTTCGAAACCCGGTATCGCAAAGAAGAATCGCTTGATGAGATTACGGAAGATTACGAAGAAAATCCGCAAAGTTTGTTGTTGGCAAAAGAGTTTGTCGAACAGTTGGAAGGCGCATTAGCCATTCTGCCCGCAGAGCAGCGCGTTGTCGTGACGCTCTGTGAATTTCAGGGGTTGTCGTATGAGGAGATTGCCGACATTCTGGAATGCCCGGTTGGGACTGTTCGCTCGCGACTCTCGCGCGCAAGAACTGCGTTGCAAGACATATTAGATCACACGCTATGAGGTGAAAATGATGCCGTCCGAAAGGCGCGTTCTTTTCACGTCAAGATGTGACCAGCAATGTTATGAAGTGTGATGCCTATCGTATTCTTATTACTGGATACATTGACGAAGTTCTTTCTGAAAATGAAAATCGGATGCTCAAACAGCATCTTCAGACCTGTGAATCATGCCTTCATCATCTCCAACGCCAGGAGGCGTTGCGAACGACGCTCAAACGCTATGCGTTTCTTCAGGAACCGCCCGTTGTGCCTTTGAATTTTGCCCAAAAAGTGACAGCGCAGCTTCAACCGGAAACCGTGTCTGTTTTTCAGCCGGAACGTTTGACGCAGCGTATTCGACAAGGGGTGCTTCGTTTTGTGGAGGCATGGAGTATCAATCTGAAGGCCAACCCGTTTGCCTGGACTGCGGCGGTGTCTTGCGCCATGATGCTTGTGGTCGGATTGCTCGCGTTCAACATGTTCTATTCCCCTGCCGCTCATCAGCCTGTTCAGCTTGAAGCGAAAGCTTCTGTCGAATCGGCGGTAACGCCGGCAGTACTTTCTGTTCAATCGGAACCGCTGCCGAATGTGATCTCTGACGCAGAGAATCCTTCGGTCTTCGAAATCGGGTTTGTCGAAGAACAATCGTCTGTTGCTCCGGCGCAAGCGCGAACGACAGCTTCCGAGGGATATGTCTATTCGCACGTGGTTGGAGGGTATCAAGACCGCCTGATTGATGATATCATGTTTGTCGGGTATGCCCAGGACGCAGTCATACAGTAAGCAAGGATTCATCATCGGTCGCAATATGGGAATACAGCAACTTATAGGGATAAGAATGAGAACGAGGAAGTGGGCGATCATCATGGCGTATGTCTGCGCCGTCATCGCGCTTCTTCCTTCGGCGAGTGTGGCGCAGAAAGATGCTGAAGAGGCATTGAACCCAATCAGAACGCTCACTTTCGATGATATTTTACAGATGCTTGATTCCTCCGAGAAACGCTTTAGCTACCTCGGCACGAAATTTGTTATTGATTATACCCCCACCCGACGTTCGACAACGTTAGTCAAAGTCACGTATGGCGCAGGCTTGGAAAAAAAAGAGGTTTCTCCGCTTCAACATGGCGAATCGCAGATTATCCTCGATGATGGAAAATATTTATGGCACTATATTCCATCGCAAGCGTCAGTCATTAAGAAAAAGCAACAATTGTCATTAGGCAAAATTTCTCAGCGGATTTATTCGCAAAATAAGCTCATTCAAGAAAATTATACGATTCGAATCGAACAGCAGAACGTTGACACGCTTTCGCCGACGGTGTCGCAGATTCCGTCAATCATGGGTGATGTGCTGGTCATGTTCGAGCCGAAAAGCCACGATCGCCCATCCTGGAAACTCTGGATTGAGAGCGAACACGGACTGATCGTGCGTACTGAAGTGTATGATGTCGAAGGAAATTTAGCGTTGCTGTCAGCGTTTTCCGAACTGACGTTCCAGCCGAAACTGTCAGAAAAATCGTTTGTCGTAACGGTTCCCAAAGGGACGAAAATGGAAACGTCGGTGGAAAATCATTTCCATACGATTGAGGAAGCCCAGACCCAGGCGAGTTTTTCGATTGTCGCGCCGACCTATCTGCCGCCGGGCTTTCTGCTGAATTCTGTCATCTCTTCGCCGACAGAACGCGGCGAAAAAGTGCAATTAGGCTACATTGACGGCATGAGCACGATTTCCGTCTTCGAAGAAAAACAGGCGGCAGCGGTGGATACATCTCAAGGAACCAGTAAAGAAGTCGAAATCAATAGTTCGATCAAAGGAACATTTCATGATCACGGCCTGATAAAAATTTTGCGATGGGCGCTTGATAATGAACGCTTCGTCACGCTTGTCGGCGAAGTCGCTGACGCCGAACTCGTTAAAATTGCCGCCTCGATTACGGCGGAATAAGCGTGACGTCGAACGCAGCGCAGCGGCCTGTTTGCTCTATCGTGACACATACGCATTTTTTTCAACGAACGTTGTCGAAAATTTTTTTTCATGCTGCTCTCCTCGTATTTTTTACGCTGAGCATCGCACAAGATGTCCCTGCGCAGAATCCCCAATGCATCCCGTATTCGTTCGCAGATATTGCGGAAAAGATTCAGCCCGCAGTCGTCAACATCAGCACGACCCAGACAATCGGCGCGATTATCGAGCAAATTCCGCAAACCGGCAACGGCGAGGAACTGCCACGTTCCCGCGAAAACAATCCGATCCATCAATTCAAACGGCGCAGTTTGGGGTCTGGCCTCATCATCGAAAAAGACGGCTATATTATTACCAATAACCATGTGATCGAAGCCTCTAACGAAATTCGCGTCAAACTCTCGGATGATCAGGAATTCCAGGCCAAAATGATCGGGCGGGACGTGAAGACCGACATCGCGCTGATTAAAATCGAACCTGTCAAACAAGAATTGCCGGTGGCAGCGTTGGGCAACTCTGATGCGCTGCGTGTCGGCGAGTGGGTGATCGCGGTGGGCAATCCGTATGGATTGAGCCAGACTGTCACTGCCGGGATCATTAGCGCGAAAGGACGAGTCATCGGCGGCCCCTATGACGATTTCATTCAGACCGACGCGTCCATCAATCCCGGTAACAGCGGCGGGCCGTTAGTGAATATCAACGGCGAAGTAATTGGGATCAATTCGGCGATTTTCGGACAGGTCGAACAGAATCGGTTCGCACAAGGGATCGGGTTTGCGATTCCGATCAATATCGTTCGCGATGTTGTGGACGATTTGCAGCAATACGGCAAGGTGAAACGCGGGTGGGTCGGGATTGTCATTCAGGAAATTACGCCGGAAATTGCCGCGTCGTTTAACCTTCCGAACACTAAAGGCGCGTTAGTCACGAATATTGTTCCCGATGGGCCGGCGGATAAGGCTGGCGTTGTGCGCGGCGATGTGATTCTGCGTTTCAATGGCGCTGAAATCGCCCATTCGATTGATTTACCGCGCCTTGCCGCAGACTATGAACCCGGCGCAAACAGTTCGCTGCTGCTCAATCGCGACGGCGAAGAAATTCTGCTTCCCCTGACGTTAGGCGAATTTCCAGAGCCGGACGCCTCAACGTTTCCCTTCGAAGAATTGCCCGTTCAATAAACCCTGTCAGGGTTCGAACCCTGACAGGGTTTTGTCATGTCAAAACACGCCCAATTCCGCCGAAATCAACAACTGCCGGTAGCGCTCAACCTGAAAATTCAACCGTTGGGCTAATTTCAGGCATTCCCGCAGAAATTGATACTCTCGAAAAAAACTGTGCAATTCCTGATGCGCGCTCTCGCTTTCAGTCTGCCCGGCATTTTGCAGCGCCGTTTTGAACAGGTTCATGTAGCGCGGAACCGCGTCCTCGAGAATATCATGCGCCATATTCTGAATTTCCGTTTTATCAATCGCCACGCCAATCGTTTCTGCCTGTTCCACTAATCCGAACGTATCGCGCAGCAACGTTAAAAAATTCTCCCAGGTTTTCACGTCCAACGCATCGTGGCCGCGATTCTGCAAGCTGAGAAAACGACGTGAAAGACGCTCAATGTATTGACGGAGCGCGTCGGTCAAGCGATTCCGCAGCAAGCCCATATCCAGCGACAGGCGGTGAACGTTGCCGAGATGCAGAATTTTCTCCAGCGTGGCGCGTAAGACGGCAGGCGAATATTCTCCGACTTCTTTCGAATAGAGCCGTTCCATCTCAATCATCGCATGATAGGTCAACGCGAATTCCACGGACGCATGGAGCGCGGCGGGCACATGCAGGCTTGCTTTGGTCAACGAATCCAACAATTCCACGCTCTCGGTGTACACGGTCTCGATATGGTCTTCCACATGATGCGCGTATTCTTGCAGCACATGGCCGAACACCTGTTCCCGGTCGTCATGATACAGATCGTTGAGCGTATAGCGGGTCAGGCCGCGCTGTTCCAACAGGCGGATCGCCTCCTGCGGCGCGTCGCTGCCGCGCTGAGAGATCGCCGCGAAAAACGACTCGGCCTCTTCCGCATTCTGAAGGCGTTTGAGGTACGACACCGGTTGTTCGTTCGCGTCATCAAAGGTCGTAAACAGCAAGGTCGAGGCATGTTTGGTCATCGTATCTTTGGCTTCGATGACACCGCTGAACATCGCGCCGTTGCCGCGTTCTTCGCCGGAAGCATCCTCTGCGGCGGCCTGCGATTTCCCGGCCAATTCCTGCCATGACTGGATTTTCTGGCAGCGCAGCGCATAAATATGCACCGAATGTTCCTGACGCCCGGCGAGCTTCTTCAACGGATGTTTCGCCGATGCTTTCGACGATGGTTTCTGCTGAATCTGCGTGGTCAGCAGCAGATGATTGACGGCGCGTTCCGGCGTGTAGATGTCAGGTTTGACATAGTTCAGATACATCGTTTTGCCCGTGCCATACTGCGGCATGTTGCTGACGGCGTTTTCAAGCGCGTCCAGCATGTTCGCTTCGAGATCGGGCGCGGCCAATCCCTCGACCAGTTGGATCGCTCTGGCGGCGTAGCGCATGTTTTGCACCGGTTCTAAGCCGGAGACATCATTGAAAAACCAGCCGCAGCTTGTGTACGTGAACATCGAATATTTTTGCGCTTCCAACAATCGCAAGGCGAGCGACTGCTCTTCTTCGTTCAGCGGATGCTCGGCATGACGCTCGAAAAACGTTTTGAGCGTGTTGTCGGACGGGTCAAGCACGTATTCGATATAATCGTTCCGCGCCGCCCAGGGATCGCGCAGCACGGTGCGGCCTTTTTCTTCGAACAATTCGGCCAATCCGTCGCGCAGCAGGTCGAACGCCTCGCGCAACGGCGTGCGCCATTCCTGATTCCACCCGGCGGGACTATCCACTGCGCAGCCGCAATCGCGATACCAGCGCCCCACGCCGTGCGAGCAGCTCCAGGACGTGCCTTCGCCTTCCTCGCTGCCGGGCTTGAGTTCCACTTGCATCTTCGGCGGGCAGAGCGCTAAAAAGCGGCTGTAATTCGTCACTTCCACCTGCATGGATGGCAGTTTATTGGTCAGCAGCGCGGCGAGACTCATATCGCCGGAGCGTTCGTGATGGCCGTAGATTTCGCCGTCGGTCGCCACATGCACTAACACGCGGGGCGCGGATGAGCGCGCTGCCGCTTCCTGAATTTTCTGGGCGAATAGATTGGTATTTTGCAGCAAGTGGCTGAAACTGATTTCAGAGGAGAGGCCGCCGTCATAAAAAAAGGCGTCAATGTATTGATCGGAAGAATATCGAATCGCCTCCGTTCCGTTTGCCTCGTCGTTATTCTCCTGCAACTCCGGCGCGTGAGGATCGTTGATCGGCGCGTGTTTTCGCGGGGAGGCTGCCGAAGCATTTTCTTTTTTAAAGAGGCGATACGGCTGGGCAATATCAATGCCGTTGCCACTGACATCATGCCAGGCGTCTTCGCCGATTTTGCGAACGCTTTGCGCCTGCGTCGGCGACAGAATGACGTATTTCAAGCCCTGTTCGATCAGCAGATTGACCGTTTCGTCATTGATGCCGGTTTCCGGCAGCCAGATCGATTCCGGGGCGCGGCCAAAGCGGTGGCGGAATTCACGAATGCCCCAGAGAATTTGCGTGATCGCGTCGCGCGTATTCGCTAACGGCAGCATGATGTGGTTATAGACCTGCGCAATCGCGTTGCCATGCCCCTGTTGCTGCTGACAGCTTTGCGCGTCGGCGGCGAGAATCTTCCGATACACTTCCGGCGCATGCTGCTCTAACCAGGCAAACAGCGTGGGGCCGACATTGAAATTGAGATGCGCGAAATTATTTTCCAACGACAGGATATGCCCGTGACCGTCCATCACGCGCGACCGGGTGTTCGGCTTATAACATTCGCTGGTAATCCGCTCGTTCCAATCATGATACGGCGCGGCGCTCTCCTGGCGCGGAATGCTTTGCGTCCAGGGATTCTCTCTGGGAGGTTGATAAAAATGCCCATGAATCACCACAAAAATTTTCTTCTGTTCGGTCGTCGTCATCTATGTGTATGGTCGTCGTCTCGCTGCAACGGTCTTTCCCACTCGTCGAAAAGGCTGGCAGCGCAGAACACGAACCTCTTGCGCAATATGTCGTCGTAAGTATCGAACGTGTGAACCCTGGCAGGGTTTTAAGTCAGAAATAGCGCTATGGGAGCAGTCGGAAACCTGTCAATAAAAAAAGAGGCGTTCTGGTTGTCGAAATTGTATTTTGATAGGGATGCCAACCAAAAAATAAACGAAGGAATGAAAAATTGCATCTGTTTACGTACCGGCGGACAGCCTTGTCCGCCGAAACCGGAGCGAGCAAGCGCCTGCTGAAGGTGTCCGCCGTGATGCACCACGCGAGCCGCCATCGAATGCGATATGTACTGGTCAAGACGGCGGACAAGGCTGTCCGCCGGTACGTAAATAGATACGAAAAATTAAATCGGTGTCAATGCGGCTGAATTACGCCTGCGGCCATTCTTTCAGAATATTCTGCGCTTCGAACAACAGTTTCACGTACTGCCCGCGTTCATACGCCCACGGGTCCTGACTGTTTTTCTTGCTCATCTTGCCGCGAAAATCTTCGATCTCTTTATAGCCTTTCTGCTCCATCCAGGCGTCGAGGTCGTTCACCAACGTTTGCAGATGCGTAACTTTATTGACGAATAGCGTACTGACGACCTGTACGCATTTCGCGCCAGCTAGAATCATTTTAATGACATCCTTGCCCTGGAAAATGCCGGTGCTGCTGCATACATCGCCGGTGAGATTCCCGTACAGCAGGCCAGCGTAGCGCAACGGCACGCGGTTATCAATCGGATTGCTGAGATTGAAAGGGAAAATATTCTTTTCCGCATCCACATCGAAATCCGGCTGGAAGAAGCGGTTAAACAGGACGAAGCCCTTCACGCCCACCTGATCGAACCGCGACACCACTTGCAGCGGATTGGAATAAAACATGCTGAGTTTCACGCTGACCGGAATCGAAACGCTTCGCGCGACCGCTTCGGCGGCGGCGATCTGTTCGTCTTCGATGACGCTGCCGCTCAGGCCGATGTCGCGCGGATTGGCGTAAAAATTCAATTCCAGGCCATCCACGCCGGTATCCTGCATCATCTTCGCGTATTCCACCCAGGTATCGCGAGTCACGCAGTTCAGGCTGCCGAACACCGGAATTTTGACGGCGTCTTTCGAGCGTTTCACCCACATCAGATGCTCTTTCGGCCCGGCATGTTCCATCGCGGGATGAATCCGGATCATTTCGGCGTGAAGCTCATCGTACCGTGAAACCTTTTCTTCCATGCGAAAGCGCTCTAACTGCATTTGCTCTTCGAACAGCGATTTGGTCACTAATGCGGCAGCGCCAGCCGCTTCAAGCTTTTGGATTGTTTCTACATTGCGCGTCAGTTCGCTTGCGCCCGCGATAATCGGGTTTTTTAACGGAATGCCCATGTAAGAAGTTGTTAACATCGCCATAATATGTACCTCCTCAAATTCGTGGTGATCTTTAGTGACGATAATTCGGCAAGTACGACTCCTGATGTCATAGATGCCATGTTCCAGAAAGGCAAGGGGTGATGTCAAAAAAAATTCGGCGAGGCAGGGCTGTTACAGCATTATTCAATTGCATTGACACGATACTCAGGAGTGCAATGAATACTGCTGTAAGTTCTCGTTCCACGCTCCGCGTGGAATGCCGATCACGCGCCGCTCTGCGGCGCACACGGGACGCAGAGCGGCCGAAAGACCGCATTCCACGCGGAGCGTGGAACGAGGGAGTTTCCCCTCTCCTTCGGTGAGGTGAGGTGAGGAATGATTAGCGCAAATACGGCTCGGCGTGAGCCTGACAGAGCCAGAGATAATGGCCTTCCGGCGTCAGCGTCGGACGCAGGCCGCCCCAGGTTTGCGCCGGGTCTTTGGCGTCGAGCAGCTTGCGCAGCGCCCGCAGTGCCGCGCCTTCGACGCGCTCTTCGAAATGTTCGCCGACGCGCTCTGCCAACTCGAAACTGCGATCATCGTCGAGCGCGGGCAATTTGTCAATCAGCGTTTCCATCAACTTCAAATCGTCTTTGAACGCGGGTTCGAAATCCAGCGGAAAAAATGAAAGCAGTTGACCGGCGAGCGGTTTGACGTATTTGAGCATCTTAAAGTTCCGTCAGATTCGTTAAACGGAAACCGAATATGTCCGCCATGTTTCCCGCCGATAAATCGGCGGGCTATTCGCGGGCATCCCTCCGGGACGATTCATCTTTTGTTTGTAATACCAATTCTCTAAATAAATACACCATTTACGGCAGAGAGAAAATAATCAAATCCAGTCAGCGACTGAAGCGTGTTACGTGTAAGACCGTCTAAAATTGTGCTCATCGCGACGAATAAGTCGTCAAGAGAGGCAAAATTTTTGAAGGCCATCCGATCTTTGATATATTGCCAGACTCGTTCAATCGGGTTGAGTTCTGGAGTCGCCGCCGGTTGAAAAATCAATGCAACATTCTCAGGGATTTCCAACTCTATCGCCAAATGAAACGTGCCCTGATCAAGAAGTATGATATGAAACGTGTGAGAAAACATCGCGGCGACCTGGTCGAGAAATGCCTGAAAGCAAATCGTATCGACAGGAGAAAAGGAAAAAAAGAAATGATCGCCGGTCGCCGGTTCAACGACCCCATACAGATACAAGGTTTGGTATTTATGCTGAAATGGGGCAATGGGCTTGCCCCCTTTGCCGGTAATAATCCGTCGGAGGATCGTCATCAACCCAAACCGGCTTTCATCCTGGGCGAACACCTTCACAGGCAACAGTTGGGTGTTCGCTTGTTGGGCATCGCGCAGGCATGCCGCAAACTCTTTTTTTTAAAGTGTTCTTCGTGAAACGGGTCTTTCTTGACATTGCTCTTTCTGGCAACTTTGGGACGCGCCTTCAGTTTGACAGAGACCGTGGCATGCACCGTTTTATATGGCACATCAAGTCCATGCTGCTCTTTGAGCCACGCGCAGATGCTCTGATAGCCGTGGAAGCCTTCTGGGTGCGTGAGCCGCTCATTCAATTGCGATAACACGTCCCCCTGAATTCGTGGTGTCTTACCACAGCGATCTCGATGACTGATCACCAGGGACTGAAGGCCAGCTTGCTCATAGTGTGTGAACCATCGTTCCACCGTTTTTCGTTCAACATCAAGGGCGGTGGCAATGGCTTTTCGCGTCCGGCAATATCCCATCTTCACCAGAAATAAGGCATGAACCCGATTTCGTCGCTCTCGGTCAGGCATGGCGTTGAAAAGCGTCAAGAGTTCCTCGTGACTTTCGTGAATAGGTGGCAATGATTTTGGCATAGCGTACACCTCCTTTCACATCATTCTCTGTCACAACGTTGACGTTGTCAATGAAATTAAAGATGTATTTAAATCAAGAATTGGTATAAGCTGTCAGACACCTTCAAGGTGTCTGACAGCTAAGGTTGCGTTCTTCATGATCATTCCCGAACTTCGCGGATAGCAGCAACTATTTATTACGTGGGACGTTTCCCGGATTTCCGCCGCGCCGATTTGACCGACACCCCGACCAATCCAATCAGCAGCAGCGAATATGAAATGCCGATCCCGCCGAATTTGGCGAGCGTGAACACATTGGCGATCTTGGCGACGGCGGTAAGCTGCGTCGGATAGTTCAGAAGCATGGTCAGCATGCAGAGATTTTCGCAATAATCAGCAAGACCGCCAAACAGCGTGAGCAGGCTGAGTTGTTGCAGCGGATGGTCTTCTGCGAACAGTTTGCGAAACAGATAGATGGTGGTGATGATGTAAAAAAACGAATAGAACGCGGGAAAGACCATATCTTGCGGGACGATATAATGCAGGTCGAACGCGCGTCCCTGATCCCCAAGCGCGGCAAGGTGTGCATACGCTTGCTGCGGCGAATAGCCCGGTTCCATATCCAAAATGCCGACGCCGCCGGTGATCGCCTTTAGTTGCGCCACGCCGAACGGCTTGCCGTTAATCAACGCCAGACTGATGAGAAAACAGGTCAGGCTGATCCAAATCATTTGCAGCGACGACCATTTTTTGACAATGTTATAGAGCCGATGTATCATGAAATGTCTCCTTGTTCTACGCAGAGCGTAACATGAGAATAGCGCAATCATCAATGAATTAACCCTGTCTGGGTTTGAAACCCTGACAGGGCTGGCAGGCGTTGTGCGCCCATGTCTTTTCTTCTCGTTGTTCGGCGCGTTTCTGTCAAGTGTCATTTCGATAGCGCGATAACATTTTCGAACGGAACGGAGTGCGACGACCTGCGGCACGCTCCTGATGCGATGATCTCCGTGAAACATGCTCTTTTTCCCCTCAATTGGCATAAGATAGCAGAATTCCATGTTTTTTGTGAACAATGATGAATATTTCTGTTTACAAATTTGACCGGGAAAAATATTGTTTCATCAGAATGAGTCGCCATGACGCCGTTGTGTAAGGATTGCGTTGCGTGGCAATCCTACTGAATCACGTTGCAAGACCGGAGGAACGTATGCTCCTGAAACCCTGGTATGATGTCCTCAAGCTCCGCAAAGAACTCTGCGAAAACGTGAACCAGGAATGGCTGGAATTTGCGGTGCCGTTCCAAAAAATCCGCGATGCGCAAGCGATAGACGAATATGGCGATCCCGCACAGTTTTTTCGCTCCACGTACATTTCCCATCCGCTGACAAAGTTAGCATGTGATGTGCTCTTCCGTCTCTCCGGCAGCCGCGAACATCCCGCGATTTTTTCCGTTGTCGCCCCGAATGGCGGCGGGAAAACCCACGCGCTCGCCATGCTCTACCATCTGGTTCGCGCTGGCAGCGATGCGGTGAAATTGGCCGGAGTGCCGCGATTATTCGCTCAAACCGGACTGACATCGCTGACGGCGCCGCGCATGGCGACTTTTCCTGGCGCAATCTTCGACCTGTCCAAACGGCGCAGCGGCAAACGGGGCGATCCTACCCGCAAAACATTGTGGGGCGAATTGGCGTTTCAACTCGGCGGCAGCGAAGCATTCGAGTTGATTGAAGAGGATGACGTGATGATGCGAGCGCCCGCGCGCGACACGTTGCAACGCATTCTGCCGCAAGGCGCGCCCTGTCTCATCTTGATTGACGATCTTCTCGCCTATATTCGGCGCGAACCCTCCGCGGATATGCGGCAGCAAATCTTTCGTTTTCTGTCCGATCTCGCTCAGTTGATTCAACAAGAGGAAAAAACGGCATTTGTCATCACCTTGCCGCCGCATTTAGCGAGCGTAGATCGTCAGGAGATGCAAGAATTGCAGCGCTATGCCGATCTCTTCCGCCATCTCGGAGAAACCGTCTCCCTTGTTGTCGCGCACGACGCCGGGGAAATCCTCCGCCGCCGCCTGTTTATCTGGGATGCGGAAGAGATTTCGTCGGACGGTAAATTGATTCTGTCGGACGATGCCCTCGAAACCTGCCGCGCGTATGGCAAATGGGTCAAAAAGCATTTAATACAGTTTCCCGGCTGGTTTCCGTCGAATCACGCCGAACGCGTCTTCCGGGACGCCTATCCGTTTCACCCCGAATTGCTGTCGGTGTTTATCCGCAAATGGTCGTCGCTGCCGACATTCGAGTCCTTGCGCGGCATCCTGCGGCTCACGGCGCTGCTGTTGTCGGTCGTGCATCGCGACAGCTACAGCAAGGTCTATTCCGATGCGCTGATCGGCTCAGGCGTCGCGCCGTTAGAGCGTTTTGAATTTCGTGATGCCGTCTGCGCGCAGCTTGGCTGGGATCAGCGCCTCGAAGTGCCGATTTTTACCGACATCTGCGGTCAGAGCGCCTTTGCCGCGCGACTCGACGCCGAGGCGCAGGATGACATCAAACATAACCGGCTGCACCAGAAAACCGCGACCGCGATCTTTTTAGAATCCGTCGGCGGCATCTCGGATACGTTGAGTTTGCAAGCCGCCGAATCGGAAATCCGTCTCGCCGTCGGCGAGCCTGATTTTCCGCTCAAAGCGGTGGATACGGTGTTGGACGCGCTGGCTGACCGGTGTTACTATCTGACGCGGGACGAGCATATCTACCGCTTCAATTTGACGCCGAATCTCAATAAACTGTTTGCCGACCGGCATCCTGATATTGACGAAGAACGCATTGACGAACAGGTGAAATCTGCCATTCAGCAGGTGTTTGCCGCGCCAAGTCTCGTGGCGCTGTTTCCTGAAACGCCGTCCGATCTGCCGGATCGTCCGGCGATTACGCTGGCGGTCGCCGCGCCGAATTATCATAAGGACGACGCCAATACCGCGCGACTGATCACCGCGCTGACCCATCAGGCCGAAGGGGGCGAACGCATCTTCAAAAACGGTATTCTCTGGGCGCTTCCCGAACATGACGCGCAATTGCGCCAGGAAGCCCGTTCACTGCTGACCTGGCAGGATATGTATCAGGAATTTCAAGCGTCGCCCGAACTGATTGACATCGTTTCAGAGCATGAACCTGTCCGAATTTTGCGGCAGATCGCCGACCACATCACCAAAACGGAACACGGGCTGCATGATTTGGTCTGGCAGGCGTATCACCATGTCGCCCTGCTGAATAAGTCGTTCGAATTCGAATTTGTCGATCTCGGCCATCTTGAGCCGGGCGGCCTGAATTCGCTGCCGGTGATGCTGCTGAGCCAACTACGTCTGTTCGATTATGTTGCGGATTCCGTCAGTCCGCGCTTTTTGAAACACAACTGGCCTGCGGAGTATCAGCAGCATCCCTGGAGCGCGAAAGCGGTCAAAGAACAGTTTTTCAAATCGCCGAATTTTCCGCGTCTGACGACCATTGATGCCATTAAAGATATGATCGCCAAAGGCGCGACCTCCGGCATTCTCGCGTATGTCGGGGCAAAGATCGAAGAAAAATATACGCCGTTTTATTATCAGAAACTCCTGAACGCCGCAGACGTCGAACTGTCGGACGACCGGTTCATTCTCTCGCCGACGCAGGCGGAAACCTACCTTGCCGGGCTGACGCGCGTCCTGGCGTCGCTGATGATTGACGCGCCGAAAGTCAGTTTAATGACCGGGGAAAAAATCACGTTTACGGTGCGGGCGTTAGATGAACAGGGCGAAGAAATCACCCGGAACGTCCGTTGGGAGGCGACTGGCGGCACGATTGACGAACATGGCGCGTTTACCGCAGGCGAAAAAGGCGGCAGCGATTTTCAGGTCAAGGCCACCGTCGGTCATAAAAGCGCCTGGGTCAACGTGTCGATCCTCTCCAAAAAATCGGAATCGCCGGAAGAACAATTGAGTCATCCCATCGCGATGCTCCCGGAAATCGCGACGCCCACAGTGGCGGCTGCCACGCTGCCGACCACGCTGCATTGGGCTGGAACGCTGACGTCACCGCAATTCAGCGCTTTCTCTGAGTTAGTGTTAGCTCCGTTTGCCGAGGAGTTTTCGATCTCGCTTGACGTGCAGATGGATGTGAGCCGCGAAAACGGAATTACATTGGAGCAGGTTGAGCGCGTCAAAGCGGCGTTGCGAGCGTTCGGGCTGACCGACGATATTTTGGCGTCCTGAGCCACGCCCTGCCAGGGCAGGGCTGTTAAGTTCTAAATTTTACAAGGGGCGAAGAG
>CAZRSF010000031.1:0-67012 GCA_964602655.1 uncultured Candidatus Moduliflexus sp.
AGTCGTCCATCACGTGCAAAAATTGCTGGGCATTTCGGATAAAGTGCATCAAGCTCGCGAGCAGGCAGGTGAGGCAGAATCGAATAAATTGTCGGTCATGCAGGAACTTCAGGCCGATTGTTTGGCGGGTGTCTGGGCGTATCACGCGCAGAAAATGCGGAATATCCTTGAAGAGGGCGATATCGAAGAAGCGTTGAACGCGGCCAGCAGCATCGGCGACGACCGGCTTCAGAAGCAAGGCCGGGGGTACGTGACGCCCGATTCGTTTACGCATGGGTCGTCCGCGCAGCGGGTTCGCTGGTTTTCCGCCGGATTCGACTCCGGCAATCTGAACAAGTGCAATACGTTTCAGGCGAAAACATTGTAACACGAACCTGCGTTTCGTCAGGGGCGAAACGCAGGTTCGCCGTACAGGGGAAAATGAAATCCATTCTTCAGGAACTGGCGTTATTATCTCGCATCCGGCGACAGATATTTTTAAATGATGTTACGCATCCGACGCGCGAACAAGTCATCCGCTTCACGCTGCTGCTTGTGATCGGCGTGGTGTTCTTCTGGCTGGATTATCTCTTTTTCCAGCGCATTATTTCGTACATTGCCCGGATTGATGTGTTAGACGCAGTGGAAGTCGGGACGCTTCTCGTGGCGCGATTGCTGAACATGATTTTTCTGCTGTTCGCCTCCATGCTGCTCTTTTCCAACGTGGTCACGTCGCTTTCCACGCTGTACCTGTCGTCGGATTTACACTTTTTGCTCTCGTCGCCCCTGCGCTTTTCGTCGGTGTTTATGACGAAATTCGCCGAAACTGCGCTGAACAGTTCGAGTATTCTGCTGATTTTCGGCCTGCCGATTTTTATCGTCTGCGGCAGAGAATACAATGCTTCATGGCTGTATTATGCCATGATTCCGCTGACGCTGCTGCCGTTTATCGTGATTCCCGCGTCGCTCGGCACGTTGATTACGATGCTGTTAGTGCGCTATTTTCCGGTGAAACGAGTGCAGCAGGTACTCGTCGTGTTCGGGCTGATTTTGGGCGCGGGGCTGGTGATGGTGTTCCGGTTTTTGCGCCCGGAACAGATTATCAATGAGATCGGCATGGAGCAATTGTTGGAGTACATCAAAACGAACCGCATCCCGACCGCGCCGTATTTACCGAGCACCTGGGCTGGCGAAGTGTTGATGTCGCTGTTGGAGCGCCGAACGGACGCCGCGTTGCTGAATTTAGGCTGGTTATTTCTGGCCGCCCTTGTCACGTATTTCGCGGTGCTGCAAGCGGCGAAATACATCTACTATGCCGGTTGGACGGGAAACGCGGAATCTCGAACGGTGAAAGTGAGCAAGCGCGGCACGCTGACCGAACAACTGCTGCGGAAGATGTCGTTTCTCCATCCGACCACGCGCGCGCTGCTCATCAAAGATATCAAGCTCTTCTGGCGCGATACGACGCAATGGTCGCAATTACTGATGCTGGCCGCGCTGCTGTTGATTTATTTTTTCAATATCAAAAGTTTGCCGATTGATAATATCTATCTGAAAAATCTCCTCTCGTTTCTGAATTTGGGTTTAGCCGGGTTTGTGTTGGCCTCATTGGGCGTGCGCTTTATTTTTCCCAGCACAAGCCTTGAAGGTGGGAGTTTCTGGGTTATTCACGCGGCGCCGGTAGATTATCGCCGTTTCGTGCTGGAAAAGTTTTTCATGTTCCTCTTTCCGCTGATGCTTCTTGCAGAAACGCTCATCATTATTTCCAATCTTCTGCTGGACGTGGACGGATATATGATGCTGCTGTCATCGGTCACGATTCTGCTGATTACGGTCGGATTAACCGGATTAGGCGTGGGGATGGGGGCGATTTACCCCAAATTCATCAATGAAAATCCGGCGCAGATTGCCATGAGCATCGGCGGGATTTCGTACATGATTCTCAGTCTGCTTTATATCGGCGTCACGATTGTGCTGGAAGCCTGGCCGGTTTATATCTATTTTTCGCAGCAATTGTTTCATCATGATCACGGCGGCGGATCGTGGGGCTTATATTTAGCGTACGGCGCCGTCGCGTTATTAAGCGCAGGCGTGACGATTTTCCCGTTGTATTTAGGCGTAAAGCGCTTGCAAACACTCGAAATATTGTAAAAGAACAGTTATGAGCGGAGCATATTTCATTGTGTTAGATACGCCCGATGCTGGGTTCGATACGTTTGTGAACGGAAAATTTTTGTTTCGTCATGCCACGACGCTCGACCATATCTGCCAGGAATTACGGTTGAAAACCCTGAATGAATATGTCAGTCAGAGCCAAGAGGATGCACGAATCACGATTGAAGAATATGGCGGTGATCCTGAATCCATCGAGATTCCTGAAGAACATTGGTTCGCCATAGAAGAGGGCGTCGAATTTACGACACGGCTGTCAGCGCATATCAAAACGTATCCGCAGTGTGTCCGGAATTCAGCAGAGCTTTTGTCGGATTTACAAGAGTATCTCCAGGTGTTCGAGCAAGCGCGGCAGGTTCATGCAAAATGGCATCTTGATGTAGATTTTTAAATGGTCATTATCCTGCCCATCAATTTTGCGAGAGTTTCTGAGTCTTCCATCGCGAACATGTAAACAGGCCAAAAAAAGATTGACAAACCGCGCACACTGATCGTAGCATGTGAAAGACGTAGCATCACGAGCGGGAAAACTCGCGGCGGAGAGAGATTTGTTCTTGACAAAAACGATAAAACCGTGACAATTGAAATTTGAACAGAGATTCTTATTCGAAAAGTAAACGCCTTTTAACACATCGCTGTCAGAATAACCATTATTACTCACTCGTTAGGAGGCAGGAGAGGACAATATCATGAGTAAGCCGAATGTGTTAGTGATTACACAGCATCAAGGAACCTCGGAGGAATTACACGCCATTTTTGCGCACGAGTATCATCACTTCTCGGCCAATAACGGAGTTGATGGCATGGCGATTTCTCGGATCGCGCGGCCTGCTGTGATTGTGATCGAACGCGATCTTCCGAAGTTTCAGGCCGCTGGGGTCTGCAAATCGCTCTTAGCCAATGAGAGCGTGCGTTCCATTCCAGTGCTTGTGTTAGCAGAGACGGAAGAGGTAGATGGCGAATTAAGCTCGCTGGCCAATGTCAAAGGCGTGTTACAACGTCCATTTCAGGCGGAGGACGTCAAATCGAAAATCCAGATGGCGCTGTCAAGCAGCGCGCCAGCCTCTGGCGGAAAAAGCGCCACACGGCCTTCGATGAAGCGAGACGAGCCGATTAAAGTGTTGTCAGTGGACGATAGTTCGGTGGTGCGCAAATTGGTCACCATGATCTTAACGGCAGAAGGCTTTAAAGTCTCCACGGCGTCAGATGGTCTTGACGGCGTCAATAAAGCCAAAGAAATCAGGCCGGATATTATTCTGCTCGATTTTGTCATGCCGAAAATGAACGGATTTCAGGTGTGCCGTATTTTGCAGAAAGATGAAAAACTTCGACAGATTCCCGTCATTCTTGTCACCTCGAAAGGCGATAAAGTCGGCGATAAATTCGTTGATCAGCTTGGTGTCACCGGGTATATTACCAAACCGTTTCAGCCGGAAGAACTGGTCAGTAAAATTCACCAGACATTAGAAGGTCTCTCTGCCGAGGCGTCTGCGCCACCAACAGCGCAGGCTGCGCCAACCCCAACGCAAGCGCCCGCCAAAACGGCCTCCGCCGAAGCGACGGTTGCGCCACCGACAGCCTCCGTGAAACACGCGGTTCAGCAGGACGGAACTCCTACCGCAGGAGGCGACATGGAACAACGCGTGAAAGAGTTGGTGAAGGCAGAAGTTGAGGCGCTAATGGGATCGCTGGAAAAACAGATTGAAAAACTGGTTGTGGAAAAGCTGAATGAATATATTCGCCGAGCGAAAAAGAAAGATGCGTAAGGGGCAAGGCTGGTATGGGGAAAAAAATCTTAATTGTAGATGACAGCATCGTCGAGATCAAGATTCTCCAGGGGTTTCTGGCGGAAACCGATTATCGCATCACGGTCGCGCGCGACGGCGAAGAAGGGGAAATGACGGCGAAGACGTTGTTTCCCGATCTGATTTTTTTAGATGTTGTCATGCCGAAAAAAAATGGATTTCAGGTGTGCCGAGATTTACGTAAAGAACCACAATTCCAGCAAACCCCAATCATCATGTTAACGTCAAAGTCTCAAGACACGGATAAATTTTGGGGTAAACAGCAAGGCGCGACAGAATATATTACGAAACCGTATGAGAAACAACAAATCCTGGATGTGTTAGCAAAATATCTTTAACAAGAACGATTAGGCACGTATGGATCGCGTTGATTTTCCATCTCGAACAACAAATGTCACGCCGGATGAAGCTGTCAGCGAAGCGCGCGAACGGATTCAGGTGTGTATTTTCGAACTCTCCGATCGGTTTTTCGGGTTACGCATTTTCGATGTCCAGGAAATTATGGAAAACTCCCCGATTACGCCGGTGCCGACCACGCCGAATTTCCTGATCGGCGTGATTAATCTGCGCGGAGACATTGTGCCAATCGTGGACGTTCGTGGAATTTTGCACCTACCATTCAAGGACAGAACTCGTGAAAGCCGCATCATGATATTGAATATCAACGCGACGCGGGTGGGGATTCTGGTTGACGCGATCAAAGAAGTCTGTCATCTTGATAAAATCGTTCTTCAGGCCGATGTTGTCCAGGCTGGGCTGGCAGACGGACGATTTATTTCTAATATCATTCAATACAAAGAAGGTTTGCTGGCATTATTGAATTTAACGCACCTGTATAAGAGCATTCAACTGTAATCATCACGCGGCAGTGACGCATGAGAATGGCGGATACAAAACCAACAAAGACAAAGAAACAAGGGAAGAGAGAGCATCTGCGCAAGCGCTCCGTCTTTTCTCCTTGCTCTTTTCTCTTTCATCGCGAATGAGTCAGGATCAAGGACAGAAAGTCAAACAGGGATTCAGTAATTTTCAGAGTTTTTGGTTCAAATTTTCTATATTGACGGGCGTGTTCGTCCTGGTCGCTGTTCTGGTGAATTGGGGACTCCTGAGTTACATGTATCAGCGCGCGCTTACGCAGGAATTGCAGGAAAAAGGGCGTATCACCGCGAACTTTCTCAGAGAATACCGGATTCCGAATTATTATAACGAGGGCGATGCCAAAAAATTGGAACAAGCGCTCGCAAGCGCCCGCCAAAAAGATAAAGCGATTATCTACGCCTTTGTGAAAGACGAAGAGCAGCGAATTGTCGCGCAATCGCCTGAAAAAATCACCGAAAATCTCACCTCAAAGGAACAGCAGTTGGGCGCGGTCAATTCGTTGAACGACGGAACAGCCATCGCGCATATTCCGGTGACGCTGAAACGCCCGAATGGAACCTGGAATCATGTTGTTGACACTGCGATCCAATTGCTCCCGAATTCCGGAGTCGAATTACACGTCGGCGTCAGCACAGAGACCGGCGGGATTGCGCTGTATAGCTCGATTCAACTGCTATTGGTGATTGTGGCATGTATTCTTATCAGCGCCTTGATTCTGCGTATGCTTATTCGTGCCGAAATTCTCGTGCCGTTGGATCAACTTGTCCATTTTATCAAGCAGATTGCGCAAGGCAACATGGAGCACTCCCTGAATATGGCCGCCAAAAACGAGATGGCGGTCTTAGGCGGCCATTTGACCGAGATGACCGATCAACTGACCGGAATGGTACAGACCGAGGCCGACATCAATCGTATGCAGGGGCAGATTATGAATATGTTAAGCACCGTGAGCGCTGCGGCGGATGGGAATTTGACCGTCGAAGCCGAAGTGACCGCCGATGCGCTCGGTTCCTTAGCGGACGCGTTCAATATGATGGTGGCGAGTTTAGCATCGTTAGTGCAGCAGGTGCGCAACTCGGCATCGGATATGAGCCTTGCCACGAATGATATTATCGGATCGTCCGAGCAGATGATTCGAGGCGCGGAAGAGCAGCAGAATCATATCAATAATATCACCAGCGCTGTAGATGAAATCGCCATCTCCATGCAGCAGGTCGCGAATAATGCGGAATCTGCCGCCCGCGCATCGCAAAAAGCGACCGAAGCCGCGCAGCAAGGCGAAAAATCGGTGGAAGAAACCATTCGTGGGATGCATCGCATTCGCAACACCGTGCAAGTCACCAGTAAGAAAATCAAAAGCCTCGGCGACCGTTCGATTGAAATCAACGAAATTATTACCACCATTGACGACATTGCGCGGCAAACTACGATTCTGGCCTTGAACGCGGCCATCGAAGCGGCGCGCGCCGGCGAGCATGGACGCGGGTTCGGCGTCGTTGCCGAAGAAGTGCGTAAATTAGCGGAACGTTCCAGTAAAGCGACCAAAGATATTGCCGATCTGATCAAAGGTATTCAGGCTGAGACCAACGAAGCGGTGCGCACGATGGAAGAGGGCACGCGCGAAGTGGAAGAAGGGACGCGGCTCGCCGATATTGCCGGCTCGTCGTTGAAAGAAATTGATAAGAGCGTTGATCAGGTTGCCAACTTGATTCAAGAAATCTCGTTAGCCGCGAAACAGCAGGCGCGCGGGACTGACGGCGTGGTGCGTTCGATGGAAACGATTTCCGATATTACGCTCTCTCACGGCGAAGGCGTGCGCAAAACCACCACAACGATTCAACAATTAGCGATGCTGTCCGCCCGTTTGGTTGCGGCGATTGGTAATTTTAAAATCGCGGAAACCGGCGGACGCACAGAAACTGCCAAACCCAAACCGATTGCGTCGGCGTCGCAACCGAAACCACAGCCAAAGCCTCAGCCCCAATCACAGCCAAAGCCTCAAGCTAAACCACAACCGATTGAGGCCAAGTCGCAACCGCAGTCTGCCATGATGTCGTCGGCGCAGCAACAGCCGGAAGAGACAGCGAAACTCCGCGCCATGTTCGGCGCTGAAGAGGACGATGATGAGGTCGAATTGATTACGGAAGAGGATTTCGGCATTGTCGAAAAATAGCTGCCAATGAGTGAAGGGTTTAATCGTTCCGACATTGTTGATTTTTTCCTGGTCGAAGCCAGCGAACACCTGCAAATCCTGAATGACGGTCTCCTTTCTTTAGAAGAAAACAGCGAAGACTTGAGCGTGGTGGATGAAATTTTTCGTTCCGCCCACACCATCAAAGGCTCAGCCGCGATGTTAGGCTTCAATGTCGTCAGCAAATTGGCGCATAAGATGGAGGATTTGCTGGGAAAGATTCGAAGCCGGGAACTGGATTTCTCAGAAGCGGTGGTGGACTTGCTCCTCCAATCGGTAGATACGCTGACGATCCAGGTCGAAAACATTCCCAAAGGGCAGGCTGAGGATGAAAGCATCCTCTTGATGTTCGATGATCTGTATGCGGAATATTTAAGCGAGGGCAAACCCAAAAGCGAAAAACCGATTCCCCCGAAAGCCAAAGCCTCGCAGCCTCCGAAAGAAGAACCTGAAGAGGAACTGGAACTCCCTGAAGACCTTGATCTGGACGGATTAGCCGATCTTCTGCCCGAAGAAGAGGACGAGGTTGAGATTCCTCCCCCACCGCCGGTTGAAAAACCGAAAATCGCGAAACCAGTCACTCCGGCAAAGAAAGCGTCGCCTGAACGCCGCGCTGAATCCGCAAAACCAGAGGATACCGAACGGTCATTAGTCTCCGCCAGCGACCAGAAAATTATCAAAGTCGGCGTTGAAGGCTTGAATTTGCTGATGAATTTAGTCGGCGAATTGGTCATCAACCGCACTCGACTCGATCAGCGCATCCTGTATGTCAGCAAAATCAGCTCGGAGTTGAATTTCAGCCAGGAACGCCTGTTGAAAGTCATTCGCGATTTCAAAGAAAAATACGAATTCGGACAGGTCGGCAACAACCTTGTCGCGCGAAGCAAATCAGGCGCATCAGGAGAATTTCAGGAAACGCAAACGGCATCGGAATTGCTGGATGGGTTTTTTGATATGGAGTTCGATCAATACGACGATTTTAATATTCTGTCCCGCAGCCTCATGGAGATCGGATCGGATATTTCGGAAATCATGAACGAATTGACCGATTTCTTCGAGCAGTTCGAAGAAGAGTCCTCGCAAATTCGTCGAATTACGAACGACCTGCAAGAGGAAATCACGAACATTCGCATGGTGCCGGTCGGGCAGTTATTCAGCCGCTTCCACCGATTGGTGCGGGACGTGTCCAAAGAAGAAAACAAGCAGGTTGCGCTGAAATTGTCTGGCGAAGACGCCAAACTCGATAAAACCGTGATTAATGAAATCTCCGATCCGCTCATGCACTTAGTGCGAAATTCCGTCTCGCACGGCATCGAACTGCCGGAAGCGCGCGAAGCGAGAGGCAAGCCCGCGGAAGGCACAATCAACCTGAACGCCTTCAAAGAAGGCGATAACATTATTATTGAGATTCTTGATGACGGCAACGGCATAGACGTGCAGCGCGTGCGCGAAACGATTGCGGAAAAAGGATTGCGCTCGATGGCAGAGATCGAACGCATGTCCGATGATGACGCGATTAAGTTTATTTTCGCGCCCGGCTTCTCAACCAAAAAGGAAGTCAGTTCCATCTCCGGGCGCGGTGTTGGCATGGATGTCGTCAAAACCAACATCTCCAAACTCGGCGGCACCATTGAGATCAAAACGGAATTGGGCAAAGGCACCAGATTTTCCATCAAACTCCCGCTAACGCTCGTCATTTATGCCGCGCTGCTGGTCAAATGCGGCGATCAGGAATTTGCCATTTCGTTGACATCCGTCGAAGAAACGGCCAGAATTCCGCTCTATCATATCCATAATATCGGCAAACAAGAGGTCATTAAATTGCGCGATCAGGTACTCCCGATCCGGCGGTTGAGCCGGATTTTGCAATACCCATCGAGCATGAATAGCGCTGCCGCAGGCACACAGCAGTATGTACCGATCGTGATTGTTCGTTCTGCCGAACATCCGCTTGCGCTGGTCGTAGATGAATTGATCGGTCAGGAAACCATCGTCATCAAGCCGTTAGGCGATTATTTGAAGAAAGTCAAATTATTCTCCGGTGCAACGATTTCCGGCGAAGGAAAAGTTCGTTTGATTCTTGATATTCCGACGATTGTCGAACGCGAACTCCTCTCTGGTCTGCCCGCAGCGATTTCCGCCGCCACCATCCGCATTGATGAAAACACGCTTGAAACGCCGATTATGCCGACTGCTGAAGCGACGCCTGAAGTGCTGCTGTTAGTGGATGATTCTATCAGCATTCGCAAGGTGATTGCCATGATGCTGGAAAAAGCCGGCTATAAGGTAGATGTGGCCGTAGATGGCGTCGAGGCGATGGAAAAACTGACCAATAAGCCGTATACGCTGTTGATTACCGATCTGGAAATGCCGCGCATGCATGGCTATGAATTGATTGCAGAAGTCAAAGGGAATCAGGCGACGCAGTCTCTGCCGATTGTGGTGATGACCTCCCGCGCAGGCGAAAAACACCAGAACAAAGCGATTGAACTCGGCGCTGATGACTATATTGTCAAACCGGTAGATGAAGAAACCTTGTTGAACAGCATCCGAAAACTCATGGCGGAACGGCAAGAGGTTGGATAAGCGTGATGATACGGGTGTTGGTCGTAGATGATTCCGCGCTCATGCTCCGTTTGTTGAGCGAGATGATTAATGCCGACCCTGAGCTTGAAGTGGTCGGCACAGCCTCGCATGGGTATGAAGCTGTGCGCAAAACTGAAGGATTGCGCCCGGACGTGATCACGATGGACGTGAATATGCCCCACATGGACGGACTGAAAGCCGTGGAGCAAATTATGAGCGCCATGCCGACCCCCATCGTCATGATCAGTTCTCTGACGCAGACAGGCGCCGAGACCACAATCAGCGCGCTTGATCTCGGCGCGATTGACTTTGTGTACAAACCCTCCGGCGTCGTGTCCCCGGATATTACGGAATTGGCTGGAGAAATTACGTCAAAAATCAAACTAGCCTCAAAAATTCGTGTGGTCCGCAGCGTCAAACGTCATCGTTCCACCCCGATTACCTTGCCGAAAAAAATGGCGCGCTCTACGCATGACAACGATGTTGATGTGGAAGGCGCGATCTTCAAATATGTCCTGTCGAATTATTCCGGCAATGTCTATAAATATGAAAAAGTCGTCGCTATCGGCTGTTCCACTGGCGGGCCGCAGGCATTGAACGAACTGCTCCCGCGTTTCCCGATGAATTTCGAAGCGCCGATATTGATTGTGCAACACATGCCGCAAAAATTTACCGGGAAGCTCGCGGAACTTTTGAATAGCCGCATTTCGCTGGATGTCGTCGAAGCGCAATCGGGAATGAAAATTCGCAAAGGCATGGTCTATATCGCTCCGGGCGGGCATCACCTCAAAATTCTGGCAGACCGCACGATTGCCCTGCTCGATGGCCCGAAACGTCCTTCGGAACCCTGCCCATCAGTTGATATGCTGATGCGATCCGCGGCGTCCGTCTTCGGCAGTCACGCAATCGGCGTCTTGCTGACCGGCATGGGCGATGACGGCGTGGCTGGCATGAATGCCATCAAAGATGCGAAAGGCCGCACCATTGCCCAGGATGAGGAATCGTCGCTCGTCTTCGGAATGCCGCGCATGGCGATTGAGTCCGGTTGCGTGGACGCGATTGTGCCGTTGTCGCGAGTGGCGGATGAAATTATCGAATGTGTGCTGGGAAGGCGGTAAAATCAGGCCGATTCAGGCGGAAAGCCTGCCAATGCAATCAGCATGAACGGAAAGAATCGAGAACATTCCGAATTTCCCCTATTGGGAGGGGGAAGGGGTGGGGTTGATTCCTATTTTCGAATCCTGTCTGTGAACATTTTTTGCAAAAAAACCTGATCTTTGCCACTTTTTGCTTGCTATATGGAAGAAACTGGAGTACGGTTACTCTGTTTTGAATTGTGTGGCGAAAAATTCGCCTTTAACCTCGATTATCTCGTGGAAATCGTGCGCATTCAGCCGGGCGAGATTACCCTATGGTACTCCCCTGTGCCGATTATTCGCGGAAGATGGAATTATCGCGGTCAATCGTTATGCATTATTGACGTGCGCGAATTTTTCGAATTGGAAACTCCCGCAGCAAAGCGGATGCAAGAGGCGGGAACACATGACCTTGAACAAGAACGAGGGACGAAAAGCATACTTGTTGTCTCAATCCAGAATCGCTTGTTTGGCCTGCTGACAGATCGAGTGCTGCAAATGCAGCCGCTTCTTCAGTATTACGAATACCCGGCGCTGGTTTCGACACTCCCTCGTCGCTATTTTGCAGGCATATCCATGCGAGAGGCTGAATTGGTGCTGCTCTTAGCCATCGAAGATTTTGTCAGAGACTATGAATGGGACATCCTCTCCGAGGAGCTAAACGCACAAGCGGAATCGTCGCTCGCGTCCGCTGCATGAAAGGAGAAAACATAATGGCGCAAAAAGTGCTTATTGCTGATGATCAGATTGCCTCGCGGCGCATGTTGGAAATGGTGTTGTCGCGCGAAGGGTATGATGTCATTTCTGTCGGTTCCGGGGCGGAAGCGTTAGACTCCGTGAAACAGAAACGACCCGATATCGCCTTAATTGATGCGATGATGCCGGAAGTTGACGGTTATCAGGTGTGTGAAACCCTGAAAAAAAATCCGAATTTCAAAAATCTGCCTGTGATTCTCCTGGCTGGAAAATATGAAGCCTTTGACAAAGAACGCGGCATCAAAATGGTGGGAGAAAAAGCGATCTTAAGCAAACCGGCCAAATCCGGCGATATTCTCGCGAAAGTGCAGCAAATCCTCGCAGACCAGGCGAAACAGGCGCAAGCTGCGAAAGAAGCCGCGCTGCCCAAAGCCAAAGTCGCCGAAGAGCCACCGGTGGTACAGGAAGAATACGAATTCGACGAAGATTCCGAAGAAGCCGATTTAGTCGTAGAAAGTGAAATACTCGAAGAAGGCGAAGTCTTCGATATGGGCGACGATGGGGATACGGAGGATTTCTCGATTTCGGAAGACGAACTGTTGGCAGAAGAAGAGGTCGAGGAAGATGAGGCGCTGGTAGAAGAGATGCAAGCGGTTGAAGAAAAAGCGCCGGTACCGCAAGCCGCTCCGACTCCGGACGTGGAAGAAGAATCTCTGGTAGAGGATGAAGAATTGCTGGTAGAAGAGATGGAAGCGGTTGAAGAAGAAATCCCGGTGCCGAAAATTGTTCCGACGGCCAAACCTGCGCCAGCGGCGGCACCAAAATCCGCAGAAAAAGCAGCGCCGAAACCGCCGACAATGCAGGCGATTTCAGAGATTTCCGACGAAAAGCTTGACATGATTACCGAGGAAATTGCACAACGATTAGCCGGAAAACTTGTCCCGGCGCTGATGCAGGAACTCGCGGCGTATCTGCTGCAATATCCGGTGGTGAGCACAATCATCAACAATACCAGCAAACGGTTAGTGAAAGAGTTGCTGCCGGACATCAAAGATCACATCTGAGCGTTTTCTCAAGGGAACGAATCGCTGCGGCCTGCTGAACCGGGAAGGACAACGTGTTGTAAGCCAACGCGCTGAATGAAGCGCGTTGGCAATGAATGCCGAACGTGACGTGTTGAGCGTGACCAATGAAATGAGGAAAACCAGATGAGCGCAGAACGCAAAAAAGTGATCAGTATCGATCCGCAATCCCTTGCAAAACATTTTGACGCCCCGGAAGCCGAACAGCGCTGGGAGCGTTTCTGGCAGGAACAGCAGATTTACCGGTATGATGCAACAGTGCCGCGCGAGCAGACATTCGTGGTGGACACGCCGCCACCGACCGTCTCCGGCTCGCTGCACATGGGGCATATTTTCAGCTACACCCACACCGACGTCATTGTGCGCTACAAACGGATGTTGGGGATGAACATTTTTTATCCGATGGGTTGGGACGACAACGGCCTTCCCACCGAACGGCGCGTTCAGAATTTTTTTCATGTCACCTGCAATCCGAAAGTTCCATACATTCCCGATCTTGAGCGCGAACACGCGAACGCCAAAGCCCGGGAGCATCATGCCTTAGAGCTTTCCCGCAAAAATTTTATCGAGTTATGTCTGAAACTGACCAAAGAGGACGAAAAAGCGTTTATGGATCTCTGGCGGCGTATCGGCCTCTCGGTGGATTGGCAGGAGCAATACGCCACGATTGACGATCACTGCCGCCATCTTGCGCAACTCAGCTTTCTCGACTTGTACGAAAAAGGACATATTTATCATCACGAATCCCCGACCATGTGGGATGTAAACTTTAAGACCGCCGTCGCTCAGGCGGAATTAGAAGATCGTCCGGTGACTGGCGCGTTTTATCGCGTGGCGTTTGGCGTCGAAGGCCAAAATCGGCAATTTACAATTGCTACGACGCGCCCCGAACTCCTTGCCGCCTGCGTTGCCGTCACCGCACACCCCGACGATAGCCGCTACAAAGACCTCTTCGGCAAACGCGCCATTACGCCGTTGTTCCGCGTTCCCGTCCCAATTTTTCCAAGTGAACTGGCTGAACCGGAAAAAGGGACAGGCATCCTGATGGTCTGCACCTTCGGCGATCAGACCGATGTAAGATGGTGGAAAGAAGAGAAGTTGGCATTGCGTCAGATTATCGGCCTTGATGGACGCCTACTGCCGGTAACGTATGGTTCGCCCGGGTGGGAAAGCCTGAATCCGGAGGCTGCCAACGCCTATTACGCTCAACTTACCGGAAAGTCGGCGAAGGCTGCGAAAAAGGTGATGGAAGAACTGCTGCGCGATCCGCAAGGCGCGGCACCCGGCACGGAAGGCGCGCCGCTTCAAGGCGAACCGCAGCCGTTGACGCACGATGTCAAATTCTATGAAAAAGGAGACCTGCCGCTTGAATTCATCACGACGCGGCAATGGTTCGTGCGTTTGATGGACAAAAAAGAGATGTTGAAAGACAAAGGCAATCAGATTCAATGGCATCCGGATCACATGCGTTTGCGCTACCTGAACTGGACGGAAAATCTGCAATTCGACTGGTGCATCAGCCGCCAGCGCTATTTCGGCGTGTCGTTCCCGGTCTGGTATCCGGTCAACGCCGATGGAATGCCGGATTACGATCATCCGATTCTGGCCGACCGTTCGCAGTTGCCGATGGACCCGATGAGCGATGTGCCGCCGTCCTATTCGCCGGATCAACGCGACGTGCCCGGCGGATTTACGGGCGAACCGGACGTGTTCGATACCTGGTTTACCAGTTCCCTCAGTCCGCAAGTCGGATCGCATTGGGAAAAAAATCTCGACCGCCATAAAATGCTGTTTCCGATGGATATTCGCCCTCAGGCGCATGACATCATCCGCACCTGGGCGTTTTACACGATTGCGAAAGCGGCGTTGCACGAAAACACGATTCCCTGGAAACATGTCATCCTGTCCGGCTGGATTCTCGATCCGGATCGCAAAAAAATGTCGAAAAGCAAAGGCAACGTTATCACGCCGATGCAATTCGTGGAAGATTACACTTCGGACGGTGTGCGCTATTGGGCGTCGAATGCGCGGCTCGGCACGGATACGGCGTTCGATCCCAGCATGTTGAAAATCGGCAAACGGCTTGTCACAAAGCTGTTCAACGCCGGAAAATTCGTGTTGGCAAACGAGGCTGAAGTGCTGCCGATTACCGAGGAATTAGACAAAGCCTTCGCGCAGAAACTCGCGCAGCTTGTCAAAGAAGCGACCGCTGCGATGGAAGATTTCGATTTTGCGTCCGCGCTGTCGGCGACCGAACGGTTTTTCTGGCAGAACTTTACGGATAATTATCTCGAACTCGCCAAAAACCGCGCTAAAGGCGGCGAAAACATCAGCACAGCGGCGCAGGCATCAGCCGTCGCCGGATTGCGGCTTGGGCTGAACGTGCTGCTGCGCCTGTTTGCGCCGATGATGCCCTACATCACCGAAGAAATCTGGTCGTGGGCGTTTGCCAAAGAAACCGGCCATGCTTCGATTCATAAAGCGCCCTGGCCGGGCAACGCTGATTTTCAAGGGATTAACGCGCCGCGTTCCGCTAACAGTTTCGACGCTGCGGTCGCCTGTATTACCGAACTTCGCAAATACAAAACCGAACATGAACTTTCGATTTCCCGCGAAATCGAACGCCTCACGCTTGTCGCGCATCCCGATACGCTGGAAAGCGTGAAAGCAACGCTCGGCGATGTGATGGCTGCGATTCGCGCCAAAGCATATACGCTCGACGCCGACGCCGCGTTCGAAGCCAATACGTTCGCAGTGCGGGATGTCACGCTCGCAGAGCAAGCCAATTAGCAGCCTTCCCCCTTTTCCGCAATATCATGCCGCAAAGCTGTCAGACACGCTAAACGTGTCTGACAGCTTGTGATTTCATTGACCATTACGAGATTTTTCTTGACAGTCCTGTTATATTTTTCTTAACGATTCACGCGATGAATCGTTTGTATTCACAGGATGAACGAACCTGAAAGTTAAAAAATATTGGAGGAGAAGTCATGCCATTAGTTAATAGTAAAGCACTGTTTGAAAAAGCCTATAAAGAAGGCTACGCCATTGGCGGTTTTAATGTGAATAACATGGAGTTGCTCCAGGCTATTGTTGAAGCCGGTAACGAAGAAAAATCGCCGTTGATTCTGCAAGTGTCGGAAGGCGCGAGAAAATATGCCAATCCGGTTTATCTCGTCAAGTTGGTCGAAGCCGCTGTGGCGACCTCCAATGTTCCGATTGTATTACACCTCGATCACGGCGACAGTTTCGAAATGTGTAAAGCCTGCGTTGACGACGGTTTCACCTCCGTCATGATTGACGCCTCGAAATATCCGTTCGAAAAAAATATCGAAATCACGAAACAGGTTGTGGAATATGCCCATAGCAAGGGCGTCGTCGTCGAAGCCGAACTCGGCAAACTCGCTGGCATCGAAGACGCTGTGAACGTGTCCGAGAAAGACGCTTCTTTTACGAACCCCGAAGAAGTCGCCGAATTCGTGCAGAAAACCAACGTGGATTCGCTCGCGATTGCTATCGGCACAAGCCATGGCGCATTCAAATTCAAAGGCGAACCGAGACTCGATTTCGACCGTCTGCATCGCATTGAAAAGATGATTCCGGGCTTCCCGATTGTCTTGCACGGCGCCTCTTCCGTGCCGCAGGAATTCGTGGAAAAATGCAATGCGTTCGGCGGAAAAATGCCTGGCGCAAAAGGCGTTCCGGAGGACATGCTCCGCGAAGCCGCTCGTTCTGCCGTCTGCAAAATCAACATTGACACCGATCTGCGTCTCGTGTTGACGGCGACCATCCGCGAAATTTTCGCGACGGCTCCGGGCGAATTCGACCCGCGCAAATACCTCGGCCCAGGCCGCAGCGCGGTGAAAGAACTCGTGCGTCACAAAATCAAAGACGTGCTCGGTTCTGCTGGCAAAGCATAAGACTTGCTTTTTCAAGCTCAGGAAGTTTCGGCTTCCTGAGCTTTTGTTGTTTGTGGGACAACGCAAGCAAGCCAATGACATTATGCTCCGTTCTTATGAAAGGCTTGACAAAAATTATGCTGCGGCGTACCTTATTTCATGAAGAGAAACCAATGAATAAGGAGGGTATATCATGTCGAAAACAGTAACGCTTTTCCCAGAAATTACGACAGACCCGGAATTCAAAAATAGAGTAGAACATGCATGTAAAGCCTCCCATCTCACCTATGCCGATGTCGTTACGCGCTTATTGAATCAGTGGTTGAATGGCATGATTGATCTGGAAAACGAGCCTGATCCTGATTTTGTCATAAATGCCCGCGAAGCGCTTCGTTCTGAGAATGTTCGGAACGCGATGAAACGACTTGGCGAACAGTTTGACGCCCGGCGAACCTACCCGAATGCCATAAAAATCGCATGAAATATATCCTCATCTCCAAAAGTTTTCAAAGGCAATTAAAGGCGTTGAGACGGTACTTAACCGAACAGGATGTCGTTGATGATATAGCGCGATTTATCCGGCGAGGTTTGACAAAAGGAGAAACATTCCTTGAAGCACATACAGTTTCCCAGATCACCTTGGAAATAGTGAAACTTCGGTTATGCGTCTATCGTGTAGATTTTCGCTATTTGATTGGCGTCATAGAGCATCGCGACTACCTTCCGATTATTATAGATTTGAAAAAAGGACGTTACGGTCAAAATCTCAGCCTTAACGCCGATAGGAAAACCGTTGTAGCAATTGAATCCGCAATTATCCGAATGGTCGAAGATTATCTTGACCATACCGAAGCCTCTCCGACATTAACGGCATATTCTGTTGAAGAGTCATAACCTTCGTTAGCCAAGGAAGCAAGGAAGTGACAACACCATCGGGAGTACATGAACAATCAAAAAGCAACGATGAACCAAGGGCAAGAACCTGATAGGTTAACAAGGCGTTAAACCTAACAGTGGTGACCATGTACTTTTTACGAGGGTGTCACATTTATTCCTAAAAATTACGTGCGAGTTGGTGATTTCCACGACGACTCAACTGTCCCTTACAAGGAGTGTTTTTATGCGATCAAATAATTTAAAAAGAAGACCTCGTGTTCTATTCGAGCAGGTTTGTGAGTATTACAGACTTCCCAAGTATAATTCGCATTACTTTCGTTTCCAAATTGACATTGTTTGCGAGGTAGCTTCTGTAACCAAGAACACGTCAGACTATACAGAAGCTCTGAAGAAGACTTGGGGGGAAATTATACCCAAACTCACTTATGATGAGATTATCAACCAATATGTTTATTCTGATAAGGTTAGCGGTCGTAATTTTTATGATTACGGTGTAGAAGGCGTTCGTAGTCTGAAGTTCCTTATAGAGTTATATCTTAGCACATCATTAAAACTGGAAATCTGTAAATGCAATTCCGATAATTTATCTGTATTGGAAGGTAAGCTAATCGATGGACTTAAGTTTAGCATAACGGAAGATGATAAAGATTTTATCGGTAAAATGTTCGATCGTTTCTTTGATAATAAAACAACACTTGATGAGAAATATGTTACTCTCTGCAAACAGTATTATTATGAAGTTTATTGTCTAAATCGCATTTTAGGGGATGAGGTTTCGAAAAGACTTCCTCAAAGGTTTGGTATAGTTCAATCTGATGTGAAATCAATTTTGGATCAATTGCTAAGTGATAAGTATGGAAATATTCTTGATCATCTTTGGCTCTATAGTCAGATAAATCGACATGAAAACTGGGGAGCCTACTTAGGCAGCTTGTTTTATGTTTTGAAAAATAATGGTGTAGCTTCTTATGACGATGATATTATTGGAGAAGAACTCTTCATCTCAAGAAAACAGATTGGGATAGAATACAGAATTGACAACTCTGAAATGCTTGCCGATTGTGATAGTGAACGAATCAAAGTTAAAATAATTTATCCGGGCTGGATTTACAATGGCTCAAATCTTGTTCCTCCTTGTGTAAAAATCCTGAGCAACGGAGGAGCTTCAAAATGAAATTTATAGGGATTGATTTAGGAACTACGCTAACTGAGATTGGTTGTTTCGACGACAGCGTCGATGAATTCGAGTCTTCCATAAAGACACTGCCAATAAGGCAAATGGAGGATTATAACAAGTATATTGATATTACTACATCAATATGTTCTGTGATTTTCTTCATGAATAAAGACGAGTGCTACGTTGGTGAGTTTGCAAAAAAGATGCTTCCTCTTCATCCTGACAAAGTCGTATTCAATTCAAAACTGCATATCGGTAGCGCAAACACGCTGAATTGTGAAAAAACCGCAAAAGAATGTGCACAATTGATTCTGACTGAATGCAAACAAGCGATAATTAGTGAACTTGGGCGTAGTAATTACAAAGATTTACGCCAAATTGTGGTTACCGTTCCTGCATCGTTTAACACTTTCCAAAGCCAGGAAACACTTTTAGCTGCTAAAAACGTTTTCCTTGATAAGGAAGTTCTGATTTTAGATGAGCCAACAGCTGCTTTATTCTATTATGTGTTTCAGCAAAACAGAGCAATCCCAGTGAATTTCACGTCAAAGAACAATAGAATACTAATTTATGATATTGGTGGCGGTACTTGTGACACTTGCGTTATGGATGTTAGTGAAGACCTTTCTCATCCCCTGAATTTTCTCGTCACAGGTCGATTTAGCGAATTTGGTGGAAACGACTTTGATGATAAGATCGCACAAATGATTCTTTCTAAATTTTTAGAAGAAAACAGAATCAACACTAAAATAATACCAGAAAACGAACTAAAGAGGCTATTATTGCGTCTGTGGCCGTATGCATCCGATATTAAAATCGAATACTCACGGCGTGAAGCGTTACTTGAAGTGTTGAACAAGGAACTACACATCCCCAAATTTTACCATGATACGCCGTTATATATGACCATTAATTCAGATATGATAAGCAGTTCGATTGAAGCACTTGTGAATAAGTCAAACCGCCGTTCACGGAAGAATATTTTTTCTGACATGGATTACGCACTAAGCGAGCTCCAGAAAAAAGTCAATGACGACAATATTGACATGATATTGCTTACAGGGGGAGCTTCATGCCTTCCCATTATCAAAGAAGCATTCCAGGAAGAATACCATAAGCCCGTAGTATTGATCAATCGCCCGCAAGATGCTGTGGCCATTGGTGCGGCTATTTTTTCTCATCTTAAATATAGCTCCTCTTCAAAAACATCACCATTGTCTACTGGCAATGAATCAGAAGCTACTGAATTTAGGACAGGTTTCGGAAGTCAATATCTTCTTGATGTTGATGGTATGATTTTAGATGCAGTTATTGATTCCCAAATTCAATTGCCGTTCACAACGACCGTTGAGTATAGAACAAACGCTACTAATGGCTTGTTCATTAATGTTTTGTTTGGTTCTTCTAAATTTGACTGTAAGTTAAAATACATTGCTTCTCACTCAATCAACTTTAGCCAGGAGTATAACAAAGTAATTCCCAAAGGCACACCTGTTTCTCTATCTTTTGAGCTTGCTATAGATAGAACTTTGAAAATCTATGTCAAGCCTGATGGTGAGAAGATGGTTCCTTTAAAAGTAGATTACTATTATGGAGGCCCTGAATTATGATGATGCAACTTCACGAACTACAACAACAACATAAAGAAAGGCTACAATATAGAGTTGATAATGATAAATATTCTTCTGTAAATGCTTCTGTAAAGATACGTATTGTACAAGAAGTTTTCACTTGTACATTCAGCGAAGAAGAGTGTATAACATTTGAAAAGATATTTCGTGAGTATCTAAATATAAATGGGGGGCAGAGCTATGATAAGCTTAAAAACGATTTGATCATAGCATCAAAACGTTACTTCCAGGTTAATCAATATCCTGCAATACAGTGTATGTTATTCTGTTCGAAATGCGTTCCTTCAAAACGTTTTGACAAGAAATTGGTTGAGACGCTCTCTAATGTTATTGAAAACATGATACAATATGTTGATTTTGAAGATTTCCAGTCTTCGATTGTTCATATAGTGAGACAATGGGCTAATTGGATACCTCAACTTCAAGTTGCTATTCGCATAAGTTATAGGCTCAATGATACTGAATTTCTCCGTAGCGTTTTTAACAACATGTTTTCTGATGATGAACTTTATTGGGAAGTGTTTTTCATGCTCATAAGAAGTGGCAAGTCTGAGTTTATTCCAATCATTATTGACGAAATTATCTCAGCTTCTACGGAAACTGATAAGAACAAGCAGATAAAGAATATTTTTAAAAACCACTTTGCAGATTACTATAATATAGACGAGGCTACAGGCTACTATAATTTACGATATAGAAGAGATAGATTCTTAGGAACTGGGCAACGACGTGTTGAGGAAGTTCTCAATATGAATACTACGCAAAATGAATTGTCGCAAAAAGCGAAGAGCCTACCTCCAAACCAACAGCTATCACTGTTCAAAGAACAATTTGACAGACTAAAAAAATCTACACCGAATTATAACGATTACATGAGTGTCTTTTCTGCGGCATTGACAGTTTCTGAGCGAGTCAAGGCCGAGATTTCATCAATGATGTTCGATTTGTTGATTGACAAAAGCCGCAACAAGGGTACACCTCTATCTATTCTTAAGGAGATGATATACCGACTTGCTACCAATCGGTATAGTGATGCCCAAGATTTTATTACAAAACAGTTTGGAAATAATAAAGACTTCATCGGTGCCGTGGCATGTTATGATCTATATGTTTCTCGAATTACTTCTGAAAAATTTGCCAGCAACTTTTTACTAGAGCAAAATGATAAAGTCGTTAAAGGCTATGTTGACGCTTTCAAGATTCTTTACCATGACAATAAAACATCAAAGGAAATCTGCAAATATTTAGTGACCTATTTGAACGCTATATTAGACAATCGCTCTGACAACACCAAATTTCAAACCAACATTTCTACCGCAATATTCAATCTTAAAAAAGCAATATGGGTTAACAATCTGCTTTTTGACAGGGAATTTAAACGTGTCTTTGAAACTTTATTCGGCTTTAACGGCACCTTGGTTGAACCCTTAGTCGAGAGTGACTGTCTAATCGCGATATTAGAGATCATCAATAGAGTATTTAAAACACATAACATCTTTGAGCCACTTTTGTTCTCCTTGTACAACGGAGAAAACGTTGCAGCCGTATTGCGCACACATGCAGGTGGAATTTTGTCCGAGCACGGAAGAAAAGCCATTCCAGTAAAGAAGGAGGGGGAGTAGTATGATAGATTTTGATATGGATTCATTAATTGCGTCAATGCGAATCAGCACGAATAAACAGGGGCTTATTTGGGAGCTTGAACGGCTTAGAAATTCTTTACGCCGAAATGTGGTTCCGGATATAAGAAACCAATCTATGGAGTTGGTATCTCAAGCAATTGATTTGCTCAACTCAGAGAAAATGCTATTTTTGCTCCAAAATGACATTATTGCCGTTCTCGAAGACCTTAAAGGATTGATAGATGAAAGCAATAAACTTGATCCTATTTTGTCTCTCTGCGATGTTGTGATTATTGCTGTCACAGATGTGGAATACAACGCTTTCACCAAAATCGAAAATTGTAATTGGGTACCGTGTCAATTTAATGATCCTACAGTTATGGTTCATTTATCAGGTTCGAAACCAATACAAACTGTCATAAATGGCATAAAGATTGTTTTGATTAAACAATTGCAAATGGGAATGGTTGAAGCTGCTGTTATTGCGGAGAAAGCTATAACCTACCTAAGACCAAAAGTTATTTTTAGCAGCGGAATAGCCGCTTCAATAAAACCCAATGATGTAAGAATGAATGACGTTGTTGTCGTAAATGAATGTTGGGATTATGGGAATGGTAAACTTGAAGGTTCCTCAATTGATACAGATCATTTTTTTCACACTGCAAGTCATGCACTTTCTTCGGGAATAATTAGAATAGTAATTGACAAGGAACAGGAAATCAATCGAAAACTTATTGACTGGAGAAAAGAGTTCTCTCGTTCTGATTTTTCCCGCGAGAATATAAAAGTGCATATTGGAAAAATGGTATCTGGTGCTGCTGTAATCAAAAACGAAACCGTAAAAGACATAATTCGCAAAGAATCACGAGATGTAATAGCTCTTGATATGGAAACTTACGGCTTTTATTATGTGCTACAGCGGCGAAATAATAACAATAGAATACCAATTGATTATATCACCATAAAATCAATTGTTGATTATGCTGATTCTCAAAAGAACGATGCGAATCATGAGTTAGCTTCATATTTGAGTGCTCAGACCACGCTGTTTGTGATTGATTGCTACGATTTCAAAGAGGATGGAGTTGGGTGTAGACCTTGAAAGCTGAACCGTTGGCTTAACAGAAGAAAAGAAAAAACTGTAAGGTGAAGCGTTTTGTCCAATTGGCTAACCAGTCGCTCAACCGGACGTGGGCTATCGCCCACGTCCGGTTAGCTCGTTGTTAGGGAACATATAAATGGCATTGATATATAGTGATCCTACGTGAGTTGTGTCAACCCTGCCAGGGTTTGAAACCCTGGCAGGGTTCTGCCGGTGACACGAATCATGTAGGATGCCTATATAAACAAATAAATGATTGTATAAACAAGAGGCAAATACCTCTTGACAAAACGAGGTATTTGCCTCACCATTGCGTCTAATACAAACCAAAAGGAGGTTATGCTCAATGGAAGAACAAAAACAAGAACATCTTAATGCCGTAGAATATTGTAATAACACTATTGTCCATTTCAGGCATAAAGCCGATCGCAACAAAGATGAATCGCTTTACTGTTTTTTGCTCGTCATTGTTTCTACGCTTCTTGTTCCAGTCTTTATCACACTTGGACAGGGGTTGTGGTTAGGAAAAGCGATCCCCTCAATCCTCTCGCTGATTGCCGCGGGCGCAACCTCGTGGCTACAACTCAGAAAACCACAGCAACTTTGGGCACTCTATCGTACCACAGAAAAGCAGCTTGAGGATCATCTGACAAAATATCAGTTTAAATTAGGAGAATATGCGGAAACTAAATATCCTGACAAAGTTTTGGCTGAGCAGGTCGCTGCAATTAAACTGAATACGCATCAACAATGGGTTGGTTTCGTGCCCAAACCTGAAAATTTGAGAGGTCTTCAACAAAAGGTCGGGGAGGAAAAATAGGGATATGGCTTTACACCCTGAGAGTTTCCGATGTTACAAACCCTCAGGTGTAAGCCAAGCTATAAAAAATTATGGTGGATAATAAAGATAGCAGATATTGTAATTATTACGGCATTGCAAGAAGAATAAAGAAGAAGCCCTATTGCAGTTTTTAACGGCATTGCAAGAAGAATAAAGAAGAAGCCCTATTGCAGTTTTTAGAGGAGCCGCAGCGAACTGATCAGGAAGAAAGGAACAAGTAAGAAAGCAAGAACGTCTTGCTAACTATGGTTTGCAGGTGATGCGGGAATGCGGGCGGAAAAATCAGGGTATCCCACCGGCTTCGTTGCGCCCGCCTTTCCCGCGCCCCTGAAGCCGGTCGTTATCACGCATGTTTAATCTCTCATGGATACCTTTATTCTCAACGCCATCACGCAAGAACTCGCGGCGCGGATATGCCCGTCGAAAATCAATAATATCCTGCAACCGGACGAATTCACGCTGATTTTCGTCCTCTGGACGCAAGGCCATGAACAGCGGCTTGCGATTTCGGTAGATTCCCGCTATCAATATTGCTTTCTCACCGAGCAAAAGCCGGAAAATCAGCTATTAGCCTTTGCGAAGTTTCTGCACCACCATATCAAAGGCGGCGAAATTCTGGGAATTTCGAAGCCACCGCTCGAACGGATCGTGACGTTCGACATTGCCCGGCGCGACATTGACGGCCAACCGCTCAGATTTCAGTTGATTCTCGAAATCATGGGACGCTACAGCAATTTGATTCTCGTGCAGCAGGAAAACGATAAAATTCTCGACAGCGCCCGCCATGTCACGGCGGAACAAAGCTCGTATCGCCGGATTGCGCCGGGCGCGACGTACGCGCCGCCGCCAGCGCAAGACAAGATCGCGCTGACCGATATGTCTCGCGAGCAATTCGAACGCATTCTAAGCAAACATGCAGCCTTGCCGACTACGCCGCTCTGGAAAATGCTGATAGAGCAGATTCAGGGCATCAGCCCGTTGATTGCGAAAGAGATTGCCGGGCAGGATACCGACGACGCGGCGCGTTGGGCGCGAGTCTGTCGGATTGCCGAGACTGTCAGAAATGGATCGTATCAACCGACGCTCGTGGCTGCGATAAAAGACGACGGCGAAGAAACTCCGGTTATCCTCTCCGCGCTGTTGTTAGAGCAATTTTCACGCGAACCGAACAGGATCATCCGCGCGTTCGATTCCATGAGCGCGGCGGCAGAAGCGTATTATCAGCAGACCTCCGGACGGCAGCAATACGACTCCCTGAAAACATCGCTGTTAAGCGTGTTATCGCACCGCGCTGCGAAAATTCAGAAAAAACGCGAGCATCTTGCCGCCAATCAGCGGGAAATCGAAAACGCTGACGACTACCGCATCAAAGGCGAAATGCTCACTGCCAACATGCATCGTGTGCGGAAAGGGCTGACGACAGTTAAACTGCCGAATTATTACGCGGACGATCAGGCGGACATCGAAATCGCGCTCGACCCGAAACACAGCCCGGCGCAAAACGCGCAGCGCTATTTCAAGCAGTACAACAAGCTCAAACAGGGCAAAGAGGTGACGGCGCAACGCTTGTTAGAAGCCGAACAGATGTTGGCGTATTTGGAAGAACTCGCATTTTTCGTGGAAAGCGCGGAAAATATGGAGGCATTGCGAGAATTGCGCGAGGATATTCAGGAAACTAAAGCCGATCCCGAAAACCCTCGTCAGCAAAAGAAAAAGAAAGAAGAACCGCCGCAGCCGTTTCACCGTTTCGTTTCTTCGGATGGTTTTCAGATTTATGTCGGCAAAAACAGCCGTGAAAACGATCTGCTGACCTTGCGGACGGCGCAACCCGACGATGTCTGGCTACACGCCTATAATGCGCCCGGCTCGCACGCGCTGATTCTCAACCGCGAACGGAAGGTCGTGCCGGAACGCACGATTGGCGAAGCCGCCGCTTTAGCCGCCTATTACAGCAAACTCCGCCGCGCCGGAAAAGCTGACGTGATGTTCACGCTTCGCAAATATGTCCGCAAGCCGAAAGGGACGCCGCCGGGTCTGGTCACGGTCTCCGAATTCGACACGATCCGCGTCGCGCCGCGAGCGACGATTTGATTGATGCGTCAATCCGGCGACTCAGCGATGTTGGTTTTCAGATCGCCGTCGAGCCATGATCATTTATAAATGTCGCCGCGATACCCAATCTCAATGACTAAAATCAGCAATTGGCTATCGTAGCGGCGATATAAAACACGAATTTTCCCGACGCGCAGGCGAAAAATATCGTCAACGCCCTGCATTTTTTTCGTATCCAAATGCGAAGCGTCTGGATTTTCAGCCAACACCAATAGTTTTTTGGCGACAGATGTTTTGATGCGCATCGGCTGGGAACGGAGGAATTTTTCGGCGTGTTTCGATAATTCAACGCGATACATCAATCCCTTCTTTTCGAATGAATTCGTCCAAACTCACGGTTGCGCCATATTGAAGTTCTTGCTCCGCGACACGCAAGCGCCCCCATTCTTCTGGCGTTAGTTCGTCAACATCATCCTCTTCGAAAATTTCAATCGGTTCTAAAGAACGGCAGATTGAGAGCAAACGTTCGAATTCGCTCTGAGAAAGCGTCACTCTACGACGTTCCGGCGATGTCTGCACATGCAGCGTCAACATGCATTATCCTCCAATCAGATGTTTTGGGGTCTGCGATTGTTTTTCTTCTTGCTCTGCGGCTTGTGTAACAATTATCATCTCCATTTGCAAACGATTATCTCAATGTCACAATCTGAAAATATTGCTTCAATCATTTCACGAACTCTCTCCCATTGCAATTTATCAAGACCACATCCAATTTTCGGCATCGCAAGTTGTTTTATTTTGTGTGTGATGATCAACTTTTTCATTTCAAGTAAAGATGATTCAAGCGTTTTATACGTTGGCTTTCCTGAACTTTTTGATTTTGTAATAAGGTTAAAGACTCTTCCAACAAGGACGCATGTTCCTGGACTTGCATCGTCATTTAGATGTTTTAATTTTTCTTGTAATCCAAACCTTTTCTGAAATTCTAAGGCAATACCAGCCCCAAGTCTAAAATCAGAAGCGATACAATGTGCGAAATAATACGATGAATCCATCGTAAATAAATCTTGCTCTATTTCTCGATACTGCATACGCTTAATGAGTTTCACCTCATCTTGCACATGCTCAATCTGTTCGGCAGTTTCCTTGTTCAATTCTAATTGCTTTCGGTGAGATTCCGAAGGGGCTAAAATTGTCTCCTCTGCTTGCTCTGCGTTGGGTTCGTCCGGTTTCTTGTCGTCTTTTCCCGCAGAGGAGGATGACGTGACCCATTTTGGCAGCCATTCTGAAAGTATCGAACTTGATTTCTCAGGTTGCGCAATTTTAGAGTTGCCTAATTGTTCGTTGTCCTTGGTTGGAGAAGAGGATTGCGTTGTTCCCTTTTGCCACCAATGGATTCCAGTCTCTATAATTCCACCAATTTTGACTGTCCATGTTTCTTGCAATTCACGCTCAATCTGTTCGGCGGTTTCCTTGCTTAATCCTAATTGTTTCCGGTGAGATTCCAATATGTCGCGCTCTTGCGGGCTGATTTGCAAATCCGCATGAAAAGAGCTAAACAGCGTTTTATAGGCTTCGATGGCCTCGCGTTGCAAAATCACGTCAATCGCGTCGCCGACTTCAACCATATTTTGATACCGATCTTTCTGCTGTTTCTGCGTGCATTTTTTGACAATCGCGGCGATTTCAGCAGGAACGGTTTTCGGCAGCGCGGGCAGCGGCACGTAACAATGGCCGTGCATGCTTTCCATCGTTTCGCCGGAAAAGGGCAGGGTATTCGTCAGCAAGTGATACGCTAAAATTCCGAACCCATAGACATCCGTGCATTCGCAAATTTTGCCGAATGCCGTCACGAACTGCTCTGGCGCGGCATACAGCCACGTGCCATAAAATTCGCCCTTTTGCGTGGTGATCGTGTTGTCCTCCATGCGTTTGGCAATGCCGAAATCGATCAGCGTCAATTGGCCGTCATGCACGATAATATTTTGCGGCTTGATGTCGCGATGAATGATCTTTTGCGCGTGCGCATGATGCAGCGCCGCCGCTAACTGGCGCAGCAGGCGCAACGCCTCAATCGGTTTGAACGCGCCCTGTTCGTTCAGCACATCATGCAGCGTGCGACCGCGAATAAATTCCATTTCGATAAAAAAGTCGCCGTCTTTGCTCCGCCCCATATCGAACACCTGCGCGAATTGCCGCCCTCCCGCCTGTCCGAGCCGTCCCATAATTTTCCCTTCAGCCAGAAAGCGGGCGATAATATTCGTATTGTTCCGATGCTTCGGCGACAAGACTTTCAAGACCGCAATCCCGTCAGTATGGCATTTTCGGACTTTATACACTTCCGCCATGCCGCCGCTGCCGAGATGCTCCAATTGTTCATAGCAATCCCACACGCTGAAATCTTTCGCCAAAAAATCCTTCGCATGAACGTTTATCTGCTCTGCGTGAGCGCCTAATAAGAGAATCAATTCATTATGAACAAACTGCATGATTTCTTCGGCTTTCTCATCTATACGTCCCCGATTCTTTTGGCCTTCTGATGTAATTTGTTCTTTAACTTCTTCAAGTTCTGTATTCAGCCATTTTTGAAATTCGTCAAAATGTTCGGAAAGTTCTGCGCTAATCAAGCTGAAACTCTCTCGCATTTCTTGCACGTCTGATTCGATACGTTGCCAGGCGGCGGCGTTCTGTTCTGAGCGTTTGAACGCGATCTCGTATTGTTGGCTGCGTCGTTCCATTTTATCCAGCTTTTCGGCAATAGGCGTCATGTCGGAGAATTTTCGCGCCTGCTTCAATTCATCCAATTTCGTTTCCATGCCGCTGATTTGTTGCTGCAATTTGCCGAATTCCTGTTTTGCCCGTTCCGTGTTGGCGAGCAGTTGCTGGCGGTCGAAATGCGCTAACACGCTTTTGACACGCTCGTTGCTTTTGATTTCTTCTTCGAAATAAAAGACGACGCCGTCATACAACATGCCGCTCCCGCTTTCCGCAAAAAACAGCGCATCCAAAAACAGCGTATCGAATTGCTGCGTTTTTTCCAACTCGCTGCGCAATCCGCGTTTGGTCAATTCGCGCTGTTGGCGCATAATGTCCGCATCGGTCACGAATCGCAGGTTATACAGCAGGTTGGCGACATCTTCGGTCGGCACGTCGTGAAACTTGAAGGTCTTAAGAAATTGATCCAATCTCTTGCATTGTTCTTTGCCGGTCTGACGGAGTTGTTCGGCTTTCGAGGCATCATTGCCGCAAAACGGCTTGACATAGCGCGTTTGAATCGTTTCCGCAAATTCGCGGATCAATTTCGGCGGCGTGAATTGCATTTGCCGCGTCCACCAATCGTCCGGCGCTAATCCCAAGCCGAGCGCCGTCGGCGTTTTGCAAAACGCCTGCTGCAACGCCCGCTGCACGTCATGATTTCCTTGTGTGTAATTTTTCCATGTCTGCAACACGGCATCAGTCGCTTTTTGCCCATAAAAATTCTTGAGCGTTTCACCGACAAAAATTGCGAACAACGTTTCGATCACCATACACATTCGAAACAGCGGAAATGAACCTGAACGTCATCTCGACCGTTTCCCAATAATTGCTTTTGCATAACAACAATCCGGGATGATAAAGAAAATAAACAAACCATAGAGAAACGCCGATTGAATGCAAGAGAATAATGCGATGAAAATCTCAAGAAAACAACCTCTATTTATCGTCAAATAAAAATGGCCGGACTACACGCAAACCGCTGACTTACGGCTCCAATCTGACGTTAAACGAGCTTTCCCAAGCACAATCAATGGAGAAGCGTTCATGATCCATGTCTCAGGCATATCCGGCTTCCTGTAATATTTCGTCTGCGGAATATTGGAACGGCGACACGCGCCAGCGCGATAACGCAAGCAGAAAATCTTCTCGTGTCATATCCGCAATTTCAGCGGCTTTTTCCTGTGAAATCATGCCGATTTCATACCATTTTACTGCTGCCGCAAGGCGCATCTGCCGCGAAAATTCTTCTGGCGTGGCCTTGAAGGTTGAAAAGATTTCAACCGGAAACGTGAATTGAATGGTTTGAGTGGCAATCATCTATTCTCCTTCACATCCGAAGACTGTAATTTCATGTAATCAAAACGTACCGTAAAATCGGCTTCTTCGGTAAAATGTCCGATCTTGAAATACGCGCCATCTGACATGTGAATCATGACCGTATCGTTTTCGTCAACCGGGATGCCTGCGTCTTCGATTGTGAAGGCATATTGTTTGACTGCCGCATCGTTGACATTGTCATACGGGATGTTTTCAAGAACTGAATATTCGACAGATGAATTCGGATGAAACAGGATTGAGCCTTGTTTCGTTCTTTTCAAGAGAAAATAAAATCCAACAGCGGCGTCATAGGTAAAAATTGGTGCTCCTTCCGGTAATTTCGGAAGTAATACCTCATTTAACGGAGAAACTCCTCCTTTTGCCATCACAAGAAGCGAATCATCATCTATCATCTTGCCTGCGGACGGCTCAAATCCTTGAAGAAATCCAATTGCGGCAGAGGTAAACGTCTCTTTCGTGATATGGAGCGTAAAGACTTGTCTCTCGATGCCGCCACGCCCATCATCCACCACTACAACAACCGTATGTCGTCCGATTTGATCTTCGCGTGGTTCCCATGCAATATTTCCGAATGTTTCGTCAATCGTCATGCCTTCTGGAAATTGCGAAAGGCGATACGTCAGGCGATCTCCGTCAGGGTCTTTTGCCGCGACATGATAGGCATAGTTTTTGGTTCGATGCTGGTCTGGTTGCGTAAATATACGAGGCGGACGATTCTGGCGCGTATCAAATACGGCGATAACGGTTACATTCTCTTTCACTGGCGAGAACAGAGTCGTTTCTCGTCCATTGACAAGCCATCGCGCAAATTGCGACCGCGAATCCGCAACCGCATGTAATGTAAGGTTGGTTCCTGCTGTGTAGCGTCCTGTGCAATCGTAGCCGCAATTGATGCTGTCGCCGCGTACCGTTCCTGCCCCCGTTCCGCTTTTGGTGACGCTCAATATATAGCAGTCGGGCGATGATTCCTCGCACGTCCCATTCGCCGCATTCTCGTTTTCTTCCCAGTGTACCGCAAGATTCGACGCCGACAGATATGAGGGAAACGGATCGCCGACCACTTTGTTATTGACTGTCCAACTTGTATGAACGTACCCGGGTTTGGGAAGGCATTTTATGATGATGCCAACGCGATTATTGTATCGTTCTCGACAGAAGGAAGCGGAATCTTCAGAACCGCAGAGAATCCCTGTGCCAAGCTCACCGAAGGGGCCATACACATTACATCCCTCGCTTGGAGTAAATCGAACCTCATACGTGTCGTTCACTCGAATGACATGAACTCGGTGAAATAGGATGCCCTCCCGGTTTTCAATCTGAAGTTGAATGGTGTAGTCTCCGGTTTTTTGAAACATCTGAAGCAACGGTCTCAGTTCTGATGCGGATAGCGTCTCATGACCATCAATGCTCCAAGTCATTTTTTTTATGGCACACCCCTCCGAAATCGTCGGGGTAAACGTCACATTCGTGAATGTCGCGTATGTCTTGTCATCATCTGACGGCGATCCGCTAAAATCCACCGAACAGGCCAACAGATGATCCTGGAACAAGATGATTCCGATTCCGACGCAGAATAGCATGATAAAATTTTTCATGAGCAGCCTCCTCTCTTTCTTATTTCAATAAAAAAATTTCCAGTTTCCGGCGTTTCATAGATGATGCTGTCACCTGTTAAACGCTGCTCTCATCAACTCCGCGAGTAGATCATACTGCTCGCCTTTATCCACCTATTTCAGAATCGAGTACACCTCTTCCGCGTCATAAACGTTCAGTCCCCATGCCACATCCTCCAGCGCCGCTTGATATTGCCGTTCCGCTAACTCGACCCAATCAATCCCAATCGCATCAATCGCTTCTGCGCGAGGAATTTCATGCCGGAGATATTGTCCTGACACATATTCCCGCCACAATTGCCGCAATCCGACCTGGAACACTTGCGTCAAAATTTCCGCTTCCGGTTTTCGCATCGCGGCCGTCAGAATAGTGTTGCGTGTTGTCTATCCGTTGCGTTTCGATCATGCGCACCCTCCTAATAATTATTGTCGAATGTTCATCCCCAAAATGATTACTTGAAGGAACAATGTCAAGGAAAAAGCTGTTTTCACGGTAGCGCCTATTTTTTCAGGCCGCGTATCGCTTGAATGCGTTGCAACACCGGCGGATGCGAGTAGGTCAGGGCGACGTGGAACGGGTGCGGCGTCAGGTTCGACAGGTTTTTCACGGAGAGCGTTTTCAGCGCGGTCACGAACGGCTCGGCGTCGGGCGTGGTTTCGATGGCGAAGCGGTCGGCTTCGTATTCATTGCGGCGCGAGAGGTAGTTCATGGCGAGAGAGATCACCAATTCGAACGGGCTGTATAACATGCCGAAAAAAATCAGCCCGGCGTAAATCGAAGGCTGCTTGACGTAAAAGGCGTCGAATAAGCCCTGATGACCGAGAAAGATGGAGAGCAGAAACAGCATGACGCCGCTGTGGGCGATGCTGATGAGCATTCCTTGCAAAATATGTTTTTTCTTGTAATGCCCGATTTCATGCGCCAGGATCGCGACCAATTCCGGCACTGTGTGGGCGGCGATCAGGGTATCGAACAGCGCGATCCGTTTATGTTTGCCGAATCCGGTGAAAAAGGCATTGCTTTTGGTGGAGCGTTTCGAGCCATCCATGACGAACAGATTGTCCAACGGGAAATCGGCGCGGCGGGCATACGCTATGATGCTTTCCCGCAATTCTCCATCTTCCAGCGGCGTGAATTTGTTGAAGAGCGGCATGATCCAGGTGGGCGCGATGAATTGCAGAAAGAGCGTGACGAGAGTCAGCGCGATCCAGCAATAGAGCCAGGCGAGCGTCCCAGCATATTCGAAAAAGGCTAAGACGCCCGCGAGAATCGGCACGCCGATCACGACGCCGAGTCCCAAACCTTTCAACAAATCGGTCACGAACACGAGCGGCGTGGTTTTGTTGAAGCCGAAACGTTCTTCGATGACAAAGGTGTCGTAGATGGTGAACGGCAGCGAAAGAAGCGTTCTGACGATGACTAACAACCCGATGTAGAGGATACCGGTCACGATTGATGAGAATCCCCAGCCGCGAACAATCTGATCGAGCCATTGGAAACCTCCGGCAAACCAGAAAATCAGCGAAACGGCAAGATTGAACGTAGAAGTCAGAAAACCGAAACGTGTGTTGACGCGAGTGTATTCCTGCGATTGGCGGTATTTTTCAGCGTCATAAACCCCTTCGAATTCAGCGGGAATGCGGTCGGTCAGAGCGCGAAGATTCAGCCAGTCGGCAGCAAGGTCAAGCAGGAAACTGATGAGAATCGTGGCAAGAATAACGAGAGCGTAACTGTTCATAGGATAACCGCAATGAGTTGTAACCCTGCCAGGGTTTCGAACCCTAACAGGGTTGAATGGTTAGAGACAAAAGAAGCAGTCAGACACGTTCAACGCGTCTGACTGCCATTGGTGTTGATTCGGCCTGCCATCAGATATCTTCGGCTGCGCCTGCTTCAGTGTATGTGTTCAGGACTTCCGCCAGACGCTGCAATTTATCTTCTGGCACGTCTAAAAATTGTAATCCCACGTCATACTGGGCGGTTTCGCCTTCCGGCAGCGGGCGCTGCCAGACGATTTTGGCGATGAAGGTCAGGATTTCGTCATCCGGCAGCAACAGTTCGATTTCCAGGCGTTTGCCGACGCGCAGTTTATCGTTGCTGAAGATGCGGATGCCTCCTAAGCCGATGTTCACCAACTGACGGCGCGTCGAAAAAAACGGCGCGGAACGGTAACAAATCGGAGCTTTGAAACGCGGAAATTCACGGCGGTTTGCATTATCGTCAATCATGATCTCCTCCCACGAGAGCGCATTAGCGTGATAAGACGGGCGCATATTCGTCGAAATACGCGCTGAACAATGGACGCAATTCTTGCAACGGTTCCTCAAGGATACCGAGAAACGTCATGGCATAAATATCTAATTGGACAAGCGCATCAACAGAAGAATCCTGGGCGCTGGCAGCAATAAACCGTTCCGCAATCGAGGCGTTGACCGTATGAATATTCTCATAAATTCGGGACAGGCCGGTCAGGTTCAAATCAACCGACTTTCCGTCTTTATGCAGAAAATATTGCGCCATAAAATACATGGACACCGACCGATACATCGTCTCGGAAGCGTTGGCGAGCGGCACGTGAAAACGCGCCATCGGCTTGAAATAGGCGGCATGCGGGCAGCCGCTCAACGGCATCACCAGCCCCATCAGCGAGCCGAACGCCGCTTGCAGGCTCGTCTCTTGCGTCATCTTGCGCTCGGCGGTGACGACTTCAAGATGCACTTTATGATACGGCAGAAACGGGCCGATTTGTTTGATGATATTGACCTGATTAGCCGCTAACGGGCAATACGGGTGTCGAACGCTGTCGAGCGGGCAGTGCGGACACTGATGGAACGTCAGGCGCGTCCAGTCCGGCAGCGAATCGGGAAGATGGTTGATCAATTCCATCGTCGCCAAATCAATCTCTAAAAGAAACATGGTTTGCGACTGATCGGGAAAGGTCAAATAATAGGAAATTGACTGCGTCTTCATCTACCAACCCCTCATGACAGGACACCTTGACAGTTCGAAATCTCGGAACGGATGCTGCTTCGAGTCTGTGCGCAACTTTACTATGGATTTGCGATTTCTGTCAATAGAAAATAATGAATGGGAAATATTGATGGAATCGGAAGGTCGCATCGGATTTGCGTCCCCGCGAATGCTGCGAGAGGAGCGCAAAAACTTGCGTTTGCGCTCCCGATATCGATCTAATGATATAACTCTTTGATCACGCGCTCAATCGGCAATTCCTGAATCGAGAGGTCGCGGATATTACTGCCGTTGATGCGCTGAATGAATTGATTCAGCGGCAAGAGCGCGACATCGAGTTCGATTTCGGCCTCATGCCGTGAATGTGCGTGCAGCACGGTCAATCCCTCGCCCTGCAAATCGGTCGGAAGCGGCTGATGCGTGGCGATGCGGATGATTTTTTTCTGCCCCAAATGACCTTTCAGCGCATTCATGCTGTCATTAAACACAATCTGGCCGTGATTGATGACGAGGACGCGCTTGGCTAAATGTTCCACGTCGTCGAGGTCGTGCGTAGTCAGGATAAACGTTTTCCCCTGCGCGTTTTGCGTCTTGATGAATTCGCGAATCTGCTCTTTGGCGATCACGTCCAGCCCGATGGTCGGCTCGTCCAAGAAGACAATCGGCGGATCGTGCAGCATCGCCATGATGAATTCGCATTTCATCCGCTCGCCGAGCGATAGATTCCGCGTCGGCTTGCGAATCACCTCTTCCGCGCCCAGCATGTTCACCATGCCTTTTAATCGGGCATGAAAATCGCCGGACGGGATGGAGTAAATCGCCTTGTTCATGTAAAACGAATCTATCGGCGGAATATCCCAAATAAGCTGCGACTTCTGGCCGAATACCGCGCCGATGCAAGCGACATACTGCTTGCGCTGCTTCCAGGGCGTGTAGCCCATGACATCGGCCTCGCCTGACGTGGGAAACAGGACGCCGGTCAGGATTTTCAGCGTGGTGGATTTTCCCGCGCCGTTCGGCCCCAAATATCCAAGCAATTCCCCCTGTTCAACCTGAAACGACACCTCTTTGACCGCATGAATATCCACCCATTTCGGCTTGAATACGCTGAGCAGCGTGTCTTTGAATGTATGACCGCGCTCAATCGAGCGATACGATTTCGTAAGATGTTCAACACGAATAATCTTATTTTCCGACATATTACCCTCCCGCGCTGGTATGGTGTTTCACCATCCGATGCCAGAACGCGACGCTGAAAACGAGAAAAAAGCCGCACATCACGAAGCTGAACGCCATGCCCTCATGCGGTCTGCCCAATAAGACCGACGCCGGGAAAAACGCCATCATCGCAATGGGGATGACGGCGGTGAGAAACAGTTGCACCCCTTTGCTGAAAATCGGCAGCGGATACAGTCCGAACATCGTTGTTGCGTTGAAAATCTCCCACATCCGGCCATTGCCAACCCATTTGAACAGCAGACCGGAAAGGATGAGCGCGAACGAAAAAAACACGGATAACGCCGCGACGAAGATCAGTAAAAATTGACACCATTGCCAGAAGCCGGGAAATGGGATATGCGCGAGCACCACGGCAAACATCGTCACGCCGCCGAACAGTTTTCCTAAATCTTCAATATCAACGCCGGTCGCAATGCTGAGAAACAAAATCGAACGCGGCCTGATCAGCAGCAAATCGAACGTGCCTTCGCGCACACGCTCCATCATATTCCACACGATGCCGAAGAAGAATGGAAACGCAATCCCTTTGACGAGGAGAAACACGGCCTGAATCATGAGCGCCTCGGACATCGTCCAGCCCGGAAAGGTCGAGCCGGAGCGATAAATCAGCACGGTGACGAAGGGCACAATCGCTTCGAAAAGCAGCATAATCGTCGCGCTGATGAACAAATCGGCGCGATACGCCATGCGCGACGCTAACGCGCATTGAAACGCCTGCCGATACACAGCAAAATTCGATATCATGCCCCGACCCCCGTAAAGCGCGTGATGCCGAAACGCCAGAGGATTTCTGAAACGCCGAACATCGCTAACGCGACAAGCGCTTGAATGCCGACGATCTGCGGAATGCTCATGGAAATTCCGGCTAATTCGTATGAGCCGAGAAAGACGCGGATCGGCACATACGTGATAAATTGAAATGGCAGGAAAAAGAGCAGATATTGAAAGGCGTTCGGGAAAAAAATCAAGGGAATATACACGCCCGCGCAAATATCCCGAAAGATTAAAAACATCCGCTGTACGCCTTGCGTGCGAGTGAGCCAGAATCCGGCGATGCCGACGCAATAGTTAATCAGAAACATAATCAAAAAACTGAGCGAGATCGAAATTGCCGCCCAGAACGGATAGACCGGAATCAACCGAATATGGAAGACGAAGACGAAAATCAGGTACATCGGGAAAAATTCGAAGGTCGCGCCTAAGAGCCGATGCCCGACTTTTTGCGACAGCGCGAAAAAACGATGCGACACCGGGCGCAGCATGAATGTGAGAAATTTGCCGGTGCGAATCAGCATTTGCAGATTCCAATCGGCGAAATCCATGATCAAATAATGAATCATGGTCGTCGCGCTGTAATAGAGCAGCATTTGCTCGTAGGTCAGGCCATTGATCGTATCGCGTGTCGAAAAGAGCGCTTTCCAGATAAACACCTGCACCAAAAAGAAGGTCGGCCCGATAAAAAGCGACACCAGCATGTGTGAGCGGTAGGCTGCCCACTCTTTATACGTTACGAAGGCGACCGCTTTCAGAATGGCAAACATCCGTCGGACGTTCGCAATAAACGAATTTGATGAAAGATGCGATATGACAGAATTCATAATTTTCCCATAACGCCCCGATTCAGGGGCAGGACTGTTAAGCCCATCCCAACTCAAGGGCGCTTCAGCGTCCTTCGCCTTCGAGCCTGGCGATTTATCGCCAGGCTGACGAACCGTATGGTTTAGCAGCCCATTTTCCCGCCCGCTCTTTAACGATCCGCAGGGGCGTTCAATTGAACGCCCCCTACAAGATTTTTACCGCAATTGGTATAAATACAGTCGCCTATTTCCAAATAGCATCACGGGGAATGATTTTCATCAGACACGCCGTGTCACCCATTTTTATACTTTGTAATAGCTCGACATCAACGTCACAGCCAAAGGCTTTTTCGAAAAGCACTTTACTATATCCTGTCGTACATTGACACCAGGTATTCGTCTCTAATCTACCGACTTCGGCAAGCATCGGACACGGGCAAAACGGAAATTGGAGATAGAGTTCCCCATTTTTGCAGGATAGGCCGGCGGCCTTTGCTTTGTCGTGGTTGGCAAATTCTTCTAAATCAGACGACGATTCAAGAAGCTCTTTCACCAACGCGAATTTTTCATCCATCCCATATCCACATTGACAGTTCATTCGAATCTGCTTCACGGTAGTCCGATCAAAGTGATTCTCTAATCTGTCCATGGTGGATTTCACCCATGTCGCATTATCCTCTAACGAAGAGAACTCCTGTTCTCCATGTACGATTTTTGCTGCGGTTTCATCGTTGCTCGCAGCTTTTATGGCGTCAAAAATGACGTGCTCTTGGATTTTTCGAATATCAAACATCATAACACCTCAATTTCTTCATGTAATAAACGTGGTTATTTTCAACGGCGGCGTTTACTCGATTCCGCTCCATGCAATCGCGCGCGCGCCAGTCATATAGCGAGCGTGCCAGAAATCGAAGACTGTCGGCTGAAAATAGATGCAGATCATCTCTTCGACCGGATCGATAAACATGCCGCTCCAACGTGCGCCCTCATGTCCGAATGTGCCGGGCGATGTGAGCGGTTCTCTGTTCACTTCTATTCCAAGTCCGAATGGTTTGGCTTTGATGTTGCTGCCCCAGGTGTATGCCGGAACGCGATCAAGCTGATTGCGCGTCATCGCCTCGACCGTTTTCCGGCCAAGAAGGCGCTGACCATTGAATGTGCCTTTATTCAAGAGCATCTGCGCGAATTTCCATAAATCATACGGCGTCGAAGACAAGCCGCCCCCGGCGCACCAGGAAGGACTGAAGTCTTCGGTCGGCTCTTCATGCAGTTCCTTTTGATCGAATTCGTTCACGATGCCGACCTGATCGCGCAACTCTTTCGGCACGAGAAAGAACGAGCGCGTCATGCCGAGCGGATCAAGGATATTGCGCTGAATATATTCCGTATAGGCCATGCCTGATGTGCGGGCGATGATTTCGCCTAAGAACCAAAACCCTTTGGAACAGTAATTCCAGGTTGTGCCGGTCGGATATTGCAGCGGCCCTTGCAACGCCCATTTGATCCAATTCTCCTTTGTCAAATCGGGACTCCGCCAGGCGCGCGGATACGGTTCCGTATGTGCGCCAGGATCGGCTGGGAGGCCGGAGGTATGCGTCAACAGATGCGCAATTGCGATCCCTTCGTGCATCTTGGTCTGAAACTCCGGGAGAATCGTGCAAACCGGCTGTTCAAGCGCGAGTTTGCCCTGCTCGACCAATTGCATCAGGCCGACGGAGGTCAACGTTTTCGTGATCGACGCAATCCCGAACAGCGAATCCGGTTGAAAATCCCCTTTTTCCTCAAGCCCGGACAGTTTGCCGACAGATTTCCAGGCGAACACCTTGCCGCGCCGCGCTAAGAGATAATTCGCGGCTTGAATCGGAGTTATTTCCACACATTCCATAAAAAACGCATCTAATTTTGTGATGACTTCAGGGCGAAAACCGACTTCCTGCGGCGTCGCCATTGTCTGACCATTATGCATCTGCATAAGCTTCTCCTTTTTTACGGGATTATTAGTTTCATTAACGGAAAAAAGCTTTCTATCTTTTTAAAATCAGGGAAAAGCGCTGCAAACATCCGTTTAACGCTGAACGTGTTGCTCAATGCGCTCACATCCGCCTGCCTCGCGATCTCCTGACGCTGACATCCGACCTGGAAATTCGTAAATATATCATCTCCATCAGCAACACAAGAAGAATGTGATGTTTGCGCCGGTTGAATGTCCTGATGATCATTTTTTTTGATTTCGGATCGAAAATCTGTGATAATCGCTTCCATAATCGTGATTTCCTTGTGTTCCATGTTCTTTATGATGATTTCCTTGACAGAATTACTCCTGTCAAGATTTCTTAAACAGTACACAACATATAGTGTTCCCGTTCCCGAATCGTTCCCTGAACGTTCCAAATCACAAAACATTCGAAAAACACGAAAATTTTTTACATGCGCGACACATCCTCGCTCAAACTATGGTTGTTCGGCAGCCCGCAAGTCGAACTGAACGGCAAGCGCATCGAACTGGACACCAGAAAATCGGTCGCATTATTGGCGTATCTGGCAATCAATCGGCAAACGCACAGCCGGGAAAAGCTCGTCAGCCTGTTCTGGCCGGAATCCCCAACAGCGCAAGCGTTTACGAGTCTGCGCAAAACCATCTGGTCGCTCAAGCAGCGCTTGACAGATTCCTGGTTCGATATTCGCCGCCAGTCTGTCGAACTCAGAACGAACGCCGGAGTCTGGGTGGATATTCACTCGTTCGACCGCGCCCTGAAAGCTGGCGAAGGGCATGGTCATGCGCCTTCTGCCCCCTGCGTCGAATGTCTGCCGTCATTGCTGCAAGCGATAGAACTGTATCGTGATGATTTCTTGCGTGGTTTTACGCTGCCGGACAGTCCGTCATTTGACGATTGGCAATTTTTTCATGCGGACATTTTACGAGATCGTTTTATCGAAGCGTTGAAACGGGTCATCCACCATCATGCTGCTCGCCAGGAATTTGCTCCCGCCATTTCTTACGCACAACGCTGGCTCGCGGCTTCGCCCGCCGAAGAAACCGCGCACCGGGAGTTAATGCGGTTGTACGCGCTGAATCATCAGCGTGCCGCCGCGTTGCAGCAGTATCAGGATTGCGTTCGCATTCTGAAAGCGGAATTTGACGCCGAGCCGGAACAGCAGACGCAAGAACTGTTCGAAGCGATGTTGAGTCAGGATGGCGCGGCGGCGTTGCAGGAACAACACGTTACTGAGGTGAATATTCGCCGTGAATCCAGCCCCGTTCGCGCTCGCGGCATCTTTCAACTGACCGCCTTTATCGGCAGAACCCGCGAGCTTGAGGCAATTCACGCCATGCTGCGTCGTCCGGATTGCCGCCTGCTGACGCTTTTAGGCATGGGGGGAATCGGCAAAACGCGCATCGCGGAACAGCTTGTCTCAACAATGATCGCCGACTACGCCGACGGCGTTTATTTCGTGCCGCTTGCGCCGTTGTCGTCGTCCGAGCAGATTGCGCCGACAATAGCCGAGACGCTGCGCTGCCAGCCTTCGGCTGAAGAAGATGCTTTGAATGCGTTGCTGCAATTTCTTTCGACTAAAAAACTGCTGCTGATTCTTGATAACGCCGAGCATCTGCTGGCTGGCGTCGAGGTGTTCGCGCAATGTCTGCAAGCTGCTCCGGCGATTCAATTGGTTGTCACGTCACGCGAACGGCTGAATTTGAGCGGCGAATGGGTCTATGAAATTCGCGGGTTGTCGTATCCCGATGCCTCAACGCTTGCGGGAATGACGCCTGAAGAGGTCGAGCAGCGCTATGACGCGGTGCGATTCCTGACGCATTCGGCACGGCGGCAGCATCCCGATTTTGCCGTTTCGGAAGCGAATCTGCCGCAATTGCTGCAACTTTGCCGGTTTGCTGATGGGATGCCATTGGCGCTGGAGTTGGCGGCGTCGTGGTGTCATATCCTGTCATGCGACCAGCTTGTCGCGGAAATCGGTCAATCGTTAGATGTGTTGACTTCGCGCTCGCCAAACAGTCCAGCGCGTCATCAAAGCGTGCGGGCGGTGTTCGATTCACTCTGGATTCGCCTGTCAACTCAGGAACAACGGCGGCTGCGCCAGCTTTCGATGTTTCAGGGGAGTTTCGACGCCGTTGAAGCCGAGGCGATCACAGGCGCATCGCTGCCGCAGTTGGCCGTATTCGTGGATCGAGCGCTTGTGCAAAGTTACGCCAACGGACGGTTTGCGCTCCATCCGCTGCTGCAAAGGTTCCTCTCGGAAAAACGGCAGGATGAGCCGGATGAGGAAGCCGCGCTTATCGAGCGTTTCTGCGGCTGGTACGAACGTTTTGCCGCCGTACAGGGCGAGATGCTGAAAAACGACCGTCAGCAGGCCGCACTATCGGCGATGATGATCGCTTCTCCCAATATTCGGCAGACGTGGGAATTGACGGCGGCGCAGCACAACTTGCTGCGCCTTCAGGCCATGCTGCCGCATCTTGCCCTGTTTTACGAGATGGCGAATCGCCTGCAAGAAGGCCGCGACGTGTTTCAACTCGCGTTGACGGCCTGTCTTCAGCGACAGCCCGCCCACCTGTTCTGCGCTCAATTGATCGTACATATTGCCGCCTGTTCGCGCTATAACGTGTATAATGCGGAAACGTCACCCGACTATCAACAGGCATTGCAACGCCTCCGAACCTCCGGCGCGGCGACCTCAGCCTATACCTATTTCTGGATCGGCTGCTTGAAAACCTGGTATCGCCAGCAAAACGACGATACCGCCGAGTGGATCGCGCTGCTCGACGCATTGGCAGCGCAAAGCGGCGACCGCTGGGAGATGGCGTTAGCGGCGTTTTTGCGCGGCGAATGGCATTATCAGGCGTCGTCGGGCAGAGAAATCGCGCAGACGTGCTTTCAGCGGGCATTGACCTGTAGAGAGCAGCTTGGCGACCGTTGGGGGCAAACGGCGGCGTTAAATTCGTTAGGGCATGTCGCGCTGATTTCTGGTCGGTATCGCGAAGCGCGTCATTTCCACGAAGAAGCGTTGCGCATGTCGCAGGAATTACGCGACGGGCATGGCATGGCCTGGTCGAAAGCGCAATTAGGCGAAATCGCGATGCTGCTGGGCGATTATCAACGCGCCTGGACGTTGCAGCGCGAATCTCACGCGATTGTCGTCCAGTTGGGATGTCAGGGATTAGCGGCGTGGCGGCTCAGCGCCTGCGGTTTTCTGCTGATGATTCAGGGGCAGTATGAGGACGCGGAAACCTATTTCCAGCAAAGCCTGGCGATTTTCCAGCGCTTGCGCCATCCTGAAGGTCAACCTGCCCAATTATTCAATCTTGCCGGACTCCGTTTGCGAACCGGGCAGATCGAAGTAGCAGCGGCGTTGGTCGGAAAAAGCCGCCTGATTGCTTCGTCCGCATCCGATCCCTACCTCGAAACATGGCTTTGTTATGCCGATAGCAAAATCAGCGCCGCGTCAGGACAAAAAAAATCGGCATGGGAAGAGTTGCTTCAGGCGATTGATATGGCTGCGCAACGCCGCTATTTGGGGATGTTGCTGGAATTTCTCGCCGAGGCGGGCGATATGCTGTTGCCAACCGCGAACGCAGCGCTCGGCCTTGAAACGCTCGCGTTTGTGGCGCAGTACGACGCCACGCCGTTTTATGCCAGACAACAGGCGAAAACGGCATTGGCACGGCAGCAGAAGGCGGTATCCCCAAATGCGCCTCATCTTGCCGTCGCCGCCGGTCAAGCCGCCACCCTCGACCAGATTGTCGGATGTCTTCGCGCTGTGACGCTATAAGCTGCGTGGCGCAAACGGGAAAATACTTGACATTGCAAAACAGAGTTGTCAGACACTTCGCAAGTGTCTGACAACTATTGGGAAGTTTAGCCCTGTCAGGGTTTCGAACCCTGACAGGGCTGAAAAAGGAGAACGAGGTTATGAACGAAACTCTGTAGCCGCTTCCGCCGGGCGCGTCGGCGGATGATCTCAAACAGTTCGGAAAAAAGCTCAAAACGTTTGCGCTGTTCCCAAATCGCGCAGATATATGCTTGACAACGGATAGACAGAAAATATATTTGTTCTATAGGGCGATGATATTTTATCGATGTGATGATGTTCTCATGTTCATGGCGTGATTTCGGGGTGGAAACAACTGTTTATGCCTGAATTATCAAGGTTTTTTGGCATTGTGATTTCCATGTATCGCGAATTGGGAGGCAGACATCATTACCCGCATATTCATGCTGACTATGGCGGAGCGAAGGCGGTGTTTCACATCGAGACATCTGCGTTAATAGAGGGAACATTCCCTACGAAAGAAAGAAAACTCGTCGAAGCATGGATCGAAATTCATCAAGCTGAATTGCTCGCGAATTGGCATATTTTGAATACGTTAGCAGGAACGCCAGGCTTTGCGAAAATTCCGCCGCTGACATAAAAAATTGACTGAGGAGCATTCTATGAGTCATTTGACAGATTGGGTCATCCTTCGTTTCGAGCAGATCGCGCCGTTGACGTTAAAATTATATTTTGCTGACCAGACAACACAACTGATCGATTTCGAACCGGTCTTGCGAGGCGACTGGCTGAAACCTTTACGTGATCCGGAGTATTTCAAGCAAGTTCGGCTTAATGACGTCGGGAATTTGGAATGGCCGGATGGACAGGATTTTAACCCAGAAGCCCTTCATGATTGGCCTGCCTTCGAACAGAGCTATATTCAGGATGGACAACGCATAGAACAGGTGAAGAGTTCTGGTCATGCTGTTCGCGCACAGCATACTCGAGCATCCGAACCTCGTCATCGTTCGCAGCATTCGCATCCTGTAAAAGCTGGCGCAGAGTAGAAGAATTTCTTGTCGAAATGCCGGATTGCATGGGTGTTTAATTGAACGATTCCCTGATGGAAATCCATATTCCCAGTTGTCCGAGAGTTTATCATCCCAACCTCCTGCCGCATAAATTTCTTGACATTCTCTCGGAGAATGCCTATTTATTTTCTGCCTGCATTCAACTCCTCTCGCCGCATCGAATCAAAACAGCAGCATGAACCGAGCGAGGATATTATGGAAGCCATTCGACTGATCACGCAAGTGATGGATAGTCAGGTAAACATCGAGGTGCCTTACCACCTGAACGATACAGAGGTGGAAGTGATTATTCTGCCGATTGATGCGACCCCTGCCGCCACCGTTGCGCCGAAACGCGATAAATCGGCGTTTCTGCAATTTCTGAAAGACGGCCCGACATTCAGCGATCAGGAACTCGAACATATCGAAGATGTCAAAAAGGAGTTCAGCCATTGGACACTCGACGCGTTTTGATTGATACGACGATTATCTCAGGTTATTTACGGCGCAAAGAAAAGGAAAATACGCTGCTGTACAATCTGTGCCAGGCGTATGATGAAATTTTCGTGTCGTCCATTACGGTGTTCGAGGTGTTTTACGGCTGCGAGCCGGAACATGAAGCGGTGATGTCGCAACTCTTCGCAGGATTTACGGTTGTGCCGTTCGACGCCGAGATTGCGCGATTCGCCAGCGCGGAATATCGTCGTTTGCGGCGAGCGGGCGAGTATATCGAAGTGCGCGAATTGGTGGTCGGGGCGACCTCAATCGTCAAAAAAATCCCGTTAGCTACGCTGAATGCGCCTGTCTTCAGGCTGCTTTCCGAGATAAAAATCATTGTGTGACTATGAGACCTCACAGGTTTTCGAAACCTGTGAGGTCTTACTCTTTTGCGGCGAGGCGAACGACCGAGCCGGAGTAGCGGTTCAAATGCGTATTCGCGACCTGATACGCTTCGCGGGCGCTTTCAAGCCCCTGGCCGATGGCCTCGAATTTGGTCTCGAATAAGGCGAAATGCCGCTGGGCTTTTTGCAGGTTTTCAATCGTTTTTTCCACGCTGGCCGCCATGTCGTAATATTCCTGCGCAATCGCAATCCCCCGCAGCATAATCGCTAACGTGTTCGGTGAGGCTGGAAATACCTGCATTTTGCCTAAATCCTCCCAGAGCGTTTGATCGCGAATCAATTCGAAATAGAGGATTTCGCTCGGCAGAAACATGATCGCCATATCCATCGTGCCGAGGTCGGGGCGGATGTATTTGCTGATGCGTTTCGCTTCCAGGCGCAGCGTTTTGCCGAGAATCCGGCGGGCTTCGGTCAGTTGTTTCTGATCGGAGGTATCGAATAAATGCACCACCTGTTCCCGCGGAAACTTGCTGTCAATCGGCAGTGACGCTTTCGGAAATTTGACCAGCACGTCCACGCGCCCCACGCCGTCTAACGTGCTTTGCAGTTCGAAGAGATGGCCTGGCAGGAAATCCCGCAGCAGGCGTTCTAAGGTCGCTTCGCCGAATCCGCCTCGCAGATGCGGCAATTTGAGCAGATTATTCAAATCATTAATGGACGAGCCGACCGCGCCGACGGTTTGCAGGTGCATTTCCGCCGCTTTTAAATATTCCTGCACCTTCTCGAAATGGCGAAAACCTTCCTGCATCTGCTCGTTCAATTTGCTCTGCACGTCCTGACCGATAGCGGTCAGCCGCTCATCCACTTTGTTGCGAATCTGTTCCAATTCTTTGCGCGTGCTCCCTTCTAATTGCAGAAAGCGGAGTTCCAACGCTTGCGTGGTTTTGACCTGCATGATGCGCGATTCTTTGCGTCCCTGCGTGAGTTGCGCTTCGAGGCGCTGCTGAATCTGTTGGAATTCCTCGTTCAACCGGTCGGAAAGCTCCTGCCGCAGGTTGCCGGACGAGCGGGCGATCCGTTCCGCCGTGTCGGAAAAACTGGTTTGGAGCAGATGGCTCAGAGATGCCTGTTGATCGGCGAAGTCCTGCCGGATTTCGCCGCGGATCGCCCGTTCGTCTTTTAACGCGCGAATGGAAAAAATGAGGTAACTTGTGAGAAGAATAAGAATGATCAGTCCGAACAGTAACAAAATGTCCATGATTTTCCTATGAGCGGGCGATAAACATACAGGAGTGCGAAAGCGCAGCTTTCGCTGTTACAGCGACGCTTTGGCACTCCTGTTGTTTCGTCACGGGCGAAACAACAGTTTCGCCCTACTTCGCCACAATTTGGTATTATTGGGTCTTTGTCATTGTCCAGGTTCCGGTGTCCGCCGTATCATTCGACGCCCACGTGCCGCTCATCGTCGTGGCGTTGGCAAACGCGCCCGTCCAATCTTCCGTCCCTTTCAGCGAAACCGCGTTGCCGCTGACGGTGTATGTCCCGGTATATTCCGCATTATGCACCGTTTTTTGCGTAAAACTGCCGCTGGCGGCCGTCCCGGTAAATTCCATCGCGCCGCTGTCCCAGGTGTCGCTGCCCTGCTTCATCGTGTACGTCCATGCGCCGACAATGTTATATGTTTCCGTTCCAGGAGTTGCCGTCGGCGTTGGCGTCGCGGTGATCGGCGTTGTCGGGTCGTTCTCCTCGTCATCATCATTGTTATCGCATGAGAATGTCAGCAACAGCAGGCTCATGCAAAACAGTATCGTCAAAACCGCCATCATCGTTTTTCGTGGTCTCATCATTCTTCCTCCGAACGTATGTCGCAAATGTATATTACAATTCATGTTTATAAGTGATTATAAGCAATTTTTTTACACGTCCGAGGACGATGTCTTTGCCCTGAAAGGGCAGCGGGATACAGACGGCGGTTTCAACCGCCGGTCACACGCCCGACCGCCCCGCGCCCTGAAAGGGCGCAGGGACAACGTCCCCCGCCCTTTCAGGGCGAAACCCGTCCTACGAAGCAATCCAGAAACATTCTTTATAATCACTTACTGCTCTCGTCAACAACGCATTTTACATAGGTTCATTGCCGCGTCAAGGATTTTTGTCGAGCGGCGGCGATAAACAGATGTCAAGCGATTTTTCGACATGTTTGTCAGAAGATTTTTTTGAAAATTTTTTATTGACAGTTCAACATATTGTATATTAGAATACTCAAATAGTACAACATATTGTATTTGCGTGAAAATTTTCTTTCAACCAGGAGAAACATTTCTCCTCAGAACATGCGCCTATGCGTTGCCCGATTTGCGGAAAAGATAACGATAAAGTCGTAGATTCGCGAAATGCCCAGGGGGGCAGTATTATCCGCCGGCGACGGAAGTGTTTGGAATGCCGTCATAAGTTTACGACCTACGAAGCGATTGAATACGATCCGCTGTATGTGGTCAAAACAGACTGCCGACGCGAACTCTTTCAACGAAAAAAACTATTAGGAGGGATTGTCACGGCTTGCAAAAAGCGACCTGTTTCCATGGAATCCATCGAACAGCTTGTCCATCGCATCGAATTGGACATTCATTCGGGATTTCAGGTGGAGGTTCCCAGTTGGAAAATCGGAGAATTCGTAATAAACGGACTCAAAGAACTCGACGACGTGGCGTATGTCAGATTTGCCTCGGTCTATCGTCAATTCAAGGATGTTGATGAATTTTTAGCGGAAGTGCAGAAACTACAGCGCGAACATACACAGCACGAGTATCACGATCGCGAAGAAATCGCTCCGCCCTCGGAACATTCAGCAGACGAGTAATCGCTGCCGGGCAGAACGTTTCCTTTCGAACGCGAATACATACATACAATCTATGGAACCACGCATGACTCAGACAGCACAAGAACACCCCGCCGCCAGAGCCGACGAGCAGCCGGGCAAAGCAATGAAAAAGCTTCCCAGACGGGGAAAAGGCATGTCCATCAGACGGTATTACACGGTGCCAGGCATTCACCCCTTCGATAAAATCGAATGGGAACGCCGCGCCGCCACGATCACGGACATGAGCGGAAAAATCATTTTCGAACAGACTGGCGTGGAAATCCCGTCATTCTGGTCGCAGACCGCCACGAATATCGTCGCCCAGAAATATTTTCACGGCACGCCCGGCACGCCGACACGCGAGCAAAGCGTCAAGCAACTCGTTGATCGCGTGTCCCGCACCATCGCCGAATGGGGACGGCAGGACAGCTATTTTGCCTCCGACGAAGACGCGGAAAGCTTTTACGCGGAATTGACCCATATCTTGATCAATCAGAAAGCCTCGTTCAACAGCCCGGTCTGGTTCAACGTCGGCATCGAGAAGCGCCCCCAGTGTTCGGCCTGTTTCATCAACGCCGTCGAAGACACGATGGAATCCATTCTAGATCTCGCGAAAACCGAGGGAATTTTGTTCAAATATGGCTCCGGCACCGGCTCGAATCTGTCGCCGCTGCGCTCGTCGAAAGAGCGTCTCTCCGGCGGCGGCAAGCCGAGCGGCCCGGTCTCGTTCATGCGCGGGTACGACGCCTTTGCGGGCGTCATCAAAAGCGGCGGAAAAACGCGCCGCGCCGCCAAGATGGTCATTTTGAACATGGATCACCCGGATATCGAGGATTATATCACCTGCAAAGCGCGGGAAGAGCAGAAGGCGCACGTCCTGATCGATATGGGGTATGACGCCGACGCCGCATACGATTCGATCTTTTTTCAAAATGCGAACAACAGCGTCCGGGCGACGGACGAATTCATGCAAGCCGCGCTTGACGGACGCGCATGGCAGACGACCTCCATCACGACCGGCGAAGTGTTAGGAAAACACGAGGCGAAAGACCTGCTGCGCCAAATCGCGGACGCCACGCATTTATGCGGCGATCCCGGCATGCAGTTCGACACGACGATCAACGCTTGGCACACCTGCCCGGCATCCGGGCGGATTGACGCCTCCAATCCTTGCGCCGAGTACCTGTTTCTGAACAATAGCGCCTGTAACCTGTCATCGCTGAACCTGATGCGTTTTCGTACATCAGACGGCGAATTCGACGCCGAAAGCTTCATGCACGCCGCCGAAATCATGATTATCGCGCAGGAAATCATCGTAGATAATTCCAGTTATCCGACGCCGCAGATCGAAGAAAACAGCCATAAATTCCGCCCGTTGGGCCTGGGCTACACCAACCTCGGCGCATTGCTGATGGCGCGGGGTCTGCCGTATGACGACGATGCCGGACGCGCGTATGCCTCCGCGATTACCGCGATGATGTGCGGTCAAGCCTATAAAACGTCAGCGTTGTTAGCCCGCGCGCGCGGCGCGTTCGATGGGTATGCCGCAAACAGCGCCGCCATGTTGAACGTCATTCGCAAACATATCACGGAAGTGGAAAAAATTGATGAACACCTTGTGCCAGACGCGATGATTACGGCGGCGCAAATGGCCTGGAGCGATGCGCTTGAGCTTGGACAGCAGGTCGGTTTCCGCAATGCGCAAGTCACGGTATTAGCCCCGACCGGCACGATCAGTTTTATGATGGATTGCGACACGACCGGGATTGAGCCGGAATTGGCGTTGATCAAATACAAACATCTTGCCGGAGGCGGCAGCATCAAAATGATTAACGGCACCGTGCCGGAAGCATTGGCGCGATTGGGCTACAGTGACGAGGAACAGCAGGCGATCCTGGATTATCTCGAAGCGAAAGAGACCATTGAAAACGCGCCGCATCTGAAAGCGGAACATCTGCCGGTGTTCGACTGCGCATTTTCGCCGAAAAATGGCAAGCGCGTCATTCATTACATGGGGCATTTGAAGATGATGGCCGCCACGCAGCCATTCATCAGCGGCGGCATTTCCAAGACCGTGAACGTGCCGAATTCCGCGACCGTCGAAGAGATCAAAAACGCCTATATCGAAGCTTGGAAAATGGGCGTGAAAGCGGTCGCGATTTATCGGGACGGGTCGAAACGGATGCAGCCGCTCACCACGTCGAAATCCCAGCGCAAACTCGAACCGGAAAAAATTATCGAATATAAACCGGTGCGCCGTCCGCTCCCGAACGAACGCGCCGCCATCACGAAAAAATTCAGCGTGGCCGGACACAAAGGCTACGTCACAGTGGGCATGTACGAAGACAACACGCCGGGCGAATTGTTCATCGTGATGTCGAAAGAGGGGTCAACGATTTCCGGCTTGATGGACGGGTTCGCGACCGCGATTTCGCTCGCGCTGCAATATGGCGTGCCGCTTGACGTGTTAGTGAATAAATTTGCGCACATGCGTTTCGAACCGTCGGGATTTACCGGCGATAAAGAAATTCCGATTGCCAAATCCATTCTCGATTATATCTTCCGCTGGTTGGCGCTGAAATTCCAGACGCCGCAGGATCGTCCGAGCGTGCTTCCTGAACCGCCGAGCATTGCGCAGAACGGCCACGCAGAAGCGTTGTCGGAACTCCAATCGAAGATGGAATTTCAGGTGGCGGAGGCGGAACGCCGCGTGTTTCAGCAGCAGGCGGATGCGCCGCCATGCAGCGTGTGCGGGGCGATTATGGTGCGCAGCGGCACCTGTTATAAATGCCTGAACTGCGGCACGACAAGCGGCTGTTCGTAAACAGAACGTAGGGGCGGGTTCCGAACCCGCCCCTACCAGCCGAATTTGGCGATGAATTCTTTTACGTTCCGGCTCGTAATCGGTTGAACCGGCACTTTTTTCTCGACCGGAAGCGCCGTCAGATTGACATCAGGCTGCTGCGTCAGGCGAAATAATTCCTGAACGGCGCGACTTCCCAACTCTTCAGGGTTTTGGTAGATCGTTCCCACCGCTTCTCCATTCAGGATCGCTTGCGCAATACTCGGCGTAAAATCATAACAAACGGCAGAAATGCCTTGCGGAATTTTCCGCTCCCGCAGTAATTCCAAATAGCCTAATGAGGCATCTTCATTGGTCATAAAGATGCCTTTGGCATCTGCCGTGATGTTTAACCCTTCTTCGATGTTGGCCTTGGCTAACTTGACATCAAGCGCCGAAGAAAATAATTCGACAACATTCCATTGATACTGTCTGGCCTTCCGAAAAAATCCTTCCATTCGATTGAACACGCAGCTAATCGAACGATAGCCGCAGCAGATCACTGTATCTCCCGGAGCAAGTCGTTCTTTGAGCAAGTCGGCGGCGATCTCTCCTCCAAGCTCGTTGTCCGATACGATGCTCAAGAGGGCGTTTTCAGTGGGGCGATCAACGACAACGACCGGAAAGCTCGACGAGAGGCACTGATCAATCACGCGCCGTCCGACATACTCGTCAATCGGGACAATGACAATCCCTTTTGCGTATGGCTGCCGGATGAACCAGGGAACATGCTGAGCTTGCAGGACGCGACTGTCTTCGGCATTCAGCATCATCGTTTGATAGCCCTGCTGCGCGGCCTGTTTGCACACGCCCTCATACACGTGAGAAAAGAAGAAGGGCGCATTCGCGCAGACAAACGCAATCGTCGGACGGGCGGGATCGAAATTCGGCGGAAATGTCGGCAGCGCAATCATCATCGGCCCTAAATACTCGGCGATAAGGCTTTCCAATTCCCCTAAGTTCTGCGCCGAATCGGCCAATTGAACCGCAATCGAGGCATTTCGGTGCAAAAATGACCGCATGGACGTAATCGCCGTCGCAATCTGCTCCGTCTCGTGAAACTGCACGTTCGCCGTATCGGTGATATGCTGCGTGACCTCTTTGAGCACGCGCGCCGTTTGCGCTAACCGCGCGCTGTCGCTGGCCTGATTGGTCGCAGCCTCGAACAATTCTTCCAACTTGCGCGAGATGTGATCGGTGGCCGTATTCACCTGCTCGCTGTTGCGGGTTTGCTCCGCCGTCGCGCCCACCAGCGTCGCTGCCATCTGGCTCGCTTGCTGGATGCTGTGTCGGATCGTATCCAACATCCGTTCGGAATGGTTCGCTAATTTCACGCCATCATCAACCGCGACCAGACAGCTTTTCATGGACACCGAGCCGCCTGCGACTTCGCGTTGCAGCGTTCGAATGATCGCCGCGATTTCTTTGGTAGATTTCCTCGTGCGTTCCGCCAGATCGCGAATTTCGCCTGCGACGACGGAAAATCCGCGCCCGTGCTCGCCTGCTTGCGCGGCAATAATCGAGGCATTCAGCGCTAACAGATTGGTCTGTTCGGCAATACCGTTAATGACCGCCAGAATTTCGCCGATCTGCTCCGAGGCTTTTCCTAAGCGGTCAATGGCGGCGCTCGCCTCTTGCACCGTGCGTTTGATCGCGCTAATGCCCTCAATCACCTCTGCCACCGAGTGACCGCCTTCCTGAGCTTCGGAAGAAATCGTCTCGGAAATTCGCGCTAACTCGTGGGCATGTTCGTCAATATCCTGCATAAACTTATGAATATCGGCAATCGAGCGGGAGGTCGCTTCCGAGGAACTTGCCACCGCCTCAAGTCCGCCGTTCAGCGAGGCGATGGAATGCGCCATGCGGTCTATCGCCGCAAACGTTTGCTCCAATGATTCCGCCTGACAATGAATATCGGTCATGACATCGCTGAGATTGCCGGTCACTTGCTCGCTGGCGAGGGAAATTTGTTCGATGGTCTCGGTTTCGATGGCGGCATTTCGTCGCGTTTGCTGCGCTTTCGCGGCCACATCCGCGCTGGCAGCGGAAATCTGTTTGGCTTCCAGGCCGATATTGTCGAGCAACGTGCGGAAGAGCGTGGTCATGTCGTGGAGAGGCGCGTATAAAAATGTCTGATGCAGTTCGACTGGAATATCCGCATATAAATGCCCCTGAACAATTTCATCTAAATACTGCTGAAGTTGTCGGAGAAGCAACGCATATTGCGACAATATCCGAGAGACGCCGTCGGGCTTCCGGTCGTGCGCGAAGATCTGCGCGTCGCCTTGTTCAAGAAAATTCCGTCCGTCGCGCTCCAACGACGCGTTCGCGGCGCATTCTTCGCGCCGCAAGTCGAGCAGACGCGCCAATTCTCGAATCGGCGTGTTCGGCGGCGCGGCGGCGTTGATCTTGTTCGACATGTCGGCAAGCGCACGGAGGCTGCGCAGCGGCGGAAGCAGCCAGCGCGACGCCAGCAGGCGATGAATCGCGACGATGAGCAGCGTCGAACTGCCAGCGATGATTCCCGCCAGCGTCCAGGAAAATGCCTGCGGAGCAACAATACGGATGCATGACAAGACCAACAGATTGACGAGAAACGCCAGAATGATACTCGTTCTGAAAAATAACGCGTGAAGAGACATGATATTTTTTGTTCCTTTTTACGGGGTTGACACCCCATCCCCATGCGCCTTTCAGGGTAGCAGGGCTGTTAACTTCTCAACGATCCGGAGTGTCAAAGCTCTGCTTTGACGGCCAAAGCAAGCTTTGGCACTCCAACATTTTCTTAGAACGTCACAGCCCTGCCCCTTCAGGGCAACAATCACTTTTTCGGCACGGCAGACATATCTTGTCGCGTAATCGTTTGCACACGAACATACACGGTTTTTGCGCTGGCAAGTTTCGGCTGCGCCTGGCCTAAATACGGGTGGAGTTCCTGAAACGCGACGCCTCCCAATTCGGATGGATTTTGGTAAATTGTTCCTGCAATACGCCCGGCAGCCACCGCGTCCGAAATTTCCGGCGTCAGGTCGTAGGCGACAGCCTGAGGCGGTTTGGGCTGCAACTGCTGTTCATGCAGCAGTTCAAGATAGGCCAGCGACGCATTTTCATACGTGAGAAAAATGCCGTCAACCTTCGACGCAAGCGAAAACCCATCAATCAACGATTCTTTGGCATGTTGAATTTCGAAGGAGGAGGCAAACGTTTCAATCACTTCCCATTGATATGTGGTCGCTTTCGCCAAAAATCCCTCCAGCCGCCGAAAGATCGAACTGATATTGCGGAAGCCGCAGACCATGACGGTCGCGTGTTTCGGCAGCAGCGGCTTCAGCAGGTCTGCCGCCTGTTCTCCGCCGCGATAATTGTCTGAAAGCACGGAGATAAACGGATGTTCGACAGGACAATCTACGACGACTAACGGGATATTCGCCGCCTGACTTTTCAACATCAAACGCTGCCCCGTATGCTCGTCCACCGGCGCTAACAGGATGCCCTTCAACCAGGGCTGCTGCAACATCCAGGTCATCTGCTCCGCTTGCAGCACCGGATTATCCTGCGCATTGAGCGCCAATGCCTGAAAACCGGCGGAACGGATACGCTCGCGGCTGCCAACATACATCTGCTCGAAAAAGTCTTCCGTATTGGGATACAACAAGACGACGGTCGGCAGCGTGTCATCGAAATCGCCCGGCAACTCCGGCACGGTGACTAAAAATTGTCCCATATTTTCAGCCAAATGCGCTTTCAATGTCTCCAATTCGCTTGAGGAGGCGGCAAGCTGCTGGGTCATTCGAGCGTTGCGATGCAGCAATTCGCGCATATCGTTAATCGCATGAACAATCGTTTCGATTTCGCGCAATTGCGACGAGGCCGAGACTTCAAGGTGTTCCGTCACATCCTTGAGAATGGCCGCAATCTTGCCAAGATGCGCGCTATTGACTGTCTGCGCGCCGACATTGCCGGAGAGATGTTCGAGTTTTTGATGTACCTGATCGGTCGCCTCTTTGACCTGAAGACTGTTTTGGCGTTGCGACACCGTCGCCTCGGCTAACGTGACGGCCATCTCGCGAGCTTCCTGGATGCGCTGCGCAATCGTACTCAACAGCGTATCGGCCTGTTTGCCCAACTGCGCCCCCTCGTCAACAGCGCCCAGACAATTCCGAATCGCCATCGAGCCGCGCATGACTTCATTTTGTAACGACCGAATAATTTGGACGATTTCTTTGGTGGAATTTCGCGTCCGCTCGGCCAAATCTCGGATTTCGCCCGCCACCACAGCAAACCCTTTGCCGTGCGCTCCCGCTTGCGCGGCGATAATCGAGGCATTGAGGGCGAGCAGATTGGTTTGCTCGGCAATATCGTTGATGACTTTCAGCACATCGCCGATGTGATCCGATTCTTTGCCTAAGCGCTTGATCGTATCGGCGGCCTCGTTCACCGCCGCATCAATCGTGCGGATGCCATCCATCACGCTTCTCACCGCCGTGACGCCGCGACCGGCTTCTTTGGACACGTCTTCGGCCAGTGTCGCGAGGTCATGCGCATGATCGTCAATCTCTTCCATGAACGCATGAATGCCATTGATGGATTGACCAGTCACATTGGACAGCGTGGAGAGGAGTTCGATATCCTGGTGAATATTTCGAATGGACGAATTCATCTGTTCGATGTCCACGAACGTGGTGTTCAATGAATGCCCTTGCTCATCAATTTTTTGCATGGCTTCGCGCAGATTTTCGGAGACCTCCTGGCTGGATGCGGCGATATGCTCGATGGCCTTGTTTTCCAGCGTGGCGTTCCATATACTTTGCTGGGACATCGCGCCGATACGGGCGCTGGCTTTGGCGATGTTCCGAACTTCGTCGCCGATTTGAGAAATCGTGGCGCGAAATTCGGTGGTCATGGTCTGAAAAAAATCGCCTAACGAGGTTGTCTGCAAGACCTCCGGCATCTCCAAAAACAGCCAGCCTTGAATCAGCTTTCCGATGTGGCGTTCTATGGCCAAGAAAACGTGTTCGAAATGTTGCAGCACTTCGGTCAATTCATCATGCTCGGAGCGCGGCTCGATTTTTTCTCGTTTGCCTTTACGGAGAAAATTATTTCCGGCATCGATCAGTCGCCTGATATACCGCGCATTCGTGCGGAGCACCTGTTCGAGATCGTCTAATTCATAGATGATGACGCCCGCGCCAGACGTCTCCGTCGGAGTTTCATCTGTGCCGACTGTTCGCGCAATGGCAAGGGCGCGGTGAATCGCCGGACGAAGATGCCATTTCACAATGCCCGCATTCAACAAGAGCAAAATCAGCGTCCAGAAGAACTCCAGGACGACAACATGTTTGACGCCGAATTCCCCGTTTATCAAAGAGAGTACGATGACGCTGACGATGAGATTCAAGGCAAGGCCAACCGTCAAATGCGTCCTGATGTAGAGCGTATGCAAACTGACTCGTTTCATGTGTTCATCCTCGATCAAATAGGTGTCCCGCTATGTCGTTACGATTGCTTGCTTTTCAGATCGCCTTCTAACTGGAGCGTCATCGCGTTCATCGTGTCGGAAATCTGGCGCTGATACGCAAACAGCGTCTCTTTCTCAGCATCGGCAGGCACGAAAATCGGCTCGCCGATCCGCACCGTAATCGTGGCAAACGGATGCGGGATAAGGGTGCGATCCCAACTGCGCAGACGGCTGCACCGGTTGACGACTCCGGCCAGCGGAATGACCGGCAAGCCGGAATGTTTCGCCAGCAGCGCCGGACCGGTTTTGCATTCCCGGCGTGGGCCTTTCGGTCCATCGCCGCCGAACAGCACGTCATGCCCTTCTTTCAGCGTGTCGGCCAGTTGCAAAAATCCGCGCAGCCCGCCGCGAGAGGATGAGCCGCGCACTGGATAAAACCCCAATAATCGGTTCAGTCGCGCGAGATATTCGCCGTCGCGGCTCTGGCTGACTAAAATCGCAATCTGCCGACGGCGCATGATCCACGCGCTGGTCATGACATGCTCATGCCAGCCGACATAAATCACGTTAGGGTACTGCGCCCGCAACGCTTGATGCTCTTCGGTGCCGAGCAAACGAATGCGCCACGTAATTCCCAAGCCGTAAAAGAATGCGATGCCTGCCGTCGGAATGAGGATTTTGAGCGCTTCGTGGCGCATCTGTTTGGTAAATTGTTCGAATGACATTGTGCCTCTATTTGCGTCATTTAGTTCTACTTTGTTCGACTCGAAAACGTCACGTTTTGCCCTGAAAGGGCAGGGGAATACAGCCTGGGGATGCATCCCCAGGAATACGGCCAGCCACCGATGCGCCCTGAAGGGGCGGGAGCCTGTTCCCAGCGGTTGAAACCGCTGTCTGTACCCCGATGCCCTTTCAGGGCAAGGAAAACGAAATGTAACAAAGTAGAATTAGTCTCGTTAGTTAAAATAATCGCCAGCAGAAGAATGGCGAGAATTTTGACAACCCAAGGATTCCCTGGCTCTTGAATATAGTCAATAAGCAAATCTGGCTCATTTGCGGCAACGATCACAACAAGGGCACAACAAACCACGACGACAAATAACGCGATTTTGAGTATCCACTGTCCTAATCGGTCGTTCCAACTCATACATCATATTGTGAGTATGATTATTGATGATTCATATCAAAATAATCATACCGTAATGCCCGAACAATAATTTAGCTGCTTGACGCATCACAATGAGAGCACAGAGCCTATCAAGTATCAAAACACTACGGCATTTCTCATGCCTCAAGCGCGGCGCGAATCTGGGGCAGCGCCTCCCGCGCGATCTCTTCCCCTTTGCGAATGCATTCCTGCGGTTTATTGAAATCTACCAACCGAATCTCTGCCAAATCCGGGACTAACAGAATGTCGGGCGGCGATTGCGCAAAATTCGCTTCAGCGAGGTAGCCTTGCATGATGTTGATCGAATTGAAAATGACGCGAAACATGTCGGGCAGATCGAGGCCGCTTTCGTCTTTTTTTACCCAATCGCTCAGGAACGACGCTTTTTCGCTCAACACTTCGCGCCCGCGCTCGACTTTATCGTCGAACCACTCTTCCACCACCTGCGCCGGCCCTTCGATCAAGCTCCGTCCTTTCTGCAAGGCGTCTCTGAGAAACGGCGGCAGCGCGGTTTCTCCTGCTCGCAGGCTGAGCGCCTTCTCCGCCGCGTCGTTTCGTCTCTGTTCTTCTTCGATTTGTTCGGGCGATTTGATGTACGACCGTTTGGACATTTCCGCGGCAAGATTCACCGCAATCACCACGTCTGCGCCGAGCATTCGCGCCGCGCGCACAGGGACCGGCGTGACAATGCCGCCGTCCACGAGAAAGCGATGCTCGTCCGGGACTGGCGTAAAGATGCCGGGAATAGACATGCTGGCGCGGACAGCCTTGACGGCGTCGCCGCTGGTAAAGATGACTTCTTCGCCGGTGGCGACATCGGCAGCGATAGCGGCAAAGGGGATCGAGAACTCTTCAATGCGTAGATCGCCCAACAACGTTCTCAGCAGTTTTTCGATGTGTTTGCCGCCGAACAGACCGGAGACGGGAATCTGCGGATCGAGCAGCCCGGCCATATTTTTCCAGTCGAATTTTTCCAGCAGCGCTTCGACCTGCGGCAATGCGCCTGCCGCATAAGCTGCGCCGACAATCGCGCCCATGCTTGTTCCGGCGATGCAATCCACCGGCAGACCTTCGTTCCGCAACACGCGCAGAATGCCGATATGCGCAAACCCTCGCGCCGAGCCGCTGCCGAGGGCTAATCCGAGTTTTTTACGTAAAGGGTTCATTAGTTGGTTATCCTAAGGGAAAACCTCACAGGTTTCGAAAACCTGTGAGGTTTCAACCCGATATCATGACCCATAAGACCGGAAAGTACGAGCAAGAGTAAAAAATGTCTTAAAAATATGCGCAGGGGCGAGATTTCCGTCTCGTTGCCGACATGGAAACGTCGCCCCGCAATGTGAAAAGAAATCCAGCCCTTGTCAGGGGCGAACCCCTGACAGGGCTGAGAATGCCTATGCCGCTTTTTTCAGCGGTTCGGGCTGATGTTTTTTCTTCTTCAGCAGTTCGAATTCACAGATATTCGTTTCGCAGTAATGGTCATTGATGTGCGCTTCGATCTCGGAGCGGAAATATCGGAGGCCGGTCACAATCGGCGCGGGGGCGGTCTGGCCGAGGCCGCAGAAACAGGAGTTGATCATGTGATCGCCTAACTCCAGCGCCTGTTCCAGGTCGTGCAGCGTGCCCGTGCCGCCGGAAATACGAACGAACGTATCGTATAATTGTCTGGTGCCGATGCGGCAGGGGACGCATTTGCCGCAGGATTCGACTTTGAAAAAGTTCAGCAGCACCTTGATCAGGTCAACGACGCAGGTGCGCTCGTCGCAAATCAACAATGCGCCGGAGCCCATCGAGAGGCCGTATTTGCCCATTGATTCGAAATCCATCGGCACATCGAGCAATTCTTTCGGGATAATCGAGCCGGAACTCCCGCCGGTCTGGGCTAATTTGAACTCAGCGCCATCTTCCATGCCGCCGCCGTAGAATTCGACCACTTCGCGCAGCGTGATGCCCATCGGCACTTCGATCAGGCCGGTATTATTGATATTGCCGAGCATGGTATAGACTTTCGTGCCGGTCGAATTTTCCGTGCCGAAGCTCTTGAACCATTCTGCCCCATTCAGAATGATCGGCGGCAGATTGGCGAGCGTTTCGACGTTGTTGACTAAGGTCGGTTTCTGATGCAGTCCGGCGGTCGGCGGGAAGGGCGGGCGTTTGCGCGGTTCGCCGCGTTCGCCTTCCAGCGAACTCAGCAGGGCGGTTTCTTCGCCGCAGACATACGCGCCTGCGCCGGAATGGACAAAGACATCGAAATCGAAACCGGAACCGAGAATATTTTTTCCTAATAATCCTAAGTCACGCGCCTGGTCAATCGCTTTCAACAGGCGGCTGTAGGCCAGCGTATATTCGCCGCGAATGTAAATATAGCCTTGCGTCGCGCCGATGCAGTACGCCGCAATCGCCATGCCTTCCAGCAATCTGTGCGGGTCGCCTTCGATAATCAGGCGGTCTTTGAACGTGCCCGGTTCGGATTCGTCGGCATTGCACACCACGTATTTTTGATCCGCGTTGACGGCGACGGAAAATTCCATCTTGCGACCGGTCGGGAAGCCTGCGCCGCCGCGTCCGCGCAGCGCCGACGCCTTGATCTCGTCGAGCGTCTGGCGCGGCGTCATCTCTGTCAGCGCTTTGCCGAACGCCATATAGCCATCTACGGCGATAGCGTCTTCGATACTTTCGGGGTTGATTTCTCCGCAATTCTTCAGGACGATTTTCTGTTGTTCATCAAGATGTTTCGTGGTTTTGGGAAGCCGAACGATGTTGCCGGTGAGGGGTTTGGCGTCTGCTAACAAGCTTCTGACGATCCGGCCTTTATAGAGATGCTCTTCCACGATGAGCGCGGCGGCATCCGCTGTGACACCCTGATAGATGACGCCTTCGGGATAGACGGAGACGGCAGGCAATCGAATGCCTGTCCCCGGCCCGCCGGTTTCGACCACCATGATTTCGTTTGCTAACTCCCGCTTCGCAAGCTCCTCCCGCAAACGCTGCAACACGTGCTCTGATCCGCGCAACTGACTTTCCGGATCGGTGGATACCAAGACATGCGCTCGATAGATTGGCATAACGTTCCTCCTTTTGTGGTGAACGGATTGGCGCGGTCGAAAATTTTCCGGCCTGTTCTTCTGGATATTTCAACGAATTCCTGATATCAGGAAACTTTCCTGACATCTTGCGCTTGACAAGAACCGCTCTTGTTTTAAAGGATGCCTTCGGTTTGTTCTTACCACGCACCGTCCTGTGTCAGTGTAAAAAAGTCAAGAATTCTTTGATGTGGCGACGAAAGAAATAGAAGGCGCAAGAGAGTAACTATCTTATGAATATTGAAACAGAAAAATCGTGTCTGTATCTGTGTATGGGGTCTGCCTGCCATCAATTAGGCGTGTATCAGGTGCTGCCCGTTCTTCAGAAACTTCTCATCCAGCATCGCATGGATATCGAGGTCGAATTGAAGGGCGCGTTTTGCCTTGGCCCATGTTCGGAAGGGATTGTATTGAAGTACAAAGACAAATTATTCCGGTTTATTCGTCCTCAGAACATCGAAGAAAAATTTGTGAACGAAATATTACCATGCCTTTCAAAGGAGTAACGGCCATTGTAGGCGCATCTCTCCCCCATACCGCCGGTTTTCCTGTGCAGCGATTCGTGGTTGCCGGGTCATGCTCGAATCGTCTGTCATGGCAAAACGATAATGAAAATTATGCCAATACCTGCGTCAGATAAATTATGGAAGCTCCTCTGGGATTATGATCCGAACGGCTTAGTCGTTGTGGATCGCAACCTTCGGATCCGCTTAGCGAATCCAGCATTTTGCGAGATGTTGAAAAAAACTGATACGGAACTGTTGGATCGCAACCTTGAAACCGTGCTTGGCGATGTTGAGGATGTCAAAACCGCCTGGCGCGAAAACAAGGTCATGAAATGCCCGGAGCGGGAATATCCGCAGTATCACCTGTACGCCCGCCGCGTCATCTTCCCCATTAAAGACGAGGGGTTGATGGCCTGCATTATGGTGGATTTGACGCATGAATGGCAGCAACAGAATGAAATGGCGCGAATTCAGCGCGAGACGCTCGAACAGGTCAATCAGGTGGTCAATAAACACATGCACGTCGCGCAGGAAGTGGCCGGTTTGTTGGGAGAAGCGACCGCAGAAACCAAGGTCAGCCTCTTGAAATTGCGGGCGATGATAGAACAAGAGGTGTTACAGGGATGAAGCATTTCCTTGATATTTCCTCTCAAGCGCTGAATAAATTCGGCGAGGAAATCTGCGGCGATCAGATCAAAATCGCGCGGACGGATAAAAAGACCTGGATCGTCCTGTCGGACGGCTTAGGCAGCGGCATCAAAGCCAGTATTCTCGCGACGCTGACCTCCCAAATCATCATCACGATGCTCAACGCAGAAGCGTCCTTAGATGATGTTATGGAGACGATTATCGGGACGCTGCCGATTTGTAAGGTGCGCAATATCGCGTACGCGACGTTTACGATTATCGAAATAGACCATGCCGATTACCGCTTTCGCGTCATTAACTTCGACAATCCCGACATTTTCTTTTTCAAATCCGGGGGCAAAATCAATCCGCTGGAGTCGCGCGAAGTGGTGATGTTCGACAAAAAGATTATTCTGCGAGAAGGGCAGTTGATGGAAGGCGACTTTTTAGCGGCGATCAGCGACGGCGTCTGGTATGCCGGATTGGGAAAAGCGTTCAATTTCGGCTGGGGCTGGCAGAATATCGCCGATTTCATGGCGGAAATTTTGACGGAGCGGGTGAATTCGGCGCAAACCGTTGTCGAACGGGTGATTGATCATACGAATATTTTGTACGGCGGCAAACCCGGCGATGATGCGACGCTGCTCGGCTTGTATTTGCGCCAGCGGCATTCGGCGATGATTTTTACCGGGCCGCCGTTGAATCCGCAGGACGATGCCCACCATGCCGCGCGGCTGATGGCGTTCGACGGGCGGAAAATCGTCTGCGGCGGCACGACCGGGAATATCGTGGCGAGACATCTGAATCAGGAAATCGAAATAGACTTGGCGACGATTCAACCGGATACGCCGCCAATCGGGCATTTGGACGGCATTGATTTGATGACAGAGGGGATTCTCACGATCAGCAAGGCGATTGATTATATCCAGGAATTGCGCGGCGATTATACGCGCCTGCCGACGGAAATCAACGGGGCAACGATGCTGGCGTTGGAAATTTTGTATGCGGATGACATTTATTTTTTAGTGGGGCAGCAGATTAATCCGTTTTATCAGAATCCGTTGCTGCCGATGAGCATTTCGATTCGGAAGAATTTGATCGAGCAGTTAGCGCACGTGCTGCGCGATTTACATAAAGACATCACGATTGAGTATTGTTGAGGCGCAAGAAGGACGGCTGCCGGGTCACGCCGCGCCGTTCGAATATTCACACATCGCAGGAGGTTTGACATGTTAAACACCTTACACATCAACCCTGATCCGCGTGAAAAGGTACTCCCGCAGGAGTCCTACGCGCAGTTGGACCAGTATTTGGAGACGTTGGATATTACGCAGGACGATCCCAGAAAAAAGGAATATCTGATTCAGGCGCTGCACAAAGCGCAGCATATTTTCGGGTATCTGCCGGAAGAAGTGCAGTTGCATATCGCCGATTGTTTCGGCGTGCATCATGCCGAAGTGTCCGGCGTGATCAGCTTTTACAACTATTTCACGACGACGCCGAAAGGACAAAATCAGATCAATGTCTGCATGGGCACGGCGTGTTACGTGCGCGGCGCGGACAAAGTGCTGGCGGAATTCGAGCGCGTGCTGAATATCAAATCGGGCGAAGTCACGGAAGACAAACGCTTTTCGATTGAAAGCCTGCGCTGCGTCGGCGCATGCGGCCTTGCGCCAGTGGTCATGATTAACGACAAAGTATTCGGCAAAGTCACCCCGGAAAATGTGCGCGGGATTGTCGAAAGCTATTTGGTGGAAAATGAAAGCAAGGAGGGCAAATAGATGGAAAAGATCAGCTCGTATCAAGAGTTGTTGGACGTCTATAGTCAAGTGAAACCTCTGCTGGACAACCGGGTCAACTTCGAGAACAAAGACGCGGGCAGGACGACGGTGCTTGTCTGCGGCGGCACAGGCTGCCAGGCGTCGGAAAGCCAGCAGATCGTGAAGAATTTCGAACGCCTGATTCAAGAAGAACATCTGGTGGACATGGTGGATGTCTCGATCACCGGCTGCTTCGGTTTCTGCGAAAAAGGCCCCATCGTCAAAGTGTTCCCGGATAACGTCTTTTACGTGCAAGTGACGCCGAACGACGTGGAAGAAATCGTCCAGACGCATCTGATTGAAAATAAGCGCGTCAAACGTCTGCTGTACGAAGAACCGAGCCTCAAGAAAAAAGTCGAAACGCAGTCGGAAATGAATTTTTATAAAAAGCAGCATCGCATCGCATTGCGGAACTGCGGCTTGATCAACCCGGAAAAAATCGAAGAGTACATCGCCAACTCCGGCTATCAGGCGCTTGGCAAAGTGTTGACCAGCATGACGCCGGAGCAGGTCATTCAACAAGTCAAGAAATCGGGACTCGGCGGACGCGGCGGCGGCGGCTTCCTGACCGGTCAGAAATGGGAAATCACCCGAAACGCGCAGGGCGAAGAAAAATTCATCATCTGCAACGCGGATGAAGGCGATCCGGGCGCATTCATGGATCGTTCGATTATGGAAGGCGATTCCCACAGCGTGTTGGAAGCGATGGCAATTGCCGGGTACGCGATTGGCGCGAATCACGGCTACATCTACATCCGCGCGGAGTATCCGTTGGCGATTCGGCGTCTGGAACGCGCGTTAGAACAAGCCAAATTTTATGGATTGCTTGGCAACAACATTATGGGCACGGATTTCAGCTTTGACGTGCAGATCAAATTAGGCGCCGGCGCGTTCGTCTGCGGCGAAGAAACGGCGCTGATTCATTCCATCGAAGGGACGCGCGGCGAGCCGACCACCAAACCGCCGTTCCCGTCCATCTCGGGCGTCTGGGAAAAGCCGACCAATGTCAATAACGTGGAAACGTTGGCCAATATCCCGCAGATTATTTTAAACGGCGCGGAATGGTATAGCGCCATCGGAACAGAAAAATCGAAAGGGACGAAAGTCTTTGCCTTAGCCGGGCAAATCAATAACGTCGGGCTTGTGGAAGTGCCGATGGGGACGGTCTTGCGTGAGATTATTTATGAAATCGGCGGCGGCGTCAAAGGCGGCGAATTCAAAGCGGTGCAGACCGGCGGGCCCTCCGGCGGCTGCATTCCGAAACAATTCCTCGATACGCCGATTGATTATCAATCGTTGACGGCGATTGGCTCGATGATGGGCTCCGGCGGCATGATTGTCTTGAGCGAAAAAGACTGCATGGTCAACATCGCCAAATATTATTTAGAATTCACGGTGGACGAATCGTGCGGCAAATGCACGCCGTGCCGCATCGGCAATAAACGCCTGCATGAAATTCTGACTGAGATTACCGAAGGACGCGGCACGGAGGAGGATTTGGCGGAATTGCAGGAACTCTCCACCATCATCAAAGATACGTCGCTCTGCGGCCTCGGCCAGACCGCGCCGAATCCGGTGCTCAGCACCATGAAGTATTTTATGGACGAATACAACGCGCATGTTCATGAAAAACGCTGTCCGGCGGGCGCGTGTCAGAAATTGCTGAAGTATGAGATCGTGGCGGATGCGTGTATCGGCTGTACGGCCTGCGCCAGAGTCTGTCCGGTGAATTGCATCGCCGGTTCGCCGAAGAAAGTGCATGAGATCGATCAGAGCAAATGCATCAAATGCGGCGCATGTATGGCGAAATGTAAATTCAAGGCGATTATCAAACATTAGACATTCGATTCTTTTCGAAGCCTTCCCTCCTGGGAGGCAGGGCTGTGACGTTCTCCTCAAGATGCCTGTCATGGCGAGGAGCGATAACGACGAAGCCATCCGGTGATATTCGCGAGATTGCTTCGCTGAAAAGCGCTCGCAATGACAGTGGTTCACGAGGACGTAACAGCCTGCTCCCAGAGGGGGATTCGTCGCTTTTAACGACTGGGGAAAACAAAGGTAGATAGATATGGTAAACATCACGATAGATAATCAAACAATTGCTGTCGAGCCGGGGACGACGATTTTAGACGCGGCGAAACAGGTGCATATTCACATTCCGACTTTGTGTTATTTGGACTTGAGCGAGTTCAAAATGGTCAACAAAGTCGCCTCCTGCCGCATCTGCGTGGTCGAGGTGGAAGGACGCCGGAATTTAGCGCCGTCCTGCGCCACGCCGGTGGCGGAAGGGATGAAAATTACGACGAATTCGCGGCGGGTGCTTCGCGCTCGGCGCAAAATTTTGGAGCTGCTGCTGTCGGATCATCCGTTCGACTGCCTCGTCTGCTACAAATCCACGAACTGCGAATTGCAGACGTTGGCGCAGGAATTCGGCATCAACCGGAAACCGTATCAGGGCGGCGCGCAATCGTCGTATGAAGTTGATACCAGCAGCAAGGCATTGAAGCGCGATCCGGATAAGTGCATCATGTGCCGCCGCTGCGAAACCATGTGCAATGACGTGCAGACGGTCGGCGTGTTGACCGGGTTCGGGCGCGGCTTCGACGCCGTTGTCGGCCCGGCGGAGATGAAACCGCTGAAAGATTCGATCTGCACCTATTGCGGGCAATGCGTCAGCGTCTGCCCGACCGGCGCATTGTTCGGCGTTGGGTCTATTCATCAGGCGTGGCGCGCGATTTTCGACGCCAAAGTGTCGGTCGCGCAGGTCGCTCCGGCGGTGCGCGTCGCTATCGGCGAAGAATTCGGCCTGCCTGCCGGGGAAATCGTGACGCGCAAACTGGCTGCCGGCTTGCGTAAACTTGGATTCGACGCGGTGTTCGATACCGATTTCGGCGCGGATTTGACTATCATGGAAGAAGCGCATGAAATTCTGGAGCGCGTGAAAAAGAACGACAATCTGCCGATTCTGACGTCGTGCTGCCCGGCCTGGATCAACTTTTTCGAATACCAGTTCCCGGATTTGAAGCATATCCCTTCGACCTGCAAATCGCCGCAGCAGATGCTCGGCACGATGGCGAAGACGTATTACGCGCAGAAGCTCGGCGTCAAGCCGGAAGAGATGAAAGTGGTGTCGTTCATGCCATGCATCGCGAAAAAATACGAAGCGGCGCGACCGGAACATTGTTCCAGCGGCGCGCGCGACGTCGATCTTGCGCTGACGACCCGCGAATTGGCGAAAATGTTCAAGGAAGCCGGGATTGACTTGCGCTATATCGAAGAGGAAGAGTTCGACAATCCGCTGGGTGAATCCACCGGCGCGGCGGTCATTTTCGGCGCGACCGGCGGCGTGTTGGAAGCGGCGCTGCGCACGGCGTACGAATGGGCGACCGGCCAGGAACTTAAGGATGTCAATTTCACGGCAGTGCGCGGGATGCAAGGCGTGCGCGAAACCTCGATCGATTTGAACGGCACCATCATCAATGTCGCGGCGGCGTCGGGTCTCGGCAATGCCCGAACGATTCTGCAACGCGTCCGGGAAGGCAAATCGAATTATCACGTGATCGAAATTATGGCGTGTCCCGGCGGCTGTATCAACGGCGGCGGGCAGCCGTTCAGCGAAGATCGCGGCGAAACGGTGGAACAGCGCATGAAGTCGATCTATCAGGTGGATGAGGAAAAAGCGATTCGCAAATCGCATGAAAACCCGTCCATTAAGAAGTTATACG